>NZ_HG942046.1 GCF_000612665.1 Neobacillus dielmonensis
GTTCATGATAACTCGGCGCATAGCGCCTGCGGGGTCTCCCCAGCCCCGTACTCCCGCAGGAGTCGAGCGCCTTCCGCTTCAATCAACAGAGTTAAAAAATCAACATTATCGTTTAACAGAGCCAAAATAAAAAGAAAGACAGCGGCATATTTGTCACTTTTTCAAAACTTATGGTAGGATGGATAAAGAAAATGAATACATAAAAATGTGGTGATAACTTCGTGCGTGTGGTATCAGGCATTTGTAAAGGGAGACCCCTCAAAGCAGTACCGGGTAATACGACAAGGCCAACGACAGATAAAGTAAAAGAAGCAATCTTTAATATGATTGGACCGTACTTTGATGGTGGAATTGGATTAGACCTTTTTGCAGGCAGTGGGGGATTAGGGATAGAAGCCCTCAGCAGAGGTTTAGAGCATCTCATTTTCATCGACCGAGATGCGAAAGCTATTTCGGTCATTCACGAAAATATTAAAAATTGCCGATTTGAGGAAAAATCTGAAGTTTTTCGTAATGATGCGGATCGAGCCATTAAAGCTTTAATCAAACGAGATATCCAGTTTAATTATGTTTTTTTAGATCCGCCTTATAAAAAGCAGCAGTTGGTTCAATTAATGGAGAAAATGGACGAGCAGAATATACTAGCTCCAAGTGGTGTTATTGTTTGTGAGCATAGTACTGACGTTGTATTACCCAAAATGGTGGGAGCCTTTACAGAAATAAAACATGAGTTATATGGAATTACAGCAGTAACCATTTTTTTAAACTCTAAAGGGAATTAAGGGGGAATTAGTTTGGCTAGCATAGCCGTTTGTCCAGGCAGTTTCGATCCAATTACATATGGACATCTGGATATTATCCGCAGAGGCTCCAAGGTTTTTGAAAAAGTCTATGTTGTATTATTAAATAATTCCGCAAAGAATCCATTATTTACAGTTGAGGAGCGGATTCATCTTATTCAAGAAGTAACCAAAGATATTCCAAACGTTTCCGTGGATACCTTTTCCGGTTTGCTTGTTGATTATGCCAAAAGCGTGAATGCAACTGCGATCCTTCGCGGACTTCGAGCTGTTTCGGACTTTGAATATGAGATGCAGATTACTTCTATGAACCGATTTCTTAATAATGATATTGAAACGTTCTTTATGATGACTAATAACCAATACTCTTTCTTGAGCTCCAGCATTGTAAAAGAGGCTGCCAAATACAATGGAAGGATTACAGAACTTGTTCCACCCATTGTGGAAAAAGAATTGCGGCTGAAGTTTCAGGATGATGTTGAAAAGAGCTAGGCATGAAGCCTAGCTCTTTTTCATATTTTGGTTCTTGATTTGGATGAACAAAAAGAGAACATAAATACATAATGATAAAATGGTTATTAACGGACCTATCTCAACTAGTCGATGATAAATATCTTGGGTCAGCTTCCCGTCTCCAAATACAGGAAGAGCTTGAGAGGGCTGCTCATGACTGCTGAATTTTACATATACTGGGTTCCAGAAAATTACTGTAAACAGTCCAGCAAATATACCTTGCAAAATTCTTGCAATAAAAAAAGGTTTAAACCGGATGTCTGTTTGGGCTAGTATACTTCCCACTTGAGCTTGAACACTAAACCCTCCAAAGGCCAAAATAAAGCTTGTCAAAATTGCTTGCTGAAGTAAAGTGGCCTCTTCGACTTCGCTGGTTAACTGACTTCCTAAGGTGATTTCAAATAATCCTGATATAAACGGAATGCTCAGCATATCGGGAAACGATAAGGCACTTAATATTACCTCTACTATTTTTGCCAGGGCTGCAGTTATATGTAAGTGATAGAGCAATTTATTGATCACTGAAAACAATATAATGAATCCCCCAACCATTAATAGGGTTTGGAACGAGGATTGCACTGCATCACCAAGAAGCTTTCCAATCGGCCTGTTATCTTTCATTCTCGTTTGGTGAAGGGCTGAAAGGGCAGTCCGAAAACTAAACCGGTTGCCACGGTTACTTTCGTCAGGTGTCTCTTTCCCATAAAACCTCATGATCAAACCAACAGCAATATTGCCTAAATAGTGAGCCAAGGCCAAAAGGATGCCTAGCTTTGGATTATTGAAGAATCCGACCGCTACAGCCCCGAAAATAAATAAGGGATTGGAGGAATTCGTAAAGGAAGCAAGCCGTTCCGCCTCAATTTGTGTTAACTGGCCTTCCTGACGCAACCGTGCTGAAAATTTTGCCCCTGCAGGATTTCCGGAAGCCCACCCCATTGCTAAAACGAATCCACCCACCCCTGGGACTTTAAATAACGGTCTCATCAGCGGCTCCAGTAACACCCCAATAAATTTAACAACCCCAAAACCGATTAATAATTCGGAAACAATAAAGAAAGGCAGTAAGGATGGGAAGACGATTTCCCACCACATCTTGAGGCCGCGGATCGAAGCGTCAAGAGCTTGCTGTGGATAAGCAATCAGTGAAATGGCCATTAAAGTAACTGTGACAGCTAGAAAGATAGTTTTTAGTTTTGACCGAAACAAACTAGAGGCCTCCTTTGTAGAGGGTTATCTATGCAATAAGGTATAATGAGTGTTAAAATAGCGATATTCCTTCCAAGATGTCTTGTCCTCATATAACATAAATATACTCATAGGACGTTATTTTAGACCATAAGAATGAACCAAGTTAACTTAAAAAAGTATCAAATCCTGCGTCAGGAGGTAGAAACGATGGAGCAGCCTAAAATTGGTTTAGCACTTGGTTCCGGTGGTGCACGCGGGTTTGCTCATTTGGGGATAATCAAGGTCTTAAAGGATGAAGGAATTCCTATCGACTTAATAGCCGGCAGCAGTATGGGTGCGCTAGTAGCCAGTTTTTACGGTAGTGGTATTGATTTGGACCGCTTATATAAAATTTCGACCGCGTTTAAAAGGAAGTATTTTTTGGATTTCACTGTTCCTAGAATGGGTTTTATTTCTGGAAAGAAACTGAAGGATTTTATTAGGATGTTTACACATGGGAAAAACATTGAAGATTTATCAATTCCGATTGGAATCGTGGCAACCGATTTATTGTCAGGAGAAAAGGTGGTCTTTAAGGAAGGACCAGTAGCTGAAGCTGTAAGAGCAAGTGTATCGATACCGGGAATATTCGTACCGGAAAAATACCAGGGACGGATTCTTGTAGATGGTGGAGTTTCTGATCGTGTCCCAATATCAGTTGCTAAGGAAATGGGGGCAGATATTGTCATTGCCGTAGATGTATCTAGAGTGAAAAGAAATGCTGAAATTACATCTATTTATGATGTTATTATGCAAAGCATTGACATCATGCAAACAGAAGTGGTCTATTATAGAGAAATAACCGCAGATATCATGATCCGGCCGCCTGTCGAAAATTTTAGTTCCAAAGCCTTTACAAATATAGAGGAAATCATTAAAACAGGTGAGGAAGAAGCAAAAAAACATTTAAACCAAATTAACAAAGTAATTAATGAATGGAAGCGGTGACATAAAGCTTGCGTAAAAAACTGTTTATAGGATCCTTTTTTTTAATCGCATTAATTTTAATAGGGGGAATGTACATTTCCTTACCGTATTATATTTCAAAGCCTGGAATGGCCAAAGAGTTGGCTCCGATTATTAAAGTGGAGAATGGCTATAAAGAAAAAGGAAATTTTATGTTAACGACCGTACGTATGGGAAGGGCAAACATTTACTCATATTTAGAAGCCAAAGTAAAAGACTATGAAGAAATTTACCCAGCCGAGGAAATTTTAAATCCCCATGAAACAGAGGAGGAGTATAATCTTAGACAATTGCACTTAATGGATTCCTCTAAACTGAATGCTATTGAAACAGCATATCGGAAAGCAGGCCTTGAGGTGAATTATAAATATAAAGGTATCTACGTGATGCAGGTCATCCCAGATATGCCAGCGGCAGGAAAGCTTAAAGCAGGAGACCGAATCTTTGAAGTAGATGGGGTTAAGTTCACATCCTCGAAGGAATTTATTGATTATGTTGGAAAAAAACAAGCAGGAGACAAAGTGAATTTAACCTATTTAAGAAAAGATAAGGAAAAGACTGAGGAATTGTCTATAGAACCCTTTAAAGAGGAACCTAAACGAGCTGGGATCGGCATTTCCCTAGTAGATGATAAAGAAATCGATGTTGACCCAGAGGTGAAGGTTAATACCGCAGAAATTGGTGGTCCGTCTGCTGGGTTAATGTTTAGTTTGGAGATATACAATCAGTTAACCAAAAAGGACTTTACAAAAGGGTATCAAATAGCAGGAACAGGTACGATTGATTCAGAAGGGACAGTTGGACCGATTGGTGGGATTGAACAAAAAATTGTCGCTGCCGATAAGGCAGGCGCAGAAATCTTCTTTGCCCCCAACGAACAAGGAGCAAAGGATTCAAATTATCGGGCGGCATTAAAGACAGCTCGCGATATTAAAACAAATATGAAAATTGTTCCAATCGATACTTTTGATGATGCGATTACCTATTTAGAGAAAATGCCTGGTAAGAAAGAAAGCTGATGCAAGGAGTACTTGCTCAGCTTTTTTTATTTGCTCAGTGAGATGTTGATGGTTTTAGCTCTGTTGATTGGATTGGAGCAGAAATCGCCCGACTCCTGCAGGCACTTTCATCACCGATGTGGTTCCCTTGCACTCAAATGGGTTCGCTGAACGACTGGAGTAAAATCAACAGTCAAAGTTTACCGAACCTTTAAACTAAAATCGGCGGTTGCTCAAACTCTTGTTTTAACAGTTCCGTTTTTTTTCGGGTTGAGACCCCAAGTGTGTAAATTCTGGCTGCTCGTATATCAAGTTCGATTTCACTTCCATTAAAAGAGGAGAGCTTTGAAACTAGCGGCAGATCAAAATGTTTTTTCTGCTTGTTCAAATAGTCTCTTCCAGCAGGGGTCATACCAAGTAAGCGAAGATAAGAGGCAGTGTCCGACAGTCCCCATACCTCCGCTTTTTTAGTGTTGGTTAAGATATGAACGCACAAACGCTGCAATCTTGTCCATGTATACCGCTTGGTTTTAATTTTTTGCATAAATTCTTGGAAACTATCAGAAACTAATGCTGTTGCCTTTAATCGGTTTTCGAGGCCCTCTTCAGCTTCATATATTTCATTTAGTTCAAGCTGACTGGAATGGACTAAGCGATACTGCAAATAAGGCCAGTAGGTTTCCCAGTGATGAAGCAGCCCATAATTGACATAATATTCGTCTAGGAGCTGCAAGGTAGCTGTTGGCATATATTGCTTTATTCGAGAACTGTCGTATTGATTTTCAAAGATTGCTTTGCGAATACTAGTTGCACTAGCAATGTTGGCAGAAGAAAAGTCGATATCATGATATCCGGCATTTTTTCTTGGAATTGTCAGCGGCTTGACCTGGCTGTTTTGCTCTCTAATTGCCTTAATATAATGAAATCCTAGGATATTATTGGGCAATGATAAATCAATATATGTATCTGAATCAGCTAATTGATGAAAAGCTAGGGAAGCTGCTTTCGGATAACTAACCCCTGTATTGATTGCCTGTTTGATATAACGATTAAAATGCTCTTGGTGACCATTTAAGTAATCAATAGTTCGATAGAAGCTGGAGAGGTCCCCGCTTTCGCTGCCAAAGCACAAATAGTCACAGCCTGCTGCACCTATCAGGGACACAGCACCACAGGCAAAGGTTTCCGCTTTTTGTACAGCAAAACGATAAGGGAGTTCAAAAACTAAATCAGCCCCATTCAGAAGGGCCATTCTAGTACGTTGCCATTTTGACACTAAGGCAGGTTCTCCCCTTTGTAAAAAGTTTCCACTCATGACAGCAATGACAATATCAGCATTGGCAGCCTGTTTAGAAGCCTGCAAATGATATGCATGTCCGTTGTGGAATGGATTATATTCAACTATAACTCCTACAGCCTTCATTTTTTTCTCCTTATTCAACTTCTGTTTTTAATCATTATAGCAAATTTTATACATATTCAATCATAATGGGATAGAAAGGAGGATGTTTGCATAGGTCTTGAGTTGGACAGACTAAAAAGGAATTTTCTTTTATAAATGGCTGTATCGTGTAGGTTTATAACCCATTTGATTAGGGAAGAAATTAATAACCTAGTTTTTAAAGAAAACACTCTCGAATTGGTGTAAAGAAAAAACATTGACAAAAATATTATCGAAGGCTATAATTACCTTTGTTGCCTTGGGGTGATTCATTTGAAATGGACATTAAATCAGTTACAAAAATACCGAAACAAGGAATTTCCGATTGATGAAATTGTTCGGATTGATGACATCAAAAAAGACGATCCAACCATTCGGGAAGTTTCTCCTATGCATATAACAGGCCATGGAGATATTGACTCAAGCAAGGTCACCTTTCACCTTAAAATTGAAGGGTATCTAATCCTTCCTTGTTCTCGTACTTTAGTAGATGTAAAATATCCAATTAATGTCGAAACAACTGAAACATTCCTCCTGCAAGATTCTGTTGTTCAATCAGAAGAGGAAACACATCGGGTTAAGGGTGAAGTAATTGATATAACCCCAATTATTCGTGAAATCCTACTACTCGAGGTTCCAATGCAAGTCTTTTGTGATGATGTGGAATCGGAGGATGCTGCACCACAATCCGGTAAGGACTGGGAGGTTATCTCCGAAGAATCAGAGTCCAATAAGATTGATCCCAGACTAGCAGGACTTGCAAAGTTTTTTGACGAAGACAAATCTTCTTCCGAATCATAGTCGGAAATTCAAGAAGTAAAGTGAAGGACCTTTTTTCCTGGCCTTCATTACTTTCTTTATATTCTTTAAGGAGGTGGGAAAAATGGCTGTACCTTTTAGAAGAACTTCTAAAACTGCAAAAAGAAAGCGTCGTACTCATTTTAAATTAAATGTTCCTGGTATGGTAGAATGCCCAAACTGTGGTGAAATGAAACTAGCTCACCGTGTATGTAAAGCTTGCGGAACATACAAAGGAAAAGAAGTAGTTAACGACTAATTTCAACTAGACTTAAAAAGCACAAGGAGCTTATTTGCCCTTGTGCTTTTGTCATTTTATATACATATATCCAAATTCGAGCAAGGGGGAAGAGGCGCTTGTCCTATCAAATTGAAAAACGAGAGAAGGGTTATATATTATTTACTATCACACGTAACGAAAAAAGAAATGCTATTAATTATGAAGTAATGCATGGATTAGCGGAAGCGATTAGACTAGCAGGAAAAGAAGCTAGTAAGGCGCTGGTTATTACCGGTGAGGGAGAAAAAGCATTTTGTTCTGGAGGAGATCTGTCTATTTTCCAGTTGTTGCATACAAAAGAAGAAGCGTACCCAATGCTGGCTAAGATGGCAGATATTCTTTACTCTATTATGACATTGCCTGTGCCAACAATCGCCCTAATCAATGGAACGGTGTTAGGTGGCGGAATGGAACTTGCCAGTGCCTGCGATTTCCGGCTTGCCAAAAAAGGAATAAAGGCTGGGTTTGTCCAAGGTAAGCAAGCGATTACAACCGGTTGGGGCGGGGGCTCTATCCTTGCTGAAAAGCTTCCCCATTCTGTTGCTATGAAAATTCTAATGGAAGCCGAACTACAGACAGCCGAATTTTTTTACGATATAGGTTTTTTCAATGCACTATATGAAGGGAGCCCAATTTTTTCCTGCGAAAGTTTTTTAGGAAAACTACTTTTAACTGATCAAGCTGTGCTGGAGGCCTATAAGAAAATTTGGGTGCGTAAATGGACAGAATCCAACCTGCGCGACAGAATAGAAGCGGAAGTAAAAAACTGTGCATGGCTTTGGGAAAGTGACGCCCATCATAGCTATGTTACTGCTTTTATCAATAAAAATCGATAGGACTTAACGGACATTCAAGGAGGCGAAACCATTTCTGTTTGTCCAGTTAGAACAAATAGTTTTTTTAAAGAAATAAAGATAAAAACACTACTTTTGTTTAAGTCTATCTTTTCTAGTAGATGCATATGTATGATAAAAACACTACTAGGAGGGAATATCTTATGTCGCCAACTCGACAGGATGCTTGGTCACAAGACGAGGATTTATTGCTCGCAGAGGTAGTATTAAGACATATACGTGAAGGCGGAACCCAGCTGCAAGCATTTGAGGAAGTGGGCAAACAGCTTTCAAGAACAGCTGCGGCCTGCGGATTTCGTTGGAATTCATTTGTCAGGAAACAATATAAATCTGGAATTGAACTAGCAAAAAAACAACGAAAAGAATTGAAAAAACAAGCTGTTTCAAGCACCGCTCATCAAACTTCCACAACGGCTGAGACTCCGACTGAAGTTCAGAGTCAGCCCGCCAATCAGGCCGGGGATTCGATTAATTATTCCGCTGTAATTCATTTTTTAAATGATCTTCAAAAGAAAGCAGAAGAAACAGTGAAAGCAGAAGATGAGAAAAAACAGGCCTTTGAAAAAATAAAAGAATTAGAAAAGAAGACATACTATTTAGCTGCTGAGAATGAAAGATTGACCAAAAATTTAAGGGCTATTGAAGAGGACTACCGATCACTAATGGAAATCATGGAACGGGCAAGAAAAATGGTGGTGCTGCAGGATGAGGACCGACAAAAGAAAGTGAAATTTCAGATGGACAAAAATGGTAACCTTGAAAGAGTAGAAAAATAGCCAGGTAGTATAGTATTTAAAATTGTTACCATTTAGAAATAGTGAGGTATAGGCAGATTTTTTAGTCTGCATAATAGACGAGAACGCCCGGCATCAATGAATGCCGGGCGCTTTTTCTAGAGTTTATTGACTCTGTTGTGCTGCAACACCTTCAGGGTACCAGACAAGTGGATTTTCGCCGCGGTCCCGTTCCATGTCATAGTCAACACTAGAAAACCCCATTTTCTCCCAAAAATCCCGTGATTGCATTCTAGGGTTCGTCTTGATCGGAAGACCAAAGCTTTTAGCAAATTCAACTAACTGTTTTCCAAATCCTTTGCCTTGATATTCAGGCAATACTTCAAGCTTCCATAATTCCAAGTAATTTTGTGCGGGATAAAAATAGCGGTCGAATTTGGCATCAATTTGATATAAGCTCATACGGCCAACTAATTTATCCCCAAAATAAACGCCATAAAAAGGTGACTCACTATCATTATCCACGATATTTGCTTCGAGATCTTCAAGCATAGAAAGTTCCTGAAGTCCATATTCTTTAAATTTTTTAAACTCTTCAAGAGTTTTAAAATTTACTTTGAGTTTCTCCACCTTTGTCCCCATCAGCCATCCTCCTGGTATTATGTTGAAATCTGTATAGATTCAAATAATGCTGAATAACATGGAAGTAGTAGTTTTTAGATTGTTAACATTAATACTAAATTCATTATATAACAAATTAACGAAAAATTCTTCAAATAAACACAGGAAGCGTTTACAAAGGCAGCAGGAGTTCATAATCAGGATGTAGAAACATAATATTTGGGAGGAATATGCTGGTGTGAAAGGGGTAATGTTATGCAAAGAATTCTAATTGCAAATCGGGGAGAAATTGCCCTGAGGATTATACGAACCTGCCAGGATATGGGGATTGAAACAGTCGCCATTTACTCAGACGCTGATCAAGAGATGCCATTTGTTAAACAAGCAGATAAGGCTGTTTACGTTGGCGAGTCACCGGTTCATAGTTCCTATTTGCAGGCTGAAAGGATCATCACGATTGCAAAACAAGAAAACGTGGACGCAATTCATCCTGGTTATGGATTCTTATCTGAAAATGCCCATTTCGCCAAACTGGTGATTAACTCAGGAATGACGTTTATAGGACCAAGGCCGGAAACCATTGAGTTAATGGGAAGTAAAATTGCCTCACGTCAAACGATGGAGAATGCCGGTGTTCCTGTTGTTCCTGGTAGTAATGGGGGCTTAAAGACAGTAGAGGAAGCATGTAAATTAGCTGGAGAGATCGGATACCCGGTGATGCTTAAAGCAAGCGGCGGCGGTGGGGGCATTGGAATGGTCTTATGCGAGAATGAGCAAGCGCTCGTTAAATCTTACTCATCGACTAAAGCAAGAGCTATGAACTACTTTGGGTCCGAGGAGGTATTTATCGAAAAGTATATCGGTAATGCCAGACATATAGAGGTGCAAATCTTTGGTGACAGTCAGGGCAATGTTCTTCATTTATTTGAAAGAGATTGCTCTATCCAGAGAAGACATCAAAAAGTAATTGAAGAGTCTCCTTCACCGTTTTTGTCGACACAGGTGAGGCAAAAAATGTTTGAGACAGCCTTAACAGCAGCAAGGGCGGTCAACTACTCAAATGCCGGGACCATTGAATTTATTGTGGATGAACAGGAAAATTTTTATTTTTTGGAAATGAATACGAGACTTCAGGTTGAACATCCGGTAACTGAAATGATAACGGGGCTGGATTTAGTAAAGTGGCAAATTCTCATTGCCCAAGGTCAGCCGCTGCCGCTGCATCAATCAGAAATTATCTCTGTTGGGCATGCGATTGAGTTTCGGCTATATGCAGAAGACCCAGTTCGGTTTTTACCATCACCAGGAAAGATTACGAAACTTAGTTGGAACGCACAAGAAGGGGCCCGAATCGATTATGGATATGAGGAAGGCGGAATGGTTACCCCTTTTTATGACCCGATGCTTGCTAAATGCATTTTTTATGGAGAAACACGAAACAAAGCATTGGCAAGAGCACGACATTTCTTTAAAACGCTTCAAATTGAGGGGATTAAGACGAATCAGCTGCTTTTTGAATCTATTCTCTCAAACCATGACTTTCAAAATGGAAATTACACAACCAACTTTCTCACAAAAAAATTAGTGAATTAGGAGTGAAGAAATATGAAAGAAATTACTGCAAGTATGGCAGGTACTGTATTAAATATCCTTGTTGCAGTCGGGGATCAAATTACTCCTGGCCAAGAAGTAATCACGCTTGAGTCAATGAAAATGGAAATTCCGATTGAAAGTGAGACTGAGGGAACAGTGAAAGAATTGAGGGTGAACATTGGGGATTTTGTAAACGAAGGCGATGTATTGCTCGTGTTAGTTTAATATTTTTAAAGGAGGAACTTCCTTGACTGAAGATAGGACTTTAACTAGCCAACTAAACAAAAATAGAAGGATAATTGAAGATGGCGGCCATCCTAAATACCATGAGAAAGCGAGGGAGCAAAATAAACTGTTTGTCCGGGATCGTCTCGCTTTATTATTTGATGATGGTAAATATGAGGAAGATGGAAAGTTTGCTAACTTTACTGCCGGCGATCTCCCTGCAGATGGCGTAGTAACGGCTATTGGAAAGGTAAATGGACAGACCATTTGTGTAATGGCCAATGATTCGACAATTAAGGCTGGATCTTGGGGGGCAAGAACGGTAGAAAAGATTATTCGAATTCAAGAAACGGCTGAAAAATTAAAAGTTCCCCTTTTTTACCTGGTTGACTCGGCTGGCGCAAGAATAACCGACCAGTTAGATATGTTTCCAAACCGGCGCGGAGCTGGAAGGATATTCTATAACCAAGTCAAGCTTTCTGGAATGATTCCGCAAGTGTGCCTGTTGTTCGGACCTTCGGCAGCCGGAGGCGCGTACATACCAGCCTTCTGTGATATCGTCATTATGGTGGACAAAAATGCTTCCATGTATTTAGGGTCACCTCGCATGGCTGAAAAAGTAATCGGTGAAAAGGTTACTCTTGAGGAAATGGGCGGTGCCAGGATGCATTGTTCCGTCAGTGGCTGCGGGGATGTCCTTACTTTTAGTGAACAAGAAGCGATTGAATCGGCCAAAAAATATATCAGTTATTTTCCACCAAGTTTTAAGGAGAAACCAAGAATAATAGCAGGGAAAGCTGCCCTGGCCAACAGAAGTTTAGAGGCCATTATACCTGAAAATCAAAATGCACCTTTTGATATGTATGAATGCATTGACAATCTGGTTGATCAAAATAGCTTCTATGAAATCAAAAAACTTTTTGCCCCAGAAATTATTACAGGTCTGGCAAGGATAAATGGAAGGGCAATCGGATTAATTGCGAACCAGCCAAAGGTAAAAGGCGGGGTCCTATTTGTCGATTCCTCCGATAAAGCAGCAAAATTTATACAGCTTTGCGATGCTTTCCATATTCCATTACTTTTCTTGGCAGATGTGCCTGGATTTATGATCGGGACTAAGGTTGAGCGGGCGGGGATTATTCGACATGGAGCCAAACTGATTGCTGCCATGAGTTCAGCAACGGTCCCGAAAATTTCTGTAATTGTTCGGAAAGCATATGGTGCAGGCCTTTATGCGATGGCGGGTCCAGCATTTGAGCCTGACTGTTGTATCGCCCTACCCACTGCCCAAATAGCGGTGATGGGTCCGGAAGCAGCCGTAAATGCTGTCTTCTCAAATAAAATTAACGAAATAACTGACCCTAAAGAAAGAATTGCGTATGTTCAGGCCAGGCAAAAAGAATATAAAGAGCACATCGATATCTATAAGCTGGCTTCAGAATTAATCGTAGATGAAATAGCAGCTCCTTCGGAATTGCGAGAAATACTTATTCGGCGTTTTGCTTTGTATGAAACGAAAGAGTTGCAATTTAGTGTAAGAAAACATCCTGTATACCCCGTTTAGCACAATACTCCCTTATCGTATGGCTGATAAGGGAATTTTTTATTTTAGAAATGAAAATAAACACTCAGTTTAACTAACATGCCACAAAAAATCGTTATAACGGGAGCAAGTCTTTTTTGATAAAATAGGGATAACAAACTAAAAGAAGGAGTTATCAATGAAGGTTGGAATTATCGGTGCAGGTTCCATTGGACTATTATTTGCCTCCTATCTTAGCAAGGATTTTGAGGTAACCCTTTATACAAGGACACAAGAACAAGCAGCTGAGATTAACCAAAATGGGCTATGGGTAAAAAAAGGCTGTAATCAAACCTGTTTCCCCCCTCAAGCCAAGACGTTTGACGATTGGGAAGGGACAGAGCAACTAACTATTATAACAGTAAAACAGTATCAACTTCAGCCAATTATAGAAAAAGTCCGTATGTTTACTGGTCCATTAAGCAATTTGTTATTTTTGCAAAATGGTATGGGACACCTAGAACAGCTAGAATCGATTCAGGGCTATAATCTTTTTGTCGGAACGGTAGAACATGGGGCAGTGAGAGAGAGCATGAATACAGTCTGCCATAACGGGGAAGGAGTAACAAATGTGGCAGTTTTTAAAGGAAAGCCAGATCTGTTACTGGAGTTTACATCAGCTGTCTCAGAAAACTTTCCAGTTATTTTTCAGGAGAATTATAAAGAGTTACTGGTAAATAAATTAATTGTAAATGCTGTTATCAATCCGTTAACGGCTGTCCTTCAAGTAACAAATGGCAAGTTGATTACCAATCCTTACTATCTGAAAACTGCTCAAGAATTGACTTCAGAAGTTTGTTTTATATTAAACATAGTAAATGGAGATGAACAACTAAAGAGAGTTCTTAGCATATGTCAAAATACTGCCAATAACCAATCATCGATGTTGAAAGACTTAGAGGCTGGACGAAAAACAGAGGTTGAGGCAATTCTTGGTTATTTACAGAAAGAGGCTGTTAGTAAGAAGAAGCCCGCTCCAATTTTAGAAGCCTTATATTGGATGATTCAAGGAAAAGAATTGGATGGAAGGGGGAGAGTGTAAATGAGTGTCCTCCTTTCAATGGTATTATCCGTCTTATTTGCAATGCCTTTTTTGGGATTCTTTCTAGTATTGCTCATTTTTAAAATGGCTACGAAAAATACCCGGAAGTCGTTTCATAAGGCTCTTGACTACTCAACGGTTCTATTTATAATTGCCGTCTATTTTTTAATGGAGACTATTTGGCAACGCTCATTTACTTGGTTAATTTTTCTAGTTATGATTGTAACAGCCATGGTTTTGGTGATACTGAATTGGAAGATAAAGCAGGAAATTGATTTAAAAAGAGTAGTAAAGGGTTTTTGGCGTTTTAATTTTATATTATTTTTTACTGCCTATATCGCTTTAACACTATATGGAATAGTGTATCGTGCACTTGTATTTACATTGTGATGAAAAATTTGAAGCAAAAATTTTTTTTGAATGGGGCAGGAGATGGTATACTCTTTAAAAGAATGAATTTGGGTAGAAAGGGAGTACATAAATGGAGATTTTAAATCTCTCGGTACCGGCAGCCAATCGGTTTGCTTCGAAATATATTGAACAATCAGATGTAATCATGCCTTTTTTTCATTATCGTACAAACGATATTAATGAAGATTTCAAGCGTTTGGATGAACTAAAGACTAGAACGTTCCTTCGGAAAGAAGTTGCGGACTATATTCAAAAATTTATGGATGGGCTGCCATCTTCTATGGCTGTCAGGAAGTCTTTAGATAAACTTAAGACAGAAAATAGTGTTGTCGTTATTGGGGGACAACAGGCAGGAATATTAACAGGTCCGCTATACTCAATACATAAAGTAATTTCGATTATTAAATTGGCGGAACAAAAGGAAAGGCAGCTTGGGGTCCCTGTCGTTCCCGTATTCTGGATTGCCGGTGAGGATCACGACTTTCAGGAAGTGAATCACGTATTTGTACCGGTAGAGGAAAAAGTGGATAAATGGACCTATCCTGAAAGGGTACTGCAGAAGAAGATGGTTTCCGATATTCCTTTAAATAAGGAGGTCTGTCTGGAGTGGGTCGAAAATTTAATAGGGAATTTTGGTGAAACCAGCCATACGAATCAACTAATTGATTTCGCTAAGAAACTGATTCATCAGTCGACTACTTTTGTAGAATTTTTTGCGCATATCATTATGGAATTGTTTAAGGATTATGGACTCTTACTTGTAGACTCCGGTGACAAAAGTTTTCGGCAACTGCAGAAACAATTTCTTGCGGAACAGATTAAAGACCATGAGCAGATCACTTCCTCATTATTGGATCAGCAAAAGCAAATCGAAGAAAAAGGATTTGTACTAACCATTGAGGCAAACGAACGTGCAGCAAATTTATTTTACTATGACCACACCAAAGGTGATCGGATTTTATTAGAATATGACCATGAATCAAGCCGATTTGTGGGGAAAAGTGGGAAGATCTCTTTAACCAAAGAACAATTGCTGGAGCTAGCTGAGGAAAAACCCGAATTTCTAAGCAATAATGTGGTAACCAGGCCCTTAATGCAGGAGTGGCTGTTTCCAACGCTTGCGTTTATAGCAGGCCCTGGTGAAATTGCCTATTGGGCGGAATTAAAGCTCGTTTTTGAACATTTTTGTATAAAACTGCCGCCTATTGTTCCACGGTTAAATATTACGTTTTTAGATCGTGCCATTGAAACCGACATAAAAGAGTTAAATTTGGACCTGTCTACGGTACTGCAAAGTGGCGCTCAGATGGGAAAGGAAGAATTTCTGGATACGATTAAAGACAAAGACTTAGAGGGAATATTTACAGACATTAAAGACCAATTGGTAAACCAATATCAACGTATAGAAGCAAAAACGCTTGAAATCGACAAAGGCCTTTTAGGGCTGGTAGACAAGAATCAAAAATATTTACTGAAAGAAATTAGCTTTATGCAAACGAAGCTGGAAGATTCGGTGAAACATAGACACAATATTATTCTGAATAAGTATACCCGGGTAGATTTGGCATTGAGGCCAGACGGCAGTCCTCAGGAAAGAATGTGGAATCTGTTTTATTACTTAAACCAGTACGGACTAAATTTTATAGAAGAACTTATGATGCAGCCATTTGAATTTGACGGTTATCATAAAGTCGTGAAAATCTAGAAGATGACTATTATGTCATCTTTTTTTATTGCCTGCGTTAAGTAGTAAATGTTGATCTTTGTAGACCAGTTGATTGGAGCGGAAGGCGAAGCACCTAAAGCTGAAATTAACAATCCTTTTTATTAAATTTCATTGAAAAAAAGGATTTTCTAATTTTTAGGGCGAATAGATAAAAAATAAGTGGTGGAAAGTGGGGGAATGTGGTACATTTTTAATAGAAAGTGGGGGTAGTGGGTATGTTCATGGGTGAGTACCATCACAGCATTGATATTAAAGGCCGAATTATTGTGCCCTCCAAATTCCGTGAAAACTTAGGGGAAACCTTTGTTATAACCAGGGGTCTGGACCAATGTTTGTTTGGTTACCCATTATCAGAGTGGAAAGAAATTGAACAGAAGTTAAAGGCTTTACCTCTGACTAAGAAAGATGCCCGTGCCTTTACCCGATTCTTCTTTTCCGGTGCAACAGAGAGTGAACTTGATAAACAAGGAAGAGTGAATATCCCAGCGCCACTAATGCAATATGCAAAGCTAGAAAAGGAATGTGTTGTATTAGGTGTTTCTAATCGTATTGAAATCTGGAGTAAGCAAATATGGGAAGACTATTTTTCACAATCTGAGGATTCCTTTGCAGAAATTGCAGAAAATATGATTGGCTTTGATATTTAATGGTTAAATTATGTTAATATATTTTCTGCGATACAAAAATTAGCATCCCGATATTCGTTGCGATTGGAAAAGGTGGTAAGTTAATGTTTGAACATAAAACTGTGCTATTAGAGGAAGCCGTAGATGGATTAGCCATAAAACCTGATGGGATTTATGTAGATTGCACCCTAGGTGGAGCGGGACACAGCTCACTCATCCTCTCAAAGCTGGGTGACGGAGGTCGATTATATGCATTCGATCAGGACGAAACAGCTATAGCACACGCAAAAGAAAAACTATCTCAGTACAAAGATCGTTTAATCATCATTAAGAGCAACTTTCTCAATCTAACAGAGGAGCTTAACATGAGAGGCATAACCCAAGTGGATGGTATTCTTTATGACCTTGGTGTATCTTCGCCTCAGTTAGATACCCCTGAACGAGGTTTTAGCTATCATCATGATGCCCCGTTGGATATGCGAATGGATAAGGAAGCATCCCTATCTGCTTATGAGGTTATTAACGAGTGGTCATATGAACAGTTAGTTCGTATCTTTTTTAGGTATGGTGAAGAAAAATTCTCCAAACAAATTGCCAGGAGAATTGAAGCTCTTCGACAGGTGAAACCGATTGAAACAACCGGACAGCTGGTGGATGTTATTAAGGAAGCAATACCAGCACCTGCGAGAAGGAAAGGCGGACATCCCGCAAAACGGATTTTCCAGGCGGTAAGAATTGCCGTAAATGATGAATTGGCTGTTTTTGAAAAATCATTAGATCAAGCGATTCAATTGTTGAAACCAGGCGGGAGAATTAGTGTCATAACCTTTCACTCTCTAGAGGACAGAATATGCAAAGCTACTTTTAAAAGCGCTAGTGAAGCAGCGGCTAATCTGCCTCCTGGGCTGCCAATGATTCCAGATGAATATAAACCAATTATAAAACTAGTTACCCGAAAACCAATTGTTCCTACGGAAGAGGAACTGGAACACAATAATCGTGCCCGTTCTGCAAAGTTGAGAATTGCAGAGAAAATATAAGTGAGCGCCTGATTGGCGCTGCCGCAAGGTCTTTATTAGTAAAATATAAGATGGAGGGGAAATGATGAGTAATCTTGCCAGGGAATTGCAACAGCAGAAAGTTACACAGAAAGTTGAAAAACAGCATCAAATCAAAATAAGAAAATCCTGGCTTACTCCGGGGGAAAAGATTATTGGAGTAGCCTTTGCCGGTCTGGTATGTTTTGGAGGAATCACACTCATTTCCACTCAAGCTAAAATCTATGAGTTAAATAAAGATATCCAAACAGTGGAAGCCAAGGTAAAGGAACAACAAAAGGTCAATGGGGATTTAGAAGTGCAGGTAAGCGAATTGAGCACTTATGAGCGAATCTACCAAAAAGCAAAAGACATGGGTCTTGTCTTAAATGAAAATAACGTCAAGGTTGTGCAGGAGAAATGAACAAGAAACAGCCCTATATGAATGCAGGAGCAGCCATATTATTTGTGATATTCGGCCTGCTCTTTTTTGTATTACTCATCAGATATTTTTCAATTCAAATATCAGGGGAAGTTAAAGGGCAGCCACTGGCGGCTAAAGCAGAACAGAAATATATCCGAAAAGATGTTTTGCCGGCTGCAAGAGGGGTAATTTATGACAAAAATGGTGAAGTAATTGCCGAAGATACTGCCTCCTACAAATTGGTTGCTATTTTGGATAAGAAGATGACGACGGATCCTAAAAATCCAAAACACGTGACAGACCCAAGCAAAACGGCTAAGGAATTAGCAAAATACATTGATATGGATGAATCTGAAATCTATGGTATTTTAACGAAAAAAGGTAAATTTCAAGTCGAGTTTGGAAAATCGGGACGAGATATCACCCAGGAGACAAAATCAAAGATTGAAGAGGAAAAACTGCCGGGGATTACTTTTATCCGAGATTCGAAGCGATTTTATCCAAATGGCGTATTCGCCTCCCACGTAGTGGGATATGCCGATAAAGTGGAGCAAAAAGACGGAAACTATAAAACAATTGGGAAAATGGGAATCGAACAATCCCTGAATGATCAATTGACAGGGAAAAATGGAAAGATTAACTATGAAAGTGACTTCTGGGGGTATATTCTTCCTGACGGCAAAGAAAAAGTGACGCCAGCGCAAAATGGGGACGATGTATATTTAACTATCGACCAAAAGATTCAAACCTTCTTAGAAGATGCGATGACCAAAGTGGAAAAAGAATATAAACCGAAGAAAATCATTGCCATTGTTGCTGATCCAAAGACAGGTGATATATTGGCAATGGGACAACGCCCGTCTTTCGATCCAAAAACAAAAGATGGTATTAGTCAAAGCTGGCATAATGAGGCCATAGAAACTTCCTATGAACCAGGCTCCACAATGAAAATTTTCACTTTGGCTGCTGCGGTACAAGAGAATGTTTTTAATCCTAATGAATATTATCAATCAGGCTCTTACCGAGTAACGGACAAGGATAAACCAATTCATGACCATAATGGGTCTGGATGGGGTTCTATTACCTACCTTGAGGGAGTGCAGCGTTCTTCCAACGTTGCGTTTGCTAAGATTGCCAATGAAAAATTAGGATTTGATAGATTCAGAGAGTATTTAACGAAATTTGGTTTTGATAAACCTACTGGAATTGAATTACCAAATGAAACATCGGGGAAAATTCAGTATACCTATCCAAGTGAGAAAATTACAACTGCTTATGGACAGGGTACAGCCATAACAGCAATACAACAAATTCAGGCTGCCACCGCTATTGCGAATGATGGTAAGATGTTAAAGCCACATATCATCAAGAGTATTGTAAATCATGATACGAAGGAAACTGTTGAGGAGACTTCTCCAGAAGTAGTTGGGACTCCCATTTCTGCAGAAACGGCAGCTAAAGTACGAGATTACTTGGAAACGGTTGTAACCTCTCCGAACGGAACAGGAGGCAGATATAAACTAGATGGTTATAGTGTGGCAGGAAAAACCGGTACAGCAAACATACCGGGACCTGGAGGATATTTAAAAGGGGTTAATAGTTATATGTTCTCCTTTTTGGGAATGGCCCCTAAAGACGACCCGAAATTAATAGTCTACGTTGCTGTCCAGCAGCCTGACTTGCAAGGAGAAGAAGCAGGACAAGGTGCTATACCAGTATCAGCGATTTTTAACCCGGTTATGCAAAACAGTCTGCACTATTTAAATATTCAGCCTTCCGAAGTTGAAAAAGCATCCGTGAATAAAGTCCCTGATTTAGCGGGGAAATCCGTTGCTGATGCAGAAAAACAGTTGAAGGATCAAGAGTATGATGTCATTTTACTTGGAAATGGGACAAAGGTTACTAAACAATTGCCTGAGGCTGGAACCACTATTTTAGAAGGGGAAAAAGTGATCTTACAGACGGATGGAGATTTGACTGCTCCTGATATGACAGGCTGGTCACTAAGGGATGTCATGAAAGTAACTAATCTTTCCAATTTGAAATTAAATTCGAAAGGCAAAGGTTATGTGGTTCAGCAGAGCATTAAACCAAAAGAGCCACTAATAGATGGAGATTACCTAATTGTGGAATTAAAGACACCTGAAGAACAGTGGAACAATCAGCAAACCATGGCCGAAAATGAAAGCAAAACAACTGAGGAAACTGAAGAAAAGGTTAAGGATTAGGTAAAACAAGGCTGACCTGTATGGTCAGCCTTGTTTTTTTGGGTACTCCATTTGTCATTCGTATCGTTCTAAACCTCTGATGTACAAGCATATAAATAAACGATACTGTATGAGGAGGCTAAAGTGCCATGCGTGTTTCAAATGTTACTGTCCGTAAACGGTTACTGATTGCACTTTTCGTTGGAATACTTATTTTCTTGATCATCGATGTTCGGCTTGGGTATGTACAATTTTACCTCGGAGATATGCTGACAGAACGCGCTAAAGACTCATGGAGCCGAAATATACCATTTGAACCTGAACGGGGAGAAATTGTCGACCGGAATGGAGTACCGCTTGCGACGAACGTCAGTGCCCCCACAGTATGGGTTGTTCCTAGACAAATAAAAGACCCTGCAACAACTGCTGAAAAGTTGGCGGGAGTTTTGAATATCACAAAGGAAAAGGCTTACCGAGAGATTACCCAAAAGGAAAGGATTGTCAGAATTAAAGAAGGGCGGAAAATTTCCCATGAAAAGGCTAAGGAAATCCGAGCACTTGGTCTTGATGGGGTTTATATCGGTGAAGATTCTAAAAGACATTATCCTTTTGGCAGCTATTTATCCCATGTACTAGGTTTTGCCGGAGTGGACAACCAAGGTTTAATGGGGTTGGAAAAGTATTATGATAAAGAGTTAAATGGCGAACGGGGATCGGTTAAATTTTATGCCAATGCCAAAGGGGAAAGAATGAACGATATGGCCGATGACTATGAGCGACCTGTAAATGGATTGGATTTAAAGTTGACCATTGATAGCAAAATCCAAACGATTGTTGAAAGAGAATTGGATATTGCCGAAGCAAAATATAATCCCGATGGCATTATTGCGATTGCGATGAATCCCAATAATGGGGAAATATTGGCTATGTCGAGCCGGCCTACTTTTGATCCTGCAAACTTCCAGAATGTTTCCCAGGAGGTATATAATCGAAATTTACCTGTTTGGATGACTTATGAGCCTGGTTCTACCTTTAAAATTATCACTCTTGCTGCAGCGTTGGAGGAAGGGAAAGTAGACTTGGAGGACGAGCATTTTCATGATTCTGGATCCGTCCAAGTAGCTGGAGCGCGGTTAAAATGCTGGAAAAGAGGTGGACATGGTGACCAGACGTTTTTGGAGGTCGTACAAAACTCTTGTAACCCAGGATTTGTGGAGTTGGGGCAGCGCGTCGGGAAAGAAAAGTTGTTCCAATACATTAAAGACTTCGGATTTGGCCAGAAAACCGGAATTGACTTACAAGGGGAAGGTACGGGGATTTTATTTAATTTAAACCGGGTGGGTCCTGTTGAATTGGCAACCACTGCATTCGGGCAAGGGGTTTCAGTTACACCGATTCAGCAGGTGGCAGCTGTTTCGGCAGCCGTCAACGGCGGAACTTTGTATAAACCCTACATTGCCAAAGAGTTGATTGATCCCGTCACAAATGAAGTAGTGATGAGAAATACTCCGGTTGCAAAAAGAAAAGTCGTTTCTGAAGAAACATCCAAAGAAATTCGTCAAGCACTTGAAAGCGTTGTTGCCCAAGGAACCGGGGGAAAAGCGTTTGTCGATTCTTACCGGGTAGGTGGAAAAACGGGTACAGCACAAAAGGCACAAGGCGGCCGATATTTAGAGAACAATTACATTGTATCGTTTATCGGATTTGCCCCAGCTGATGATCCGCAGTTGGTTGTTTATGTCGCAGTGGACAATCCAAAAGGAGTCACCGCATTCGGGGGGACCGTAAGTGCGCCAATAGTTGGTAATATTATGAAAGACGGACTAAGTGCTATGGGAGTTGAGCCGAGAAAAGATCAAATCGAAAAGAAAATTAAATGGCCTGAAACGGCACCAATTACATTGCCTGATTTTGTTGGAATGTCAAAACTTGAACTGAATGAACAGCTTTATAATCTGCAGGTTGACGCCAGTGGAGATGGAGATATCGTGGTCAGACAGTCCCCAGCACCTGGGACAAAGGTAAAGGAAGGTTCTAAAATCCGGCTATATTTTGGAAAGGGCGACTAAAGCAGGGAAGCTAAAGAACCAGTCTTTTTTATAAATCAACAAATATGTCAATAGCAATAGCAAAAATATTTATTTTCATGTAAAATAAGATGAACATTCGTCAGGTTACTGACAAAGAAAGATTTGCAAATTAGATGTATGGTCATGAGAGGATTTGAGATTAACATGAAGCTAACACAGCTGCTAGAGACATTACATCCGTTAACTCCATATTCGGGTTCAGACCCTGAGATTACGTCAATTGAAAATGATAACCGGAAAGTAATCCCTGGAAGCCTATTTATTTGTATAAATGGCTATACAGTAGACGGTCACGATTTTGCTGAATCAGCTGTTCAAAAAGGGGCAGCAGCCATTCTAGCCGAACGGCAATTACCGCTTGATATTCCGGTCGTAATCGTAAATGATACGCAAAGAGCAATGGCGGTACTGGCTGATGCGTTTTATGGACAGCCTACAAAAAAACTGAAATTAATCGGCATAACAGGAACAAATGGGAAAACCACCACCAGTCATATGATTGAAAAAGTATTTTTTGACCACGGACATAAGACTGGGTTAATAGGCACGATGTATACCAAAATTGCCGGAAAGGTCTTGGAGACTAAAAATACAACACCAGAAAGCTTAACCCTCCAAAAAACATTTCATCAAATGGTGGAGGAGGGGGTGCAAACTGCCGTGATGGAGGTATCTTCACATGCTCTTGATTTGGGGAGAGTCCATGGCTGTGATTATGATGTTGCTGTTTTTACTAACTTGACACAGGATCATCTTGATTACCATAAAACAATGGATGAATACCGGCATGCAAAAAGCCTTCTATTTGCGCAGCTTGGCAATACCTTTGACCACAGCAGTCCCAAATTTGCGGTGTTAAATGCGGATGATCCAGCCTCTATTATGTTTTCAAAGGCTACATCAGCACATGTGGTTACCTATGGTATTGATTCCATAGCTGACATTCGTGCCGAAAATATCGATATGACTCCTTCTGGCACAAAGTTTGATATTATCGTTGGCGGTAAAGCCTATCCCATTAAAATAAAACTTATCGGGAAATTCAGTATATATAACGTTTTGGCCAGTATTTCGACCGCCATTGTTTCAGGAATTTCAATTGAAGAAATTATTATGTCACTCGAAGGTTTGGAAGGAGTCGCTGGCCGGTTTGAGCTTATACAAGCGGGACAGGACTTTACTGTCATCGTTGACTATGCCCATACACCTGACAGTCTAGAGAATGTCCTAAACACGATAAAGCAATTTGCTAAGAAAAGAATTTTTGTTGTCGTTGGCTGCGGAGGGGATAGGGACCGGACAAAGCGCCCGCTTATGGCACAAATCGCCTGTAGTCTGGCTACTGATCCGATTTTTACGTCTGATAATCCGAGAAGTGAGGACCCGCTGGGGATTTTAAATGAGATGGAAGCAGGTGTTCAAGGAAAGAACTATCAAGTTATACCAGACCGTAAAGAAGCGATCACCTATGCAGTTAATCATGCATCAGCAGGGGATGTCATTTTAATTGCTGGAAAAGGGCACGAAACCTACCAAATAATTGGCACTGAAGTACATGATTTTGATGACCGGCTTGTTGCCCGTAAGGCAATTGAGGAGAGATAAAAATGCTGTTATCTGTGAAACAATTAGGGGAAATATTTCTTGATAGGCAAGGCGTCAAAGACGAAATATGGATTCATACAGTATGTGACCAGGCTTCTGTACTGCAAAGCCGAGGCTTATTTATCCCGCTTAGTGAGGCGTCTGGTGAACTCTCTGAGGCAATTGCAAACGGGGCCGTGGCGGTTATCTGGGATAAAAATAAACCACTTCCCCCATATACGCCTAATCATTTTCCAGTATTTTATACAAGTCATCTGGACATCGCGGTATCAGAAATTCTGAAACATTATATTGAAAAATTAAATGGAGACATCGACAAAAACATGAGTATCACGAATTTTAAAATATCTGAGAAAAAACTTCTTAAAAAAAATAAACAAACATATGATATTGCTGTAATGCTTAATGTCATTTCAAGTAAACAGGAAAATAATGGAGAAAGGAGGGGATAATATGTTGGAGCAAGTTATATTTTTCACAATTATAATGGCGTTTTTAATATCAGTATTACTTTCTCCTATCTTTATCCCCTTCTTACGAAGGTTGAAATTTGGACAAAGCATCCGGGAGGAAGGTCCTAAATCGCACCAAAAAAAATCTGGAACTCCTACAATGGGCGGAATCATGATTTTATTTTCCATTATTATTACAACCATCGTAATGACAGGGAAATTTTCAGAACCGACAGTTAAAACCTATTTGCTCCTGCTTGTAACCATTGGGTTCGGTTTGCTCGGCTTTTTAGATGATTTTATTAAAGTGGCCCTGAAGCGAAATCTTGGATTAACATCAAAGCAAAAGCTATTAGGGCAAATTATCATATCGGTTATTTTCTATCTTGTATATAGACAAAGTGGTTTCTCAACCGAAATCAGTATCCCGTTTACCAATACCACCATCGAACTAGGATGGTTTTTCGTCTTGTTCATTATTTTCTGGCTTGTTGGCTTTTCTAATGCGGTTAATTTGACTGATGGATTAGATGGCCTGGTATCTGGTACGGCGGCGATTGCCTTTGGTGCATTTGCTGTACTTGCTTGGAATCAATCACAAATGGAAATTGCAATCTTCTCTGTGGCCATTGTTGGAGCAGTATTAGGTTTCTTAGTGTTCAATGCCCATCCTGCGAAAGTATTTATGGGGGATACAGGCTCACTGGCACTTGGAGGAGCCATCGCGGCTATTTCCATTTTGACTAAGCTGGAAATTTTGCTTATTATTATCGGCGGAGTTTTTGTTATTGAAACATTGTCTGTTATTCTACAAGTGGCATCGTTTAAAACCACTGGCAAACGGATTTTCCGCATGAGTCCGCTGCACCATCACTATGAGTTAGCCGGATGGTCAGAATGGCGCGTGGTTGTAACGTTTTGGAGTGTTGGTTTAATTTTTGCTATTTTAGGAATCTATATCGAGGTGTGGTTGTAATTGAAGCAGATTGAAACGTATCGTCATAAAAAAATTCTAGTGCTGGGTTTAGCCAAAAGTGGGGTTACTGCTGCAGCACTTCTTCATAAGCTGGGTGCTTTTGTCACCGTAAATGACAGGAAGCCTTTTTCGGAAAATCCCGAAGCTCAGGGGCTGCTTGAACAAGGTATTAAGGTAATTTGCGGGGAGCACCCAGTGGAACTTCTAGATGAGGGTTTTGAGTTGATCGTTAAAAATCCTGGTATTCCCTATAACAATCCAATGATTGAAGGAGCTATTGAACGGGATATTCCTGTTATTACAGAAGTGGAGCTTGCTTATGAAATATCTGAGGCTCCTTTTATTGGCATTACAGGAACAAATGGAAAAACAACCACAACAACCCTTGTGTATGAGATGCTAAACGCAGGAAATAAAGCCCCGTTAATCGCTGGGAATATTGGAACCGTTGCTTCGGGGGTTGCCCAAACGGCGACGGCGGACAACACGATTGTAATAGAGTTATCATCCTTCCAATTGATGGGGATTACTCTATTTAATCCAAAGATTGCTATTATCACAAATATCTATGATGCTCATTTAGATTATCATGGAACGAAGGAAGAATATATTAAAGCAAAAGCTAATATTACTAAAAATCAAACGGAATTAGAATATTTAATTGTCAATGCAGACCAGGAAGAAACACTTCAAATAGCCAATTCTTCCAGAGCTACTATCATTCCTTTCTCGACGAAAAAGGTACTTACTGAGGGTGCGTATATTTCGGATGGATGGATATGGTTTAAACAAGAAAAGATTATACAGATTGAAAAGATTGCCTTACCGGGTGTACATAACTTGGAAAATATTTTATCATCCATGGCTGCTGCTAAACTTTCTGGCGTAGACAATCATGCCATTCAAAAGGTACTTGAGTCTTTCACTGGAGTGAAACATCGGCTTCAATATGTAACAGAGATTGATGGCCGTAAATTCTATAACGACTCTAAAGCTACCAATATCTTGGCGGCAGCGAATGCCCTCAAGGCATTTGATGCTCCAGTGATTTTACTTGCCGGAGGGCTCGATCGTGGGAATGAGTTTGATGAGCTCCTCCCTTATTTAGAACATGTAAAAGTGTTAATTACCTTTGGGCAGACGGCTGAAAAGCTTGAACGGATTGGCGAAGAAGCGGGAATAAATGTAATTCAGCGTGTCGATAATGTTGAAAAGGCCGTGCCGGCTGCCTATGGTTTTTCTAACCCAGGTGACGTTATCCTGTTATCTCCAGCGTGCGCAAGTTGGGATCAGTATAAAAGTTTTGAAGTCAGGGGAGACATTTTTATCGAAGCCGTGCATAAGCTTAAGTAAGGGCCTGTCCAAGGACAGCCTTAAAACTTGCAGTTGAGGTGTTTACGGTGCCGACAAAGAGAACGACTCCTGATTTTATTTTAATGATTGTAACATTTACACTTTTGGCAGTAGGCCTTATTATGGTTTATAGTGCAAGTGCAATTTGGGCTGAATATAAATTTCAGGATTCCTTTTTCTTTGCTAAAAGGCAAACCTTGTTTGCTGGTGTTGGGATACTGGCCATGTTTTTTATTATGAATATTAATTATTGGACATGGAGAACGTGGTCGAAGACGATTTTAATTGTTTGTTTTGTTTTATTAGTTTTGGTGCTAATACCAGGTATTGGAAATGTCCGGAATGGTTCAAGAAGTTGGATTGGGGTGGGTGCCTTTTCTATTCAGCCATCTGAGTTTATGAAACTGGCCATGATTGCTTTCTTGGCGAAGTTTTTATCTGAACAGCAAAAGCACATAACTTCCTTTAAGAAGGGGTTGGTTCCTTCCTTAGGGCTCGCTTTTGTTGCATTTGCTATGATTATGCTTCAGCCGGATTTAGGGACAGGAACCGTCATGATGGGGACCTGCGTCGTGATGATTTTTATTGCTGGAGCAAGGGTTAGCCATTTTGTTTTCTTAGGATTATTAGGATTGGCTGGTTTTGTAGGTTTGATTATATCTGCCCCTTACCGGATTAAAAGGATTACTTCATTCTTAGATCCTTGGTCTGATCCATTGGGAAGTGGATTCCAAATCATTCAATCGCTTTACGCAATTGGACCGGGTGGACTGTTTGGACTAGGACTAGGTGAAAGCAGACAAAAGTTTTTTTATCTGCCGGAGCCGCAAACAGACTTTATTTTTGCGATTCTGTCTGAAGAATTAGGTTTTATTGGTGGCTCGTTTATTCTCCTGTTGTTTGCATTACTGTTATGGAGGGGAATTCGGATTGCGTTAGGTGCCCCAGATTTGTATGGCAGCTTTCTTGCTGTTGGAATTATTGCTATGGTAGCGATACAAGTAATGATCAATATTGGTGTTGTCACGGGGTTAATGCCTGTTACAGGGATTACATTGCCGTTTCTAAGCTATGGAGGTTCATCGCTGACACTAATGTTAATGGCCATAGGTGTTCTACTTAATATCAGCCGTTATTCTAGATTTTAAAGACCCTGTACGTTAACAGGGTTCTTTTTTGTTGAAAGGCTCTATTAATTTTGGCGGTTGATTTCCGCACCAGTCGCTCAGCGAACCCGCGGACTCCAATCAACAGAGTTAAAAAATCAACATGATTGTTTAACAGAGCCTGTTGAAAAGATAGGGGTTTCATTACATTTCAATAACATTATTTTATCATTGGGTTTATTTCATAAACTTTTATAGTAGAATGTGTTTAGAACTTTTCTGAGGTGAGAAGATGAAGATAGCAGTCAGCGGTGGGGGTACTGGGGGACATATTTACCCTGCACTTGCGCTTATAAGGGAAATTCAAAAAGGCAATAAAGACGCCGAGTTTTTATACATAGGTACAAAGAACGGCTTAGAGAGCAAAATTGTCCCAAGGGAAGACATTCCGTTTAAATCAATTTATATTACTGGATTTAAACGAAAGCTTTCTTTTGAAAATGTCAAAACTGTAATGCGTTTCGTTAAAGGAGTTCGGGACAGCAAGCGCATCCTAAAAGAGTTTCAGCCGGATGTCGTCATTGGAACAGGTGGATATGTATGTGGGCCAGTTGTATATGCTGCAGCAAAGCTTAAAATTCCGACAATCATTCACGAACAAAACAGTGTCCCAGGTCTGACCAATAAATTCTTAAGCAGATATGTGAACAAAGTGGCAATTTGTTTTGAGGAAGCGAAGGAATATTTTCCAGAACATAAGATTGCTTTTACAGGCAACCCAAGGGCTTCTGAAGTACTTGGCAAGGACGGTGTAAAGGGACGTCTATCCGCAGGGTTAAGCACGACCATGCCTGCTGTGCTGATTTTTGGTGGCAGCAGAGGTGCCAGACCAATCAATGAGGCTGTTGTAAAAGCATTGCCTGAATTGGCCGGCAAACCGTATCAAGTGTTGTATGTTACAGGGGATGTTCACTTTGAAGCTGTCAAAAAAGAAGTAGACTTAGTTGGAAATCCAAAAAATGTGGTCATCAAACCATTTATTCATAATATGCCTGAAGTCCTTGCAGGCATTGATTTGGTTGTTTCTAGGGCAGGAGCAACCACACTCGCGGAGATCACTTCATTGGGGATTCCCAGCATTCTAATCCCCAGCCCTTATGTAACCAATAACCATCAGGAGAAAAATGCTCGGTCACTTGGGGATCAAGGCGCAGCCGTGGTATTATTAGAAAAAGATTTAACAAGCAGTAGTTTGATTAGTCAGATGGACCTCATTTTATTGGATAAAGAAACTCTTAAAGAAATGAAACATAAGTCAAAAACAATGGGTGTTCCTGACTCAGCTGACAGACTATATAAGCTAATTGAAGAGGTTTTGAGGGAAAAACAGAGGTAGCCCAACCCGAGCTATTAGCATAAACTAAAGAGTATATACAGGATTGGAAAGTTGGGTGGTAAAATGGATAGAATCCTGAAAGAATTGCAGGAATTAAATATTGGGAAAGTAAAGCAAAATGAACCGTTGAGTTCTCATACAACCATTAAAATAGGCGGTCCTGCCGACATTTTTGTTGAACCATCATCCATTGAAAATTTAAAAAAGGTCATGAATGTGATCAATAGGAACCAAGTAGATTGGCGGGCAATTGGCCGGGGTTCAAATCTTTTAGTATCCGATAAGGGAATTGATGGGGTTGTAATTAAACTTGGTTCGGGTATCAATCATCTGGATATATCAGAAACGAAAATTACTGTGGGTGGAGGCCATTCATTGGTCAGTTTATCTACACAGATTAGCAAGAAGGGGCTCTCGGGTCTGGAATTCGCCAGTGGTATTCCCGGTTCTGTAGGCGGCGCTGTCTATATGAACGCTGGAGCTCATGGTTCAGATATCAGCAAAATTTTAGCCAAGGCTCACATTTTGTTTAAAGATGGTACCATGGCATGGCTTACGAATGAGGAAATGGAGTTTTCCTACAGAACATCCATCTTGCAGAAAAAACGGCCGGGAATTGTGCTGGAAGCTGTGTTTGAGCTTACACAGGGAAACAGAGAAAGCATTGTTGAACAAATGCAGAAAAATAAAGACTATCGAAAAGAAACCCAGCCCTGGAATTATCCATGTGCAGGAAGTATATTTCGTAATCCACTTCCTAATTATGCAGGTAGACTGATTGAACAAGCTGGATTAAAAGGCTTCAGTATTGGCGGAGCAAAGATTTCCGAAATGCATGGCAATTTCATCGTGAATGCTGGAAATGCCACCGCTGATGATGTTCTTGCTTTAATCAATCATGTAAAAGAAACGATTTATAACCTGTACCATGTAACCATGGAAACAGAAGTGGAGATTATCGGCAGAAAATAATTGATCATGACTTGATTTTTCTCAGGAATTGGGAAAGAAATTTCTTACGAATGACAAATATTGTGTTATAATAATCGATAATATTATAGGTTGAAATTTAGTAGAAAATGAAAGACGGCATGATTTTTCATGCCGTTGTTTTCTCTTCTTGGGCCGGAAAACAACGGTTAGGGACAAGCCTAAGCAAATGAGCAGCTGCTTTTTATTTGGGGGAATAAGAATGGAGAAAAGTAAAATCGTTGCTCTTGAAGACCGTATACCAAAATTAAAGGAGCAGAGACGAAAGAAAGCAAACAAGCGGCTTATCATTTTGTTGTTTTTATTTTTTGTGATGATTGCAGTCATTGCCTATACTCAATCACCATTAAGTCATATAAAAAAAATTGCTGTTACTGGAAATCATGTATATTCCCAAGAGGAGATTATTAGCAAGTCTGGACTTTTAAAGGACACGAATATTTGGGAAGTAAAAAAAGCGGATATTAAAGCCAAAGTAAAAAAATTATCCGAAATAAAAAGTGCTGATGTCAAGATACAGTTGCCGAATAAGGTTCTCATAAAGGTTAATGAATACAATAGAATTGCTTATATGAAGCAGGATCGTTTTTATTTTCCTGTGATGGAGAATGGCAAAATTTTAACGGCGAAAAAACTTGAACAGGCTCCAGATAATGCTCCGATTTTATTTGGCTTTGAGGAAGGGGATATCCTTAATGAAATGGTACATGAATTGGAAAGCCTTCCGACTGCTATTCTGAATTCCATCTCAGAAATACACCATACTCCTAAAAAGACTGACCAGTATCATGTGTCGTTGTATATGAATGATGGATTTGAAGTAAGTGCGACAATCAGGAGTTTCTCAGAAAAAATGGTCCATTACCCTTCCATTATTAGCCAATTGGACCCCAATAAAAAGGGGATCATTGATTTGGAAGTAGGATCTTATTTTAAGGCCTTTGAAACGGAAGTGGAGGAAAAAGAGGTTGAAAATGATGAAGGTGAAGGGTAAACATGTGATTTTATCCATGGTCTGCCTTGTCCTTGGCTTCATTTTAGCTATTTCCTACCACCTTACGCAAATAGAAAATCAGCAGACAAAACAGGATATGACAGATAGCCAGTATAAAAAAACGCTATCCTTAAGAAATGAATTGATTGCTCAAGAGGAAACGAATCGAAAACTGCAGAAGGAATTAAGCCAAAGACAAAACGAAGTTCAAAAAAAAGAAAAAGAATTAGCCAAAGAGGCTGAGAATTTTACTAGTCTTGCTAAAGATACGGAAAAATATCGTATGTACTTAGGAAAAGTGAAGGTAAAAGGGAAAGGGGTTAAAATTACCCTTGCAGATGGTGCATATGATCCGCAAGAAGATAATGTGAACAACTATCTTGTTCACGAACACCATGTCTTTAATGTGGTGAATGAACTCTACATATCAGGAGCAGCCGCTGTAGCGATTAATGGACAACGGTTGACGAGCAGCTCGTATATAGTTTGTAATGGGCCCGTGATAACCGTTGACGGAGTGCCTCATCCTGCTCCATTTGTCATATCCGCCATTGGGGATCCTGATGTTTTGTCCTCTGCCATTAACCTTTCAGGAGGGGTAAAGGACCAGCTCGTCAATGACAATATTGTTTTTACCCTTGAAAAAGAGAATGAAATTGTCTTAAATCCCGTTTTAGGAAGTTAATGTCCACGGTAAAAATAGAAAAGGTTAGGTGAAAATAGTGGACAGACAAAAGGTAACGTTACGTTTTACATTGATTTCGGCGCTTATTGGATTTATGATTGCCGTTCAGTTTCAAACCGTTACAGAACCGAAAGTTAGGGATACAAGAGATATCTGGCAGCTCCGGGAGGCTTTACTAAAAGAAAAGGAAATGCAATATCAGTTACTCACGGAAATCCGTTCTTATGAGGAAAAACTATCAGCCTATGAATCTAAGCGAAAGCAAAGCAAGGAGCAGGCATTAAAAGATACCTATTTAGAATTAAAGCAGGAAACAGGATTAACGGAAGTAAAAGGGCCAGGGGTTACTCTGGAAATTGAACCTGTAATTGAAGATATAAAGCTTGGTTATACTCCCACATCTACTGTTCCACCTGAGCTATTAAAAAGGTTAGTAAATGAATTAAACATGTACCAAGCGGAGTCAATTTCTATTGATGGGCAGCGAATTATTAATACAACCGTTATCCGGGATATTAATACAGAAACCAAAATTGATGGTCATACAATTAAGGATCTTCCCATTGAGATTAAAGTTATAGTGAAGGATTTTGCTACTGCTGAAAAGTTATACAATCGAATGAACGTTTCGAAAGCGAAAGACGAATTTTTTACGGAAAGCCTGAGGCTTTCTGTTACCAAACCATCTACAGAGATCACAGTTCCTGCTTATGAGAATCCAATCCGGATCCGCTATATGGAGTCGGTTAAGGAAGGAGGCGGTTCCTAATGTGGCTTCCTGTTGTAGGGCTGATTGCAGGAATCGTACTTGGGCTGCTAACAGAAATAAGAATCCCTGATGAATATTCCAATTATTTGTCGATTGCTGTATTAGCTGCTTTCGATACATTATTCGGAGGAATTCGGGCCTATTTACAAAATATATATGACGAAAAGGTATTTGTATCAGGTTTCTTTTTTAATATCATTTTAGCTGCAAGTTTAGCTTTTCTCGGTGTCCATCTTGGTGTAGACTTGTATTTAGCAGCAGTTTTTGCGTTTGGTGTCAGATTGTTTCAGAATATTGCTGTAATTCGTCGAATTTTATTGACAAAATGGTCAACGAACAAAGAAAAATTAGAAAAAAGTTAAATTTTTTAAAGGGAATCATTCAGTTGTGACGAATAATTTTATAATATATTACTTAGGAATTGAACCTGAAAGAATGGATTGTTGTTCGACTGAAGAATATTAAAGGAGGTGCCAGAGAATGAACAGCAATGATATATATGTTAGCCTTGACATCGGTACATCCAGTGTAAAAGTTATCATTGGGGAAATGGTCAATGATTCAGGAAAAGGCTCGTTAAATATAATTGGCGTAGGAAATGTAGAATCCGAGGGTCTGCGCAAAGGGTCAATTGTTGATATGGACGATACCGTTCATTCTATTAGAAGGGCAATTGAGCAGGCGGAACGAATGGTAGGCTTAGAGATTAATGAGGTAGTTGTCGGGATTCCCGGCCACAATATTAGCCTGCAGCCATGTCATGGAATTGTTGCTGTTTCCGGCCAAAACCGCGAGATTACAAACGATGATGTCATTCGTGTAATTGAAGCTTCATATGCTGGGTCCATTCCCCCTGAAAGAGTCAATATGGGAGTCATTCAAAAGCAATTTATTTTAGATGGTAAAGATGAAATAAATGATCCACGCGGAATGATAGGTGTCCGTTTGGAAATGGAAGGCACCCTGGTAACAGGGTCCAATGCAATTCTTGCTAATATTATCCGCTGTGTGGAGAGAGCCGGTCTCAATTTCTCCGATATTATCCTCCAGCCGCTAGCTGCAGGAGATTATGCATTATCTAAGGATGAAAAAAATCTCGGGTCCGCTCTTCTTGATATCGGTGGAGGATCAACTACTATTGCCGTTTTTGAGGATGGATATTTAAAAGCAACAAGTGTAATTCCAGTTGGTGGGGACCTTATCACCAACGATCTTTCAAAAGTGTTGCACACTTCAACAGAGGATGCGGAAAATATAAAAATCAAATATGGACATGCCTTTTATGACCACGCATCAGAAGATGAATTTTTTAGTGTACCCGTTATTGGAAGCGACCAACACCAACAATTTAACCAGCTTTATGTTTCTGAAATTATTGAAGCTAGAATGGAAGAAATTTTTGAATTAATTGCCAAGGAATTAAAACGCCTAGGCGTGACCGACTTGCCAGGTGGCTTTGTGTTAACGGGCGGTACTGCTAAAATGCAAGGAATGTTGGAATTAGCACAGGATATCTTTGAAAATCCAGTCCGTATCGCTCAGCCTGATTATATTGGCGTTAGGGAACCGCTTTATACAACTGCAGTTGGTTTAATCAAATATGCTTACAAAAATTCTAGATTACCAGGAAGCATTTCTAGTTCACAAGTTTCGGTTTCAGAACCAGTTGAAAAACGGGTGCAAAAGCAGCAACAGCCTAAAGCGAAGCCAGAGAAGCATTCGGAAGAAAAGATGTCATCAAAAGTCAAAAAGTTCCTGGGGTACTTTTTCGAATAAAGGATGATTCGAAAAGGGATAAGTGACGAATTAGGAGGATTTTTCATGTTAGAATTTGATACAAATTTAGATTCCCTCGCAACTATAAAAGTCATTGGTGTTGGCGGCGGCGGCAATAATGCTGTTAACAGAATGATTGAACATGGGGTTCAAGGTGTAGAGTTTATTGCTGTAAACACAGATGCTCAAGCACTTAACCTGTCTAAAGCAGAAGTAAAAATGCAAATCGGCGCTAAATTAACTCGCGGTCTTGGAGCAGGAGCAAATCCAGAAGTAGGCAAGAAAGCGGCAGAGGAAAGCAAGGAGCAAATTGAGGAAGCATTACGCGGGGCTGATATGGTATTCGTTACCGCAGGTATGGGCGGTGGTACGGGGACTGGTGCTGCACCGGTTATTGCTCAAATTGCCCGCAATTTAGGTGCTTTGACAGTTGGAGTTGTGACTCGTCCATTTACTTTTGAAGGAAAGAAACGTTCTACACAGGCTCAAGGTGGGATTGGTTCCATGAAAGAGGCTGTGGATACTTTAATCGTCATTCCAAATGATAGATTGCTTGAAATTGTCGACAAGAGCACCCCGATGCTTGAAGCATTCCGTGAAGCGGACAACGTCCTTCGCCAAGGGGTTCAAGGGATTTCTGACTTGATTGCTACACCTGGATTAATCAACTTAGACTTTGCTGATGTTAAGACAATTATGTCTAACAAAGGTTCTGCCCTAATGGGGATTGGTGTAGCATCTGGTGAAAACCGAGCTGCAGAGGCTGCTAAAAAGGCAATCAATTCACCACTTCTAGAAACTTCTATTGATGGTGCACAAGGGGTATTGATGAATATTACAGGCGGTTCAAACTTAAGCCTGTATGAGGTCCAAGAAGCCGCAGATATCGTTGCTACTGCAACTGACCAAGAAGTCAACATGATCTTTGGCTCTGTTATTAATGAAAGTTTAAAAGATGAAATCATTGTAACAGTAATCGCAACGGGCTTTAATGAAGAAGCTATTCAGCCGAAACCGACCCGTCCAACATTTGGACAGCCAAAATCACAACCTGCTCCGGTAAAACGCGAGCCAAAGCGCGAAGAAGTCCAGCCGGAACCAGTCCGCAATAACAATAACAACACTCCGTATCCGGAGGAAACATTAGATATTCCTACATTCTTACGTAATAGAAATCGTAGAAGATAATACAAGACAAAAGCATGATCCAAAAGGGTCATGCTTTTGTTATTATTAGCCTCAAAATCACCTTCCCAAGTTTTCTGTGACAAATTACGTTTAGAATAGGGAAAATTTCTGTTTTTTTGATTCCACAAAGTGACACACTTCAAGCCTTCAAGTAGGATATACTTTTCCATAAACAGAATACAAATGTTAAATCTCCTTCATAGGTAAAGGAGGAAGCTTTGTGACAGTTTATTTGGATGTGATATGGTCTCTTAATCTATTATTTGACAGCCTGCTCCTTTATTTAACAGCCATTATTCTAAAACGAAAGGTTCATTTTTGGAGGGTTTTGGGTGGTGGATTAATTGGATCCATCATTATTTTATTAAATTTTACCTCCTTACATTTGTACTCTAGCCACCCCATTTCCAAACTGTTATTTTCAGTCATCATGGTGTTAATGGTTTTTGGTTATAAGCGACTTTCTTTTTTTATTAAGGCGCTAATGACCTTTTACGTTGCCACCTTTTTAATTGGCGGGGCATTAATCGGTGTCCATTTCTTTATTCAATATGATTCAAGGTTGACAGCGGAAGTTCTGCGGTCTAGTGTGGAAGGTTTTGGTGACCCGATTAGTTGGGGGTTTGTACTTATTGGATTCCCAATAGCCTGGCACTTCTCGAAGAAAAATATAGAAGCCATAGAGATGACGAAAATACGCTATGACCAAATTGTATCAGTCAGCCTAATGATGGATGGCCAAACATTTCATTATAAAGGATTAGTTGATAGCGGAAATCAATTATATGACCCCGTTTCAAAGATGCCGGTAATGTTTGTTTCTGTAAAAAAGCAATGGGAGGATGTTCCGGAACCAATTAAGATTTTAGCTGAGAACCCTGACCCTCTAGAAATGAAAGAGAGCACGTTGCCTGAAGAATGGCAAAACAGGCTGAGAATCGTTCCATGCCGGGTGGTAGGACAAGAACATCAACTTATTTTCACTATAAAACCTGACCATATCTTGATTGAGCAAAATGGAACTCAATATTTGTGGGAAAAAGGATTGGTGTCCTTTACCATGCAAGAACTGTCAGCGGAGGATGCCTTTCAGTGCATTGTCCATCCCAAAATGCTAACAGGTCAACAGCACCAAGGAGATAACGAGAAAGTAAGTTAATAATACTATACTCAGAAAAACATAAATTAGAAGGAGGAAAACATATGAAAAATTGGAGACTTCGCTTATCCTACTACTGGAATAAATTATTAATAAAATTAGGTTTTAAAACAGATGAAGTCTTTTATATTGGTGGAAGCGAAGCCCTGCCGCCTCCTTTGAGTAAGGACGAGGAGGAAATGCTGTTAAAAAAACTACCTGGAGGCGATAAAGCAGCACGTTCTATATTAATTGAACGTAATCTCCGATTAGTCGTGTATATAGCCCGAAAATTTGAAAATACAGGTATTAATATTGAGGACTTGATTAGTATTGGAACCATTGGTTTAATCAAAGCGGTAAATACCTTTAATCCTGAGAAGAAAATTAAACTGGCTACATATGCATCAAGATGTATTGAAAATGAAATTCTTATGTACTTAAGGAGAAATAATAAAATTAGGTCCGAGGTGTCGTTTGATGAACCGTTAAATATCGATTGGGACGGAAATGAATTGTTATTATCGGATGTGTTGGGAACAGATGATGATATTATTACCAAAGACCTGGAAGCAAATGTCGATCGCAAATTGCTAACTAAAGCTTTGCACCAGCTTTCAGATCGAGAGAAGCAAATCATGGAGCTTCGATTTGGTCTGACCAACGGAGAAGAAAAAACACAAAAAGATGTAGCTGATATGCTAGGGATTTCCCAATCCTATATTTCTCGTTTAGAAAAACGAATCATTAAACGGTTAAGAAAAGAGTTCAATAAAATGGTTTAGGTGGAAAAAATTTACCGTAATAAAACCCTTATGACTCCGAAGGTTTAACTGGTTTTTCGAACGTATGCACCTGTCTTAAGCACATGACAGGTGCATATTTTTCCTCCTCAAGGAGATACTGTTTTTTGTACAGCAGCTCTCTCGAGGAGGGAAAAGATTTGACTCGAAATAAAGTAGAAATTTGCGGTGTAGACACTTCAAAACTTCCTGTATTAAAAAACGAAGAAATGAGAATACTCTTCAAACAAATGCAAGAAGGCGATTTATCTGCCAGAGAAAAACTCGTAAACGGAAACTTACGTCTTGTTTTAAGTGTAATCCAGCGGTTTAATAACCGTGGCGAGTTTGTTGATGACCTGTTTCAGGTTGGCTGTATTGGACTCATGAAATCAATTGATAATTTTGATTTGGGACAAAATGTAAAGTTTTCAACCTATGCTGTGCCAATGATTATTGGTGAAATCAGGCGTTATTTGCGCGATAATAACCCGATTCGGGTATCGCGCTCCTTAAGAGATATTGCCTATAAGGCACTTCAGGTGAGGGAGCGCTTAATGAGTGAAACCTCTCGTGAACCGACTGCAGAGGAAATTGCCAAGGTATTGGAAGTTCCTCATGAGGAAATAGTGTTCGCACTTGATGCAATACAAGATCCAGTGTCACTGTTTGAACCGATCTATAATGATGGCGGCGACCCCATATATGTGATGGACCAATTAAGTGACGAGAAAAATAAAGATATCAACTGGATTGAAGAAATTGCTTTAAAAGAAGGAATGCGCCGATTAAATGAGCGGGAAAAATTAATTTTACGAAAGCGCTTCTTTCAAGGAAAGACTCAAATGGAAGTTGCAGAGGAAATTGGAATTTCCCAGGCACAAGTCTCTCGTTTAGAGAAAGCCGCTATCCGGCAAATGAATAAAAATATCCAGAGTTAAGCTGTCCGGCAGGGCAGCTTATTTTTATATTTAATAAAACAGCCAATATCATCATATATTTTGATATAGTACGGAAATTGGGAGTGGTGAAAATGGTCAGGATTTCCGAATTTCAGATAAAGGATGTCGTAAATGTATCAGATGGCAAAAGGTTAGGGAATATTGGGGATATTGAAATTAACGTTTCGACTGGGAAGATTGAAGCAGTTGTGATTTCTGGAAACGGCAGGGTTCTTGGATTCTTTGGAAAGGATGAGGATGTTGTGATCCCATGGAAAAATATCATTAAAATTGGGCAAGATGTCATTTTGGTGCGACATCGGCCAAATGATGACCCTGTAGCAGACGAAGCTTGACCCTGAAAACTGTATTTTGTTGTGACCATTCTTCGTTTTCATGGTAAACTATAGAAAAACATAAGAGGTAGTATTATGGAGCCTTTTGCTTTACACAATCCATCCTATTTATCAATTGAAAACTGGTTAGACCAATATCCTGATTTGGTAGTCGGAATGACAACCAAACATGGCGGTTCGAGTAAGGGGTACTTTGAATCCTTTAATATGGGCTTTCACGTGGGAGATTCTATTGATGATGTGCTCAAAAATAGACTTACCTTGTCAGCTAAGCTTAAATTTCCTTTAAACTGCTGGGTAGGCGCCGAGCAAACCCATGATATAAAAATAAAAAAAGTAACAAGGCAGGACCGTGGATTAGGTGCCGATTCATATCAGGATGCTTTTAGAGATACAGATGGTTTTTATACCAATGAGGCTGGCATCCTGTTGACTCTCTGCTTCGCCGACTGTGTCCCATTGTATTTTATCGCGCCAAAGTTCAACATGGTTGGCTTGGCGCATGCAGGTTGGAAAGGAACCGTCCATGAAATTGGAAAACATATGGTTCAAGCATGGGGAACTGAAGGAATAGGTCCTGAAGAAATTCATGCCGTCATTGGACCTTGCATTTGCGAAGAATGTTATATTGTGGATAATCGTGTCGTTAACTTAGTGGAAAATATACTAGAAGATGTCGATGATAAACCCTATAATTTAATTAGTGATGGGCAATACTCATTAAATTTACGTCAATTAAATAGGCAGATTCTCCTGAAGGCTGGAGTTCTTGAAGAGAATATTTTAACGACAGGATATTGTACCAGCTGTGATAACCTATTTTTTTCCCATCGAAAAGATTTAGGTAAGACTGGGAGAATGTTAAGCTTTATTGGCAGGAAGGAGATTTAGATTTATCTATGAATGTAGCAGCAAAGCTTGAACAAATTAGACAGCAGATAAATGAAGCATGCCGTAAAGCAGAACGGAACCCTGATGAGGTTACGATCATTGCAGTGACAAAGTATGTCAGTGTCCAGAGAGCAAAAGAGGCGTTAGAAGCAGGAATACAACATCTTGGAGAAAACCGGGATGAGGGATTACTAGAAAAATGGAACATCCTGCAGGACAAGCCGGTTTGGCATTATATTGGCACGCTCCAGTCACGGAAGGTAAAAAATATTATTGATAAAGTGGATTATATTCATTCTCTAGACCGATTGTCTCTAGCAGAAGAAATTAATAAACGAGCAAACGGCCCAATTAACTGTTTAGTACAAGTTAACGTCTCTCAGGAAGAATCCAAGCATGGTCTGCATCCCGAAGAGGTCGTAGACTTTGTTCGATCACTTCGCCCGTTTGAAAAAATCCGGGTTCAGGGGCTGATGACAATGGCTCCTTTAACAAATGATGAGCAAGTTATTCGTGATTGTTTCCGTAGATTAAGAGAACTTCGTGACCAAATCCAAGACTGTCATCTAGACTTTGCCCCTTGTACTGAACTTTCAATGGGAATGTCCAACGATTTTGTCATTGCTATCGAGGAAGGGGCAACCATGGTGAGAATAGGGACAGCACTTGTTGGTGAAGATGGTTAGGAGAGAAGAAAATGACGATAAAATCAAAAATTAAAACATTTTTCTTTTTAGAAGATGATTTTGATGAAACGATCGGTGACCAAGTGGAACAGGTTGAACCAATTAAACCGAGGAAGCAGCCCATTAAAGGACAGAATGTTGTCAGCATCCAAAGTGTGCAACAATCGGTAAAACAGGGAAAGTCATCGAAGGTAATTTTAGTCGAACCGCATTCTAATTCTGAGGCTCCAGAAATTGTCGAACACTTAAAAAACCGCCGTGCTGTTGTGGTGAATTTGCAGAGAATTGACAAGGAACAGGGCAGACAAATAGTTGACTTTTTAAGTGGTGCCGTCTTTGCACTTGGCGGGGACATCCAGAAAATTGGATTAAGTATTTTTTTATGTACCCCTGACAATGTTGAGGTATCGGGAAATATCTCAGATCTGATTCCGGAACCGGAGAATCCAAATACAAGGTGGTAATCATTCATGGCTTTTATATTTAGTCTGTTACAGCAGTTGATCTCCTTATACTCTTGGGCGTTAATTATTTATATATTAATGTCTTGGTTTCCCAATGCTAGGGAAACATCCATTGGACGATTTCTAGCCAATATTTGTGAACCTTATTTAGAGCCGTTTCGAAAAATCATACCGCCAATTGGAATGATCGATATCTCGCCAATTGTGGCGTTCCTAATCTTAAATTTTGCCAGAAGCGGGTTGCATAGCGTGTACCTATGGCTTGTATAAGAATTCGATTTTAGGTTGTGTGTAGAGAAATGAATATATATCAGCATTTTCGCCCTGAAGAACGCGAATATATCGACCAGGTACTACAATGGAAGAGCTATGTTGAAGGGCAATACAGCCCTAAACTTACCGATTTTCTTGACCCCAGAGAGCAGCATATCTTAAAAAAAATCATTGGTGAAAATGCTGATGTAAAATATAAATTCTTTGGAGGAAGAGAAGAAACAGAACGGAACAGGGCGCTGCTTTTCCCAGACTACTTTCAAGTGGAATCTGAAGACTTTCAGATTAGTTTATTTGAGATTGACTACCCCAAAAAATTTGTTACCATTGAGCACCGACAGGTTTTAGGCACACTAATGTCTCTTGGACTAAAGCGTAGTAAGTTTGGTGACATATTAATGGATGAAGGGCGCATCCAATTCTTTGCTGCAAAAGAGATCAGTGATTATGTTAAACTAAACGTCGATTCGATTGGCAGAGCAGGTGTCAAATTAGTTGAAGTACAAGTCGAAGAAGCTATTCAGTCTCAAGAAAAGTGGGAACAGCATGAGTTAACCGTATCATCCCTGCGACTAGATACCATTTTATCAGGCGCATCTCATCTTTCTAGGCAAAAATCACTGACTTTGATTCAGCAAGGACTTGTAAAAGTAAATTGGACTAAGCAAGAAAATCCTTCTTTTCAATGTGCTGAAGGAGATTTAATATCTGCCCGTGGTTATGGTCGAACCAAACTAATGGAAATTGAAGGAAAAACAAAAAAAGATAAGTGGAAAATAAACATTGGAGTCCAAAAATAATTTGTGATTTTTGGAGGATTTTATAAGAACTTGTCGAATAGTTGTAAATACATATAGTGTAGAGATTGCATGGAGGTGGCATTATGCCGTTAACGCCGTTGGATATTCACAACAAAGAATTTAATAAAGGGTTCAGGGGCTATGATGAAGATGAAGTAAACGAGTTTTTAGACCAAGTCATTAAGGACTATGAATTAGTGCTTCGTGAAAAGAAAGAGCTGGAAGAGCGACTGAATGAAATGCAGGAAAGGTTAGGCCATTTTACCAGTATCGAAGAAACACTAAATAAATCTATTGTCATTGCTCAAGAAGCCGGTGAGGAAGTCAAGCGCAATGCACAAAAGGAAGCAAAACTAATTATTAAAGAAGCTGAAAAAAACGCTGATCGAATTGTTAATGAATCTCTTTCTAAGGCCAGGAAAGTTGCAATGGAGATTGAGGATTTAAAGAAACAATCAAAAGTTTTCCGTACCCGGTTTAAGATGCTGATCGAAGCACAGCTGGATATGCTTAATACGGATGATTGGGATCACCTATTGGAGTATGAAGTGGATGCAACAGAGTTGCAACTTCATGAAGAAGAAGATTCCTTAGCTTGACGAATGAGGAATTTGTAGCATATAATTTGTTAACAAGTATTAATGAATAGTTTTTGACGATGACAGGGACAGTACGATCCTTTTAAGCTTTTAAGAAGCGATCCGGAGAGGGTGAAAGTCCGGAAAAGCTGTAGGATCAGAAAATCACCCTCGAGTTCTAAGGACGAACTTCTTTTAGGATAGTAGACTTTAGCGTCTTTTTCACGTTACGAAGCATGAGCGGATAGAACGGTGAGTTCTGTCTATCAGGGTGGTACCGCGGGAATAAACCTTCTCGTCCCTTTTGGGGATGGGAGGGTTTTTTTATTTGTCTTTTGGCTATTCTGTTTTTATGAATGTGTTACAGGAGGAAGAGAAAAATGGATTACAAAGATACGTTATTAATGCCGCAGACGGAATTTCCAATGCGTGGCAATCTTCCAAAACGTGAGCCTGAAATTCAGGCAAAATGGGAAGAAATGAATATTTATCAAAAGGTGCAGGAGCGGACAAAAGGCCGTCCGATGTTCGTCCTTCATGATGGTCCTCCATATGCCAATGGAGATATTCATATGGGCCATGCTTTAAATAAAATCTTAAAGGACTTCATCGTCCGTTATAAGTCAATGAGCGGCTTTCATGCCCCTTATGTGCCAGGATGGGATACTCACGGCCTACCAATTGAGCAGGCTTTGACTAATAAAGGGGTAAAACGCAAAGAAATGTCAATTGCGGAATTCCGTGAGCTTTGCACTAAATATGCGTATGAACAAATTAATAATCAAAGAACACAATTTAAGCGCTTGGGTGTTCGGGGTGATTGGGAGAATCCATATATTACCTTAAAACCAGAGTATGAAGCACAGCAAATAAAGGTTTTTGGTGAAATGGCGAAGAAGGGCTACATTTATAAAGGCAAAAAGCCGGTTTATTGGTCCCCATCCAGCGAATCAGCGTTGGCTGAAGCAGAAATTGAATACAAAGATAAGCGATCACCGTCCATTTATGTCGCTTTTAAAGTAAAAGACGGCAAGCAAGTCCTTGATACAGATACAGAAATTGTCATCTGGACAACAACTCCTTGGACTATTCCTGCAAATCTTGGCATTTCCGTTCATCCGGATTTGACATATGTTGTCGTTGCTGTTAACGGACATAAATATCTTCTTGCAGAAAGCCTGTTAGAAGCAGCTTCAAAGGAAATCGGCTGGGAAAATCCATCTGTCGTTCAGAAGGTGAAAGGAACGGATTTAGAGAATATTATCTGTTCACATCCATTATATGGTCGAGATTCTTTAGTCATGCTTGGCGAGCATGTGACAACGGATGCCGGTACCGGCTGTGTTCACACCGCACCTGGGCACGGGGAAGACGACTTCATCGTTGGTCAAAAATATGGTTTAGACGTCCTTTGTCCTGTAGATGATAAAGGCTATATGACAGAAGAGGCACCTGGATTTGAAGGTCAATTCTATGAAGACGCCAATAAATCAATTGGTCAGGCATTGGAAGAAGCAGGGGCTTTATTAAAGCTATCCTTTATTACACACTCTTATCCACACGATTGGAGAACAAAGAAACCGGTTATGTTCCGTGCTACAGCACAATGGTTTGCATCTATTAAAGATTTCCGCGAGCAATTGCTTGAAGCTGTAAAGGAAACGAAGTGGGTGCCAGCATGGGGTGAAACCCGGCTTCATAATATGGTTCGTGACCGCGGTGATTGGTGTATTTCCCGTCAGCGCGTTTGGGGTGTTCCTATTCCTGTTTTCTATGCTGAAGATGGCCAAGAAATTATAACTGACGAAACGATCAACCATATTTCTGAATTATTCCGCCAGCATGGATCAAACATTTGGTTTGAGCGGGAAGCAAAAGACCTGCTCCCTGAAGGATTTACCCATCCTGGAAGCCCGAACGGTATTTTTACAAAGGAGACAGATATCATGGATGTCTGGTTTGATTCCGGTTCTTCCCACCAAGCTGTCCTGTTGGAGCGCGAAGACTTAGTCCGGCCAGCAGACCTTTATCTGGAAGGCTCAGACCAATACCGCGGCTGGTTTAACTCTTCTTTATCGACCGCAGTTGCAGTTACCGGTAAAGCACCATATAAAGGGGTGTTGAGCCACGGGTTTGCTCTTGATGGCGAAGGAAGAAAAATGAGTAAGTCGATAGGGAATGTAGTGGTGCCAGCGAAAGTGATGAATCAATTAGGTGCAGATATTTTGCGTCTATGGGTTGCCTCTGTGGATTACCAGGCGGATGTACGTGTATCTGACGCCATCTTAAAGCAGGTTGCGGAAGTTTACCGCAAAATTCGTAATACATTCCGTTTCTTGCTCGGCAACTTGGCTGATTTCAATCCGAACCAAGATAAAGTAGCCTACGAAAATCTGCGTGAAGTAGATCAGTTTATCTTGGTTAAATTAAATAAATTAATTAAATATGTTCATAATGCGTATGAAAATTATGAGTTCTCGGGTATTTACCACGCAGTCAATAATTTCTGTACTCTTGATTTAAGTGCATTTTATTTAGATTTTGCAAAAGATGTTCTTTACATTGAAGCAAAATCTAATCCGGAGCGACGGGCTATTCAAACTGTTTTATATGAATCATTAGTTGCTTTGTCCAAATTAGTATCACCAATTCTTTCTCATACCGCTGATGAGGTATGGCAGTTCATTCCTGGTGTGGAGGAAGAAAGTGTTCAATTAACCGATATGCCTGAATATCAGGAACTTCCAGGTGCAAAAGAGATTGAAGCAAAATGGAATTCCTTCATGAAACTACGTGATGATGTATTAAAAGCACTTGAAGAAGCCAGAAATGAAAAGGTTATTGGAAAGTCGTTAACGGCTAAAGTAACACTTTATGTAAACGAGAAGACAAAACATCTGTTAGACTCTATTAAAGAAAATTTACAACAGCTGTTTATTGTTTCTGGTTTTGAAGTGGCGGGTTCTTACGAGGATGCCCCTGAAAATGCAGTGAAATTGGATACAGCAGCAATTGTTGTAACCAAGGCTGAAGGTGAAACCTGTGATCGCTGCTGGACAGTGACTCCTGAGGTTGGGCAGGACCCCGAACATCCGACACTTTGCCATCGTTGTGCCCATGTAGTAGAAGAGAACTACGCAAACTTAAATTAAATTAGTGAAGAAGTCCCGTAAAATCGGGACTTTTTCCATTTTGTTCACATATTTACCACCTCCGTTAATTGTTGTTGCAGTTGTCAAATGTTTTAGTGTGTCACTTTAAAGCTGGCGCCAAATAATAAAACAAATGACGAAACGGAGGTAACAACACTATGAATGCATTGCAGGAAAAGCTGTTATTGGAACTCCGTCAAACCAAATTTGAAATTCAGCAGTCATTAACAAATAAACACAGTAATGATTGGATGACACCTCTGCTCGAAGAAGAGCTTAAAGATGTTGAACTCGCTCTTCAAAAACTAACCGACGGTACATATGGTCAGTGTGAGCTATCTGGAGAATTACTTCCGGTGGATCTTATGAAAATGATCCCTACCATTAGGTCATCCAAAGATACTGAGGATATTATTAGCTATTTCAAAAAACCAATTTTATCCTCATTTTAATAAGTTACATTGTGATAATGCGATTAAGTATGCTAAAATTCAAAAGAATGAGTTTAGGCTATTCTTTGGGGGTATAATCATGCTTTATTACTTAATCGCAGTATTCATAATTTTATTAGACCAATTTACTAAATGGTTGATACTTTCCAAAATGTATTTAGGAGAGAGTATTCCTATCGTTGACAATGTTTTGTACATTACATCCCATCGTAACCGCGGTGCAGCCTGGGGAATCTTGCAAGGACAAATGTGGCTATTTTATCTGATTACGATCATTGTCATTGCAGCCATTGTTTTTTACATGCAGAAACATGCTAAGGGTAAAAGGCTATTAGGAGTTTCTCTTGCATTTATGCTTGGAGGAGCAATTGGCAATTTTATTGATCGAGTATTCCGGAAAGAAGTGGTGGACTTTATTCACTCTTATATTTTTGGTTATAACTTTCCTGTCTTCAATATTGCTGATTCCGCTCTGGTCATCGGAGTAGGTTTACTTATTATTCAAATGCTGTTGGAAGAGAAGTCGTCAAAGGAGAAATCGTATGGAGAAAATGGATCACACCATTCCTGAAGACCAGGTGGGAGACCGCATTGATAAAGTGGTTGCCAGTCTTAATGAGGAATGGTCAAGAACACAGGTCCAGGAATGGATAAAAGAAGGAAATGTCGTAGTAAATGGAAAGAAAGTCAAAACAAATTATAAGTGCAGCCTTAATGACCAACTAGAAATAAACATACCAGAACCAGAGGAATTAGATGTTGTACCTGAGGAAATGGATTTGGATATTTATTATGAAGATCGGGATGTACTGGTTGTTAATAAACCAAAGGGAATGGTGGTTCATCCCGCACCAGGCCATTTGACAGGGACATTAGTTAACGGCCTTATGGCCCACTGTAAAGATTTATCAGGTATAAACGGTGTCCTAAGGCCAGGAATCGTCCATCGGATTGATAAAGATACATCAGGACTCTTAATGGTTGCCAAAAATGATATGGCCCATGAAGGCCTAGTGAATCAATTAGTAAATAAAACTGTTACCAGGAAATACAAAGCATTAGTCCATGGAATCATCCCCCATGATTTCGGGACAATAGATGCTCCACTAGGGAGGGATCCAAAGGAACGGCAAAGTATGACGGTGGTGGATAATGGGAAACACGCTGTTACACATTTTCATGTCCTCGAACGTTTTAAGGATTTTACTTTTATTGAATGCCAATTGGAGACCGGTAGGACTCACCAAATTCGGGTTCATATGAAATACATCGGCTATCCACTTGCGGGTGATCCAAAGTATGGTCCGAAAAAGACGTTAGATATTGGTGGACAAGCGTTGCATGCTGGCATCCTTGGGTTTACACACCCGAGAACAAATGAGTATTTAGAATTTTCAGCACCGCTGCCGGAATATATGGAACAATTACTGGATTCATTGAGAAATAATCGTTGACAGGGGTTCAAAATTACAGTAAGATAACAATAGTTTAATAAGCCTTTAAATCAGTCCCGTGAGGCTGAGAAGGAACGGATAACAGGTGTTTATCATGCCTGTAATTTAAAATTACCTATTCCCTCTCACCCATATCGGATGAGAGGTTTTTTATTTTATCTGGTGTTAAAAGTATAAGTTGATTTAGTTGATTGGAACGGAAATCAACAATTTTATTATAAAGCAGGTGCTAAAATTTATGACTCAAAAAGCTGTTGTACTTGATGAGCAGGCAATTGGAAGAGCACTGACTAGAATTGCCCATCAAATCATTGAAAAAAATAAAGGGATCCAAGATTGTGTGCTCGTTGGCATCCGCACAAGGGGCATCTTTATAGCCAAGCGCCTTGCAACTAGGATTGAAGAAATTGAAGGAAATTCAATCGCGGTGGGCGAATTAGACATCACTTTATATCGGGATGATTTAACAATTAAGACGGATAACCAAGAACCGCTTGTGAAAGGTTCCGATATTCCTTTTAGTATTAATGACAAAAAAGTGATCCTTGTTGACGATGTTTTATATACTGGCAGAACGGTTAGAGCCGGGCTGGATGCTCTAATTGACCTTGGCCGGCCGGCAGCGATTCAGTTAGCTGTTTTAGTGGACCGTGGTCATCGAGAGCTTCCAATACGGGCAGACTATGTAGGAAAAAATATTCCAACATCTAGCATTGAAAGAATTGTCGTTGAGTTATCTGAAGTTGATCAGGCAGATCAAGTTAGTATTTTTGAAAATTAAATAATCGCCCTTTTAATTCAGTCCTGAGAGTCTGACAAAGGGGGAATTGCTATTAGGCATTCTCTAACCCTCTTTGTATCTCTATGGACAAAGAGGGTTATTTTTTTAAGGAAAGCAAATCCTAAATAGAGACTATAAAAAAAACTGGGGAGAATGAAGATGAATAACAAGAATATAATCTTAGATGTTAAAGATAGACCAAAAACGTCGCAGTGGTTGACATTAAGCCTGCAGCACCTGTTTGCGATGTTTGGCTCAACCATTCTCGTTCCGTATCTTGTCGGATTAAGTCCAGCAATCGCTCTAATATCGAGCGGACTAGGAACCTTAGCTTTCATATTGATTACCAAAATGCAAGTTCCGGCCTATCTAGGATCATCGTTTGCGTTTATTGCACCAGTTATTGCTGCGAAGGCTGCAGGCGGTCCAGGAGCAGCGATGGTCGGTACATTCTTAGCAGGTTTGGTATATGGCATAGTTGCTTTGGTCATCAGTAGAGCAGGACACAGATGGATTATGAATCTGCTTCCTCCGATTGTTGTTGGTCCTGTCATTATTGTCATTGGCCTAGCGCTTTCCGGTACAGCTGTAAGTATGGCGATGAATAATCCCGCCGGAAAATACAGCATGCTCCATTTCTCGGCAGCCTTGGTAACCTTGGCGGCAACCATTATCTTTACCATTTACGCCAAGAAAATGTTAAGCATTATCCCGATTTTAGCAGGTATTATCGTTGGATATGTATACTCCTTACTAATTGGGATAGTGGATTTTTCACCAGTATTAAAAGCACATTGGTTTGAAATGCCAGATTTTCTAATTCCTTTTGTCAGCTACAAAGTGAAGTTCTCGTGGGATTTAGTTGCCTTAATGGTGCCAGTTGCCGTAGTAACATTATCTGAACACATCGGCCATCAGCTTGTTCTAAGCAAGGTCGTTGGAAGAGATTATATTAAAGAACCAGGCTTACACAGATCGATACTTGGTGATGGTACTGCCACTCTAATCTCAGCCATAATCGGAGGGCCGCCAAAAACTACTTATGGAGAAAATATTGGAGTCTTGGCCATTACAAGAGTTTATAGTGTCTACGTCATTGCAGGAGCCGCAATATTTGCAATTATCTTTGGGTTTATTGGTAAAATGACTGCTCTAATTGGTACTATTCCGACACCTGTCATGGGTGGTGTGTCTATTCTGTTGTTTGGGATCATCGCTTCATCAGGCTTAAGGATGTTAGTGGATAGTAAGATAGACTTTGCGAATAATCGAAACCTTGTGATCTCCTCTGTTATTTTAGTTATTGGAATCGGAGGGGCAGTTGTAAAGCTTCCATTTAATATCGAAGTTCAGGGTATGGCTCTTGCAGCCATTATTGGGGTATTGTTAAATCTAATACTTCCAGGAAGACCAGTTGCGAGTGAAAATATGTTTGAAACGGAAGGTAACAATGATCAGAAAACTGCATAACCAGCAAAACCTTTTAAATGAAGTCCAGAGAGGCTTATAAGGGTGTTAGCTTAGAACGGGATGAAAATTCACTATTTTTTCTCCAGTTAAGCAGATGTTAAAGCACCCTGACAAAGCGTTAGGGTGCTTTTTTTAGCCAAATTAAGAAGGGTGGAATTCACATGTTGCATCATTTATTAACCACAAATGAATTAACTGTTGAGGAAATTTATCAAATATTGAATGATGCTGGACAATTTAAACGAGGTATGAAATGGTGTCCGGAAGAAAAGATATTTGCCGCAAACTTATTTTTTGAGGCAAGTACGAGAACGAAAAGCAGCTTTGAAATGGCCGAAAGGAAATTAGGCTTAGAGATCATCCCGTTTGAAGTGCAGACATCGAGTGTCAAAAAAGGGGAAACCCTCTACGATACGGTGAAAACATTGGAAGCCATAGGGGTAAAAGCGATAGTGATCCGTCATGATCAGGACCGCTACTTCGATGGGCTGACAGGAAAAGTGAATATCCCAATCATAAATGGCGGCGACGGCTGTGGACACCATCCAACCCAATCCCTTCTTGATTTAATGACGATTTACCAAGAATTTGGCCGCTTTGCCGGGCTGAAAATTGCGATTATCGGTGACATCCGGCATAGCCGGGTAGCTCGATCCAATGCTGACGTCCTGACAAGACTGGGTGCCGAAGTTATTTTCTCAGGACCTGAGCAATGGTTTGACACAAGGGGCTTTAATTTTTCGAAATATCGCCCCATTGACGAAGCGATTACGCAAGCGGATGTTGTGATGCTGCTCCGTGTTCAGCATGAACGGCATCAAAAGGGAGAAAGTTTTTCAGCAGGTGAATATCATCAGCAATTTGGTTTAACGACAGCAAGAGAAAAGAGGATGCAACCGCATAGCATTATTATGCATCCGGCCCCCGTTAACCGTAATGTTGAAATAGCTGACAGCCTGGTTGAATGCAGCCGTTCAAGAATCTTTAAACAGATGGAAAACGGCGTGTTTGTCAGGATGGCGGTCCTAAAACGCGCAATCGAAAGTTTAAAAGGAGGAAAACAATATGAAACTACTTATTCAGAACGCATGTTACATAGCATCTAATGGAGAAAAGAAACAAAACGATATTTTAATAGAAAACGGGATTATTACTAAAATACAAGAAAAAGTTTCTGAGAGTGCAGACAGGTCTATCAATGCTGAAGGGCTGTTGGTCTCTGCAGGATTTGTTGATCTTCACGTCCACCTTCGGGAGCCAGGGGGAGAGAAAAAGGAGACGATCGCGACTGGCACTAAGGCAGCAGCACGCGGCGGTTTTACTACCGTAGCAGCGATGCCAAATACAAGACCGGTACCAGATACAAAGGAACAAATGGAGAACCTGCAGAAACGGATTAAGGAAACTGCAAATGTCCGGGTCCTGCCGTATGCATCGATTACCACCAGGCAACTAGGGCAGGATTTGACAGATTTTGAGGCCTTAAAAGCAGCGGGAGCATTTGCATTTACCGATGACGGGGTTGGAGTTCAATCGGCCGCAAAAATGCTCGAGGCCATGAAAAAAGCAAAAGAAGTAAATATGGCGATTGTAGCGCACTGTGAGGAAAATACCTTAATCAATAAAGGCAGTGTACATGAAGGGGCATTCTCCAAGCTGCATGGCTTAAATGGAATTCCGTCCGTTTGTGAGTCGGTGCAAATTGCTAGGGACGTCCTGTTGGCTGAAGCTTCAGGCTGCCATTATCATGTCTGCCATATCAGCACAAAGGAATCTGTCCGGACGGTGCGTGACGCGAAACGGGCGGGTATTCATGTCACTGCGGAAGTAACACCACACCATTTATTATTAAGTCAAGATGACATTCCAGGACTTGACCCTAATTTTAAAATGAACCCTCCGCTACGCGATGACGCTGATAAGCAGGCGTTAATCGAGGGCCTTTTAGACGGAACGATTGATTTTATTGCGACGGATCATGCCCCGCATACGACCGAAGAGAAGAATGAAGGAATGCTCTTGGCACCATTTGGCATTGTTGGCCTAGAAACAGTCTTTTCATTGCTCTATACGAATTTTGTATTAAAAAACATCATTACATTAAAGCAGCTGATTGACTGGATGACAATAAAACCTGCTCGAAGCTTCGGACTTCCATATGGAAAATTAGAAGTGGGCTCTCCGGCTGATTTAGTACTACTAGATTTGGATGAAGAGCGAATGATTAACCCGGATGAATTTTTATCAAAAGGTAAAAACACACCATTTTCTGGCTGGAATTGTAAAGGCTGGCCTGTGTTAACAATCGCTGAAGGAAACATCGTTTGGGAAAAGGGAGCTGTTACGGTATGAAGAAACAATTAATTCTTGAAGACGGTACAATTTTTGTAGGCGAAGGTTTTGGCAGTGACACAGAAACAATTGGAGAAGTTGTATTCAATACTGGTATGACAGGTTACCAAGAAATTCTTTCTGACCCTTCGTATTGCGGCCAATTAGTAACCCTTACTTATCCTTTGGTCGGAAACTATGGAATTAACCGGGATGATTTTGAATCCATACATCCGGCCGTAAAAGGCTTTATCGTAAAAGAAGCGGCTGAGTTTCCTTCTAATTGGAGAAGTGAATTTACCTTAAATGAATACTTTGAAATGAAAAAGATACCAGGCATTGCTGGGATTGATACACGAAAATTAACAAGAATCATTCGTCAGTATGGCACTTTAAAAGGGGCCATCTGCAGTATCGAAGCCGATGCACAGGAAGTGATGAAAAAACTGCGTTCAACAAAACTTCCTATCGATCAAGTGCGGCAAGTATCAACCAAAAATGCGTACCCAAGTCCGGGACGAGGAAAAAGAGTAGTCCTTGTGGATTTTGGCATGAAACATGGAATATTGCGTGAACTAAATGAACGGGGCTGCGATGTTGTGGTGGTTCCTTACTATACAACAGCCGAAGAAATCCTAAACTTAAGTCCGGACGGAATCATGCTTTCCAATGGACCAGGGGACCCCAAGGATGTTCCAGAAGCAGTCGATATGCTGAGAGGAGTTCTGGGAAAAGTTCCGTTGTTTGGAATTTGCTTGGGGCATCAATTATTTGCGCTTGCATGCGGTGCCGATACAGTCAAAATGAAGTTCGGACATCGCGGCTCCAATCACCCTGTAAGGGATTTAGAAACTGGAAAAGTGGCGATTACTTCACAAAACCATGGATATACAGTTGAGATGGAGTCCGTAAAAAATACTAGATTAGCGGTTACACATATTGCGGTCAATGATGAATCAATAGAAGGCTTAAAGCATTTGGATTTCCCTGCCTTTACGGTTCAATACCATCCGGAGGCTTCACCAGGACCGGAAGATGCCAATGGCTTATTTGATCAATTTCTCGCATTAATTGAATCACAAAAACAGGAGGTTACATCCCATGCCTAAACGTAAAGATATTCACTCCATTTTAGTAATCGGATCAGGACCCATCATTATCGGCCAAGCAGCGGAATTTGATTATGCCGGAGCCCAGGCATGTATTGCGCTGAGAGAAGAAGGCTACCGTGTGATTCTTGTAAACTCTAACCCTGCCACCATTATGACCGATACAGAGATGGCGGATGTCGTCTATATTGAACCATTGACAGTCGATTTTGTCAGCCGAATCATTCGCAAAGAACGGCCGGATGCTCTGTTGGCCACTCTAGGAGGCCAAACCGGGCTCAATTTGGCTGTGGAATTGTCAAAATCGGGAGTCCTAGACGAGTGTAGCGTTGAGATTCTAGGTACCAAGTTGTCAGCCATCAATCAGGCTGAGGACCGTGAATTATTTCGCGAGCTAATGAACGAGCTAGAACAGCCGGTCCCTGAAAGTGAAATCGTTCATCAGTTAGACGAAGCGATTGCTTTTGCTGACAAAATTGGCTTTCCAGTAATTGTCCGTCCTGCCTTCACATTAGGCGGCACTGGCGGCGGTATTTGCAACAATCGAGAAGAACTTGAGGAAATTGTCACAAGCGGATTGAAAAACAGCCCGGTTCATCAATGCCTGCTCGAAAAGAGCATTGCAGGTTTTAAAGAAATTGAATACGAAGTCATGCGTGACAGTGCAGATAATGCGATTGTCGTTTGTAATATGGAAAATATTGATCCTGTCGGCATACATACAGGGGATTCCATTGTCGTCGCACCAAGCCAAACTCTTGCAGATAGAGAATATCAGCTGCTTCGTAATGTTTCATTGAAGATTATTCGCGCGCTCGGTATTGAGGGTGGCTGTAATGTGCAGCTCGCACTGGACCCAAACAGTTATAACTACTATGTGATTGAGGTAAATCCAAGGGTAAGCAGGTCTTCTGCCCTCGCATCAAAGGCAACCGGTTATCCAATTGCCAAGCTTGCAGCTAAAATTGCCGTGGGTTTAACGTTAGATGAAATGCTGAACCCGGTAACGGGGAAAACCTATGCCAGCTTCGAACCGGCACTTGATTACATCGTAACGAAAATTCCAAGATGGCCGTTTGATAAGTTTGAATCAGGAAACAGAAGATTAGGAACACAAATGAAGGCCACCGGCGAGGTTATGGCCATTGGCAGGACATTTGAAGAATCCTTATTAAAAGCAATTCGCTCGCTTGAATCTGGTGTATATCATTTTGAATTAAACGGGGCGGCTGAAATTAATGATTCCATTATCGAAAAGCGCATCCGCAAAGCAGGAGATGAGCGGTTGTTTTACATAGCTGAGGCCCTAAAGCGTGGAGTAACGATTGAAACGATCCATGACTGGAGCGAAATTGATTTATTTTTCCTAAAGAAGTTTGAAAGAATCATTGAGCTTGAAACAAAGTTAACCGCAAATCCGTTTCATGGGGACCTGCTTAAAGAGGCAAAGCAAAAGGGATTTTCGGACAAGAAGATTGCCGGGCTGTGGGAAGCAAACGAAAAAGATATCTACGAATTCTGTAAGAATCTGAATATTATTCCAGTGTATAAAATGGTAGATACCTGTGCAGCCGAGTTTGAGTCGGAAACTCCATATTTCTACGGTACCTATGAAGAAGAAAATGAGTCTTTGGTGACAAAAAAGCAAAGTGTGATTGTTCTCGGTTCCGGCCCGATCCGGATTGGTCAAGGGATTGAATTTGATTATGCAACAGTCCATTCTGTTAAAGCCATTAAAGAAGCAGGCTATGAAGCAATAATAATCAATAACAATCCTGAAACGGTTTCAACCGACTTTAGTATCTCTGACAAGCTTTATTTTGAACCGCTGACCATAGAAGATGTGATGCACATCGTCGATTTAGAGAAACCAATGGGCGTTGTCGTTCAGTTTGGCGGCCAAACCGCTATTAATCTAGCGGCAAAGCTCTCTGAAAATGGAGTGCAAATTCTAGGTACCAGCTTGGAAGCATTAGATCGTGCGGAAGACCGTGATAAGTTTGAACAGGCACTGGAAGAACTCGATATACCACAGCCGCTTGGAAAAACAGCATTATCGGTGGAAGAAGCAGTCGTTATTGCAGAGCAAATTGGCTACCCTGTTTTAGTCCGGCCATCCTATGTACTTGGCGGTCGGGCAATGGAAATTGTCTACAACCAAGAAGAACTGCTCCATTATATGAAAAATGCAGTAAAAATCAATCCTGAGCATCCAGTGTTAATTGACCGTTATATCACTGGGAAAGAAATTGAAGTGGATGCGATTTGTGATGGGAAACAAGTAATCATTCCAGGTATCATGGAGCATATTGAGCGGGCAGGGGTCCACTCGGGTGATTCCATTGCCGTATACCCGCCACAGACGTTATCGGAAGAGATAAAACAAACTTTGGTGAACTATACGGAAAAATTAGCCTTAGGACTTGGAATTGTCGGGCTGTTGAATATTCAATATGTGGTAGCGGACAACTCAGTATATGTTATTGAGGTAAACCCAAGATCAAGCAGGACGGTCCCATTCTTAAGCAAAATTACCAATGTCCCAATGGCTAAAATTGCGACCAAGGCAATTTTAGGGTTCTCTTTAGCCGACCAAGGGTACGATCCAGGTTTGGTTCCCGAGAAGAAAGGGGTTTTTGTCAAGGTTCCTGTCTTCTCATTCGCAAAGTTAAAAGATGTGGATATCACTCTTGGACCGGAGATGAAGTCGACCGGGGAAGTAATGGGCAAGGATTCCACTCTAGAAAAAGCTTTATATAAAGGCTTAGTAGCATCAGGGATTTCCATTCAGAAGTTCGGGACAGTCTTGTTCACAGTCTCCGATAAGGATAAACAAGAAGCCCTAAAGCTTGCCGCAAGGTTTGCCGCAAACGGCTACAGACTGATGGCCACCAGCGGAACCGCAGCCTTGTTTACTCAAGCAGGACTTCCTGTTAAGGTAGTGGAGAAAATTGGCGCAGACGGCCAAACCGTGCTGGATGTCATTCATCAGGGTGAAGCCCAGTTTATCATCAATACCCTGACCAAAGGCAAACAGCCAGAGAGAGATGGATTCCGAATCCGCCGTGAGGCAGTCGAGAACGGAGTTCCATGTTTAACATCTCTTGATACAGCCGAGGCCATCCTAAAGGTAATTGAGTCGATGAATTTCTCTACGGAAGCCATGAATACTCCTGACCGGGAGGCTGTGTTTGCATGATGAAAAAGGAAATTTGTAAAATTCTTAGCCGAACCGAAATCGCAGCCGATATTTATGAACTGATTGTTCAAGCGGAATTAGTCCGCGAAATCACCGCTCCAGGTCAATTTGTTCACATTCGGGTCTCAAATCATTGGGACCCGCTTTTACGGAGACCAATCAGTATTTCTTCCTATAACCCCATTTCCAAGCAAATGACGCTTATTTATCGGAAAGATGGAAAAGGCACGCAGATGCTATCCGAAATGAGGGCAGGAATGGAGCTAGATATCCTTGGGCCGCTGGGAAATGGGTTCCCGGTTGATGAAGTCTCTGCCGGGGAAACGGCAGTCCTTGTTGGTGGAGGAATTGGAGTTCCACCGCTATATGAATTGTCCAAACAGCTGACGGCAAAAGGGGTAAAGGTCATTCATGTTTTAGGTTTTCAAACGGTCGCCGCTGTATTTTATGAACAACAGTTTGAAAAGTATGGAAAAACATTCATTGCCACAGTTGACGGAACATATGGAACAAAAGGATTTGTAACAGATGTGTTAAAAAATATCCAATTTGATTGTCTATATGCATGCGGACCGGTACCGATGCTCAGAGCACTGCAGCAAGGCTACCCTGATCAAAAGGTGTTTTTATCCCTTGAAGAGCGGATGGGCTGCGGCATCGGGGCCTGTTTTGCCTGTGTATGCAAAGAGAAGGATGACCCATCAGGGACCTCGTATAAAAAAGTATGTACGGATGGTCCAGTCTTCCGGGCCGGGGAGGTTTTAATATGAGCAGATTGAATATTGAATTGCCGGGGCTGAAACTGAAAAATCCGGTTATGCCGGCATCAGGCTGCTTTGGCTTTGGTAAGGAATACAGTCAATTTTATGACTTAAGTGAACTGGGTGCCATCATGATTAAAGCGGCAACGGCAGAACCTCGTTTCGGGAACCCGACACCGCGGGTGGCAGAAACCTCATCAGGTATGTTAAATGCGATTGGTTTACAAAATCCGGGTATGAAGAAAATCATTGAACAAGAGCTTCCGTGGTTGTCACAATATGATGTGCCGATCATTGCCAATGTTGCCGGTTCTACTGAAGAGGATTATGTGAAAGTTGCAAAGGAAATATCAATTGCTCCCAATGTTCACGCTCTTGAGTTAAACATATCTTGCCCAAACGTTAAAACTGGAGGCATTGCCTTTGGCACTATACCAGAGGTGGCAAAGGAACTAACCCGTAAAGTAAAGCAAGTTTCAGAGGTTCCTGTTTACGTAAAACTATCGCCAAACGTGACTAATATTGTGGAAATGGCCAAGGCAGTTGAGGCTGGCGGAGCAGATGGAATCACCATGATCAATACACTCGTAGGGATGAGGCTGGATTTAAGAACAGGGAAGCCGATTCTAGCCAATCGGACAGGCGGTTTATCTGGTCCAGCGGTTAAACCAGTAGCGATTCGCATGATTTATGAAGTGAGCCAGGCTGTATCGCTCCCGATTATCGGCATGGGCGGCATCCAATCTGCTGAGGATGTTATTGAATTCTTTTATGCCGGAGCCAGCGCAGTTGCTGTTGGGACAGCAAATTTTGTCGATCCATTTATCTGTCCGACAATTATAAATGACCTGCCAGAGCTTCTGGAGCAATTGGGGTATGAACACATCAGTGAATGTACGGGAAGGAGCTGGAAAAAACATGAATCACCCGCTTATCATCGCGCTTGATTTCCCCGGAAGGGCGGAAGTAGAAAAATTTTTGCAGCCTTTTAGAGGAACACAGCTGTTTGTAAAAGTTGGAATGGAGTTATTTTACCAAGAGGGCCCGTCGATTGTTTCCTTATTAAAGGACCAAGGACACCATATTTTCTTAGATTTGAAGCTACATGATATTCCTAATACCGTTTATGGAGCAATGAAGGGGTTGGCCCGACTGAACGTTGATATGGTCAATGTTCATGCAGCTGGCGGACGGGAGATGATGGAGAGCGCCATCGAAGGTCTGGAGGCTGGAACTGCAACAGGTAAGCGCCCTGCCTGTATTGCTGTCACACAGTTAACAAGTACATCAGAAACGCAAATGCAAAAAGAACAGTTGATTCCGGCAACATTAATGGAATCGGTGCTGCATTATGCTTCGCTAACAAAGGCAGCAGGCTTAGATGGTGTGGTTTGTTCTGCACATGAAGCTGCTGCGATTGGTAAACAGATCGGACCGGACTTTATGACAGTATGCCCAGGGATTCGCTTGCAATCCGACCAGACAGGAGATCAGAAGCGTACAGCAACACCGGAGTTTGCACGAGAGGCAGGAGTAGGTGCTATTGTAGTAGGAAGGTCTATTACGAAGGCAGTCGACCCCTTACAAAATTATCAAAATTGGATTCAAGCATGGGGAGGAGTAACACAATGAAAAAATTGATTGCGGAAAAGTTATTATCCATTGAGGCTGTAGCATTAAAACCTAATGATCCATTTACTTGGACTTCTGGACTCCGGTCCCCGATTTATTGTGATAATCGTCTTACGTTATCGTATCCAACTATCAGAAGAGAAATTGCTCAAGGCCTTAGTGAACTAATACGTGAAAACTTCCCTGAGGCGGAAGTGATTGCCGGCACGGCAACGGCCGGAATCCCTCATGCTGCATGGGTGAGTGAAGTCCTCGACTTATCAATGTGTTATGTTCGTTCTAAGGCGAAAGGACATGGCAAAGGAAATCAAATTGAAGGCAAGGTGGTAAAGGGACAAAAGGCCGTTGTAGTGGAAGACTTAATTTCCACAGGCGGCAGTGTGATTACGGCCGTTCAGGCACTAAGGGAAGCCGGCTGTGAAGTACTGGGGGTTGTATCCATTTTTACCTACGGGCTGCAAAAAGGAAAACAAGCCTTTGAAGAAGCGGGGATTATTAGCAAATCCCTAACTGATTTTCCAGCATTAGTAGAAATTGCAATTGAAAAGGACTATATAAGTGAAGCTGACAAAAAAAGCCTGCTCGAGTGGAGCCGTAATCCTGCTGAATGGAGCAAGCTTATCGAGCGGCGAAGTGTAACAATATAATTGCAGTAAAAAAGCCCCGGAATTTCCGGGGCTACTTTCATGGAGCTAATTGTTTTTAAGACAAAGTACCAATTCTTCATCCGGCGTAACATAAATGGTCTGCTGGTTTTCATAAATAACAAACCCAGGCTTGGCACCACTTGGTTTCTTTACGAAACGTACCTTTGTATAATCAACAGGAACAGAGCTGGAATTCCTTGCTTTGCTAAAATATGCGGCAAGCATTGCCGCTTCTTTAAGCGTACCCTCGCTAGGCTCTTTACTGCGAATCACTACGTGTGAACCTGGAATATCTTTGGTGTGCAGCCAAATTTCATCACGTGCTGCCAGCTTATTCGTTAAATAATCATTTTGTTTATTGTTTTTACCAACAATGATTTCTGTACCATCGGATGCTTGAAAATAATCTAGCACAGGCTTTGCATTATGGGCCTTTTTAACCTGCTTTTTCTGGCGTTCCCGTATATAACCACCTTCGACCAATTCTTCACGAATTTCTTGAATGTCTTTGGGGGAAGCTGTTTGAACTTGTTGGTACAGGTTCTCGAAGTAGGCGGCCTCTTCCTGTGCCTTTTCGATTTGATCCATCACAACGGAGACTGCATTTTTTGCTTTTTGGTATTTTGAGAAGTACTTTTGGGCATTTTCCGATGGTGTCCTACGCGGGTCGAGTGGAATCGTGACGGTTCCACCTGCCTCATCGTAGTAATTTAATACTTCAATTTCCTTCATCCCTTTTTTGGCCGCATAAAGATTGGCGGTTAACAGTTCACCGTACCGCTGATACTCATCTGCCTGCTCCGCTTGCTTTAACGTGGCTTCTAACTTGACAATTTTTTTCTCGTTTTTTTCTTTCTCATTCAGGATAAACCGTTCAATATCATGTGCCTGCTGTTTTACTCTGTCCCGTTCCGCCTTGCCAAAATAATATCGGTCCAGCATTTCGCTTAAGGAAGAATACTGGCTGACCTCCCCTTTTAAATGCTCTAGCGGGAAAAGATAGAAGTTTTCTTTTCCCTCAGCCAGCATAATAGAGGGGGATAGGCTGCCAGTTGCAATTTGGTTCATTAACCGGACAAACGTTTCTGGGACTGTGGAGCGATTAGCCAATCCGCTTTGGAAAATGACTTCCTTGGCAAACAGTGGGGAAATGCCCGCAAATTGGTCAACCAGCTGGCGGTCCAGTTTGCCCTGATTAAAATCCAAAAGACGTAAAACGTCTTCCGTACTAGATTGAAAAGGGTTTAATTTGTGCTGCTCCGGAGGGGAAACATACGATTGTCCGGGTAAAATAGCTCTATGGCTATTAACAGCAAATGATATGTGTTTAATTGAATCAAGGATGAGATTGCGCTCTTTATCCACTAAAATGATATTGCTGTGTCGGCCCATAATTTCAACAATTAACTGCTTATAGCTAATATCGCCAATTTCGTTGCGCCCTTTAATCTCGAATATAAGAATCCGGTCATTCTCTATCTGATAAATATCTTCGACAATATGTCCTTCAATATGTTTGCGCAACAGCATACAGAACATAGGCGGTTCGCTTGGATTATCGTATCCCTCCCGTGTAAGCTGGACTCTAGCGTAACTAGGGTGGGCTGACAATAACAGCTTATGATTTACTCCATTCGCCCGGATCGTCAAAATAACCTCATTTTTATAGGGCTGGTGAACTTTATTAATACGGCCACCTGTAAGTGAATGCGATAATTCATTGCACATTGCTTTTGTAAATAAACCATCAAATGACATGGAAAACATCCTTTGCTTGGAACTATTGATTTTATAAGTATATCCTAGACATGAACTTGTTGTCCTATTTTTAATTTTGCCCGAGAGATTCTACCTGTCTCTATAATCATAGCATTTTTTTGGACGACCCTGAATAAGCTTTCTTTAGATTAGCATTATAAGGGGGATGTGAGATGGTCGGATGAAGTTCCATGAGATGGAGTTAAATCAGGTAGAAAAGGCTTTAGAAACCGACTTTACTTCTGGGTTATCACAAGAAGAATCAGCAAAAAGGATCAAGCGTTACGGCTATAACGAACTGGAGGAAGGCGAGAAGCAATCAGCACTGCTGCTATTTTTCAGTCAATTTAAAGATTTTATGGTGCTGGTATTACTTGCTGCGACCCTAATTTCCGGATTGCTTGGTGAATATATTGATGCAATTGCGATTATTGCCATTGTGATTATAAACGGTTTTTTGGGATTTTTCCAAGAGCGGCGGGCAGAAAAGTCGTTACAGGCATTAAAGGAGCTCTCTGCTCCCCAGGTTTCCGTATTAAGAGATGGCTCATGGCAAAAGCTCCCTTCAAAGGAAATTGTTTTGGGAGATGTAATTAAATTCTCCAGTGGTGACCGTATTGGTGCAGATATACGAATCATTCAATCAAATAGTCTAGAAATTGAAGAATCAGCGCTTACTGGTGAATCAGTGCCAGTATCGAAGTATATAGAACCGTTAAACAATCCCAATCCAGGGATAGGTGATATGGAAAACACAGGCTTTATGGGCACCATGATTACGAGGGGAAGCGGGGTAGGTGTTGTTATAGCTACGGGAATGGATACAGCAATGGGGCAAATCGCTGGTTTGCTTCAAAGTGCCGAATCCCAAGAAACTCCATTGCAACGCCGTCTCGAACAGTTAGGCAAAATCCTCATTACGGTGGCATTGCTGTTAACCGTGTTAGTAGTAGTGGTCGGAGTTATTCAAGGGCATGAGTTGTATACGATGTTTTTAGCCGGAGTATCCCTTGCAGTTGCGGCTATTCCTGAAGGGCTGCCAGCCATCGTGACCGTAGCATTATCCCTTGGTGTTCAAAAAATGATTAAGCAAAATGCAATTGTCCGAAAACTTCCTGCAGTCGAAACGTTAGGTTGTGCATCGGTGATTTGTTCTGATAAAACGGGAACCATGACACAGAATAAGATGACCGTCACCCATTTGTGGAGCGGGGGAAATACCTGGACAGTTGATGGTGTGGGCTATCAGCCACAAGGGAATTTTTATCGTGGAGAACAGCAAGTTTCTCCAAGTGAGGAAAAAGCCCTTCAGCAAATGCTGATTTTTGGTATGCTGTGCAATCAAGCTGATATTATTCAAAACGACGATGATTATGTTCTAGATGGCGACCCAACAGAAGGAGCATTGCTTGTCAGCGCCATGAAAGCAGGGTTTAGCAGGACAAAGCTTCTCGAGGAATTTTCTATTATCAAAGAATTTCCTTTTGATTCATCAAGAAAAATGATGAGCGTCCAAGTAAAGGACAAACAAGGCCGTCATTTTATTGTAACCAAAGGAGCACCTGATGTTGTATTAGGTGTTTGTGAATCAATTCTTTGGGACGGAAGAACACAATACCTAAATAAAAGTAGTCAAGAAACAGTGCAGGGGGCTATCTCCGATTTAGCGTCAAATGCGCTGAGGACAATTGCGATTGCCTATAAACCTGTTTCTGCTAGTACAGTGCTGTTAAGTGAGCAAGAAGCGGAGAAAAAGTTAACCTTTATTGGCATTCAAGGGATGATTGATCCGCCTCGACCTGAAGTGAAGGAGGCTGTAAAGGAGTGTAAAGAGGCAGGAATCAAGACGGTGATGATTACGGGTGACCATGTGATTACGGCTAAGGCAATTGCCAAAGAACTGGGGATTTTAACAAATAAAAGCAAGGTATTGGATGGAAACGCACTTGCTGCGATGTCAGTTGAAGAACTGGAAGCTATTGTAGATGATGTTTCAGTCTTTGCTCGGGTTTCACCGGAACATAAACTGAAAATTGTTAATGCGCTTCAAAATCGTGGTCATATTGTCGCCATGACCGGTGACGGAGTAAACGATGCGCCGGCCATCAAAGCGGCAGATATTGGAGTCGCGATGGGAATTACCGGAACGGATGTTGCAAAAGAAGCTTCAGCATTGGTGTTATTGGATGATAATTTTGCAACCATCAAGGCAGCAATCAAAGAGGGAAGGAATATTTACGAAAATATTCGAAAGTTCGTTCGTTATTTGCTGGCCTCCAATGTGGGAGAAATTTTAGTGATGTTGTTTGCCATGATCTTAGCTTTGCCGCTGCCGCTCGTTCCGATACAAATCTTATGGGTAAACCTTGTAACCGATGGACTGCCGGCAATGGCCCTTGGTCTGGATCGACCAGAAGAAAATGTAATGAAACGTGGTCCTAGAAGTCCAAATGAAGGCGTCTTTTCCCGCGGTTTAGGATGGAAGGTTGTGTCACGCGGATTTTTAATTGGGCTAGTCACACTATTAGCTTTTATAATAGTGTATCATAATGACCCAAACAGGTTAGCTTATGCCCAGACAGTTGCCTTTGCCACGCTGGTAATGGCTCAGCTTATCCATGTATTTGATTGCCGCAGTGAAAAGTCAGTTTTGACACGAAACCCGTTTGGAAATCAATATTTAGTCTGGGCTGTTGTATCATCCCTATTGTTGGTCTTAGTTGTTATTTATTACCCGCCGCTGCAGCCTATTTTCCATACACTTCCAATTGCAGCAAAGGACTGGTTGCTAATTCTAGGTTTATCGGCGATACCAACTTTTTTACTAGCCGGAACATTTTTATTAAGAAAAACGAAATAAAGTATGTTATAATCCAAAAGGTAATAGAATCGGTTCTATTGCCTTTTGGTTTTTTCGTAGTAAACCCGATCATTTTTCAAGGATTGGATGTGCGCAAGATGGTTATGAGTATGACAGGCTTTGGAAGAGGAAGGGCAGAATCTGAACTATTTATTGTGAATGTAGAAGTAAAAACAGTAAATCACCGGTTCTGCGAAATGAATATCCGGATGCCAAGGCAGCTTTTACAAATAGAAGATAAAATTAAAAAAACATTAAACCAATATATTCGTCGTGGAAGAGTGGAAGTTTATGTGAGTTTAGAGGGGGAGGGCGCCGTCACCCGAAAACTGCATGTTGATTGGAGTTTGGTCGAGCAATACTACCAATTTATGAACCAGGCCCGCGAGAAATACCGGATCGAAGAGCCAGTATCGCTCAGGGATTTATTAAGCTATTCTGAACTTATACATATTGAAGAAAGTGAAGTTGGGAATGAAGAATTGAATCAATTGGTGCTTGATGCAACCATACAGGCAGCTATTTTGTTGAAACGAATGAGGCAAGCCGAAGGGGAAGAAATAAAAAAGGACTTGCTTGTGATTATCAGCCAAATAGAACTTAACCTTACGGAACTTGAGTCGCAGGCACCGCAAGTAGTTGATATATTCAAAGAGCGCTTAATGAAAAGAATGCTCGAATTTACGAATGGACAACTTGATGAAACCCGTCTATTAACGGAGGCAGCTGTCTTCTCTGAAAAAGCGGATATTAATGAAGAAGTGACCAGATTAAAAAGTCATATTGGGCAATTTATCCAAACACTAGCATCCGAGGAACCAATTGGAAGAAAGCTGGATTTTCTTGTTCAAGAAATGAACCGTGAAGCGAATACAATCGGCTCAAAAGCAAATGACTCAACCATCGCCAAAAAAGTAGTCGATATAAAAAGTTTACTTGAGAAGCTGAAGGAACAGGTTCAAAATATTGAGTAAATAGGGTTTAGAAATGTTTGGACACGGCCAAAATATATTATTGATGATTGGATGAAAAGCAATGTCGATTAAGTTAATTAATATTGGATTTGGAAATATTGTTTCGGCAAACAGAATCATTTCCATTGTCAGCCCGGAATCGGCTCCAATAAAGAGAATCATTCAAGATGCCAGAGACAGGGGTTCATTAATTGATGCTACGTACGGAAGAAGAACTCGTGCTGTGATTGTGATGGATAGCGATCATGTCATCCTGTCAGCTGTCCAGCCGGAGACAGTTGCCCACCGCTTGACGGACCGTGATGATACTATTGAGGAAGGGTAGGAATTTTTAAAAATGCAAGAGAAAGGTTTGCTGATTGTACTATCTGGACCATCTGGTGTAGGTAAAGGAACGGTTCGAAAAGAAATTTTTTCCCATCCTGACACTGCATTCGAATATTCTATCTCCGTTACTACCCGCAAACCCCGTGAGGGAGAAGTAGACGGGGTCGATTATTTTTTTAGAACAAGAGAGGAATTTGAAGATTTAATTGAGCAAGGCAAGTTACTGGAGTATGCTCAATTTGTAGGGAATTATTATGGTACACCAGTTGATTATGTAAGGCAGACCCTGGATGAGGGAAAAGATGTCTTTTTAGAGATTGAAGTCAAGGGCGCCCGCCAGGTCAGGGAGAAATTCCCTGAAGGATTATTTATCTTTCTGATGCCCCCTAGCCTAGGCGAGTTAAAGAACAGGATTGTAACTCGGGGAACTGAGACCGAAGACATTATTTCGGACCGGATGCTAACAGCACGTGAAGAAATTGAAATGATGGAATTATATGATTATGTTGTAGAAAATGACCAAGTTCAGCTCGCCTGTGAGCGGATTAAGGCGATTGTGACTGCCGAGCATTGCCGCAGGGAAAGAGTGGAACACCGTTACAAAAAGTTACTGGAGGCTGAATAATATGTTGTATCCTTCTATAGATTCTTTGCTTGAAAAAATAGACTCAAAATATTCACTGGTTTCAGTGGCAGCAAAACGTGCCCGATTAATGTCGCAAGCAAAAGATGAGCGGCTTCCAAAGTATGTTTCCCACAAGTATGTTGGTAAAGCTCTTGAGGAAATCTATAAGGGCGAATTAACCTATCGAATTGCCAAAAAAGCAGAAACTCCTGTTGAAACTGTTTAATAAAGCTTTCGAATTTTAATTATTACTAGAAGGGCCTGACGTTTAGGAAATTTCCTTACATGTCAGCCTTTTTTATTTGGTTTGGCACGGAGCAAGATATTTGTCGGCTTTGAGTAGAAATTGATGAAAAAATAGCGTCATTACAGCATAATAAAGAAAAGATATAATGTTGGCAAAAAAGCGGGGGATATAAAATGCTTAAGGAAAAAAAGATCCTTTTATGTGTAACAGGAGGAATTGCTGTCTACAAGGCGGCTGCCCTAACAAGTAAGCTTGTTCAAACCGGGGCACAAGTAAAAGTGATTTTGAGTGACTCGGCAGCGAAATTTGTTACTCCATTAACCTTTCAGGCGCTATCAAGAAATGCCGTCTATTCAGATACATTTGATGAGAAAAATCCACAAGTCATTGCCCATATCGACTTGGCGGATTGGGCAGATTTGATCATGGTGGCCCCTGCAACAGCTAATACTATTGCTAAACTCGCTCATGGAATCGCAGATAATATGATTACTACCACCCTTTTAGCTACTACTGCTCCTGTTTGGATTGCGCCGGCTATGAATGTCCATATGTATGAACATCCAGCTGTGAAACAGAACATAGCCCGTTTAGCAGAATATGGATACCGTTTTATCGAGCCTGGAGAAGGGTATCTTGCTTGTGGGTATGTCGGCAAGGGGCGTTTAGAAGAGCCTGAAAAGATTGTGAAACTTGTTCAAGAATATTTTGCAGCAGGTGCCAATACACCACTTAAGGGTAAAACCTTTTTAATTACTGCTGGACCTACAAGGGAAAGAATTGACCCGGTCCGGTTTATTTCGAACCATTCTACCGGCAAAATGGGTTACGCATTAGCAGAAGAGGCCGTAAAACGAGGAGCAAGAGTTCAATTGGTCTCCGGACCCGTCCAAATTTCTACACCGACGGGTGTTGAGCACATCAAGGTTGAGAATGCAGAGCAAATGTACAATGCTGTTTTGGAACGATTTGAACAAGCCGATGTCATGATTGGAACTGCAGCTGTTGCTGATTATCGTCCTAAAGTATCTTTTGACCATAAAGTGAAAAAACAGTCCGGCGATACTGTAATGGAGTTAGAACGGACAAAAGATATCTTATTTGAAATGGGTCAAAGGAAATCTCATCAATTGTTGGTTGGATTTGCTGCTGAGACCAATAATCTCGAGGAATACGCTCAAAAGAAGCTTTTTACTAAAAATGCTGATATGATTGTGGCCAACAATGTCAAACAACAAGGAGCAGGTTTTGGAACAGATACAAACATCGTCACTTTGTTTAAACAAGATGGTACGAAAAGAGAACTGCCACTTATGGCGAAAACAGCTGTTGCAGGAGAAATAATGGAGGAAATTGCAGCCCTCCTTAAGGATATGGATAAACATGAAAATTGCTAGCGTGATCGTGGATGTCCCAACGAAGCAAACAGATAAAACGTTCGATTATTTGATTCCGGAACAATGGAACCATCTAGTCGTCCCTGGAATGCGGGTCATAGTTCCGTTTGGGCCTCGCAATATCCAAGGTTTTGTTACTGAAATAAAATCCCATTCGGAATTTAATAGCTTGAGGGAAATTATCGAACCAATGGATCTCGAGCCAGTACTAAGTAAAGAATTACTCGAACTTGGTAACTGGCTGACAGATACTACCCTTTGTTTTAGAATTTTTGCCTATCAGGTGATGCTGCCGGCCGCGTTAAAGGCAAAATACGAAAAAAAGGTGAAATTGGCTGCAGGGGTAAAGGCTTCCGACCTGCCATCCCCACTTTCTCACCTTCTTGATGGGGGTGCGATGCTTGACTGGGAGGAGGCTTTAAAGCAAGGACTGGTTGGAGTTTTGCACCGAGAAGCCATTAAGGGGAATATTGAAGTAATCTACCTGGTAAAAGAACGGGTAAAGAAAAAGCACATAAAGGTAATTCGTCCTGCCGTAGCTGCTGTCCAATTAAAAGAGGAGTTGAAACAACTTCCTGCCAATGCCGAAAAACAAAAACAGGTGCTGCTGTATTTTATAGACCAATATCAGGAAACGGAATATAAGAAGCTAACGTCACAATATCAATTATCTCCTTCTGCCATAAAGGCACTAGAATCAAAAGGCCTGTTGGATGGGATGGAGATGGAGGTGTACCGTGACCCATTTGACCATCGGGTTTTTCAAAAAACGGAGCCGCTGCCATTAACAGAAAACCAAGAAAAGGTGATAACACCGATTAGAAATGCTGTAGAAACTGGCAAGCATGAAGTATTTTTACTGTACGGAGTAACAGGCAGCGGAAAAACGGAGATTTACTTGCAATCAATACAAAAGGTGATTGAGAAGGGTCAAGAAGCGATTGTGCTTGTTCCGGAAATTTCTCTTACCCCACAAATGGTCCATCGTTTTAAAAGTAGATTCGGCGATTTGGTAGCTGTCATGCACAGCGGATTATCAGCCGGTGAGAAATATGATGAATGGCGGAAAGTTCAGCGGAAAGAAGTAAAGGTAGTTGTTGGGGCTAGATCGGCCATCTTTGCTCCATTTGAGAATATTGGCATTATTATTATTGATGAAGAACATGAAACGAGCTATAAGCAGGAAGATATGCCGCGCTATCATGCAAGAGACGTAGCTATCAGAAGGGCACAGACCTACAATTGCCCAGTAGTTTTGGGCAGTGCCACACCTTCTTTAGAATCTTTTGCACGAGCACAGAAAAATGTGTATCAGTTATTAACACTTCCATCTAGAATGAATAATCAGGCGCTTCCATCAGTGGAAATCATTGATATGCGGGAAGAACTACGCTCTGGTAATCGATCCATGTTTTCTCGAAAGTTATTAGAATTGCTAAAGGACCGTTTGGAGAAACAACAGCAATCGGTTTTATTTTTGAATAAACGCGGTCATTCCTCCTTTGTTATGTGCCGGGATTGCGGTTATGTTGTTAATTGTCCAAATTGTGATATTTCGCTCACTTACCATCGGGCTGGGGTTCGGATGAAATGTCATTATTGCGGCTACGAAGCTCCTGTTCCAAGTGTGTGCCCGGAATGTTCAAGCGAATATATTCGTTACTTTGGAACGGGAACACAAAAGGTAGAGGATGAACTTGGGAAAATTCTCCCTGAGGCAAGGGTAATTCGTATGGATGTTGATACAACTGGAAGAAAGGGAGCACATGAAAAATTATTAACGGAATTTAAAGAGGGAAAAGCAGATATTCTTTTAGGTACGCAAATGATTGCTAAGGGACTTGATTTCCCTAACATTACTCTAGTGGGAGTTTTGTCAGCCGATACAATGCTGCATTTGCCCGACTTTCGGTCTTCGGAAAAAACGTTTCAATTGCTGACACAGGTTAGTGGTCGTGCTGGACGCCACAAGCTTCCAGGAGAAGTCATTATCCAAACCTATACGCCTGAGCATTACAGCATCGAACTGGCAGGTACACAGGATTATAATTTGTTTTACCAACGGGAAATGATGGTGCGTAAAATGCGCCATTATCCGCCTTTCTATTACTTGGCAATGATAACAGTAAGTCATGAACAACTCTTGACCGTTGTTTCTGAAACAGAGAAAATTGTACAGTTTATTTCCTCACAAGTTTCAAACAAGACGGTTGTACTAGGTCCTACCGTCTCACCAATCGCTAGGATAAATAATAGATATCGTTATCAATGTCTGATAAAATACAAGCGGGAACCGAACCTGTATAAAACCTTGAAAAAAATCCTTGACCAATATCAAACAACTGCTAAAAATGGACCCCTGGTATCAATTGACGTCAATCCGTTTATCATGATGTAAACTAGGCGAAAATGAATAGAAAAGCGGAAGTGTCCTAGATTTGGAAAATTTTCAAAGTACTTTGGCAATTAATACTAGACCCATAATGGAGGAACCAAATTGGCTATACGTAAAATAGTAATGTATCCAGATGAAATTCTTGAGAAGGAATGCCAAGAAGTGAAAAAGTTCGATAAAAAACTAGCGAAACTTCTCGATGATATGTACGATACGATGATCGAATATGATGGTGTTGGACTTGCCGCACCCCAGATTGGAATAGATGCCCGGATAGCTGTAGTCGATATTGATGATGAAGCGGGCAAAATTGAAATGGTTAACCCACGCATTCTCGCGGCCTCTGGAGAACAAACAGGACCAGAAGGCTGCCTAAGCTTTCCAGGATTGTTTGGGGAAGTCATGCGCCCTTACTATGTAAAAATAGAGGCGTTTAACAGAAAAGGAAGAAAGTATACGCTTGAAGCAGAAGACTTTCTTGCCAGAGCAATTCAGCATGAAATGGATCATCTTGATGGAGTCCTGTTTACCACCAAAGTATTAAGATATCTAACAGATGATGAGTTAAAAGGGGTAGAAGTGGAATGACCAAAATTGTATTCATGGGGACTCCGGACTTTTCGGTACCCGTTCTGCGGCGATTGGTTGAAGAAGGGTACGAGGTAATTGCTGCAGTCACTCAGCCCGATCGGCCGGTAGGAAGAAAAAAAGCCCTCACACCTCCTCCTGTAAAGGTGGAAGCTTTAAAACTAGGAATACCTGTATATCAGCCTGAAAAAATAAGGCAGCCAGAAGAACTTAATAAAATCCTATCTCTAAAACCGGATTTAATTGTTACGGCTGCCTTTGGACAAATATTACCAAAAGAATTGCTAGAGGCTCCGAAACATGGCTGCATCAATGTTCATGCCTCACTACTTCCTGAATTACGCGGAGGGGCTCCCATTCATTATGCCATTCTCCAGGGAAAAAATAAAACCGGGATTACGATTATGTATATGGTTGAAAAACTGGATGCTGGGGATATTTTGACAACTGTTGAAGTCCCGATTACGGATGAGGATAATGTGGGAACACTACATGACAAGCTGAGTGCAGCCGGTGCCGATCTATTGGCGGAAACACTGCCATTATTACTCAACAATAAGCTAACATCAATCCCACAAGATGATGCCTTAGCAACCTATGCTCCCAATATTAAACGGGAACAAGAAAAAATTATTTGGGAAAAAACCGGACTGGCAATTTATAACCAAATCCGTGGGCTAAATCCATGGCCAGTTGCGTTTACTACTCTTGATAACCAAGTTTTAAAAATTTGGCGTGCGGAAAAGAGATCTGGGGTAACTGGTCCCTTACCTGGAACAGTGGTTGGAATTGAACAGGATGGTTTTATTGTGAGTACCGGTGATGACACAGCGATAAAAATTATAGAACTACAGCCTTCGGGAAAAACAAGAATGACCAGCGAACAATATTTACGGGGAGCGGGAGCAAAAATTTCAATAGGCAATAAACTGGGAGAATGATATGACAACAAAAACCACAAAAAATGTACGCGAAACGGCTATGGATCTCCTTATTGCAATAGAAAAAAATCAGTCCTATAGTAATTTATTGCTCAATCAGACCATAAAAAATCATCAAATCCCGCAAAAGGATGTAGGTTTATTAACCGAGTTAACCTATGGTACCCTGCAAAGAAGATCCTTGTTGGATTTTTATTTAAAGCCTTTTATTAAGAATACCAAGAAATTAGAGGGCTGGGTTTTGCAACTGTTACGCCTGACCGTTTATCAGATGGTCTATTTGGATAAAATTCCAGATCGTGCGGCCATCCATGAGGCAGTTGAAATTGCTAAAAAACGGGGACATAAGGGTATCTCTGGTTTGGTCAATGGAGTCTTACGTTCAATCCAACGTGAAGGACTGCCTTCCCTTGACAAAGTGGCAGATCGGCAAGAGCGATTAGCAATTGAAACCAGTCATCCTATTTGGCTGGTAAAACGCTGGGTTGATCAATTTGGCTTTGACAAAACAAAAGCTATGTGCGAAATCAACCTCACTGCGCCGCTGCAAACAGCACGGGTCAACCTTTCGAAAATTTCAAGGGATGAATGTGTGAACCTTCTAGAAGAGGAAGGCTATCAAATTGAGAAGAGCCCAATCGTTCCTGAAGCCATCCGTTGCCTAAAAGGCAATATCGCTGCTTCCCAGCCTTATCACAATGGTTTACTCACCATTCAAGACGAAAGCTCCATGCTTGTTGCTTATGCTCTAGGGATTAACGGGAATGAAACAATTTTGGATGCATGTGCTGCTCCTGGAGGGAAAAGTACCCACATAGCCGAAAAATTAAATGCAGGCGGACAGGTTGTATCGCTTGATCTTCATGAACATAAAGTAAAATTAATTAGGGATAATGCAAATCGATTAGGGTTAGATAATATTGAAACAATGGCCTTGGACTCAAGAAAGGTAAGTGACCAATTTGATCCAGAGTCCTTTGACAAAATTCTCCTGGATGCACCTTGCTCTGGACTCGGAGTGATGAGACGCAAGCCAGATATGAAATATACAAAAACCGAACAAGATATCACACAATTAAGTCATATTCAACAGGAATTATTAGAGTCCATTGCTTCTCTTGTTAAACCCGGAGGGACACTTGTTTATAGCACTTGTACAGTCGATAAACAGGAAAATGAACATACAATCGCTGCTTTTTTAAACAGTCATTCCGAGTTTGAGGGAGATCCACATTTCAAAACTAGAATGCCTGCAGCCATTCAACCACTTATTGCTGGTTACGATCTCCAGATATTTCCGCAAGACTTTGGCTCTGACGGATTCTATATTGCAGTTTTAAGAAAGAAGGTGTAACGGTTGGAACAAATTACAACAACTAAGACAAAACCAACTTTAAACGTAAAAAAATCAATCTATTCTCTGCAGCTGCAGGAACTAAAGGATTGGCTTTCCGAAAATGGTGAAAAAGCCTTCCGTGCCGAGCAAATTTATGATTGGCTGTATAAAAAGCGAGTAACCTCTTTTGAGGATATGAGCAACTTGTCAAAAACTCTAAGAGAAAAATTGACAGAAGAATATCAAATTACAACATTGAATACTGTCATTCAGCAAACTTCCTCTGACGGAACCATCAAATTTCTTTTTGAACTGCATGATGGATTTTCCATTGAAACGGTACTGATGCGGCATGATTATGGAAACTCTGTTTGTGTAACCACCCAGGTCGGTTGTAGAATCGGCTGTACGTTTTGTGCCTCCACACTTGGTGGGTTAAAGAGGCACTTGGAAGCAGGAGAAATTGTGGCACAGGTCGTTAAGGTCCAAAAAGCTCTTGATGAATTTGGCGAACGAGTGGATTCTGTTGTAATTATGGGTATTGGAGAACCTTTTGATAACTACAATAATATGCTCGCCTTTTTAAAAATCATCAATCATGATAAAGGGCTAAATATTGGTGCGCGGCATATTACAGTTTCCACCAGCGGAATTATTCCAAAAATTTATCAATTTGCTGATGAAAACATGCAAATAAATTTTGCTATTTCCCTTCATGCCCCTAACACAGAGCTTAGAACAAGACTTATGCCAATAAATAAAGCTTTTAAACTTGATGACTTAATGAAAGCAGTGCGTTATTATATCGATAAGACAGGTAGGCGTATAAGCTTTGAGTATGGGTTATTCGGCGGAGTAAATGACTCGACAGAGCACGCCGAGGAGCTTGCCGATCTGATCAAAGGGATTAAGTGCCATGTCAATCTAATCCCGGTCAATTATGTACCGGAACGTGATTATGTCCGAACCCCTAGAGATAAAATCTTTGCTTTTGAACGGACTTTAAAAAATCGCGGAATTAATGTAACAATTCGCAGAGAGCACGGTCATGATATAGATGCAGCATGTGGACAACTTCGTGCAAAGGAGCGGAAAGAGGAGACGAGGTAAGGTATGAAAGCAGTATTCTTGACAGACCGAGGAAAAGTACGTCTTCACAATGAGGATGCCGGTGGTGTTTTTTTAAACCCTGACGGCATCCGTCTTGCCATTGTTGCAGATGGGATGGGCGGTCACCGTGCGGGTGATGTAGCAAGTGATATGACATTAACGCAACTCAAAAGCGAGTGGGAAAAAGCGACTGGAATTGAAACAGCCGATCATGCAGAGAAATGGTTAAAGGAATATATTACAAAAGTAAATGGATTGCTTTTAGACCATGCCACTAATAACAGTGAATGTGATGGCATGGGAACCACCATTGTAGCCGCTATTATTACGGATGGATTTGCTACGGTTGCCCATATTGGTGACAGCCGTGGTTATCTATTAAATGAGACCGGCTTCAAACAAATAACGGAAGATCATTCTCTTGTCAATGAACTGGTCAAAACTGGACAAATTTCTAAAGAAGATGCGGAACACCATCCACGAAAAAATGTATTAACTAGGGCATTGGGCACTGAAAAAGTAGTGGATATGGATATTTCCACTATCATGTTTGAAGAAGGGGATGTTCTCCTTTTATGCTCTGATGGGCTTTCCAATAAAGTCAGTGAAAAGGAAATGGAAGAACTTCTCAAAAAGGACGAAGAACTGAAACAAAAAGCAACTACATTAATTTCACTTGCAAATCAATATGGCGGCGAGGATAACATTACTTTGGTAATTGTTGAGTTTTCTGAGAGCATTGAGGGTGATGTTTAGATGTTAATCGGTAAACGATTAAGCGGCCGCTATAAAATATTGGACATGATTGGCGGAGGGGGCATGGCAAATGTCTACTTGGCCCATGATATGATCCTTGACCGAGATGTAGCCGTAAAGATGCTCCGGCTTGATTTTGCTAATGATGAAGAGTTTATCCGCCGGTTCCATAGAGAAGCACAGTCAGCTACCAGTTTAGCACATCCTAATATTGTCAATATATATGATGTTGGGGAAGAAAACGAACTTTATTATATTGTGATGGAATTCGTCGATGGTCAAACATTGAAACAATACATACAGCAGAACTCTCCTATAAGAGTCGAGGAGACCATAGAAATTATGCGGCAACTGACTTCTGCCATTTCCCACGCTCATCATAATCACATCATTCATCGGGACATTAAACCGCATAATATTTTAATAGACCATGACGGCAATGTGAAAGTTACAGACTTTGGGATTGCTATGGCCCTTAGCGCAACGGCCATTACGCAAACTAATTCTGTTTTAGGATCAGTCCATTATTTGTCACCGGAACAAGCACGCGGTGGGATGGCAAATCGTAAATCAGATATTTATTCATTGGGAATTGTTATGTTCGAATTATTGACTGGCAGGCTGCCATTTTCCGGTGAATCTGCTGTGTCTATAGCCCTAAAGCATCTTAATTCAGAAACACCATCTGTAAGAAGGTGGAATCCTGATATTCCACAAAGCGTAGAAAACATCGTGTTAAAAGCAACGGCTAAAGACCCATTTCATCGATACAACACTGTAGATGAGATGGAGGAGGATTTGCGCACTGCTCTGAATCCAGAACGTATGGACGAACCAAAGTTTACAATTCCAATAGATGATGAGGCAACAAAAGCCATCCCTATCATTACCAATGATAAACCATTAAAAAACTTAGATGAGACTTTGGTGCACGGTAATAAAAAGCACATAAACCCTGTAATGAATCAAGATAATCCAGAGAATAAAAAGAAAAAGAAGAAAAAATGGCCCATTGTTCTTATCTCCACCTTTGTTGTTCTAGCCATCATTGGTATTTTATCCTTTTTATTTTTGCCAGACATGTTGACAGCTAAAGAGATCAAGGTTCCAGATGTTAGCGGAATGAATGTGGATGACGCTGTTTCAAAGCTGAAGCTTGAGGGCCTCAGTGTTAGTGAAAAAATTGAAATAAACGACGAGGAATTTAAAAAGGGCCAGGTCATCAAAACGGATCCAAAAGCAGGAACTTCATTAAAGGAAAATTCCAAGGTTGCCTTATATATTAGTCTTGGTAAGGAAAAATATGAATTGTCTGATTACACAGGACGATTATATGATGATGTCGTAAGCCTATTAGATGATTTAAACTTTAAAGATATCAAGAAAACAGAAGTTTTTGACGAGCGGGATCCTGGCACCATTATCAGCCAGATGCCAGAAAACGGCAAAAAGGTAATCCCAGAGGACACTGTATTAGAATTTGAGGTTAGTAAAGGACCTGAAAAGATTGTTTTATGGGATCTTAAAGAATACACTTTAAAAAGTGCTCAGGAATACGCCTCACAAGTTGGTTTGACACTTGATGCCACTGAAGAACAATATAGTGAGACAGTACCAAAGGGATTGGTTATTTCTCAGGACCCTGCACCCAATACCGAATTGAAAAAAGGTGATAAGGTAAAGGTGATTATATCAAAGGGGAAAGAAGAAAAACCGCCAAGGATCGAGAATGTAGAAATCAATATCCCATATGATCCGACGGTACCTGGACCGCCAGGGCAAAAACAAACGGTTATCATCTATATAGATGATATGCATCATAACATTACGGAACCTGCACAAACACTGGAAATAACCGAACCTAAAGTTGTTCAGATACAATTAGAAATTCCTTACAACGGGGTGGCGAGTTACCAGGTAATTAGTGGAGATAAAGTGATTGAAAAAGGAAAAGTCAACTATGCGGAAGTCGAAGAATAGACCTATGTGGATAAAAATGAAAAGAAAAGGCAAGGAGGCTTGCTATGCCTGAAGGGAAAATTATAAAAGCACTTAGCGGTTTTTATTATGTTCTTCATCATGATCAGTTAATCCAATGCCGCGGCAGAGGGGTTTTTCGGAAAAACAAAGTAACCCCTCTTGTTGGCGATGATGTTGTATTTCAAGCTGAAAATGAACTGGATGGATATATTTTGGAGGTAAAGGAAAGAAAAAATGAATTGGTCCGTCCACCAGTGGCAAACATTGACCAGGCCATCCTTGTTTTTTCAGCTGTAGAGCCAGATTTTAGCACAGTCCTGTTGGACCGTTTTCTGGTGCTAGTGGAATTTAATCAAATCATCCCGATTATTTGCATTAGCAAGATGGATTTAACGAACCAAGAACAGGAAAAGCAGATATTGAATTATGCGGACCAATATAAAGAGGCTGGATATGAGGTTATTTTAACTTCTTCCGAAACAGAAACCGGCATAGAACAATTGCAGCCTCATTTGGAGAACAAAATATCTGTATTTGCCGGACAGTCTGGTGTCGGCAAATCTTCTTTATTAAATGTATTACGACCGGACCTTGACTTAAAGACAAATGATATCTCAACCCATCTTGGTAGAGGCAGGCATACTACCAGACACGTAGAATTGATTTGGGTTGGAAACGGTCTGGTGGCAGATACCCCTGGCTTTAGTTCATTAGATTTTAATGAAATAGAGGCGGAACAATTAACTAACTGTTTCCCTGAAATACAGAGAGCTAGCGAAAATTGTAAATTTCGTGGCTGTCTTCATGTCAGTGAACCTAAATGCGGGGTGAAAGAAAAGGTGGAATCCGGGGAAATTCCTGATTATCGCTATGAACATTATTTGAATTTCCTACAGGAAATAAAAGATAGAAAGCCGAGGTATTAACTATGGTGAAAATTGCACCATCAATCCTCTCTGCTGATTTTTCAAAATTAGGTATGGAGATAACAGCAGTGGAGAAAGCTGGAGCGGATTATATCCATATTGATGTAATGGATGGGCATTTTGTGCCGAATATTACAATTGGACCTTTGATTGTTGAGGCGATCCGCCCAATTACTAAACTTCCGTTAGATGTTCATCTTATGATCGAAAATCCCGATCAATATATACAAGCGTTCGCTGAGGCTGGTGCCGATTATTTAACTGTCCATGTGGAAACATGCCGCCATCTTCACCGAACCATTCAAAATATAAAATCAACTGGTGTGAAGGCTGGGGTTGTCCTTAATCCAGCGACTCCTGTGGAGACCATCCAACATATCATTAAGGATGTAGACATGGTTTTATTGATGTCAGTAAACCCTGGATTTGGCGGCCAACAGTTCATACCTGAGGTGCTTCCGAAAATCTCCAAGGTGAAAGAATTGGCTGAACAAAAGGGTGCGAACATTGAAATTGAAATCGATGGAGGAGTCAATCCCCAGACTGCCAAGCAATGCATAGAAGCTGGAGCCACTGTTCTTGTTGCGGGTTCGGCCATTTATAATCAGCCGGAATATGCTGAGGCTATTTTGAGCTTAAGAGGGTAATAAAAAAGCCGGCCGATGCCGGCTTTTTGCTATCCGGACGGGAGAATGTAATGATTATTAATATTTTAGCAGGTGGCCCTGAAGACCTTCTTCCTGATTTAACGGAATATAATGAGAAGAATACGGTTTGGGTGGGTGTCGACCGTGGGGTTTTTCATTTGTTGAAAAGAAAAATATCCCCTAACATTGCCTTTGGCGATTTTGATTCAGTATCATCGCTTGAGTTAGAGTATATCGAAAACTCAGTGAGCGAATTAAGACGGTTTAAGCCGGAAAAGAACGAAACCGATATGGAGCTCGCGTTAAATTGGGCACTGGATCAAGATCCTAAGACAATTCACATATTTGGAGCAACCGGGGGCAGGCTGGACCATTTATTGGCCAATATTCAGTTGCTAATGGTATCGCTGAATAAAAAAAGCCAAGCTGAGGTATCTTTAATAGACCGTAATAATATTGTTTTTCTTAGGAGTCCTGGTATATATACCTTAACAAAAATAGAGGCAATGAAGTACATTTCATTTGTTCCATTAACGCTCGATGTTAACAATCTTACGCTGGAAGGATTTAAATATCCGCTGACAAATCATCATATTTCACTTGGTTCCACACTGTGTATAAGTAATGAACTAATTAGCGATTATGGTACTTTTTCATTTTCCGAAGGCATATTAATAGTGATAAGAAGTCATGATTAATATGGTTATTGCTACTATCCGAAGGAAACCTGATGCCCTGCTTGAAGTGCTATTGCCTTATTTTATTGGTACTGATTTTTTCCGATTGAATAGTATGGTAGGGGCAGCGAAAGCTTTCATGAATAAGCATATGTGAGATTTGTGAGGAGGGACAGTATGAAATTTTATACGATTAAACTGCCGAGATTTTTAGGCGGAATTGTCCGGGCGATGATTGGTGTGTTTAATAAGAAAGAATAGTATAAAAGAGTCAAACTTGTAAACCGACAGCACCCTGATTTGGGTGCTTTTTAATTTTTGTGTAATTGGGGAAGCATAAAGTAATAGGACGGACATAGAAAAAAGCATCCTAATTCAGGATGCTCTGACACGATGTATTATACGCGTTCAACTTTACCGGATCTTAGTGCTCTTGCGGAAACCCAAACACGTTTTGGTTTTCCATCAACAAGAATACGTACTTTTTGCAAGTTTGCACCCCAAGTACGCTTGTTAGCGTTCATAGCGTGTGAACGTGCGTTACCAGTTGTGGTTTTCTTACCAGTTACTACACATTTGCGTGGCATCTATTTTCCCTCCTTAACTTACCAATCACTTAAAACAAAAAATCATTGGATATAGAAAAATGGCCTAGCCAAATTTTCTAGCCTAAAGATACCTTAATAATTTATCATACAAGTGAAGTGATTGCAATAGTTGTATTAAAAGCTTTCAAGAAAAAAGCCTTGACAATTGTCAAGGATAAATGGTTTATAATAAACAAGCAGGTATGACTTTTATTATTTTTGCCAGTATAGTAAAATGACTGTAGTTATTGAGCAATTATCTGAAGGGGGAACGATTCATGTCCATTGAATTAAAAACAAAGTACGGACAAATTGATATCGCAAACGAAGTAATCGCAACCATTGCTGGTGGTGCAGCAATTGAATGCTATGGAATCGTTGGAATGGCCTCTAAGAATCAAATTAAAGATGGATTTACCGAAATTTTAAGAAAAGAAAACTTTACTCGCGGTGTAATCGTTCGCCAAGAAAACGAGGCAATACATATTGATATGTACATAATTGTAAGCTATGGAACAAAAATTTCCGAAATTGCTCACAACGTGCAATCGAAAGTAAAATATACCCTCGACCAAACGGTCGGACTTGCCGTCGATTCGGTAAATATTTTCGTTCAGGGAGTTCGTGTGACGAACCCATAGTAAGGAGGAAGGTTTGTGTCAATTACAGCATTAGATGGAAAACGTTTTGCTGAGATGGTCATACAAGGTGCCAACAACTTGGCAGTCAATGCAAAAATGGTAGATGCATTAAACGTTTTTCCAGTGCCCGACGGTGATACTGGGACAAATATGAATTTATCCATGACCTCCGGGGCAAAAGAAGTTAAAAATAATGTGCAGGAACATATAGGCAAAGTCGGTATCGCCCTGTCAAAAGGACTATTAATGGGGGCACGGGGGAATTCCGGGGTGATCTTGTCTCAATTATTCCGAGGATTCTCTAAAGCGATTGAATCTAAATCAAGCTTAACAGCAAAAGAATTTGCCCAAGCATTTGAGTCAGGTGTGGAGACAGCTTATAAAGCCGTTATGAAACCAGTAGAAGGAACGATTTTAACAGTGGCAAAGGATGCCGCCAAAAAGGGAGTTCAGGCTGCTCAAAAGTCAGACGACATTATTGTTGTAATGGAAGAAATTACTAAAGAAGCAAAAGCTTCCTTAAAGCGGACACCTGACCTGCTTCCAGTATTAAAAGAGGTTGGCGTTGTTGACAGCGGCGGCCAAGGACTGGTTTGCGTCTATGAAGGATTTTTGGCCCAGTTAAAAGGAGAAGAACTTCCAAACGTGCCAACCGAGATGCCTTCTATGGATGAAATGGTAAACGCTGAACACCACAAAAATGTTCAAGGATTTATGAGTACGGAAGATATTGTTTTTGGCTATTGTACAGAATTTATGGTTCGATTTGAAAAGGAAAAAACTGATAAGTTTCCTTTCGATGAGACAGATTTCCGCAATGACTTAAGTAAGTATGGAGATTCATTATTGGTCATTTCTGATGACGAAATTGCCAAGGTGCATATTCACTCTGAACAGCCGGGAGAAGTGCTTTCTTATGGTCAGCGCTATGGAAGCTTAATTAAAATAAAAGTTGAAAATATGCGCCAGCAGCATTCTGAAATTGTAGGCACGCAAACGCCGCTTGTTTCAGAACAGCTGCCAAAGGAGCAGAAAGAATTCGGGATTGTGACTGTATCGATGGGTTCTGGAATAGCTGAGCTATTTAAAAGTATAGGAGCCCATGCCGTGATTGAAGGCGGACAAACCATGAATCCAAGTACGGAAGATATTGTGAAGGCAGTAAAACAGGTAAATGCAAAAAAAGTATTTATATTGCCAAATAATAAAAATATAATTATGGCTGCTCAACAAGCTGCTGATGTGGCTGAAGAGAATATTTACGTGATTCCGTCAAAAACTGTCCCGCAAGGCCTAGCAGCATTACTGGCTTTCAATCCTTCCACGGATGCCAAAGTCAATGAAGCGTCCATGAATGATGCATTAAATCATGTGAAATCAGGACAAATCACATATGCGGTTCGAGATACCCAAATTGATGGCCTCGATATCGAAAAAGATGACTTTATGGGGATCTTAGAAGGTAAAATTACCGTTAAAGATAAAGACAGAGGAAAAGCGGCCGAGGAGCTTCTTGCACAAATGCTGGATAGCGAATCGGAAATACTAACCATTATTTACGGGGAAGATGTTACTGAACAAGAAGCGGCAGACCTTACACAATTTGTAGAAGAACACTACAGTGATGTGGAGATTGAATTGCACAATGGCAAACAGCCATTATATTCCTACATCTTTTCAGTTGAATAAGAAACGGCTAAAATAGAAGGGTGTGTTATCCCTTCTTTTTTGTTGTGGAATATACTATATGAACAATCCGGATAAACAAAGGGAGAGTTATCTGTGAAGTATAGAAGTGTGTTTGATATTATTGGGCCGGTAATGATCGGGCCATCGAGTTCTCATACAGCGGGAGCAGCCAGAATTGGCCGAGTGGCTAGGAGTCTATTTGGCAGGGAGCCGAAATGGGCAAACATTTCTTTGTACGGCTCATTCGCAGAAACCTATAAAGGTCACGGAACCGATGTGGCCATTATCGGAGGTTTATTGGATTTTGATACGGATGATACCCGGATTATTGATGCCCTAAAGATTGCAGATGAGCATGGCATGAAAATACGTTTTATTGAGGAGGATGCTGTACCGGAGCATCCTAATACGGCCAGAATCATGATTGGTGACCATAATGGGGAGCTTGAATTGGTGGGTATTTCCATTGGCGGCGGGAAAATTGAGATAACTGAGTTAAACGGCTTCAAACTGAAATTATCCGGTAATCATCCGGCAATTCTTGTGGTCCACAACGATCGATTCGGTGCAATTGCAGGTGTAGCTAATACTCTGGCAAAATATGAAATTAATATTGGCCATATGGAAGTTGCCCGAAAGGAAGTGGGAAAGATGGCCCTGATGACAATTGAGGTAGACCAAAATATAGATCAGCATTTAATAGAAGAACTTGAAAAACTTCCTAACATACTAAAAGTAACCAAGATTGTTGAGTAATAAATAAACTCACTGAAACTTTTTATACCAAAAATTTTATTAATTAATAATAAGGGGGAAACCTCTATGTTCCGCAATGTTGCTGAATTAGTGGAACTCGCTGTCAGTAAAAACAAAAAGATTTCCGAAATTATGATTGAACAGGAAATAACTGTTACAGGACGGTCGAGACAAGAAATTATCGCACAAATGGACCGTAATCTTACGGTAATGGAAGAAGCGGTAGAGCGAGGAATAAAGGGCGTTACTTCCCATTCCGGATTAACCGGCGGGGATGCCGTCCTCCTGCAAAAATATATTGAAAAAGGTAATTTTCTATCAGGGGAAACCATTCTTGATGCAGTAAGTAAAGCGGTCGCAACCAATGAAGTAAATGCGGCAATGGGCACGATATGTGCTACACCAACTGCTGGTTCTGCTGGTGTGGTTCCGGGAACGTTGTTTGCTGTTAAGAGGAAGCTTAACCCTACTAGAGAACAAATGGTTTCGTTTTTATTTACTTCCGGTGCATTTGGCTTTGTTGTGGCCAATAATGCTTTCATATCGGGCGCTGCGGGAGGCTGTCAGGCAGAAGTTGGTTCTGCAGCAGGAATGGCGGCGGCAGCCATAGTCGAAATGGCTGGAGGTAGTCCGGAGCAATGTGCTGATGCGATGGCTATTACATTAAAAAATATGCTAGGCTTAGTCTGTGACCCTGTTGCAGGACTGGTAGAAGTGCCGTGCGTTAAACGAAACGCCATGGGGGCAGCTAATGCCATGGTCGCTGCCGATATGGCCTTGGCAGGAATCAAAAGTCGAATTCCATGTGACGAGGTCATTGATGCGATGTATAAAATTGGTCAATCCATGCCGACTGCTTTACGAGAAACTGGACAGGGAGGGTTAGCGGCTACACCAACAGGGCGGCTATTAGCAGCCAAGATCTTTGGTATACCGCTTAATGAGCAGTGAATTCATATCTCATTCAACCAGTAACCGCCCTTAAGGGCATTGGAGAAGAAACAGCTGCCATTCTTTCCGAGGTAAATATCTTTACAATTCACGATTTATTAGAATATTTTCCCTATAGATATGAGGATTACCGCCTGCGTGATTTAGCGGAGGTACAGCATGATGAAAAAGTGACTGTGGAAGGGAAGGTTCACAGCGAGCCTTCTCTTGCCTATTATGGCAGAAAAAAATCGAAGCTGACGATACGGGTTTTGGTGGACCGTTATTTGGTCAAAGTAGTCTTTTTTAACCAGCCGTACTTAAAAAATAAACTGACCATCAATGATACTATTACCGTGACTGGAAAATGGGATGCCCATCGGCAAACCATAACTGCAAATGAGCTTCAGCTGGGTACGAATGCTAAAGCAACGGATTTTGAGCCGGTCTACTCGTTAAGGGGAAACTTAACGACAAAGGGCATGAGAAAGTTCATCCGGCTAGCCTACGAGCAATACGGAAGCTACATTGAAGAAACTTTGCCGGGTCACTTTTTACAAAATTATCGGCTCCTAAACCGGAAGGATGCCATTAGAGCTATGCATTTTCCTGCCAGCCAGGAAGATGTAAAGCAAGCACGGCGCCGATTTGTATACGAGGAGTTTTTGACTTTTCAACTTAAAATGCAAGGGTTACGAAAATTTGAGCGGGAACATTCCCCTGGCGTTAGTCAAAACTACGATTTAAAAAAATTGAAGGAGTTTCTGAGCCAGCTTCCATTTCCGTTAACCAACGCTCAAAAACGAGTGGTAAATGAAATTGTTAAGGATTTAAAATCACCCTATCGGATGAATCGTTTATTGCAAGGAGATGTTGGGTCAGGAAAAACGGTTGTAGCTGCAATTGGTTTGTATGCTAGTGTGACAGCGGGCTTTCAAGGGGCGCTCATGGTCCCAACGGAAATATTAGCTGAACAGCATGCAGAATCATTAAAACAGTTACTCGAGCCTTTCAAGGTTAGGTCCGAGCTGTTGACGAGCTCCATCAAGGGAAAACGGAGAAAGGAAATCCTTCATGAACTGCAAGAAGGTCATATAGATATTCTTATAGGCACCCACGCACTGATTCAGGATGAAGTTATCTTTAAAAAATTAGGACTTGTTATTACAGACGAACAACATCGGTTTGGTGTAGAACAACGCAGGGTGCTGCGGGAAAAAGGGGAAAACCCTGATGTCCTGTTTATGACGGCAACCCCAATACCGCGGACACTTGCTATTACCGTATTTGGGGAAATGGATGTGTCAGTTCTTGATGAAATGCCTGCAGGAAGAAAGTCGATTGAAACCTATTGGGCCAAACCGGAGATGCTTGATCAAGTACTAGCCATGGTTGAAAAGGAATTAAGGAAAGGCCATCAGGCGTATGTTATTTGCCCGCTCATTGAGGAGTCGGACAAGCTCGATGTACAAAATGCAATTGATGTGCACGCAGCCCTAAACCAATACTTTATGAATCGCTATAAAGTGGGGCTGATGCATGGACGATTGCTGGCAGAAGAAAAAGATTCGGTTATGAAACAATTCAGCTCCAATGAAATTCAAGTCTTAGTCTCGACTACAGTTGTCGAGGTAGGGGTCAACGTACCCAATGCGACAATGATGGTTATTTACGATGCGGAGAGATTTGGATTGTCCCAGCTTCACCAGCTTCGGGGCCGGGTAGGACGTGGCAGTGACCAGTCTTACTGCATTTTGCTAGCCAATCCTAAAACGGAAATAGGACAGGAACGAATGCGGATTATGACCGAAACAAACGATGGATTTGCGCTGAGTGAAAAGGATTTGGAGCTCAGAGGACCCGGGGACTTTTTTGGAAAAAAACAAAGCGGGATCCCGGAATTTAAAATTGCTGATATGGTCCACGATTATCGTGCCCTTGAAACGGCCAGAAATGACGCAGCCAAGCTTCTTGAATCCAATACCTTCTGGCATTCACCAGAATATAAGTATTTGCGGAACCAGCTTGAGGCATCAGGTGTCTTAGAAGGAGAAAAGCTTGATTAAGGATAGGTCTTCCTGCTTATACCACCTGTAAGACACAAAGAGCAGATTTCAGGAATAATAAACTTATTCTTGCATTCTGCTTTTTTAAATTTTATACTACTCTTAGTACCTAGTCATAAGAACTCGGACGGTGTGGAAGATGAGAAAAAGTAAGAAGGAACGACAGCAGCTGTTAATGTCCACGATTCAAGATAATCCCTTTGTAACGGACGAGGAGCTTGCGGAAAAATTTCAAGTTAGTGTGCAAACGATTCGTTTGGATCGCTTAGAGTTATCGATACCTGAACTTCGGGAACGAATTAAATCGGTAGCCGAAAAACGGTTCGACGATGAAGTTAAATCACTGCCAATCGAAGAAGTAATTGGAGAAATTATTGATATTGAACTCGATCAAAATGCGATTTCCATATTTGATGTTAAGGAAGAACATGTATTTAAACGAAATCAAATTGCCCGCGGACATCATGTTTTTGCTCAGGCAAATTCTCTTGCGGTGGCAGTCATCAATGATGAATTGGCACTGACAGCAAAAGCGAATATTCAATTTATTCGCTCGGTTAAACTACATGAACGAGTGATTGCAAAAGCAAAGGTAGAAAAAATTGATGAAGCAAAGGGCAGAACATTTGTCCAAGTGAGAAGCTTCGTCAATAATGAACTGGTTTTTACTGGAGACTTTGAAATGTATCGCTCGAATAATCAATAAGGGATGAGACCAATGAATATTGCCATAGACGCAATGGGCGGAGACAACGCACCGAAAGAGATTGTTCTCGGTGCCATGAAAGCCATAAAGGAATTTCCAGATTTACAAATCACTCTTGTGGGTGATGAAGTAAAAATAAAAAATACATTAACCAATCAAGAAAGAATTACGATTATACATACCGAAGAAGTCATATTAGGCACAGATGAGCCTGTGAGGGCAGTCCGCCGAAAAAAAACTGCCTCTATGGTGCTAGCAGCTACTCAGGTAGCGGAAGGAAAGGCGAATGCCTGTTTGTCTGCAGGAAATACTGGTGCTTTGATGGCAACAGGATTGTTTGTAGTTGGCAGAATTGAAGGAATTGATCGGCCCGCTTTAGCCCCGACCCTTCCAACAATTGGCGGAGAAGGTTTTCTTTTATTAGATGTGGGTGCGAATGCAGATGCTAAACCAGAACATTTGCTGCAATATGCCATCATGGGTTCCATTTACAGTAAAAAAGTTAGAGGAATTGAAAGCCCGAGAATCGGACTCCTTAATATTGGAACAGAAGAAAAGAAAGGTAACGAACTGACAAAGCATGCGTTTGCGCTTCTTAAACAGACAAATTTAAATTTCATTGGCAACGTAGAGGCCCGCGATTTGCTTGAAGGTGTCGCAGATGTTGTGGTTACGGATGGTTTTACTGGAAACATGGTGTTAAAAACCATTGAGGGGACAGCACTAGGGATGTTTAAAATGTTGAAAAGTACCTTAATGTCCAGTATGAAAAGTAAACTGGCTGCAGCCGTTTTGAAACCTGAATTTGGTTCATTGAAAAGTAAATTGGACTACTCAGAATATGGCGGGGCAAGTCTTTTTGGTTTAAAGGCGCCGGTTATTAAAGCCCATGGTTCATCTGATGCACAAGCTATTTATAGCGCCATCAAGCAAACTAGGGAAATGGTTGAAAATGATGTTATCGGGCTAATTAAACAAACTGTAGAAGAAACGGCTTCAGTATAAAAATAAAATGTTAGGGGGATAACCATTGGGCAAGATAGCATTCGTGTTTCCTGGGCAAGGATCACAGGCAGTTGGAATGGGAAAAGATTTAGCTGAAAAATACCCTGAAGTTATGGATTATTTTAAGAAAGCAGACCAAAAATTGGACGCATCTCTTAGCCGGCTGATTTTTGAAGGACCAAAGGAAGAATTAACACAGACCATTAATACCCAGCCTGCTCTATTAACGACAAGTCTAGCTATTTTAGAATATTTCCGAAAATCAGGTATAACAGCTGATTATGCTGCTGGCCACAGCTTAGGAGAGTATACAGCTCTGGCCGCCGCAGGGGCGCTCTCATTTGAAGATGCTGTATATTTGGTAAGAAAACGTGGAGAGTTCATGGAACGTGCAGTTCCCAATGGCGAGGGAACCATGGCTGCTGTACTTGGAATGGATCGGGATAAACTGTCAGCAATAACCGAAGAAGTCACAGAATCCGGATCCACTGTTGCGCTCGCCAATCTAAATTGTCCTGGACAAATCGTCATATCTGGCACCAGACAAGGAGTGGAACTGGCTGGTTCGCAGGCGAAAGAATCAGGGGCAAAACGGGTTCTGCCGTTAGAAGTGTCGGGACCGTTCCATTCGCCTTTAATGAAACCTGCAGCAGAACAATTGAACAGTATTTTAAACGAAATAACGATGGAAGACGCGAAGCTCCCTGTAGTGGTTAATGTTACGGCTGAACCAATGACAGATGCCCAGACCATAAAAGCTAAATTAATTGAACAGCTTTATTCTCCCGTCTTGTGGGAGGACTCTGTCCGGAAAATGATTGCATTGGGAGTCGATACATTTATTGAAATTGGTCCTGGCAAGGTGTTATCCGGTCTGATTAGAAAAATAGATAAATCGGTTAAAACGTATGCTGTTTCGGATGAAGAAAGCGCCCATGCTGTCATGGATGCATTAAAGGAGGAGCAAAGATGAGCTTAGCAGGAAAAGCCGCTCTTGTAACAGGGGCATCTAGGGGAATTGGCCGTGAAATCGCACTTGAATTAGCGAGGCAAGGGGCGAATGTAGCTGTTAATTTCTCCGGCAGTGAGGCAAAAGCGAATGAAGTGGTGGAGGAGATAAAAAACTTAGGCCGCGATGCATTTGCCATTAAATGTGATGTTTCCAATTCCGAAGAAGTGACAGAAATGGTGAAAGCAGCAATAGACCGTTTTGGCAAACTCGACATTTTGGTGAATAATGCCGGCATTACAAAAGATAATTTATTAATGCGGATGAAAGAGGAAGATTGGGATGATGTGCTGAATATTAATCTTAAAGGTGTATTCCTCTGTACAAAAGCAGTGACCAGGCAAATGATGAAGCAGAGACAAGGGCGAATTATTAATATTGCATCCATTGTCGGGGTCAGTGGCAATCCTGGACAAGCCAACTATGTAGCGGCTAAAGCAGGGGTGATTGGCTTGACAAAAACAACGGCAAAGGAACTCGCTTCTCGAAATATTACGGTGAACGCCGTGGCACCTGGATTTATTTCTACAGATATGACTGATAAATTATCGGAAGATGTGAAACAGGAAATGTTAAAGCAAATTCCCTTGGCTAGATTCGGTGACCCAAAGGATGTTGCTCAAGTGACAGCTTTCTTGGCATCTGACAGCGCATCCTATATGACAGGGCAAACTTTGCATATTGATGGCGGAATGGTCATGTAATTTTGTAAAAAACGGTGTACATTTTTCAGAAATACACTATAATATCTTGAGGGGAGGTGAACGAGCATGGCAGATGTATTAGAACGTGTTACCAAGATTATCGTTGATCGTTTAGGAGTTGACGAATCACAAGTAACGCTTGAAGCTTCATTCAAAGAAGACCTTGGTGCTGATTCCCTTGATGTAGTTGAACTAGTAATGGAATTAGAAGATGAGTTTGATATGGAAATTTCCGATGAGGATGCTGAAAATATCGGCACAGTTGGAGATGCTGTTAACTACATAAATAGCCGCAAGTAATTCGTTTGGATGTTTCAAAGCTCCGTTATATAAGACGGAGCTTTATTTATGGGATGGTTGGAATGTTTTTCTGGGTTGCCATACGACGTTAAACAGCGCTAAAGCTTTTCTTTTAACCATATGGCGCCGCTGCTATTCTTATTGTATGATAGAACTTGGCAGAACTTTTTTTGCCAGGTTTCTTTGTGTTTTATCAATGTTTCACTTAGAATATAGAGAAAGTGTAAATTTGAAGCAAGGTGGAGAATACAATGCGCAAAAACGGAAAGGAAACAGATTTGAATCGCGCAAACGAACAATTATTTAAAGAACTGCAAAATTCCCTTGGAATTTTATTTAGCAATGAAAAATTACTGAAGCAGGCTTTCACACATTCATCCTATGTGAATGAGCATCGCAGAAAGCCTTTTGAGGATAACGAAAGGCTTGAATTTTTAGGAGATGCGGTCTTGGAACTGACCATATCCCAATTTCTTTTTAACAAATACCCAACTATGACCGAAGGTGAATTAACTAAGCTGCGGGCGGCCATCGTGTGTGAACCGTCACTAGTCTCGTTTGCTAGTGAACTTGGTTTTGGCAAGTTCATTTTGTTGGGAAAAGGGGAGGAAATGACGGGAGGCCGCGAACGTCCAGCGCTTTTAGCCGATGTGTTCGAAGCATTCATTGGAGCACTCTTTTTGGACAAAGGACTTGACGTCGTGATTAAGTTCCTTGAGCAAGTCGTTTATCCTAAAATTAATGCAGGTGCTTTTTCTCATGTGATGGATTTTAAAAGTCAATTACAAGAGTTTATTCAACGAGATGGTATCGGAGTGATTGAATACCGGGTACTTCAAGAAAAGGGACCTGCCCACAATAAAGAGTTTGTATCAAAGGTAACCCTCAATGGGGAAGAACTTGGAACCGGAACGGGCAAGTCCAAAAAAGAAGCAGAACAGCATGCTGCCCAAATGGCATTAGAGGTGCTTAAAACTAAAACAACTTGAGATAGACAAAATGTTTGAGAGGAGAAATCCCTTAGCATTTAGGGAGGATTTTAAATGTTTTTAAAGCGTTTGGACATTATCGGTTTTAAATCATTTGCTGAACGGATCGGTGTCGATTTTGTCCCAGGGATAACCGCCGTGGTCGGGCCAAATGGCAGCGGAAAGAGTAATATTACAGATGCCATTCGCTGGGTATTAGGGGAACAATCAGCCAAATCACTCCGAGGAAGCAAAATGGAAGATATCATTTTTGCTGGAAGTGACACGAGGAGAGCCTTAAACTTTGCGGAAGTGACTTTGACTTTAGATAACCAGGACCAAGGACTGTCCATTGATTATAATGAAGTTAGTGTCACAAGGCGGGTATCCCGTTCTGGTGATAGTGAATTTTACATTAATAAGCAGCCTTGCCGATTAAAGGATATCATAGATCTATTTATGGATTCGGGTCTTGGCCGGGAAGCCTTTTCTATTATCAGCCAAGGTAAAGTGGAAGAAATTCTAAATAGCAAGGCTGAGGACAGAAGGACGATTTTTGAGGAAGCGGCCGGTGTATTAAAATACAAGACCCGTAAGAAAAAAGCAGAAATTAAACTAACAGAGACCCAAGAGAACTTAAACCGGGTCAATGATATTATTCATGAATTGGAAAGCCAAGTTGAGCCCTTGAAAATCCAAGCCTCCATGGCAAAAGATTATCTTGAAAAAAAGGATGAGCTGGAAAAATTTGAAGTGGCATTAACTGTTCATGAAATTGAGGAATTGCATCAAAACTGGCGAAACCTCGGAAAACAACTGGAGGAACATCAACAGGAAGAATTAAAGCTATCAACTGAACTTCAGGTAAAGGAAGCAAGAATGACGGAGCTAAGAGATCAGATGTCCGCCTTAGATGAATCGGTAGCCGATCTTCAAAACGTTCTCCTGCGCGCAACTGAGGAACTAGAGAAATTAGAAGGTAGAAAAGAAGTCCTGATCGAACGAAAGAAAAATGCCTCGCAAAACAAAGAACAGTTGAAATTGACGATAGCAGAACTGACCGAACGAATTTCCCAGTTAAAAAACAACAAAGAAACTTACGATGCTGCTGCCCATCAACTTGAAGTACAAGTTAATGCACTAAGAACTTCTTTGAAGGAAAAGCAGGATCGGCTCATGTTGTACGCTGAAGGAATCGAGGAAAAAATCGAAAGCTTAAAGAGTGAGTATATTGAAACACTTAACAGCCAAGCAGGAGCAAAAAATGAAATTCGGTATATCGATGAACAATTGGCCCAACATGAACGAAAAAGCTCGCGGCTCGATTCAGAAAATGAAAAGTATTTGCAGGATCGATTGGCCATAGAACAAAAAAAATCTAGTATTCAAACATCCTTGAAACAAATTGAACAAAAGCTTTCGGACCAGGTAGTTGCTTTTAGGGAGCAGCAAAGAAAACTAGAATCCTTAAAAAATAATTACCAAAAGCAGGAGAAAACCTTATACCAAGCCTATCAGCTGCTTCAACAAGCCAAATCAAAGAAAGATATGCTGGAGGAAATGGAAGAGGATTTTTCCGGCTTTTATCAAGGCGTAAAAGAGGTTCTAAAGGAACGCGGGAAAAAGTTAAAGGGAATAGAAGGTGCTGTAGCTGAACTTGTAACGGTTCCGAAGGAGTATCAAATCTCGCTTGAAACGGCGCTAGGTGCGGCGTTGCAGCATATTGTGGTGGATACAGAAGAACACGCCCGGGCTGCAATTCAATTTTTAAAACAGCATTCATATGGCCGAGCTACGTTTTTGCCGTTAAATGTCATTAAAGGGCGGCCGCTGTCGGCGGCTCAATTGTCACTCATTTCAAAGCATCCCTCTTTCATTGGAACAGCTGTGGGCCTAATCTCATTTGAGAACCGCTATACAGAAATAATGAATAACCTATTAGGCAGTGTAGTGATTGCCAAAGATTTAAAAGGTGCGAACGAACTGGCCAAGCTGCTTCAGTATCGTGTCCGGATCGTTACGCTCGACGGTGATGTAGTTAATCCAGGCGGGTCCATGACCGGAGGGGCTATCAAACAAAAGACAACTTCCCTTTTATCCCGTAAAGCTGAGCTTGAAGAGCTGAAAAATAAGCTAGGCATTATGGAACAAAAAACTGCGGTTTTAGAACAAACAGTAAAATCGTTAAAGGATGAAGTGCACCAGTCAGAAACTCTGAATGAGGAAATCCGAAAAACCGGTGAAGAGCTCAGAGTTTCAGAACAAACGGTAAAAGGGGATCTTCGAGGTGCTGAACTCGAAGAAAAGAATATTAATGAGCGATTGGCATTATATGACTTAGAAAAACAACAAATTACCAGTGAACAGACTGTATTGCTAAATAGAAAGTCGGAACTAGCCAAAGCAATGGAGAGCTATCAGGCGAGCATTGCAGAAATGGAAGTTCAGATCCAACAACTTACAGATAAAAAAACACAGGATACTTCTTCAAAAGAAGCACTAAGTAGTGAAATCAACGAATTAAAGATCGAATTTGCTTCCAAAAATGAACAATATCTGCATGCGAAAGAACGCTTGCTGTTAACGGAACAGGATTTGCAAGAAAGTGAACATAAGCTTGCTGAATATTCCGAGGACCTTCAATTTTTAACTTCAGAGATGTCCAATAGCTCTACAGGTGAAGAACAATTAGCCGCTGCTGCCAAGCGGAAGTTCCAGGATAAAGAGGCCACACTGAAGCTAATTGCCACGAGAAGGGAAGAGCGTCTGAAACTTCAAGATGCGCTTGAAAATATGGAAATAGACACGAAAGAACTAAAACGGCTTCACAAAGGATTAACGGTAACAACCAAGGACGAAGAAGTCAAAATGACACGGTTGGATGTTGAAATGGAAACACGCCTTACTCATTTAAGGGAAGAGTATTTGTTGACCTTTGAGGCAGCGAAAGAACAATATCCACTCACCGTACCACTTGAAGAAGCACGTAAGAAGGTAAAACTAATTAAATTAGCGATTGAAGAGCTTGGAAATGTCAACTTGGGAGCGATTGAGGAATATGAACGGGTTTCCGAACGCTATGAATTTCTGAGTGTACAAAAGCAGGACCTTCAAGAAGCCAAGGATACTCTTTTCCAAGTAATTGATGAAATGGATGAAGAGATGAAAAAACGGTTTACGCAGACGTTTGAAGGAATACGCGAGCATTTTGAACCGGTGTTTCGCGCTTTATTTGGCGGCGGCCGGGCCGATTTGATTTTGACTGAACCGGAAGATATCTTAAACACAGGGGTCGAGATTGTTGCTCAACCCCCAGGGAAAAAGCTCCAAAACTTAGGGTTATTATCTGGCGGTGAACGTGCTTTGACGGCCATTGCCCTGCTTTTCTCGATTCTAAAGGTGCGCCCCGTTCCATTTTGTATTCTTGATGAGGTGGAGGCAGCGCTTGATGAAGCTAATGTCCACCGCTTTACTCAATATTTGAAACGGTACAGCACAGAAACACAATTCATCGTGATTACCCATAGAAAAGGGACTATGGAAGGGGCCGATGTCCTCTATGGGGTAACCATGCAGGAATCTGGCGTTTCAAAAATGGTTTCAGTCCGCTTAGAGGATACAAAAGAACTGGTAGAATCATAATGATTAGGGTGTGAGACAATGAGTTTTTTTAAGAAATTAAAGGAAAAAATCACGAAATCAACGGATAACGTGACCGAAAAGTTTAAGGATGGGTTAGCGAAAACCAGAGATAGTTTTTCCGGTAAAGTAAATGACCTGATTGCCCGCTATCGCAAGGTAGACGAGGAGTTTTTTGAAGAGCTTGAGGAGATATTAATTCAAGCTGATGTCGGTTTTGATACGGTTATGAAGCTAATTGATGAATTAAAATTTGAAGTGAAGCGCCGCAACATCCAAGATCCAGCTGATGTGCAAAGTGTCATTTCCGAAAAGTTGGTTGACATTTATAACGCGGGAGAGGAACAATCTTCCGACTTAAATATCCAGCAGGGCAGCCTGACAGTCATCCTATTTGTCGGCGTAAATGGGGTCGGAAAAACAACGACAATTGGAAAGCTTGCCTATAAGTTTAAGAGTGAAGGAAAAAAAGTTCTTTTGGCTGCAGGCGATACCTTTCGTGCGGGAGCGATTGATCAGCTTGAGGTTTGGGGCAATCGTGTCGGGGTAGAGACCATTAAGCAGGCGGAAGGCTCTGATCCGGCAGCGGTCATGTTTGATGCGATTCAAGCGGCAAAATCAAGAAACGCTGATATCCTGCTGTGCGATACGGCGGGACGGCTCCAGAACAAAGTAAACCTAATGAAGGAGCTGGAAAAAGTCAAACGGGTCATTGAAAGAGAAATCCCTGGCGCTCCGCATGAAGTCTTGCTTGTATTGGATGCAACAACCGGTCAAAATGCACTAGTCCAAGCCAAAACATTTAAAGAAGCTACCAATGTAACCGGCATTGTATTGTCTAAATTGGACGGAACTGCCAAAGGTGGTATTGTATTGGCAATCCGAAATGAATTGAAAATTCCTGTTAAGTTCGTAGGTTTAGGAGAAAAAATGGATGACCTGCAGAAGTTTGATCCCGAAAAATATGTATATGGTTTATTTGCTGAACAAATAGAACAGACTGATGAATGACTGTAAAGAGAATTTTCTTGACAGCTAGCAGGGAACTGGGTAAACTACTTTGTAAAGGTGCTTCACTTAACAAGGGGGATTAGCATGCTTGAAAAGACAACGCGAATGAATTATCTGTATGATTTTTATTATTCGCTTCTGACTCCCAAACAGCAAAGCTATATGTCTCTCTATTATTTAGATGATTATTCGCTTGGCGAAATTGCGGAAGAATATGAGATCAGCCGTCAGGCCGTCTACGATAATATCAAACGGACTGAAGCCATGCTCGAGGAGTATGAAGAAAAGCTCTTATTATTCCATAAATTTCAGCAGCGTTCCGCTCTCATTAAACAATTGAATCAATTGCTTAATGAGGAGAACCCATCCAAACAAGCGATGCAGGCAATAGTCGCTGAGCTTGGAAAATTAGATTAGGAGGCGGCATAAATGGCATTTGAAGGATTAGCCGACCGACTGCAGAATACAATCCAAAAAATCCGCGGCAAAGGCAAAGTTTCCGAAGCGGATGTAAAGGAAATGATGCGTGAAGTTCGTCTTGCTTTATTAGAAGCCGACGTTAACTTTAAAGTCGTCAAGGACTTTGTAAGAAAAGTCAGTGAACGTGCTGTTGGGCAAGAGGTGTTAAAAAGCCTAACCCCTGGCCAGCAAATTATTAAAATCGTTAATGAGGAATTAACCGCTCTGATGGGAGGCGAACAGAGCAAAATTGCTGTTTCCAACCGTCCACCAACGGTCATCATGATGGTTGGGCTTCAGGGAGCTGGTAAAACTACAACAACTGGTAAGTTGTCGCTTTTGCTTCGAAAAAAGTACAATCGAAAGCCATTGCTCGTTGCAGCTGATATTTATCGGCCTGCAGCGATTAAACAGCTCGAAACGCTTGGCAAACAACTAGACATGCCTGTATTCTCACTAGGCGATCAAGTAAGTCCTGTGGAAATCGCCAGACAAGCGATCGAAAAGGCCAAGGAAGAACATCATGATTATGTCCTGATTGATACCGCTGGTCGTCTCCATGTTGATGAGGCGCTAATGGGAGAGTTAAAGGATATTAAAGAGCTAGCTAAACCTGATGAAATCTTTCTTGTGGTCGACGCAATGACAGGGCAAGACGCTGTCAATGTCGCCCAAAGCTTTAATGAACAGCTCGGTCTTACCGGAGTTGTACTGACCAAGCTTGATGGCGATACTCGTGGCGGGGCTGCGCTTTCCATCCGGGCAGTAACTCAAACACCGATAAAGTTTATTGGTTTAGGTGAGAAAATGGACGCCCTAGAGCCATTTCATCCTGAACGTATGGCTTCCAGGATTCTGGGCATGGGTGATGTGTTAACACTCATTGAGAAAGCACAAGCAAGTGTGGATGAACAAAAGGCAAAAGAATTAGAACAAAAAATGCGGACTGCAACGTTTACATTAGATGATTTTCTCGATCAACTTGGACAGGTCCGCAAGCTTGGACCACTTGATGAATTGCTGAAAATGATGCCAGGCGCCAACAAAATCAAAGGACTTAATAATCTACAAATTGATGAAAAACAAATTGCCCATGTTGAAGCCATTATTAAATCAATGACCAAGGCAGAAAAAACTCATCCAGAAATTCTTAATTCGAACCGTAAGCGCCGGATTGCCAAAGGCAGCGGCCGGCCGGTAGCAGAAGTTAACCGACTGTTAAAACAGTTCGAGGATATGAAAAAAATGATGAAACAAATGTCTGGCATGCAGATGAAAGCAAAGAAAAAGGGCGGATTCAAATTCCCGTTTAAACCGTTCTAACAAAAATAGATTGGTCTTCAGAAGTTTGTTGATGTTATTTTATGGTAATAATGTGATGTAAAGAAAAAACACTTTACAAATCATTTAACAATTGATATTATACTATCTTGTGTGAAACTATTCGGAGGTGCTTATTAATTATGGCAGTAAAAATTCGTTTAAAACGTATGGGAGCAAAGAAAACTCCTTTCTATCGTATTGTAGTAGCTGATTCTCGTTCACCACGTGATGGACGTTTCATTGATACAGTTGGAACTTACAATCCAGTTGCTGAACCAGCTGTAGTTGAAATCAACGAAGAACTAGCTCTTAAATGGTTACAAAATGGTGCGAAGCCATCTGACACAGTACGTAACCTGTTCTCTAATCAAGGCATTATGGAAAAATTCCACAATGCAAAATTAGGCAAATAATCATAGGTTCCTATGAAAGAACTTATTGAAACAATCGTAAAGCCCCTTGTTGATTTTCCGGAAGATGTTCAAGTGAATGTCATGGAGGAGCCAACTAGAGTTACCTATCATTTAACTGTCAACAGAACAGACATTGGTAAAGTGATCGGTAAACAAGGGCGTGTTGCAAAGGCCATTAGGACTGTTGTTTATGCAGCAGGATCATCACAACAAAAGAAAATTTTTCTGGAAATTGGTGAATAGCTTTTTGCATCTAGAGGAAAGGGGGGATAAAAATCCCCCCTTTTTTGCTATAACCTTTATGACCTGGATACGTGAAGGAGGCTGCCTAATGCAAATTATTCAAACGGTTGTGGTCAAACAAATTCTAACGGAAAAAAGCAAGCAGGGGCTATTGGCAAAGTATCAGACACAAAGGCTGCAGTTGCAGAAGGAATGTGACCAGCTCTTGTTTGAATTTAAACGGATGGAGAAAACCAAAACCTATTCTGTCGATACACTAAAAAAACATTTTGATAAAGAGATTCAAGTTCGGAAGGAAAAAGTGAAGCTTCTTGAGTTTCAAATGGAACAACTACATATCCTACCAATAGGCAGTGAGTTAGCAGAAAAGGAAGTTCAGGCTCTTATAGAGGTCAAGGCGGGCGATGTTTGGGAGGCTGTTTCCAAAGAGCACGCAATTATTATTAAAGATGGAATCGTTGAGGAAATTAGATAGAGGGTGATAGATGGATGGAACAATGGTTTAATGTCGGCAAAATTGTCAATACTCACGGAGTCAAAGGAGAGGTGCGTATCATCTCCAAAACAGATTTTCCTGAACAGCGTTATCAACCAGGAAATAAGCTGTTCTTATTTTTACCAAAAGCGCAAGCCCCGATTGAATTGACAGTTAAAAGCCACCGGACCCATAAAAACTTTGATTTATTGGTTTTTGAAGGTTATGAAAATATGAATGAGGTTGAAAAATTCAAAGAAGGAATTTTAAAAGTACCTGAGTCGCAGTTAACTGATCTTGAAGAGGATGAATTTTATTTTCACGAAATCATCGGCTGCCGTGTCGTGACAACTTCTGGAAATGAAATCGGGAAAATTACCGAGATTCTAACGCCCGGTGCTAACGATGTTTGGGTAGTTAAAGATGCTCATGGTAAGGAAGTTCTAATCCCCTATATCCAAGATGTCGTACAGAAAGTCGATGTTCAGGAAAAGTTAGTGACCATTGAACCAATGGAAGGATTATTATCATGATGAAAATTGACATCCTGACACTTTTTCCGGAAATGTTTGCCGGGGTATTAGGTTCCTCCATGTTACATAAGGCGCAAGAGAAGGAGGCCGTTGAATATAATTTGGTCAACTTTCGTGAATTTGCGGATAACAAGCACTCAACGGTTGATGATTATCCTTATGGAGGAGGCGCGGGGATGGTCTTAATGCCGCAACCGATTTTTGATGCGGTTGCGGCCATTAAGGAAAAGGCAAGTACCACCCCCCGGGTTATTCTGTTGTGTCCCCAAGGGACAAGGCATGACCAAAAGAAGGCGGAGGAATTAGCCAAAGAGGAACATCTGATTTTTATTTGTGGACACTACGAGGGTTATGATGAACGAATTCGGGAGCATCTGGTCACGGATGAAATTTCCATCGGGGATTATGTATTAACTGGCGGTGAACTCGGGGCGATGGTTGTGATTGATAGTGTGGTCAGGCTTTTGCCTGAAGTTCTGGGAAATCAGGAATCACACCAAAAGGACTCATTCTCAACCGGTCTTCTGGAGCATCCACACTATACTAGACCGGCTGATTTCCGTGGCATGAAGGTACCAGAAGTACTGATGTCCGGAAATCATCGGCATATTGAAGAATGGCGCAATAAAGAGGCATTGAGACGAACATTGACCAGAAGGCCTGATTTATTAGACAAAATAGAACTGACTCCGGAGCAAAAAAAATGGCTAGAAGAAGTGAAAAAAGAATCTAAGTAGTATTGCGGACTCCTGCCATTTATGTTATGATACATCTTGTGACTTTGAGCTGATAGTTTTCAGGTTAAGTCTTATAACGATGTTCCGCTGCATTTTTTATTACAATGATTGTTATGCATGAGCATCTGTTGGAAGGAGTTGAAAACGATGCATAAAATTATTGAAGAAATCACAAAAGAACAACTTCGTTCAGATCTTCCTACGTTCCGTCCTGGTGATACTGTACGTGTACACGTAAAAGTTATCGAGGGAACTCGTGAGCGTATTCAGATCTTTGAAGGTGTTGTGATTAAGCGTCGTGGTGGTGGAATCAGCGAAACTTTCACAGTACGTAAAGTTTCTTACGGTGTAGGCGTTGAGCGTACATTCCCTGTACACACACCAAAAATTGCGAAGCTTGAAGTTATTCGCCGCGGTAAAGTCCGCCGTGCAAAACTTTACTACTTGCGTAACCTTCGCGGTAAAAAAGCTCGTATTAAAGAAATCCGATAATATGAGAAAAGAGCTTGCTGTGCAGGCTCTTTTTTTATACATAACCTACAACTGAGAAAATAGGGGATAAATGGAACCTGATTGGTCAAAATATTAAAGTTTCATTAAAACCCTTATCCCATCGTGTTAATTGGATGTTATTTATGTAAAATAGGCTTTATATAAGATATTTTTGTGCAGGAATGGTGGGGACATAGAATGACAAAAAAGAAGAATGAACTTTGGGAATGGACAAAGGCACTGTTAATAGCGGTCATATTGGCGGCTGTAATTCGCTATTTTCTGTTTGCGCCTATTGTAGTAGATGGATTATCTATGATGCCGACTTTAAAGGACCAGGACAGAATGATTGTCAGTAAAATAAGCTATAAAATCGGTGAACCTAGACGATTTGATATCATCGTGTTTCATGCACCTGAACAAAAAGATTACATAAAGCGCGTGATTGGTCTGCCAGGCGATACCATTGAATATAAAAATGATACTTTGTATGTGAATGGAAAAGCGTATAAAGAGCCGTACTTGGATGAATATAAAAAGCAGGTTCAAGATGGTCCGCTGACGGATCCGTTTACGCTGGAAGAAAAAATTGGCCGTAAGACTGTTCCTGAAGGCGAATTGTTTGTTATGGGTGATAATCGCCGTTTTAGTAAGGATTCCAGGCATATCGGTACCGTTCCAATGGAAAAAGTCATTGGCAAAACCAGTATTGTTTATTGGCCTTTAAAAGATGCTCATATTGTGTCTGTAAAATAGAATGTTTGGGAGGTGACTGCTTTGACGATCCAATGGTTTCCTGGCCATATGGCCAAGGCTCGCAGAGAGGTCACAGAAAAGTTAAAATTAGTTGATATTATTTTTGAATTAGTAGATGCGAGAATTCCTTATTCATCAAGAAATCCAATGATTGACGAAATTATCCAACACAAGCCAAGACTTGTTTTATTAAACAAAGCGGACATGGCTGATAAAGATGTCACCAAGGAATGGATCGCCTATTTTGAGAAACAAGGTGTAAAGGCTATCGCAATTAATTCTCAAGCTGGCGAAGGAATGAAAAAAATTACCCAGGCCGCCCAAGGGCTTTTAAAAGAAAAATTTGACCGGATGAGGGCAAAAGGGGTAAAGCCTAGGGCTATCCGGGCTATGATTGTAGGAATCCCGAATGCAGGAAAATCTACTTTAATTAACCGGTTAGCCAAGAAAAATATTGCTAAAACGGGGAACACGCCAGGTGTGACGAAGGCTCAGCAATGGATAAAGGTCGGTAAGGAAATGGAGCTTTTAGATACACCGGGGATTCTGTGGCCAAAGTTTGAGGACCAAGAGGTTGGGATGAAACTCGCCATCACTGGAGCGATTAAAGATACTTTGTTGAATCTTCAGGACCTGACGATTTATGCCATAAGGTTTTTAGAACGGCAATATCCTGAACGATTGCAGGAACGTTATCAGTTAACCGATATACCTGAGGATGTGGTCGCTTTATTTGATCATATCGGCAAACTTCGCGGCTGTCTGTCAGGTGGGGGACTGATTGATTATGATAAGGTGGCTGAACTGGTCATCAGAGAAATTCGCTCTGAAAAATTTGGACCTCTTTCGTTTGAACGCCCCGCCGATATACAAAACTTACAAGAAAATGAATAGATTGGAGCTCTCTTTGAAGGGCTCCCTTATTATGAAAACACAGGTGTAGAACATGAAACCGAAATCAATTGCAGAAATTGAACAAATCCTTAAAACCACTGAAAGCATCTCCGTACAGTTGATTCAAGAACTTGAGCAGGATGAGCGCAAGGGTGTACAATCACTCCTGGTAAAATGGAAAAAGCAACAGCAACACGAAAAATCTCTTAAGGAAAAATTTTATGAAATGACACACTTTGAGCGCTTGTATCGCGGTCAAGGTTTTCATATGATTGCGGGAATCGATGAAGTTGGCCGCGGACCGCTTGCAGGGCCAGTGGTGACTGCTGCAGTCATCTTACCTGAGGACTTTTTTTTAGCAGGGATTGATGATTCTAAAAAGCTTACAGAAAAGAAACGCTTGGAGTTCGATGCAATCATTAGAGAAAAAGCTTTAGCGGTAAGTGTCACAATGATTGATGCACAGGAAATTGATCAACTCAATATCTATCAAGCAACGAAAAAGGCGATGAAAACAGCCATTGCTTCGTTAACACCCGCACCCGATTTTTTGCTGATTGATGCCATGAAATTAGAGACACCATTTCCTTCGGAATCCATCGTAAAGGGTGATGCCAAAAGTATCTCGATTGCGGCAGCATCCATCGTGGCTAAGGTGGCAAGAGATCAATTAATGAAGGAGTTAGCTGCTACATATCCAGCCTATGGTTTTGCACATAACGCGGGTTACGGAACGAAGGAACATATTGAAGCCATACACAAGTTTGGCATTACGCCGTATCATCGAAAAAGCTTTGCACCGGTAAAAGAAGTTCTCGATTTACAAAAGCACTAGAAAGCAGGCTGTGCATTGCACTTCTTTAGGTTACTCTACTTACTGTGATTAGAGTAGAAGTGTGAAGACGCGTGGAATGGTTCAGGGTTGTAATTTTTAGACCTCCGGGAGTGCTTAGCTTATGACAATCCCGCAGTCGCTCTGAGTGCCTAGGAGGCTCCCCCCCAGCACGTTAGAAGCACTTGGGGCGGAAAACAGGCCTCATAGCAGACAGGCCCTTCGGAAATTGAATATTAAATTCCAAACAAAATAAAATAAAACCAAGAAATACACGAACTCTACTATTTAAACGGGCTGCTTAGCCCGTTTTTTATTATGGTTAAAAAATACTAGATTCCAATGATTTAGCCGCTTTTACTTATTTTTTAAGCCAATATATTATTCATAATATTAAGATGAGTATAATTTTTTGAACTAAAAAGTAGACAAGGTATGTTACATTATATAAAATGAAAACGGAGTCAATTTTTCAAAGAGTATGATTTTAGGAGGATGGGAAATGAATATCCATGAGTATCAAGGGAAAGAAATCCTCAGAAAATATGGGGTTACCGTTCCAAATGGTAAAGTGGCATTCACGGTTGAAGAAGCGGTTGAAGCCGCACAAGAACTAGGCACACAGGTTTGTGTTGTGAAGGCACAAATTCATGCCGGCGGACGGGGAAAAGCTGGCGGAGTTAAAGTGGCGAAAAACCTTGACGAGGTTCGTACATATGCCAGTGAAATTTTAGGAAAAACCTTGGTAACACACCAAACTGGCCCTGAAGGAAAAGAAGTAAAGCGCCTCCTAATTGAAGAAGGCTGTGATATTAAAAAGGAATACTATGTTGGCTTAGTCTTAGATCGTGCTACATCGAGAGTGGTTCTTATGGGCTCTGAAGAGGGCGGTACTGAAATTGAAGAGGTGGCAGCCAAAACGCCAGAGAAAATTTTTAAAGAAGAAATTGATCCCGTTTTAGGTTTGATGCCATATCAAGCACGTCGACTGGCTTTCAATATTAATATTCCTAAAGAGCTTGTGAATCAAGCAGTCAAGTTTATGACTGGTTTGTACAATGCTTATATAGATAAAGACTGCTCAATTGCCGAGATTAATCCTCTTGTGGTAACTGGTGATGGAAAAGTTATGGCTTTAGATGCCAAATTGAATTTTGATTCTAATGCTTTGTTCCGTCAAAAAGATGTTTTGGAATATCGTGACTTAGAGGAAGAAGATCCAAAAGAGATTGAGGCTTCCAAATATGATTTGAGCTATATCGCTCTAGATGGCAATATTGGCTGCATGGTTAATGGTGCTGGACTAGCGATGGCAACAATGGATATTATCAAGCATTATGGCGGTGACCCAGCCAACTTCCTTGATGTGGGCGGCGGTGCTACTGCTGAAAAAGTAACGGAAGCATTTAAAATTATCCTTTCTGATCCAAACGTAAAAGGTATTTTTGTCAATATCTTTGGCGGAATCATGAAATGTGATGTAATTGCTGAAGGTGTCGTTGAAGCAGCCAAGCAGGTAGGGCTTTCCATTCCTCTTGTTGTTCGTTTAGAAGGAACAAACGTAGACTTAGGAAAGAAAATCCTTTCTGAGTCAGGACTGAACATACTTGCGGCAGAATCCATGGCAGACGGTGCACAAAAAATCGTTTCATTAGTGAAATAGGATCGACGAAAGGGGAAATAATCGTGAGTGTTTTTATTAATAAAGATACCAAAGTAATTGTTCAGGGAATCACCGGCGGGACTGCACGGTTCCATACTAAACAAATGCTTGAATATGGAACTAAAATTGTCGGTGGTACTTCACCAGGCAAGGGTGGTCAAGAAGTCGAAGGAGTTCCTGTATTTAATACGGTAAAAGAAGCAGTAGAAACAACCGGTGCAAACGCTTCTGTTGTTTACGTGCCAGCTCCATTTGCTGCTGATTCTATTATTGAGGCAGTAGATGCAGAACTAGATTTAGTTATTTGTATCACTGAGCATATTCCAGTACTAGATATGGTAAAAGTAAAACGTTATATGGAAGGTAAGAAAACTCGTCTTGTTGGTCCTAACTGCCCAGGTGTCATTACGGCAGATGAATGCAAAATTGGTATTATGCCAGGTTATATTCATAAGAAAGGCCATGTTGGAGTTGTATCGCGCTCTGGAACATTAACATACGAGGCTGTACATCAGTTAACACAGGCAGGAATCGGCCAAACAACTGCAGTTGGTATTGGCGGCGACCCTGTAAACGGAACAAACTTCATCGATGTGCTAAAAGCATTTAATGAAGACCCAGAAACTTATGCCGTAATTATGATTGGTGAAATTGGCGGTACTGCGGAAGAAGAAGCTGCAGAGTGGGTTAAAGCCAACATGACTAAACCGGTCGTCGGCTTTATCGGCGGACGTACGGCACCTCCAGGAAAACGCATGGGCCACGCTGGTGCGATTATTTCCGGAGGAAAAGGAACAGCAGATGAAAAAATTAAAGCGATGAATGCTGCAGGAATTAAAGTAGCTGAGACACCTTCGGTAATGGGAGAAACGTTAATTGAGGTCCTTAAAGAGAAGGGTCTATACGAAGAATGTAAAACTCACTAATATGTAGCAAACTGCGAGAAAAGACAGATAGTCCCTCTTAACGTGAGGGGCTATTTGGTTTATCACGATGGAGGCTGATTCATATATATGGATGAATTTAAAGAAAAACTGATTGCATTGCTCCATTATCCCAACAGTTCTTGGAACTTTGTCTATCAAACCTTAAAAAGGGACCCGATGCTTCAAACTTTTCAACCCGCACAACTAAGTTTTCAACTGGTCACTTCCTCAAATTCCTATTCTCCGAATAATCCCGTAAGTTTTTCTCATTCTGCTGAAACTCTGCATGAACAAATTCGTCAATACCAATCCAATGATATTTCCGTGATCACCATCTTTGACCCAGAATACCCATCCAATTTAAAAGAAATATATCAGCCGCCTTGGGCATTGTTTGTAAAAGGCGATGTATCACTGCTAAAAAGAGAATATATGCTTGCAGTTGTAGGTTCACGCCAGGCAACACAGTACGGAAGAAATGCGATCCGATTAATTTTCCCGGAATTAATCCAAAATGGCATTGTAATTGTTAGTGGGCTGGCTCGAGGAATTGATGCACTTGCCCATGAATATGCTGTAAAAAACGGGGGCAATACCATAGCTGTGATAGCAGGTGGACACTATCACATCTATCCAAAAGAAAACGTGGATTTAGCAACAGAATTAATGAAAACACAGCTTGTGGTATCGGAATATCCGCCAGATACCAAGCCGCAAAGGTGGCATTTTCCCGCTAGAAATCGTATTATTAGCGGTATGTCACGTGGGACGTTGATTATTGAAGCAAAAAGGAAAAGTGGTTCCCTGATTACAGCCAATTATGCCGTTAATGAGGGTCGAGATGTGTTTTCATTGCCCGGAAGCATTTTTAACCCTTTTTCAGTTGGTGCTAATGAATTAATTCAGCAAGGGGCAAAATTAGTAACATGTGCAGCAGATATATTAGAAGAAATGAGATAAAATAGTGACAATATATTGGGGATTTTTGTGGCTTTTTCGAAAAAATGAAAAAAAATCAACTAAAAAGGTTGAAATTCTTTCTAATATGTATTACATTTTCCAACAGATGTTCGAAAAAAAGAATAACTGAAATAAAACAAATAATGGTGTCATAAATATAGAATTTAACTAGACTGGGATAGGGGAGTTTTGTAAAGGTATTTTTTTAAAGCAAAGGTGTAATAACTGAATTTAGAAACCTTCCCAACGATAAGCATTTTAGAAAAAGGCATTTGCCTCTTTCTTAGCTTAACACTCCCTCTTAAGGAGGACTTTTTAGAATGTCAGATTTTCTTGTAATTGTAGAATCGCCAGCAAAGGCGAAAACGATAGAGCGGTATTTAGGCAGTAAGTATAAAGTAAGAGCTTCAATGGGCCATGTCCGGGATTTGCCCCGCAGTCAGACAGGCGTGGATGTTGAGAATAACTACGAACCAAAATATATTACAATTCGTGGTAAAGGTCCTGTACTAAAGGAATTAAAGACCGCAGCAAAAAAGGCGAAAAAAGTTTATCTCGCAGCTGACCCGGACCGTGAAGGGGAAGCAATTGCGTGGCATCTAGCCCATAGTTTAGATGTCGATATAAACACGGATTGCCGTGTGGTTTTTAACGAAATTACCAAAGATGCGATAAAAGAATCCTTCAAGCATCCACGGCCAATCAATATGGATTTGGTAGATGCCCAGCAGGCACGAAGAATTTTGGATCGTCTCGTCGGTTATAATATCAGTCCATTGCTTTGGAAAAAGGTGAAAAAGGGTTTAAGTGCCGGCCGGGTTCAATCGGTTGCTGTAAGACTGATTATTGACCGTGAAAAAGAGATTCAAGCATTTATACCTGAAGAGTACTGGACAATTAATGGTGATTTTTTGAAAGGGAAAGATCAATTTAGTGCTAGTTTCCATAGCATTGTTGGTCATGATAAAGCGGAACTAAGCTCGGAACAAGACGTGCAAAAAATATTAAAACAATTGAAGGGCAATAAATTTACGGTTACATCTGTAGCAAAGAAAGAACGAAAAAGGAACCCGGCTCCGCCGTTTACCACATCGTCACTTCAACAGGAAGCTGCCAGGAAGTTAAACTTTCGGGCCAAGAAAACGATGATGCTTGCCCAGCAGTTGTATGAAGGGATTGAGCTTGGCAAGGAAGGGACAGTTGGTTTAATAACCTACATGAGAACGGATTCCACCCGGGTTTCTGAAGTAGCGCAATCAGAAGCTGTTGATTATATTAAATCTGAATTTGGTGAACAATTTTTAAAGACAGAACAAAAGAAAGAGAAACAACAGGCAAACGCCCAGGATGCCCATGAGGCAATACGTCCGACAAGTACGTTTAGAGACCCTAATAGTTTAAAGGAACATCTTTCAAGGGATCAGTTGCGGCTATATAAATTGATTTGGGAGCGCTTTTTAGCAAGTCAAATGGCCCAGGCAGTGATGGACACGATGAGCGTTGACTTGCAAAATGGAGATATTGTGTTTAGGGCGACAGGTTCAAAAATAAAGTTTCCAGGTTTTATGAAGGTCTATGTGGAGGGAACAGATGACCAGGTAGAAGAATCAAACAAAATGCTGCCTGATTTAAATGAAGGCGACGAAGTATTCCAGAAGGATATTGAGCCCAAGCAGCACTTTACTCAGCCTCCGCCAAGATATACAGAAGCAAGATTGGTGAAAACTCTCGAAGAACTTGGAATCGGCCGTCCTTCCACCTATGCTCCGACATTAGATACGATCCAAAAACGGGGATATGTCGCCCTAGATAATAAACGGTTTGTCCCTACGGAGTTGGGCGAAATTATAAATGAAATCATGCTTGAATTCTTCCCGGAAATTATTGATGTAGAATTTACAGCTAGGATGGAAAAAGGTCTGGATTATGTTGAGGAAGGCAAGGTCCCATGGGTTAAGGTAATTGACGAATTTTACCAGGGCTTTGAAAAGCATTTAAAAGTTGCAGAACAAGAGATGGAAAAAGTTGAAATAAAGGATGAACCAGCCGGTGAAGATTGCGAAATCTGTGGTCATCCAATGGTCTTTAAAATGGGCCGGTATGGAAAGTTTATGGCTTGCAGCAATTTCCCTGATTGCCGTAATACCAAACCAATTGTAAAGGAAATAGGCGTTGAATGTCCTAATTGCCATGAGGGGACTATTGTTGAGAGAAAAAGCAAGAAGCGCAGGATATTCTACGGCTGTAGCCGGTTTCCAGAGTGTGACTTTATCTCTTGGGATAAACCACTACCAAGAAGCTGTCCGAAGTGCGAAGGGCTCTTGGTTGAGAAAAAATTAAAAAAAGGTATTCAGGTTCAATGTGTTTCCTGTGATTATAAGGAAGAACCGCAAGCATAAGAGTGGGTGTGTCCACTCTTATGCTTTGTTATGGACAATAATCTCCGAAACAAAAAACTTTTTTGTTTTACATTCGTATAGTAAAATGCAAAATGGACTTCCTTTTACCAAAGGGATAATAGTTGAGTGTACTAAATTTAGCACAAACAATTCAGAACTTTGTGAAGGTTTTGTAAAATTTATTGCAAGGGTTGTTGAATTGTGATACTATTTAGTAGCCATTGACTGAGGGAGATTTCTGCAATTTGTGAATATTTTTTTAACTTTGTGGTTTCTGTATTTACAAATAAAGCCTATACCTTCAAAATACAAATTGAATATTTTCAACATGAAATCAGTGATTTCCTTGTTCAAGGCTGAACATAGCATGTAACCAGCAACATATGCTAAGATAGTCATCCCCATGGTAATAAATAAATAAATTTTTGTTCATCATGGAAATATAATATTTTTTTGTTACATATCTTATACGCAGAACGGAAGAAAAATGCTCCCGATAAGGAGGAACAGCAAAAATGGACCAATTTCATGCGACAACGATATTCGCCATTCATCATAACGGTAAATGTTCGATGGCCGGAGACGGACAGGTGACAATGGGAAATGCGGTAGTGATGAAGCATACAGCTAGGAAGGTCAGAAAAATTTTTAACGGTCGGGTCTTGGCCGGATTTGCAGGCTCTGTTGCTGATGCGTTTACACTGTTTGAACTGTTTGAAGGAAAATTAGAGGAATTCAATGGAAATCTTCAACGGGCTGCTGTGGAGTTAGCGAAAGAGTGGAGAAGCGATAAAGTACTTAGAAAACTCGAAGCCATGTTAATTGTGATGGATCGTGAGAGCTTGCTGTTGGTATCAGGTACCGGGGAAGTAATTGAACCGGATGACGGAATACTTGCCATTGGTTCAGGTGGCAATTATGCATTAGCTGCTGGTCGTGCCTTGAAAAGTTATTCTGGCGATCATTTGTCTGCAAAGGATATTGCTAAGGCCGCATTGGAAATAGCGGCAGATATTTGTGTATACACCAACCATAATATTATTGTTGAAGAATTATAATACGGGAAGGAGATTTTAAAAAATGGTCAGAACAACTGATTTAACCCCCCGTCAAATTGTAGAAAGACTTGATCAGTATATTATTGGGCAAAAGGATGCGAAGAAAGCGGTTGCTGTTGCGCTTCGCAATCGATATCGACGAGACTTATTGCCTGATAAGCTGCGTGACGAAATTATTCCAAAGAATATATTAATGATTGGTCCAACGGGCGTTGGTAAAACGGAAATTGCCAGGAGAATTGCCAAACTGGTTGGAGCTCCATTCATTAAAGTAGAAGCTACAAAATTTACTGAAGTGGGTTATGTGGGACGAGATGTAGAATCAATGGTACGAGATTTGGCCGAAACTTCCGTTCGTCTTGTCAAAGAGGAGCGGATGCAAAGTGTCAAAGAACGGGCGGAGGAAAACGCAAACAGCAGATTGGTAGAATTGTTAGTTCCGTCTACGAAAAAGACATCTAACTATAAAAATCCATTAGAAATGTTATTTGGCGGCGGAAATCCTACACAGGATCAAGAAGCGCCCCAAGAAGACTATTCCGTTTATGAAAAACGGAAAATTGTCAAAGAAAAATTAGCCTTAGGACAATTAGAGGAAGAAGTTGTCACGGTCGAGGTGGAAGAACAAACTCCTTCTATGTTTGATTTGCTACAAGGCTCGGGCATTGAACAAATGGGGATGAATATGCAGGATGCACTTAGCAGTTTTATGCCTAAAAAACGGAAAAAAAGAAAACTGACCGTTCGGGAGGCTAGGAAGGTTTTAACGAGTGAAGAAGCTTCGAAGCTGATTGATATGGATGAAGTCACTAGTGAAGCCATTTTCCGCGCAGAACAAAATGGTATCATATTTATCGATGAAATTGATAAGATTGCCAGCAAAAATCATGGTGGTTCCTCGGCAGATGTTTCTAGGGAAGGCGTCCAAAGAGATATTCTCCCTGTAGTCGAAGGGTCAACAGTGGTAACAAAATATGGCCCGATTAAAACCGACCATGTTTTGTTCATTGCTGCCGGTGCGTTCCACATCGCCAAACCGTCGGATTTAATCCCTGAGCTTCAAGGAAGATTCCCAATCCGTGTCGAGTTGACTAAGCTTACAGTTGAGGACTTTTATCGGATTTTAGTGGAACCAGATAACGCTCTAATTAAACAATATCAAGCATTATTGGAAACTGAAGGTATACAAATTGAATTTTCTGACGATGCTATTCGTAGAATAGCCGAAATTGCTTTCGAGGTGAATCAAAATACTGATAACATTGGAGCAAGACGACTGCATACGATTTTGGAGAAGCTATTGGAGGATCTCTCTTTCGAAGCGCCAGACATTTCCATGGACAAAATCACGATTACTCCGCAATATGTGGATGAAAAATTAGGAGCTATCTCCAAAAACAAAGACCTAAGTCAGTTTATCTTATAAATAAAGAATATCTAAAGAATTCTTTTATATGGATAAATACGCTAGAGGTTAAAACTTAAAATTTAATAATGGTTGTTGTTAACTAGGAGGAAGAAACAGATGGATTTACTTACAAAATCACGAAGAATTAATGCATTATTACAGAAAGCAGCAGGAAAGCCAGTAAACTTCAAGGAAATGGCAGAAACTTTAAGTGGAACAATCGAAGCAAATGTTTATATTGTAAGCCGCCGTGGGAAACTGTTAGGCTTCTCCATCTATCAGCAAATTGAAAACGAGCGGATGAAAAAAATGTTCGAAGACCGTCAATTTCCTGAGGAATATACCAATAGTTTGTTTGATATCAAGGAAACGTCTCCAAACCTTGGTGTTGAAAGTGATTATACAGCATTCCCTGTTGAAAACAAAGAATTGTTTAATGAAGGCTTGACCACGATCGTTCCAATTATTGGCGGCGGCGAACGTCTAGGTACGTTAATCCTTGCACGTTTGCATGAAAAGTTTCATGACGATGATCTCATCCTTGGTGAATACGGCGCAACCGTTGTTGGTATGGAAATTTTACGTGAAAAGTCAGAGGAAATTGAGGAAGAAGCTAGAAGCAAAGCCGTTGTTCAAATGGCAATTAGCTCTCTATCCTACAGTGAACTTGAAGCAATTGAGCATATCTTTGAAGAGTTAAACGGTCAAGAAGGCCTATTGGTTGCTTCAAAGATTGCTGACCGCGTCGGAATTACCCGTTCCGTTATTGTTAACGCATTAAGAAAACTTGAGAGTGCTGGTGTCATTGAATCTCGTTCCCTTGGAATGAAAGGCACTTATATTAAAGTTCTAAATGATAAATTCTTGGTAGAACTTGAAAAGCTTAAATCTCATTAATGCTCTGTCAGATTCCCAGCACTGCTGGGAATTTTTTTTCGAAACTAAACCTTGATTGTTTAAAAGCCATATGCTATATTAGTTCATGGTGTTAATACACACGCTTGGGGATTTGTCCGGATGGTGCTGTGCGTAGAACAGTTTCTGGGCAAAAATGAGCTGAGCGGAGGAAAACAAACCAATAGGAGGAACTATCATGTCAGTAATTTCAATGAAGCAATTGCTTGAAGCTGGTGTGCATTTCGGACACCAAACTCGCCGTTGGAACCCTAAGATGAAGAAATATATCTTCACAGAGCGTAACGGCATTTACATTATCGATCTTCAAAAAACAGTTAAAAAGGTTGAAGAAGCTTATAACTGGGTGAAGGAACTTTCTGCTAATGGCGGTACTATGCTATTTGTAGGTACTAAGAAACAAGCTCAAGATTCTGTTAAAGAAGAAGCACAACGTTCTGGCATGTACTACGTAAACCATCGTTGGTTAGGTGGTACTTTAACAAACTTCGAAACCATTCAAAAACGTATTGGCCGCTTAAAAGATATTGAAAGAATGGCTGAAGATGGCACTTTCGATGTACTTCCTAAGAAAGAGGTTGTACAATTAAAGAAAGAGCAAGAACGTCTTGAGAAATTCTTGGGCGGAATTAAAGATATGAAACAGCTTCCAGATGCACTGTTCATTATCGACCCTCGTAAAGAGAGAATTGCAGTAGCAGAAGCTAAAAAACTAAACATTCCAATCGTTGGTATTGTTGATACGAACTGCGACCCAGATGAAATCGATGTCGTAATTCCTGCAAACGATGATGCTATCCGTGCGGTTAAACTTTTAACTGGTAAAATGGCTGATGCCATCCTTGAAGCTAAACAAGGTGAAGAAGTACAGCCTACAGCTTAATTAAAGTGTTTTTAGAAAAGGTGATAAGAGGGAGACCCTTTATCACCTTTTTTTAAAGAAAAACTCGCTGACTAGCGAGACTTTTAGAAAAATTGCAATTAAGATGAATGTTTATCTTAGTCCCTAATGGCTAAGATAGGAGTATAGTACATAGGAAAGTTTAAGGAGGAAATAATTATGGCAATTACTGCTCAAATGGTAAAAGAATTACGTGAAAAAACTGGCGCTGGCATGATGGATTGCAAAAAAGCTTTAACTGAAACAAATGGTGATATGGATAAAGCGATTGATTACCTTCGTGAAAAAGGAATTGCAAAAGCCGCTAAAAAAGCTGACCGTATTGCAGCAGAAGGTTTAACTTCTATCGTAACGAAAGGCAACGACGCAGTGATTTTAGAGGTTAACTCTGAAACAGACTTTGTTGCTAAGAATGAAGGCTTCCAAACGCTTGTGAAAGAGGTTGCTGAACACCTGCTTGCACAGAAACCAGCAACTGTAGACGAGGCTTTAGCCCAAACCATGGAAAATGGTGCAACTGTTGCGGACCACATTAATGCTGCAATTGCTAAAATTGGCGAGAAGCTAACTCTTCGCCGTTTTACAGTTGTTTCTAAATCTGATAATGATGCTTTCGGTGCATACCTTCATATGGGTGGACGTATTTCCGTGTTAACAGTTTTAGAGGGAACTACAGATGCAGATGCTGCTAAAGATGTATCTATGCACATTGCCGCATTGAATCCTAAGTATGTGTCCCGTGACCAAGTATCACAGGAAGAAGTTGAGCATGAGCGTCAAGTGCTAACTCAGCAAGCATTAAATGAAGGCAAACCTGAAAACATTGTTCAAAAAATGGTAGAAGGACGTCTTGGCAAATACTTCGAGGATGTTTGCTTACTTGATCAAGCATTCGTAAAAGATCCAGATCAAAAAGTTCGCAAGTTTGTTGAATCAAAAGGTGCAACTGTTCGTGAATTCATCCGCTACGAAGTAGGCGAAGGCATTGAGAAGCGTGAAGATAACTTTGCTGAAGAAGTAATGAACCAAGTAAATAGACAATAGTCAACTATTCTCTAGTTCCAACAGGTAAAAATGGGAAAGTTACTGCAATAATTTTATTGAATAGGGGACACGATTGTGTTCCCTATTTTTAAAGGTATAAAGCAATTATTTTATGGAGGTTTATATGAACAGTCCTAAGTACAAACGCGTTGTGTTAAAATTAAGCGGAGAGGCGCTTGCTGGTGAATCAGGCTTTGGGATTAAACCTTCAATCATCAAATCAATTGCCACTCAAGTAAAAGAAATCGCCGAACTCGGTGTTGAAGTGGCAGTCGTTGTTGGCGGCGGCAATATTTGGCGCGGTAAAATTGGCAGTGAAATGGGTATGGATCGGGCAACAGCTGATTACATGGGTATGTTGGCTACTGTCATGAACTCGTTGGCGCTCCAAGACAGTTTGGAACAGTTGGGAATCGAATCGAGAGTTCAAACCTCAATTGAAATGCGCCAGGTGGCTGAACCATACATAAGACGCCGGGCAATGCGTCACCTTGAGAAAGGCAGAGTTGTTATTTTTGCCGCGGGAACAGGTAATCCTTATTTTTCAACAGACACGACAGCAGCATTAAGAGCAGCAGAAATTGATGCGGAAGTTATTCTAATGGCCAAAAATAATGTAGATGGCGTTTATTCAGCGGACCCTCGTATTGATGCTAATGCCAAGAAATATGATGATTTATCATTCTTGGATGTTATAAAGGAAGGGTTGGCAGTTATGGACTCCACAGCATCTTCGCTTTGTATGGATAATGATATCCCGCTAATTGTTTTCTCTATTATGGAACAAGGCAATATTAAGAGAGCCGTTATGGGCGAAAAAATTGGAACTGTTGTGAGGGGGAAAAACTGATGGCAAAACAAGTCATTAATCAAGCAAAAGAAAGAATGACGAAAGCAATTCAAGCTTACACCCGTGAACTTGCTACTATTCGTGCTGGCCGAGCAAGCGCATCTTTGCTGGACAGAATTACAATTGATTACTATGGTGCACCAACACCTGTCAATCAATTGGCTGGGATTACTACACCAGAAGCAAGGCTGCTAGTGATTCAACCCTATGATAAATCTGTTCTTGGAGAGATTGAAAAAGCCATTTTAAAATCAGATTTAGGCCTAAATCCAACAAATGATGGTTCTGTTATTCGACTTGCCATTCCTCAACTAACAGAAGAGCGCCGTAAAGAGCTTGTTAAATTGGTGAAAAAAGAATCCGAAGAAGCAAAAATAGCTGTCCGGAATATTCGTCGTGACGCTAATGATGATTTGAAAAAACTCGAAAAATCTGGTGAAATAACAGAAGACGCACTTCGTGGATTTTCGGATGATATTCAAAAATTGACTGACGAACACATAAATAAAATTGACCAAATAACCAAAGATAAAGAAAAAGAAATTATGGAAGTGTGATTCTTAAGCAGGCCAACCCTCTTTTTTAGGGGGTTTTTTAACTATTATAGGCAGTTTTAGTGATTAAGTTAATGATTGAAAGTTTTTCAGCGTTATTCTTAAATCATCCTCTTGTACATATGTTAATTTAAGAGCGATCTTCTTATAATTTTGGTATGATTAAAGCATATTATCTTTGTTTTTTACATAACCAAGGAATCTTAAGTTTCACTTTATTATCGGAGGAAACAATACTTTATTGGAGGAGCAATATTATGTTAAATAAGATGAAGCTTTGGAAGAACCAAAAAACCTCTTCCACACTCCGAGATAAAATCGAACAAATAAAATCTAGGCCTGTTCCTGAGCATGTGGCCATTATCATGGACGGCAATGGACGCTGGGCCAAAAAACGGGCATTGCCGCGAATAGCAGGCCATCATGAGGGAATGAAGGTTGTCCGAAAAACCACCATGCTGGCAAATGACTTAGGGATTAAAACCTTAACGTTATATGCATTTTCAACAGAAAATTGGAAACGGCCAAAGAATGAAGTAGATTATATAATGAAACTGCCTGAAGAATTTTTAGATACGTTTCTTCCGGAACTAGTGGATAATAATGTCCGGGTAAAAATGATGGGGTATAAAGACCAGCTGCCAAAGCACACACTAAGAGCCATTGAACAAGCGATGGAACAAACCAAACATAACGATGGACTAATTCTAAATTTTGCCTTGAATTACGGCAGTAGGGCGGAAATACTCGATGCGGTTAAGCTGGTTTTAAACGATTATAAAGATGGGAACCTCAATGAAAATGATATAAATGAGGAGGTTTTTTCTTCCTATCTTATGACTTCGGAATTTGCGGACCCAGATTTATTAATACGGACAAGTGGTGAAATTCGTTTAAGTAACTTTATGCTTTGGCAATTAGCCTATTCAGAATTTTGGTTTACTGAAGTGTTGTGGCCGGATTTCCGCGAGGAACATTTAATTGAAGCAATCGAGGTATACCAAAACCGGCAGCGCCGGTTCGGGGGAATTTAACTGTAAATCAAAGAGGTGTTGATCTTTAGATGAAGCAAAGAATTATTACAGGAGTTGTAGCTGCTGCACTTTTTCTGCCAATCATCATATACGGCGGCCTTCCTTTCGTGCTAGTGACATACTTGCTAGCAAGTATTGGATTATATGAATTATTAAAAATGAAGGGACTAACCCTCTTTTCTCCATATGGGCTTCTTTCACTTTTATTTTTATGGGTTATTCTTTTCCCACAGCAATATAATGAATTTTTGTCAGATTTTTATTATTCAAGGATAGAGATAGCTATAGCATTCATACTTTTGTTGTTAACCTATACGGTCCTTACCAAAAACCGCTATACCTTTGAGGATGCAGCGTTTTGCGTGCTATCTGCCATATACGTAGGAATCGGTTTTTACTTTCTGATTGAAACCAGAGAGGCTGGACTTATTTATATTTTCTATTCCTTGTTTATTATTTGGGCTACTGATTCTGGAGCATATTTTATTGGGAAAGCAATGGGGAAGAACAAATTGCTTCCTGAAATTAGCCCTAATAAAACAGTGGAGGGGTCAATTGGCGGCGTTGTGTGCGCCATGCTAGTAGCAGCACTATTTTTAATTTTTACAGATATAAAGGCAGCGCCGATTACATTGTTGGGGGTAACCCTGGTATTATCTGTTTTTGGACAACTTGGCGACCTTGTACAATCTGCGTATAAACGCCATTTCAATGTTAAGGATTCTGGAAAAATTCTACCAGGCCATGGGGGTATTTTAGACCGTTTTGACAGTCTATTATTTGTCTGGCCATTATTGCACTTTTTCCATCTATGGTAGAGGAATGATTTACATAATTAACAACTTAGAAGTAATTCAGTCCCAGCGTACATGCGTGAGACGCCTTCGCTTTTTAATTAGGAGATGAACCAATTGAAGACAATTAACTTATTGGGTGCATCAGGGTCAATTGGCACACAAACTTTAGATATCATTCGTCAGCATCCAGAAGATTTTAAACTTGCAGCTTTTTCTGTTGGGAAAAATATCGACTTTGCGCGAAAAATAATCATTGAGTTTCATCCTGAGCTAGTTTCTGTACAAACTAAAAGTGATTATCATATATTAAAAGCAGAGTTTCCAGGGACTAAAGTGACATATGGTGATGAAGGATTGATTGAAACCGCTGTGTTTGATAAGGGGGATGTCCTCGTCAATGCGGTTCTTGGCAGTGTTGGCTTAAATCCAACTTTGCATGCTATCGAATCCGGAAAGACCATTGCTATAGCCAATAAAGAAACATTGGTAACGGCAGGCCATCTAGTTCTTGAGGCTGCTGAAAAGCACCAAGTTGCGCTGCTCCCGGTAGACAGTGAACATTCAGCCATTTTCCAAGCTCTTCAGGGGGAAAAGGAAAAAAATATCAAGAGGCTGATTTTAACTGCATCTGGTGGAAGTTTTCGGGACCGTTCCCGAGAGGAATTAGCCGATGTTACGGTTGAAGAAGCATTAAACCATCCAAACTGGTCAATGGGTGCAAAAATAACGATTGATTCGGCTACGATGATGAATAAAGGATTGGAAGTTATTGAGGCACATTGGTTGTTTAACATGCCATATGAAAAAATTGATGTATTGCTCCATAAAGAAAGTATCATTCATTCAATGGTAGAATTCCATGACAGCAGCATTATTGCTCAATTGGGTACCCCTGACATGAGGGTGCCAATCCAATTTGCTCTCACCTATCCTGACAGATTGCCGCTTTCTACTGCCAATAGGCTAAATTTGGCAAAGGTTGCTTCACTGCATTTTCAGGAAATGAGTTTTGAAAGGTTCAGGTGTTTACAGTTTGCATACTCCGCAGGAAAAACAGGAGGTACAATGCCAACTGTATTAAATGCAGCAAACGAGGCGGCAGTCGCTGCTTTTTTACAAGGCAAAATTAAATTCTTGGAAATTGAAGACTTGATCGAAAAAGCACTAACCCGGCACAGTCCGATCCAACATCCGGATTTAACCTTGATTCAAGAGGTTGATAAAGAAACTAGACAATATGTACATTCACTTCTGTAAAAAACATCAAGAGCACGTAAGAGGCGGCGGAGCTAGAATGTATAGGAAAAAGTGAAACTTTTTAACCTAAAAAAAGGTGGTTTTATATTTGAGTACAGTTTTAGCTTTTATTGTGATTTTTGGCGCACTCGTTTTTTTTCATGAATTAGGGCATTTTGTATTTGCCAAACGGGCAGGAATCCTATGCCGTGAGTTTGCGATTGGAATGGGTCCAAAGGTTTTCTCACATAAAAAAGGAGAAACCACCTATACGATCAGGTTATTGCCAATAGGCGGATATGTCAGGATGGCGGGCGAAGACCCAGAAATGGTTGAGATTAAAGCTGGATACCGGATTGGACTTTTATTGAACAAAGAGGAGAAAGTATCCAAGATTATCCTAAATAATAAAGAGAAGTTTCCAAATTGCCGTATTGTGGAAGTGGAATATGCAGACATTGAAAAAAATTTAATTATAAAGGGATATCCCGAAGATGACGAAGACCAATTAACCACCTTTTATGTCGACTCGCAAGCTGTTATTGTTGAAAATGGTGTAGAGTCGCAAATTGCACCTATCGACAGACAATTCGCCTCCAAATCACTGGGGCATCGATTCATAACTATTTTTGCGGGACCAATGAATAACTTTATCTTAGCTTTTGTGGTATTCATTGTCATTGCTTTACTGCAAGGTGTACCAACGAACGAGCCAAAACTTGGAGAAATTACCCCTGATGGCGCGGCTAAAGCTGCGGGACTTCAACAAGGGGACATTGTTCAAAGTATTGATGGGTCCGAAATTTCAAGTTGGAACGATGTCGTGGAAATCATTAGGGAAAATCCGAATAAACAATTAGATTTTACCATTATCCGCAACGGTAAAGAGCAGGAAATCCAAGTGACCCCTGCTGAAAAAGTGGTAGAAGACCAAAAGATGGGGATGATTGGAGTATATAGTCCAGTTGAAAAATCTCCGGTCCAGGCCGTTACGGCTGCTGGAAAAGAAACTTACTTTTGGACCACACAAATTTTTGTCAGTCTTGGAAAGCTAATAACCGGGCAATTTTCGATTGATGCCCTTTCTGGACCGGTAGGAATCTATGTCTCCACGGATGAAGTGGCCAAGTCAGGTATTTTCTATCTTATGAAATGGGCTGGAATTTTAAGTATCAACTTAGGGATTATGAATTTATTACCAATCCCAGCACTTGATGGTGGAAGACTAATGTTTTTTGCAATAGAAGCTGTAAGAGGCAAGCCGATTGACCGTCAAAAAGAAGGAATGGTTCATTTTATTGGGTTTGCGCTTCTGATGTTATTAATGCTTGTGGTCACTTGGAACGACATTCAAAGATTCTTCTTGAAATAAGATAGGCTTCGAAGCGCCCTTGCAGGTATCATTAGCCCAAGGGCGCTTTTTATTCATCCAAAAATGGATGAAGTTTTCTGTCGAATAAAACCGAATCACAGGCAGTGATGTGTTATAATTATTTTTTAGAAACAATAGAGATACAGAAATAGATGGGAGAGAGAACGTTGAGCGGTCTATCCTTAGGGAATAAAGAGCGATTCTTACTCTTGCTCCAGCAGCTTCAATTAACAGAGGATGCTGTGATGATCCACTTTAATAATGCACAAATTGAAAGACTATTAGTTGAAAAAAAGGCCAGGAAATGGCACTTTCAATTTTTATTTGAAAAAATCCTTCCATATCAGGTTTATATGCAATTTACTACGAGACTGGAGAAAACTTTTGCTGAAATTGCAAAAGTTTCATACCAAATAAATGTTTTGGATAAAACCATTACACCGCAATTAGTTATGGATTACTGGAATTACTGCATCCAGCATATCGAAGGAATTGCACCACCTCTATTAAAATTACTCAGCGAACAATTGCCGCAAATCAGTGGAAGTAAGCTAACCATTTCCGTTCACAATGATGCAGAAGGGCTCACCTTAAAACGAAAATATGGGAATGTGATAAGCGATATCTATCAATCCTTCGGTTTCCCTCCTGTTTCATTTGAAACGGAATTAAGAAGTGATGAAACAAATGAGGAATACCAAAAGTTCTTAGAAGCCAAGCAAAAGGAAGATTCTGAACGTGCCTTATTAGCGATGGTTGAGATGCAAAAGAAAGATGCTGAGAAAGACTCATCCGGTTCAAATGCACCAGAGGGTCCGCTTTCCATTGGGCTTACGATTAAAGATGATAGTGAGATGAGAAGTTTAATTGAGATCGTTGATGAAGAACGTCGGATTGTCGCAGAGGGGTATATCTTTGACGCAGAAATACGCGAATTAAGAAGTGGCCGTTCACTTTTGACCTTTAAAATGACGGACTACACTAGCTCCATCATAGTTAAAATGTTTTCTCGTGATAAAGAAGATGCTGCCCAATTTGCCCGCGTAAAAAAAGGCATGTGGGTTAAAGTTAGGGGAAGTATCCAAAACGACACATTTGTTCGTGATCTAGTCATGATTGCAAATGATATCAATGAGTTCAAGCCAATTGGACGCAAAGATACAGCACCTGAGGATGAGAAGCGTGTTGAATTGCACCTTCATTCACCAATGAGCCAAATGGATGCTGTTACGCCGGTTAGTACATTGGTAGCCCAAGCAGCGAAATGGGGCCATAAAGCCATCGCGATTACCGATCATGCAGTAGCTCAATCGTTCCCAGAAGCATTTAGTTCCGGGAAGAAAAATGGTGTTAAAATCCTATATGGAGTAGAAGCTAATTTAGTAGATGATGGTGTTCCAATTGCCTATAACGATGCCCATAGATTGTTGGCTGATGACACATTTGTTGTCTTTGACGTAGAAACTACTGGACTCTCAGCCGTATTTGATACCATTATCGAGCTTGCTGCTGTTAAGTTAAAAGGCGGAGAAATTATTGACCGCTTTGAATCATTTGCCAATCCACATCATCGGCTTAGCGCGACCACTATCAATTTAACTGGCATTACGGATGATATGGTCCAAAATGCCCCGGATGTACCAGAAGTCCTGCAAAGGTTTCATGATTGGGTCGGAGATGCCGTTTTAGTTGCCCATAATGCGTCGTTCGATATGGGATTTCTAAATGTGGGTTACAAAAATATGGGACTAGAGAAAGCTAAAAATCCAGTCATCGATACGCTTGAATTAGGCCGTTTCCTTTATCCGGAAATGAAGAACCACCGTTTAAATACATTGGCGAAAAAGTTTGATATTGAATTAACCCAGCATCACCGCGCCATTTACGATGCCGAGGCAACAGGATACCTGCTATTGAAAATGCTAAAGGATGCTACCGAAAAGAACATTGAATATCATGATCAATTCAATGAACATATGGGACAAGGAAATGCCTACCAAAGGGCTAGGCCATATCATTGTACATTGCTTGCTCAAACAGAGGCAGGATTAAAGAACCTGTTTAAAATTATATCGATTGCCCATCTTGAGTATTTTTACCGTGTACCACGTATTCCAAGATCTGTTTTGCAAAAATACAGGGAAGGTATTTTGGTTGGCTCCGCGTGTGATAAGGGAGAAGTATTTGAGGGTATGATGCAAAAATCTCCTGAGGAAGTGGAGGAAGCCGCCCGTTTTTATGACTATCTAGAAGTCATGCCAAAGGAAGTATATGCGCCATTATTAGAAATGGAATTGGTACGTGATCAAAAATCTTTGGAAAAGATCATAAGCAACATAGTAACCTTAGGTGATAAATTGGGAATACCAGTCGTAGCAACTGGAAATGTCCATTATTTAAATGAGAATGATAAAATTTATCGGCAAATTCTCATCAATTCACAAGGCGGGGCCAATCCATTAAATCGCCATAAACTGCCTGACGTTCACTTTAGAACGACAAATGAAATGCTGGATGCTTTTGCTTTTCTAGGAAGTGAAAAGGCAAAAGAGATTGTTGTAACCAATACCAATAAAATTGCAGATATGATTGATGAAATTAAACCGGTTAAAGATGACCTGTACACCCCAAAAATTGAAGGGGCCGAGGAGGAAATGCGCCGGATGAGCTATGTAATGGCCCACCAAATATACGGCGACCCGCTGCCGGAAATTGTCGAAGCCCGGCTCGAAAAGGAATTAAAAAGTATCATCGGCCACGGATTTGCCGTTATCTATTTGATTGCTCACAAGCTTGTAAAAAAATCGCTTAATGACGGTTATCTAGTTGGATCAAGGGGATCTGTCGGTTCCTCATTAGTGGCAACCATGTCGGAAATTACAGAGGTCAATCCGCTTCCGCCACATTATATCTGTCCGAATTGCAAGCATTCTGAATTCTTTAATGACGGTTCTGTCGGTTCGGGATTTGACCTGCCGGACAAAAACTGTCCACAATGTGGTTCCGTCTATAAAAAGGATGGGCACGATATCCCATTTGAAACGTTCCTTGGCTTTAAAGGGGATAAGGTTCCGGATATTGACTTGAACTTTTCAGGGGAATATCAGCCAAGGGCACATAACTATACAAAGGTGTTGTTCGGTGAGGATAATGTGTATCGGGCAGGAACAATCGGCACAGTTGCGGATAAGACAGCATTTGGATATGTAAGGGCCTATCAACAGGAAAACAATCTGCAAATCCGTAATGCTGAAGTGGAAAGACTTGCTTCAGGCTGTACAGGCGTAAAAAGAACGACCGGCCAGCACCCTGGAGGCATCATTGTTATTCCCGATTATATGGATGTATTTGATTTTAGCCCCATTCAATTCCCGGCAGATGATCGAAACTCTGAATGGCGGACAACCCATTTCGACTTCCATTCTATCCATGATAACGTGCTTAAACTGGATATTCTGGGACACGATGATCCGACTGTTATTAGGATGCTTCAGGATTTGAGTGGAATCGACCCGAAAACCATACCAACGGATGACCCTGAAGTCATGAAGATTTTCAGCAGTACCGAATCACTTGGAGTAACAGAACAACAAATCATGTGCAAAACAGGAACATTAGGTATTCCTGAGTTCGGAACAAGGTTTGTCCGGCAGATGCTGGAGGATACAAAACCGACCACTTTTTCTGAGCTCGTGCAAATATCCGGATTATCACATGGTACAGATGTTTGGCTGGGAAATGCTCAAGAATTGATTCAAAACCAGACTTGTAACTTGAGTGAAGTAATTGGATGCCGTGACGACATTATGGTGTATTTAATTTATCAAGGTCTAGAACCTTCTTTTGCTTTTAAAATTATGGAGTCAGTCCGTAAAGGAAAAGGGTTAACGGATGAAATGGAAGCGGAAATGCGACGGAACGAAGTGCCAGAATGGTATATTGATTCATGCAAAAAGATTAAATATATGTTCCCTAAAGCCCACGCCGCAGCATATGTACTAATGGCCGTAAGAATTGCTTATTTTAAGGTCCATTTACCATTATTATATTATGCAGCTTATTTCACTGTCCGTGCTGAAGACTTTGATCTTGAAACGATGACTAAAGGCCCGGAAGCGATTCGGGCTAAAATCGAGGAAATTAATGCAAAAGGGCTAGATGCGTCTAATAAGGAAAAAAGCTTATTAACCGTACTCGAACTTGCCTTGGAAATGACGGAAAGAGGTTACACCTTCCAAAATTATGACTTATACAAATCAGCAGCAGCGGAATTTATTATTGATGGAAACACGTTGATTCCGCCATTTAATTCCATTCCGGGTCTTGGAACGAACGCTGCAGTTAACATAGTGAGAGCTAGAGAGGATGGCGAGTTCCTTTCTAAGGAAGATTTGCAGCAGCGTGGAAAAGTGTCTAAAACCATCCTGGAATATTTGGACAATCAAGGCTGTCTGGAATCCCTGCCGGAACAAAATCAGCTTTCTCTGTTCTAGGGAGTGTTAACACCTTGTTACAGGGATAACATTTGCAAGTACCTGTTGATTATGTTATAGTTTTATTGGAAATACTAAGAAATACTCTCGTGAACAAGAGTGGGGACCCTCCCACTCTTTCGTGTTGTTTAAGTGGTTTTCTTCATTCATTTTTAATGGCATTTGAAATAACTACATAGAATATGGGTGGAAAAGGAGGTCTAACATGAGCAAAATTACAGAAGTGGTAGAAGAGCTGGCTGCACCAATTTTTCAAGAACTTAACTTGGAATTAGTGGATATTGAGTATGTGAAGGAAGGAAAAAGCTGGTTTCTTCGCGTATATATCGATAAAGAAACAGGAGTAGATATTGAAGATTGTGGTCTTGTCAGCGAACGGCTAAGCGAAAAGCTTGATGAGGTCGATCCTATTCCTCATAACTATTTTCTTGAAGTATCATCACCTGGAGCAGAGCGTCCATTAAAAAAAGAAAAAGATTTTCTTAAAGCAATTGGGAAAAATGTCTTTATCAAAACATATGAGCCTATAAATGGGGAGAAAACGTTTGAAGGGACCTTACTTGAATATGACGGACAGATTGTAAAAGTGGAAGTCAAAATTAAGACCCGGAAGAAAACGATTGAAATACCTGTTGAAAAAATGGCTAATGCACGCCTGGCTGTTACTTTTTCATAGAAAAGCGAAGAACAATAGCCACTAGGGCGCTGGAACATGAAAAATCTCAAAGTTGAAAAATAAAATATAAGGATAGGGGGATACAAACAAATGAGCAGCGAATTATTAGATGCTCTTACAATACTGGAAAAAGAAAAAGGCATTTCCAGAGACGTGTTAACTGATGCGATTGAAGCTGCACTTATTTCGGCATACCGCCGCAATTTCAATCAGGCACAAAACGTAAGAATTGACCTTAATTTACAAACAGGAACGATGCGTGTGTTTGCGCGTAAAGAAGTAGTAGATGAAGTTTTTGATCCTCGTCTGGAAATATCTATTGAGGATGCAAGAAGACTTAATCCCAACTATCAAGTAGAAGATGTTGTCGAGATGGAAGTGACTCCAAAAGATTTTGGTAGAATCGCAGCCCAAACCGCCAAACAAGTGGTTACCCAACGTGTTAGGGAAGCTGAGAGAGGGATTATCTATTCCGAATTTATTGATCGTGAAGAAGATATAATGACTGGCATTGTACAAAGGCTTGACTCCAAGTTTATTTATGTAAGCCTTGGGAAAATTGAGGCGTTATTGCCGGTGAATGAACAAATGCCAAATGAACGATACAAGCCGCATGATCGCATTAAGGTGTTTATCACGAAAGTGGAAAAAACAACGAAGGGACCGCAAATTTTTGTATCCCGTACACATCCCGGTCTCTTGAAACGCCTGTTTGAGATTGAAGTGCCGGAAATATACGATGGCACAGTTGAAATTAAATCGGTTGCTCGTGAAGCTGGAGACCGCTCGAAAATATCAGTCCACTCTGATAATCCAGAAGTGGACCCAGTCGGAGCTTGTGTTGGGCCAAAAGGCGCAAGAGTACAGGCTGTCGTAAATGAATTAAAAGGTGAAAAAATTGATATTGTAAAATGGTCTGATGACCCAGTTGTTTTCGTTGCAAATGCACTTAGTCCGTCTAAAGTTCTTGACGTAATGGTTAGTGAAGCGGAGAAAGCAACCACAGTCGTGGTGCCGGATTATCAATTATCTCTTGCTATCGGCAAACGTGGACAAAATGCCCGGCTGGCCGCGAAATTAACTGGTTGGAAAATAGATATTAAATCTGAATCAGAAGCTCGTGAAAAGGGAATCTATCCTCGTGAGGAAACAATTAGGTTGTTTGATGAACCTGTTGAGCCAGATTTTGATTATGACGAAGAGCTAGAATAAGTTTGGGGTGAATAATCGTGAACACGAAAAGAAAAGTTCCGATGCGCAAATGTGTGGCAACCGGTGAAATGAAACCGAAAAAAGAACTCGTTCGCATTGTTCGCTCAAAAGAAGGCGAAGTATCTATCGATTTAACAGGGAAAAAATCCGGCAGAGGAGCTTACTTATCCAAAGATAAGGAGGCAGTCCTGCTGGCAAAGAAAAAAAATATCCTATCCAATCATTTAGAAGTGTCAATAGATGAAACTCTTTATGATGAACTTCTTAAACTGATTGAAAAGGAGAACGGGTCTGCCAAATGAGACAAAATCAATGGATGTCTTTTTTAGGGTTGGCCAATCGAGCACGGAAAATCATATCAGGTGAAGAGTTAACTGTGAAGCAAATTCGCAGTGGGAATGCTAAACTCGTTTTATTATCTGCAGATGCATCTCAAAATACGACAAAAAAAATTACAGATAAATGTAATTCGTATTCTGTTCCAATAAAATTAGTAGAAAATCGTTATCTTCTTGGCCAGGCAATTGGCAAAGAAGCCCGCGTTGTTGTAGCTGTTTTAGATGATGGATTTGCCAAAAAACTGGTAACGTTGCTCGATTAAATCTTGCGGGGGTGAAATGAATGAGTAAAATGCGTGTTTATGAGTATGCAAAAAAACACAACCTTTCCAGTAAGGAAATTATCACGAAGTTAAAAGAAATGGATGTAGAGGTTTCAAACCATATGGCAACTTTAGAAGCTGGAGACATTAAAAAGCTGGATTCAGTCTACGCTAAAAAAGAAAGCAACTCCTCACAGCAAATACAAGGAAATGCTTCACAGCCAAAACGATCCAATAATCCACGTCCTACAGGGCAAAACATGTCCAAAAAACCGGCAGTCCAACCAAAAACTAATCCTAAGGCTTTTGAGGAAGATGATGATAAGTTAGCAGTTCCATCAAAAGTAAAGGTTGCAGCACCGCCAAAAACAAAAGAAGGCAAAAAGCACGATCAGGAATACCAGTCGAAAGAAAATAAAGCCTTTCAACCAGGTAAAGGAAAAAATAAGCCTAATCATAATCAACATCAAAATCGGAATCATAATAATAATAGGCGGAAAAACCAACCGCCTGTCCAGCAGCAAGCAGCACCGCAAAAGAAAAAGGAAAAGGAACTTCCTTCTAAAATTACTTTTAGCGAGTCGCTGACAGTTGCTGAACTAGGTAAGAAGCTCCATCGAGAGCCTTCAGAGATTATCAAGAAGTTGTTCTTGCTTGGGGTTATGGCAACCATCAATCAGGCATTGGATAAAGACGCAATTGAACTGATTGCCAGCGAGTATGGAGTAGAAGTAGAAGAAGAAATTAAGGTCGATACAACTGATTTAGAAGTTTACTTTACAGAAGATGCTCCTGAGAGCCTAGTTGAACGCCCAGCTGTTGTCACAATCATGGGCCACGTTGACCATGGTAAAACCACCCTGCTTGACTCCATCCGTAATACAAAGGTTACCGAGGGTGAAGCAGGAGGGATTACCCAGCATATTGGTGCTTACCAGGTAATTGAAAATGGCAAAAAAATTACGTTCTTAGATACACCTGGACACGCTGCTTTTACAACCATGCGTGCCCGCGGAGCGCAAATAACAGATATTACCATACTAGTTGTTGCAGCAGATGACGGCGTTATGCCGCAAACTGTTGAAGCAATCAACCACGCGAAAGCGGCCGAAGTGCCAATTATTGTCGCAGTGAATAAAATGGATAAGCCGGATGCCAATGCTGACCGTGTAATGCAAGAGCTTACCGAGCATGGATTAGTTGCAGAAGCATGGGGCGGAGACACTATTTTTGTTCCGTTATCCGCTAAAACCGGTGAAGGAATCGATAATTTGCTGGAAATGATTCTTTTAGTAAGCGAAGTCGAAGAATATAAGGCAAATCCGAATCGCAATGCTGTTGGAACAGTTATTGAAGCAAGATTGGATAAGGGCCGTGGTTCGATAGCGACTTTGCTTGTCCAAAATGGTACATTAAAAATCGGTGATCCAATCGTAGTGGGTAATACACATGGACGGGTCAGAGCGATGGTCAACGATTTAGGACGAAGAGTAAAGGATGCTGGCCCATCAACTCCAGTTGAAATTACAGGACTGAATGAAGTGCCGCAGGCCGGAGACCGATTCGTAGTGTTTGACGATGAAAAAACGGCCCGCCATGTTGGCGAAGTGCGTGCACAGCAGGCTCTTGCAGCCCAACGTGGTGAGAAAACCAAAGTTAGTTTAGATAACTTATTTGAGCAATTAAAACAAGGCGAAATGAAGGACCTCAACATCATTATTAAAGCAGATGTTCAAGGTTCTGCAGAAGCATTGGCTGCTTCTTTATTAAAGATTGATGTTGAGGGCGTCGTAATTAAAATTATCCATAGCGGTACTGGAGCTATTAACGAATCGGATATTACCCTTGCCTCTGCTTCCAATGCCATTGTGATTGGATTTAATGTTCGCCCAGATGCTAACGCTAAACGTGCTGCTGAGTCTGAGAAGGTAGATGTTCGTTTGCACCGAATCATCTATAAAGTAATTGAAGAAATGGAAGCAGCAATGAAGGGTATGCTTGATCCTGAATTCCAAGAAAAAATCATTGGTCAGGCTGAGGTCCGACAAACCTTTAAAGTATCTAAGGTTGGTACAATTGCAGGTTCTTATGTAACCGATGGAAAACTTACTCGTGATAGTGGTATTCGTGTTATCCGGGACGGAATTGTCATCTTTGAAGGTGAAATTGACGCATTAAAACGTTTTAAAGATGATGCGAAAGAAGTATCACATGGTTATGAATGTGGTATTACCATTAAGAACTTTAATGATATCAAGGAAGGCGACGTGATTGAAGCGTTCGTAATGGAGGAAATTGAACGGAAATGATAATCGGTGCCGCCGTTTGTGAATGCATCATCTACGATGCCCACTCCTTGAAAGAGAAACGAGCCGTTTTGCAGCGAATTCTTACTCGCCTGAAACAGAAATTTAATGTTTCAGCCTCTGAGGTAGACTTCCACGATGTATGGCAGCGGACTAAAATAGCCATTGTAGCCGTAGCCCAAGCAAAAATTGGGGTGGAACAGGAATTGCAAAACGCATTAAAGCTAATTGATTCGTTTCCAGAGATAGAGAGGACAATCACCGAAATAGAATGGCTTTAAATAAGAGGTGAATGTGATGAGCCTTAGAGCAAATCGTGTTGGAGAACAAATGAAAAAAGAACTAAGTGACATCATTGGCCGAAAAATCAAGGATCCACGCATCGGCTTTGTAACAGTCACGGATGTTCAAGTAACAGGAGACTTGCAACAAGCAAAAGTATATATTTCTGTATTAGGTGACGATGAGCAAAAGGAGAATACGCTAAAAGGCTTAGCAAAAGCAAAGGGCTTTATTCGAACTGAAATTGGCCATCGAATCCGATTGCGTAAAACGCCAGAAATAATTTTTGAATTCGATGAGTCGATTGATTATGGGAATAGGATTGAAACATTGCTTCATCAAATTCAGTTCGATGAACAACAGACAGAATCGAAGGATGAAAAGTAATTTGCTTTGTTAACGAGGCGAGGCAGCTCCTAAGAATGAATTGGACCTCGTGTAAAAAAGGGAGGAATGGATAGACGCTTGTCTATCCATTTTTTTCGGATTGGAAAGGAGTTTTTTATAAAAATTGGAAGGGATTTTACCATTATTTAAACCTGCCGGGTTAACTAGTCACGATTGTGTGTTTAAGCTAAGAAAGATTCTAAGAATGAAGAAAATCGGGCATACGGGGACACTAGATCCGGATGTGACTGGTGTCCTTCCAATTTGCATTGGGAAGGCCACCAAAGTTGCCGAATATATCACAGATGCCGGAAAAGCCTACGAGGGTGAAGTAACTATTGGGTTTTCTACGACAACCGAAGATGCCTCAGGAGAAATAGTGGAGAAAAAACAAGTAGACCGAACTATTACCCGTGAAGAGATACTAAACGTTCTAAAGTCGTTAACGGGTGAAATTGAACAAACACCACCGATGTATTCTGCTGTTAAAGTAGGGGGAGTTCGGCTTTATGAATATGCCCGTAAAGGGATTCAAGTCGAACGGCCAACAAGAAGGGTAACCATTTACTCAAATGAATTACTCGATGACCGAACAGAATTTACCGGAGAAATCATCCAATTTAAATTTCGTGTAAACTGCAGTAAAGGGACATATATTCGGACATTAGCCGTCATGATTGGGGAAGCTTTAGGTTTTCCTGCGCATATGTCATCACTGATCAGAATTAGGTCGGCTTCGTTTACCCTTAACGATTGTTTGACATTTGAGCAAATCGAAAATCTAATGGAAGAGGGAATATTATCCGACTATCTAAGACCATTAGAAATGGCACTTTCTTATTTGCCGAAAATGATGATTAATGATACAGTAGCAGAGAAAGTGAAAAATGGTGCGCTATTAAAAATTCCAGACCACTTATTAAATTGTAATGAACCAATTGTTGCAGAAACTCCAGATGGACGGGCGTTGGCTATCTATACTAAACATCCTAGTAAGCCAGACTTGCTCAAACCATTAAAGGTGTTACGGAACGAATAGAAAAAGGTACGGATAGAAAAGGTGAAGTTCAATTGGAAGTAGTAAAGCTTGAGTTTCCATTAAACCTGGGAGTAACCCAATTGCCGCCACTGGCAATGGCCCTTGGCTATTTTGACGGTGTCCATCGTGGTCATCAACAAGTGATTGCTGAAGCTAAAAAACAAGCAGATGAAAAAGGTCTGCAAAGTGCTGTTATGACTTTTTACCCGCATCCTTCCGTGGTCTTGGGGAAAAGTGACAAGCATGTGCAGTCGATTACCCCTTTAGCGGAAAAAATCAACAAAATAGCTGACCTTGGAGTTGATTATTTATTTATAGTTCGTTTTACTCCGGAGTTCGCTAATTTACTTCCACAAGAATTTGTTGATCAATATATTATTGGCTTAAATGTCAAACATGTTGCAGCTGGCTTTGATTTCACCTACGGAAGAATGGGAAAAGGAACCATGGAGACCTTGCCGTTTCATTCCAGAGAAATGTTTTCCTACTCAGTGGTCCCAAAGTTTACAGAGGGGAATGAGAAGGTTAGTTCAACCAGAATACGTAAGCTGATCAAGGAAGGAAATGTAGCCGATCTTCCGCCGCTGCTTGGTAGGTTTTATACTACTTGCGGGATCGTTGTACATGGTGATAAACGGGGCAGGACAATCGGATTTCCTACTGCTAATGTTGATATATCAGGTGAATACATGATTCCGCCAACTGGTGTCTACTCTGTCAGATTAAGAGTAAAGAATCATTGGTATAACGGTGTTTGCAATGTCGGCTACAGACCGACGTTTAATAAAGAGGCCGTTAAGCTTTCGGTTGAGGTTCATCTATTTGATTTCCATCAGGATATCTATGGAGAGAAAGTAATTGTTGAGTGGCATCGCTACCAGCGTGAAGAAAAGAAATTTTCAGGAATCGAAGAGCTCGTACAGCAAATTGAACAGGATAAACGAATAGCTCTTCAATACTTCAAAAAAAGCGACAAATTTTCTAATATATGATGAAAAAAACATATTTCTTGTAATATATTCACGTTTTAAACTTGCTTTTTTAAAAAAAACACGGTATTCTTAAATACGTATTAAAAATAACCTTTGCTTGGCAAGTCGAGTCACCGACGCTTGCTCGGTAAATGGGGATTGTAATTTTAGGAGGTGAACATGGATGGCAATCACTCAAGAACGTAAAAATGAAATTATTAATGAGTACAAAACTCATGAGAACGACACAGGATCTGCAGAAGTTCAAATCGCTGTCCTTACTGAACAAATCAACAACTTAAACGACCACTTGCGTACTCACAAAAAGGATCATCATTCACGCCGCGGTCTTTTGAAAATGGTTGGTAAACGTCGTAATCTTTTAACATACCTACGTAACAAAGATGTACAGCGTTACCGCGTGTTAATTAATAAGCTTGGCCTACGTCGTTAGTTTACAGAAGCGGGATTTTTCCCGCTTTTTTATTAGCCGTAAAAAGGATAAAATTATTTCCAATATACATAATTTTTAAGTCGGACTTTTTTGTCTATACTATAGATATACTTTATGCCTTAAACTTAAGCGATTTCGCTTTATTATATTATTTGTAATTTGGCAAGATGATGGCAGTAATTTGACTTTTGCATCATCCTCCCAAGTGATTAGATTGAGAGGGGTAAAATTATGGAACAAACGAAACACGTGTACTCCATTGATTGGGCCGGACGTAAGTTAACAGTCGAAATTGGACAACTTGCGAAACAAGCAAACGGCGCGGTATTAGTCCGATATGGAGATACTGCTGTATTAAGCACAGCAACGGCTTCTAAAGAGCCAAAGAATTTAGACTTTTTTCCTTTAACCGTTAATTATGAGGAACGGTTATATGCTGTTGGTAAAATCCCTGGTGGCTTTATCAAACGTGAAGGCCGCCCAAGTGAAAAAGCCATTTTGGCTAGCCGCCTTATTGACCGGCCAATTCGCCCGCTATTTGCCGACGGATTCCGAAACGATGTACAGGTGATCAGCATGGTCATGAGTGTCGATCAGGATTGTTCACCGGAAATGGCAGCTATGGTGGGCTCTTCTTTAGCACTTAGTGTTTCAGATATACCGTTTGAAGGGCCAATTGCTGGAGTTGTGGTAGGAAGGGTAGACAACCAATTTGTCATCAATCCAACAGTACACCAAGCTGAAAAAAGCGATATTAATTTAACAGTTGCCGGTACCAAAGATGCCATTAACATGGTTGAAGCAGGTGCCAATGAGGTGCCTGAAGAGGTCATGCTCGAAGCCATCATGTATGGACATGAAGAAATTAAGCGATTAATTGATTTTCAAGAAAAAATCGCTGCTGAAATCGGTAAAGAAAAGATGCAGATAACTCTGTATGAAATCGATGCTGCGTTAGAAGCTGAAGTAAGACAATTATGCGAAGCGGATATGGTCAAAGCGATTCAGGTACAAGAGAAGCATGCCCGCGAAGATGCAATCAATGAAGTAAAAAAATACGTGTTGGGTAAATATGAAGAACAAGAGGCAACAGATGAAGATTTGAAGCAAGTTAAACAAATCCTTGACAAAATTGTTAAAGGAGAAGTGCGACGCCTAATCACTGTTGAAAAAGTCCGCCCGGATGGACGGAAAATTGATGAAATACGTCCATTATCCTCTCAGGTTGGAATTTTGCCTCGTACCCATGGATCAGGGCTATTCACGAGAGGGCAGACACAAGCTTTAAGTATTTGTACGCTTGGGGCCATGGGCGACGTTCAAATTCTTGATGGGTTAGGAATTGAAGAAGAAAAACGTTTTATGCACCACTATAACTTCCCTTCCTTTAGTGTGGGGGAAACAGGACCAATCCGTGGGCCTGGTCGCCGCGAAATTGGGCATGGTGCATTGGGAGAACGCGCCCTTGAACCGGTCATTCCTTCAGAAAAGGATTTCCCATATACCATTCGTCTTGTTTCAGAAGTTTTAGAATCAAACGGTTCAACCTCGCAAGCAAGTATCTGCGGCAGCACACTCGCTATGATGGATGCAGGTGTGCCAATTAAAGCACCAGTTGCAGGAATTGCTATGGGTCTTGTAAAGTCGGGTGAACATTATACAGTCTTAACCGATATACAAGGAATGGAAGACCACTTAGGAGACATGGACTTTAAGGTTGCTGGGACGGCCAAAGGCGTTACCGCACTGCAAATGGATATTAAGATTGAAGGTCTCTCTAGAGAAATTTTAGAAGAAGCATTGCAACAGGCCAAAAAAGGAAGAATGCAAATCTTAGACCATATGCTGTCTACGATTTCGGAGCCACGTGCTGAACTGTCACAATTTGCTCCAAAAATTCTAACGATGACCATTAATCCGGATAAAATTCGTGACGTTATCGGACCAAGCGGTAAACAAATCAATAAAATCATTGAAGAGACTGGCGTTAAAATTGACATTGAACAGGATGGTACCATCTTTATCGCCTCTGCAAATTCAGAGATGAACCAAAAGGCAAAAAGTATTATTGAGGATCTTGTCCGAGAAGTGGTTGTTGGACAATTATACCTTGGTAAGGTTAAACGGATTGAAAAGTTTGGTGCTTTCGTTGAGATTTTTGCCGGCAAAGACGGATTAGTTCACATATCAGAACTTGCTGAGGAACGTGTAGGTAAAGTTGAAGATGTGGTTAAACTTGGCGATGAAATACTTGTTAAAGTTACTGAAATCGATAAGCAAGGACGTGTCAACTTATCTAGAAAAGCTGTATTAAAAGAGCAGCGTGAGAAAGCAGAAGAAAAACAATAACCGGGATTGGGCTTGTGCCTGCTGTTATCCACAAAAAAAGTCAGGAGACCCCTGACTTTTTTGATTAGGTCGAGTTATATTTGGTTTTAAATCGCTCCCGGCGCTTCGCGGACTTAGGGATCAAGCTGCCCTTTTGTTAATTTCGTTCTACCTTGTCCTTCTATTACATATTCTGTATGGAGGGGGGAACGGGATGATGAGAAAGGTGCTTATTTTGTTTATAGTTGGTTTGGCTGCTTTAGTTTTTGTAAATAATCCCATAGTGAATCATTATCTGGCTGAATTAACAGAATCCGCCCTGCCTGTAGCTAATGGTTCGGATTCACTTTATCAAAGTATTGTTAAAAATGCACCTACATATGAAAAACCACCGTCTGACGCAAAAATTGACCAGGTATGGAAAGCGATGCCTGGATATAACGGTTTAAAGGTAGACATAGAAGCATCTTATAAGAATATGAGGAAAAATGGTGTTTTTGATAAGGATCGGCTTGTATATACACAAGTAAAACCAAAAGTACATTTGGAAGATTTACCTCCTTCACCCATTTACAGGGGCCATCCTGATAAACCGATGGTATCGTTTATTATCAATGTTGCGTGGGGGAATGAATTTTTGCCGGACATTCTTAAAACATTAAAAGAGCATCATATATCGGCCAGTTTTTTTCTTGAAGGGAATTGGGTGAAAAAAAATCCCGAGCTTGCCAAAATGATTGTTAGTGCGGGACATGAGGTGGGAAACCATTCGTATTCCCACCCTGATATGGCAAAGTTAACCGCTTCTCAAACCAGAGAGCAAATTACCAAAACAAATGACATTATTGAAGCAGTAACGGAGCAGAAAAGTATATGGTTTGGACCGCCAAGTGGTAGTTATCGTGATGAAACGGTCAAGATTGCCAACGAATTAAACATGAAAACCGTTTTGTGGACAGTAGATACCATTGATTGGCAAAGGCCAACTCCTGCCGCTCTTATAAACCGTGTGATCACCAAAGTGGATAATGGATCGATGATTTTAATGCATCCTACGGAATCCACTGCTAAAGCCCTTGATCAGTTAATTACGGAGATTGAGAAAAAGAATTTAAAGATTGGAACGGTTTCAGAACTAATGAATGAAGAAAGAATTTTGAAATAGGAGGAAAGGATATCTAAAAGTTGGATAAAATAGTCATTATAGGTATAATTAAGTATTGGATACGAGCATCCGCTGTATAGACAGGAGGAAGTCGATTGATAAATAAACACACATGCCAAAATGGAGTAAGAATTGTTCTAGAACAAATTCCTAGCGTTCGGTCCGTTGCAATTGGAATCTGGATTGGAACTGGTTCTAGAAATGAAAATCCAGAAACAAACGGGGTATCCCATTTCCTTGAACACATGTTTTTCAAAGGAACAACCACCAAATCGGCTAAAGAAATAGCTGAATCCTTTGACAGCATTGGTGGCCAGGTGAATGCATTCACCTCGAAAGAGTATACTTGCTATTATGCAAAGGTTCTCGATACACATTCAAAATTTGCCTTGGATGTATTAGCAGATATGTTCTTCAACTCCACCTTTGTAGATGAAGAATTAACAAAGGAAAGAAATGTAGTTCTTGAAGAAATAAAAATGTACGAAGATACTCCGGATGACATTGTTCATGATTTGCTAAGCCAGGCGGTATATGGAAACCACCCGCTTGGATATCCGATTCTTGGCACAGAGCAAACACTTAATACCTTTACTGGTCAATCACTTAAGGATTATATTCATCAAAGATATATCCCAGAAAACGTCGTAATCTCCATAGCGGGGAATGTACCGGAAGCCTTTATTTATGAAGTGGAAAAGTATTTTGGGTCCTATGAAGGAGGAAACCAGGAAACAATAGAAAATCCACCCGTTTTTCATGCGAATCGCAAGTCTAAAAAGAAAGATACCGAGCAGGCTCATTTATGTATCGGTTTCGAAGGCTTAAAAGTGGGGCATGAGGACGTTTATAGTTTGATCACCTTGAATAATATATTGGGCGGCAGCATGAGCTCAAGATTATTTCAAGATGTTCGGGAACAAAGGGGATTAGCTTATTCCATTTTCTCTTATCATTCCGCTTATCAGGATAGCGGGATTGTCACGATTTATGGAGGAACAGGCGCAAAGCAGCTTAATGTCTTGTTTGATACCATTCAGGAAACACTGGAAAAATTGAAACAAGACGGCATTACGGAGAAGGAACTTACCAACAGCAAGGAGCAACTCAAAGGAGGACTCATGCTCAGCTTAGAAAGCACTAATAGCCGCATGAGCCGAAATGGCAAGAATGAGCTTCTCTTAAAGCGTCATCGTACATTAGATGAGATTATCGATGAAATTGACCAGGTTACAAAAACCGGTGTGGACGAAATGGCAAGAAAAGTGTTTAATGATCATTTTTCAGTTTCATTGGTAAGTCCGGACGGGGATTTGCCTGTAAATTTAAGATAAATGCTATAATTCATTAGCTTATACCGATTGTTCACTTTCCTTTTCGTTAGTCTAAAGTGGGACTTCCCGCTATACACTAGTAGAAAAGGAGAGGAGGAGCCACTTAAAATGAGACTAAGTGAATTAAGCGGTAAAGAAATAGTGGATGTAAAGAAGGCAGAACGTCTTGGTGTGCTCGGTCAAACCGATTTAGAGATTAACGAGTCAACAGGACAAATTCAGGCCTTGTTAATACCGTCATTGAAATGGTTTGGTTTCCGAAAACAAGGAGAAGAAATTAGGGTTCCTTGGCAGCATATCAAAAAAATTGGCTCGGATATGATTATTATAGATGTACCAGAGGAATAATAGGTAACTCTGGAAAGTTTGCGAAAATTGGATAGAAACATCTTTTTGTGATAAAAGCCCAAGCAAAACAACTTTTGCTTGGGCTTTTTTTATTTTCATAGGCAGGAAAACTCACAGTTTGGTTGGTTCTTACATAAGATGTGGAAGTGATAAAGCAATACGAATTTCTGCAGGATTTTAATAAAAGAAGGTGAATGCTTTCATGCTGACAGGAATGCAGATAGCCATTATCGGCGGGGATGCCAGGCAACTGGAAATTATCCGGAAATTAACGGAATTAGATGCACGTTTATCGCTAATTGGTTTTGAGCAGCTTGACCATGCTTTTACAGGAGCGGTCAAGGAAAAGTTAGATGAGGTTGATTTTGCTAATATAGATGCGATTATTTTGCCAGTTGCAGGCACCAATCAAGAAGGACAGGTGGAAACAATTTTTTCCAATGAGAAGGTTGTTTTGACGGAAGACATACTTTCAAAAACCCCTGAGTATTGCACGATTTATTCTGGAATAAGCAATTCCTATCTAAATGAAATAGTAAAGCAATCTAAACGAACTTTAATTCAGCTATTTTCAAGGGATGATGTTGCTATCTATAATTCCATTCCAACCGTTGAAGGCACAATCATGATGGCGATTCAGCATACTGACTTCACAATCCATGGGTCGAACATCACCGTGTTAGGATTGGGAAGGTGTGGAATGAGCACTGCCAGAGCATTTCATGCCCTTGGTGCAAAAGTCAAAGTTGGAGCAAGAAAAAGTGAACACCTTGCTAGAATTACAGAAATGGGTGTCACACCGTTTCATCTAAGCAATATTGTCAAAGAAGTGGCTGACACAGATATTTTAATTAATACCATACCCTATCAAATTGTCAGTGCTGCTGTGATTTCAAAGCTGCCGCCCCATACCTTGATTATTGACATTGCCTCAAAACCAGGAGGGACCGATTTCCGTTACGCAGAAAAGCGAGGCATAAAAGCATTGCTAGCGCCCAGTCTGCCAGGAATCGTAGCCCCAAAAACCGCTGGGCAAATTCTAGCGGATGTTCTTTCGCAATTACTCCAGGATGACCTTACGAACCGAAAGGGGAAAGGAAAATGAGTTTACAAGGTAAGAGAATTGGATTTGGTTTAACCGGCTCCCATTGTACGTATGATGCTGTTTTTCCAGAAATAGAGAAGCTTGTGCAAGCCGGAGCAGAAGTGGTGCCAGTAGTGACACACACAGTTAAAAATACTGATACTAGGTTTGGCAAAGGGGAGGATTGGGTAGAACGGATCGAAGATTTAACAGGCAATAAAGTCATCGATTCAATCGTTAAGGCCGAACCCTTAGGACCAAAAATCCCACTCGATTGCATGGTTATTGCGCCACTAACAGGCGTATCTATGAGTAAATTTGCCAATGCAATGAATGATAGTCCCGTATTAATGGCAGCAAAAGCAACCTTGCGAAATTTAAAACCAGTGGTACTTGGGATATCGACCAACGATGCACTTGGCCTAAATGGGGTTAATTTAATGAGGTTAATGGCTACCAAAAATATTTTCTTTATACCATACGGCCAAGATGATCCAATTAAGAAGCCGAACTCCATGGTGGCTAGAATGACCATGTTGGTTGAAACCGTGGAAGCAGCTCTAGAAGGAAGGCAGATCCAGCCTGTTTTGGTAGAACGTTATAAAGATGGTGACTAATTTAATTCCCTATATAAATATGGTTATTTCTTTAATAGAATATGATAAAATAGATTAATCATTCATCAGTGGGTTCATTTTTGAGAGCAGGACCCGCTGGTGAGTTACCAATAATTGAAACGCTGGAGTAAATCGAGAAGAAGTGACCAGCTAGTATAGGAAGGGGAAACATAGTATGAATCAGCAAAATGGATTTCACGTTGCTGTTGTAGGGGCAACAGGTGCAGTTGGACAACAAATGATCAATACACTAGTTAAGCAAAACTTCCCTGTAAGCAAGCTAACACTATTGTCATCATCACGTTCAGCAGGCAAAAAAGTAACAGTTAATGGTGAGGAAATCACTATTCAAGAGGCAAAACCTGAAAGCTTTGAAGGGGTTGATATTGCTCTATTCAGTGCTGGCGGCAGTGTCTCTAAAGAACTGGCCCCAGAGGCAGCTAAACGTGGAGCAATCGTTGTGGACAACACAAGTGCATTCCGTATGGATGCTGATAAGCCGTTAGTTGTCCCAGAAGTAAACGAAGACGATTTGAAAACTCATAATGGGATTATCGCCAACCCTAACTGTTCTACCATCCAAATGGTGGTAGCTTTAGAACCAATTCGCAAACAATATGGCTTGAAAAAAGTGATCGTTTCCACTTACCAAGCAGTGTCTGGAGCGGGTGCTGCTGCCATCCAGGAACTTATGGATGAAACAAAGGCTGTTTTAGCAGATGAAGCATTTGAGCCAAAGCTTCTTCCAGTAAAAGCTGATAAAAAACATTATCAAATTGCATTTAATGCTATTCCGCAAATTGATAAATTCCAAGAAAATGGTTATACATTCGAAGAAATGAAAATGATAAATGAGACAAAGAAAATAATGCATTTACCAGAGCTTCAGGTTTCTGCTACTTGTGTCCGGCTTCCAGTCCCTGTAGGGCATTCAGAATCTGTGTATTTTGAGATTGAGGCGGACGGAGTTAGTGCGGATGAAATTAAAGCATTGTTAAAGGATGCGCCTGGTGTCGTGCTGCAGGATGATCCAGAAAATCAAGTTTATCCAATGCCTGCTGATTGCGTAGGAAAAAATGAGGTTTTTGTAGGTCGTATTCGGAAAGACATAGATGAAGCCCGCGGTTTTCATATGTGGGTAGTATCCGATAACCTCCTCAAGGGCGCAGCCTGGAATTCTGTACAAATTGCCGAAAGTTTAGTCAAATTAGGCTTAGTAAAATAAGCAACATCAATAAAGGCAGGTTTGGGATCACTATGAAGATCATTGTACAAAAATTTGGCGGTACATCTGTGAGAGATGAAAAAAGCAGAAAACACGCACAACGCCACATAGAAAAAGCAATCGCTGAAGGCTATAAAGTGGTAGTGGTGGTTTCGGCGATGGGCAGGAGCGGAGATGCTTACGCAACTGATACCCTTCTTTCTTTAGTAGGCGGTAATTTAAGTAAGATATCAAAGCGGGAACATGATTTGCTTCTGTCCTGCGGCGAAGTAATTTCTAGTGTGGTTTTCACGAATATGCTTTTGGAAAGCGGAATTCACGCAGCTGCATTAACTGGTGCTCAAGCAGGATTCCGAACAAACAGTGATCATACGAATGCTAAAATTATCGAAATGAAATGCGACCGTTTGTTAAGAGAACTAGAAAACCATGATGTGATTGTTGTTGCCGGCTTCCAAGGTGCCGCAAAAAATGGGGATGTAACAACGATTGGCCGCGGCGGGAGTGATACCTCTGCAGCTGCGCTCGGAGCAGCTCTAAACGCAGAGTGGATTGATATCTTTACCGATGTAGAAGGCATTATGACCGCAGACCCGCGCATTGTTGAAAATGCTCGGCCGCTATCTGTCGTAACCTATAATGAGGTTTGTAACATGGCTTATCAGGGAGCTAAAGTCATTCATCCAAGAGCCGTGGAAATTGCCATGCAGGCCAAGGTGCCAATTCGTATCCGTTCAACCTATTCGGAAACACCGGGTACATTGGTTACTTCCTTAAATAAGCAAAATCGCGGTAGTGATATTAGGGAACGGCTAGTTACCGGAATCGCTCATGTATCCAATGTCACACAAATTAAAGTATTTGCGAAAAAAGAGCAATATTATTTGCAGGCTGAAGTGTTTAAAGCAATGGCAAATGAACAAATCAGCGTAGACTTTATCAACATATCTCCTAATAGTGTCGTATATACGGTGACGGATGAAATGGCTGATCGTGCCATAAAAGTATTACAGGATTTAGGCCATGAACCGGTTGTCGAAAGGCATTGTGCAAAAGTATCCGTTGTAGGGGCAGGGATAGCAGGTGTACCAGGGGTAACCTCCAAAATTGTATCAGCCTTATCTGATCAAGGCATTCGAATCCTGCAATCGGCTGATAGTCATACAACCATTTGGGTATTAGTTAAACAGGATGATCTAGTAAAATCGGTTAATGCATTACATGATGCCTTTCAATTAGAGGAAGAGACCATGGAATATAATCTTTCCGATATATAAACTGGTAAAAAGGCTTATTAGTCAATTTAGCAGGCTACTAACCAGTGGTTTGAGAGGAGTAAGATAATGGTTCATTTCGGGAGAGTATCTACGGCAATGGTAACCCCTTTTGACCATAAGGGGCATATTGATTTTGCAAAAACCACAAAGCTAGTTAATTATTTAATTGATAATGGGAGCGAATCACTTGTGATCGCAGGTACTACTGGTGAATCGCCAACATTATCAAAAGAGGAAAAACTGGCTTTGTTTGCACATGTTGTTAAGGTGGTTAATAAAAGAATTCCTGTCATTGCAGGTACTGGCAGCAACAATACCTATGCTTCCATTGAGTTGACCAAGAAAGCGGAACAGCTTGGAGTCGATGGAATCATGGTTGTAGCTCCCTATTATAACAAACCAAATCAAGAAGGCTTATATCAGCATTTCCAAGCAGTGGCGGAGGCAACAACGCTTCCAGTTATGATCTACAATATTCCCAGTAGATCAGTTGTTACCATATCTCCTGAAACAGTGATTCGTTTATCCAAAATACCAAATATTGTTGCAGTAAAGGAAGCAAGTGGCGATTTAAATGCAATGACAAAAATTATTGCAGGTACTGATGAAGACTTCGATTTATACAGTGGAGATGACAGCATGACCATCCCGGTTCTGTCCATTGGGGGTGCCGGAATAGTTTCTGTGGCATCTCATGTAATTGGAAATGAAATACAAAGAATGGTTGGCTCATTTTTCGAAGGAAAAGTTCAAGAGGCTGCAAAATTACACCAACAGCTGTTGCCATTAGTCCAAGAGTTATTTGCTGCCCCTAGTCCTGCACCTGTTAAGACCGCCTTACAAATTAAGGGATTAGATGTAGGCTCTGTCAGACTACCTCTAGTAGGGTTGACGGAGCAAGAACGTAATACACTAATATCAATCTTAAATAATATTTGACAAAAAAAGTCAGCCAAATTGGCTGGCTTTTTTTGATTCCCGGTCATCCTTTAGAAAGGAATTGTAAAAGCGATAAAAACCAAACAATTTGCTAAAAATTTTGAATGGACAAAATGCTAGTCTTTTATATAATATCCCTGAACACTAAAGGAAGCATAAAAAGGGGGAACTTGAAAGAATTTAATTCGGATTTTTTGAAAACGTTTGCGAATTAGGAAAACTGGTATGTGGTACGTAAGAGATTTTGAAAAGGCTCAAATAAACGCTAATGTTGATTTTTTTTAACTCTGTTGATTGGAGCGGAAGGCGCTCGAATCCTCGAAAATCCTCAATTATGCTATCGCATAATTTTGTGCGAAGAAAGTTCATGGCTGCTTTCCTTGTGCTATCGCATTTTCTTCGTGCGTCGGCGGATTCGAGGATGAATTTCAGTGTACTGAGGGGAGTACGGGGCCGAAGAGGCTCTCCGGCACGCCCGGGGAAAGCGAGCCGCTGGAGCGGAAATCAACACCAAAATTCAGCAGTGCCTATGAAAAAAGGGAGAGTGAGTGTCTTGACGGTATTAGGTAAAATTCGCAGTATAACCTTAGCCATTCTATTGGTGGGCAGTACAATTCCCTCGGTATTTGCGGCAGGAACGACTGATGCCCAAGAAAATAAGGGGACCGAAAATTTGGTCTGGAAGAGTATCACCTTTGGCCAGTCAACAGATTTAAACTTTGCTCCAAATGTTTTACCTGAAAAAGTTGGCAAAAATGATGCTGAACCAGAAGTCCCTGGAACGATAAACGGAAAAATTACCTTGGAAAGCCGCGGAGGAAAGCTGGCTCCAGGTCATGATGGATTGACCTTCTATTATACGAAGCTTGATCCAAACAAAGATAATTTTGTTCTTGAGGCAGACATGACCATTGAACAATTTGGGCCTGAAACAGGGGCATCGCCAAACGGTCAGGAAAGTGCGGGAATTATGGTTAGAGACACGATTGGAGCATCACGCCAAGACCCGATGATTCTTGGTTATGAAGAAGTTCCAGCGGCATCCAACATATTTGGAGTAGGGATGATGCGCAATGGGGTTGCCCCTATTTATCGAACAGGTGTCGTAGCACCATGGGGAAATCTAGGAAGCCAGTTAAAAGCCTCTCCTTTTACAACCGAGTCTAAGTATAGTCTCCCAATTGGCACCCCTGTCAAGGTAAGGCTCGAGAGAACGGACACGGAATTTATTATGTCAGCTACTTTTACGCACTTAGCGGAACAAAAAACCTTTGAAAAAAGAGTATCAGGAGCTGATTTAGTTCAAAGAATCGATCCTGATAATATGTATGTTGGTTTTTATGCTGCAAGGAATGCTAAAATGACAATAGAAAACGCCAAACTTACACTAAGTGAAGCCCATACCGTTCCTACAAAAGATCCGCAACCGGTCCCAGCTAACCCATCGTTAAACATTGTCTCAGCTTCGGAATACGGATCGGTAAATTACGATTTGAAGATACTCGCTAATTATAATGGTACAGTAACGGTAACTAAAGATGGACAAGCATTTGCATCAGATGTGGATGTTAAAAAGGATGAAGTCTATTCGTTAAATACTCAACTGATAAACGATACAACCAATTTCTCAGTTACCTATACGCCAATAGAAGGTCCATCTACTACGCCAATTACGAAAAATATGACTGTATCGAAGAAAATATACAATAACGGTGCGGGGGTATATGTGTCACCACAAGGAAGCAGCACTTCCAAAGGAACAATCGAAGATCCAGTAGACCTTGAAACTGCCATTAAATATGTTCTACCTGGGGAAACCATTTATATGCGTGAAGGGACATATAGCCCTGCTTCCATGCTCAATATTACAAAACAATATAGCGGTGCTAAAGATAAAGTAAAAACTCTAACAGCTTATAATGGTGAAAAAGTAGTAATTGACGGGCAGGAAAAACTTAATAATGTCCTTCAACTGAGTGGAGATTATTGGCATTTAATCGGTATTCAATTGACAAAGGCGAAATCAAACGGAATGAGAGTCAGCGGAGACCATAATATTGTGGAGAAGATGCTGTTTAATTATAACGGTGATACTGGTCTGCAAATAAGTGGAAGCGGCTCGGACCCCAATTACTGGCCTAAATACAATTTAATCGTAAACTGTGAATCCCATGATAATCGAGACGCAGCGGATGAAAATGCTGATGGGTTTGCAGCGAAACTTGGAGTCGGTGTAGGGAATGTGTTTAGAGGAAACATTGCTCATCACAATATTGATGATGGTTGGGACTTATATAATCGGACCAATGAAGGCGCCAATATGCCGATTACACTTGAAGGTAATATTGCTTATTCAAATGGAAAATTAAGCAATGGTTATAATGAAGACGGCAATCAAGGGAATGGTTTTAAGCTTGGCGGTGAGGGCCTTCCGGTCGCTCATATTGTTCGAAACAACATTGCATTTGACAACAATATGGACGGATTTACCGACAATTTTAATCCCGGAAAAATGGTGCTTGAGAACAATACGGCTTTTAATAATAAAAGATTTAACTATGTTTTTAGAATCAATCCATATTTCTCTGCACAAGAGCAGGGGACATTTAGAAAAAATCTGTCATTTCGAACCGCTTCTGAAGCGGTAAAAGATTTTATTTCAGGGGATGTGGATGAAACAAATTACTTCTATGAAGGGACAAAATCAGTAAACAGTCTGGGAACAGAAATTACTGCAAAAGACTTTGCATCCCTTGAGTTCCCTGGCAAATTTGAGAGAGACGGAGAAGGCAATATTGTCTATGGTTCGTTTCTCCGAATTGCTCCTAACAGTATCCTTAACACTGTAGGTACCGACAATGGCTTTGTGGGAGCTCTTCCGGCCGACCCCATTTCTATCAAGGTGGAAGGACCCAAAAATGTAAAGGAAGGACACACAGAACAGCTGGTGGTTAAAGGTATCTTTTATGATGGAACAGAAAAAACTTTATCGTCTGGAGTAACTTTCTCGAGTGGAAATCCTGACATTCTCTCAGTAGATAATACTGGTATAATCAAGGCAGTTGAAAAAGGAAAAACACATATTTCAGTCTCATTCCATGGGTTGGAAGCAGCCATTTATGTACATGTTCAACAAATGCCTACCGGTCTATTAAAAAAACAGTAAAACATATTAAGTGCAAATAAAATTGAGTGGCAGCTTTATATAAGCTGCCATTTTGTCATTGCTTGGAGGGAGTCAAGTTCTTTTTTTGTTGTAAAGGCTTTCGAGTCTAAAGTATAATAAGTATAACTGATTTCGGTCGGGCAATGTTTTAGAAGCGAAAAGCATCTTCAACACTAGTATGTAACCAAAAGATTAAATTGGACGTCAACATAGGAGGAAACGGATAGTGATTAAGAAAAAAAACCAATCCATTAAAGTGATTGCACTTGGTGGAATAGGAGAAATCGGAAAAAATATGTACCTTGCAGAAGTGGACAAGGACATATTTATTTTAGATGCTGGGCTAATGTTCCCCGAGGAAGAAATGCTTGGTATCGATGTAGTGATTCCGGATATCACCTATTTAAAAGATAACAAGGAACGGGTAAAAGCGATTTTTTTAACACATGGACACGAAGACCATATAGGAGCGCTTCCTTATGTATTACGTGATTTAGATGTACCGGTGTACGGAACGAGGCTAACATTGGCTTTAGCCAATGCCAAATTAAAAGAGTTTGAAGCTGCAGGTAAAGTAGATTTTAAAGAAATTGATTCTAATACAGTTATAAAGTTTGATTCTGTGGACGTTAGTTTTTTTAGAACCAACCATAGTATTCCGGATTCAGTAGGGGTATGCATTCATACATCAGAAGGCGCGATTGTCTATACGGGTGATTTTAAATTTGACCAGGGTGCAACCAAGCTCTATAGACCTGAAATTGGAAAGATGGCTGCAATTGGGGAGTCAGGTGTCCTATGTTTGCTTTCAGACAGTACAGAAGCGGAAAGACCAGGACATACAGTTTCTGAATCAATAGTTGAGCGGGAATTGTCTAATGCCCTTTATAATGCACCGGGCCGGGTTTTTGCTGCCTGTTTTGCATCCGATATTAACAGAATTCAGCATATTTTTAATGTAGCACAAGAAAACAATCGGAAAGTGGCGGTTGTCGGAAAAAGTTTAGAACAAATCTTTCATATTACCCTTGATTTGGGGTATCTAGAAGTTGCAGATGATTTGATTATTCCGATTACAGAAATTAACCAATATCAGGATCGTGAAATTGTCGTCCTTATGACAGGCAGTCAGGGTGAACCGATTGAAGCATTGCAAAAAATGGCCAAGCAGACACATAAGCTAGTCAACATTCAGCCTGGCGATACGGTCTTAATAGCTGCATCTCCGCTTAAGGGAAGTGAAATCCTGCTAGCAAGAACAGTAGATATGCTATTTAGGGCTGGGGCAGACGTTATTTCCGGTAGACGCACGATTCATGTATCAAGCCATGGCAGTCAAGAAGAGTTAAAATTCATGCTTAACTTAATGCAGCCAAAGCTATTCATTCCTGTACACGGCGAATATCGAATGTTAAAGGCACACCGGAAGCTGGCTTTGGGGAACGGGCTGAGAGATGAACAAATTCTGTTCCCAGACCGTGGTGATGTGGTGGAATGGAAAGATGGAAAAGCAACGATTGCAAGCAAAGTTCCATCCGGTAATATCCTGATTGATGGAATTGGTGTTGGCGATGTTGGAAATATAGTATTAAGGGATCGTAAGCTATTATCACAAGATGGAATTTTAATTGTTGTGGTGACCTTAACCAAACAACAGGAAAAGAAAATTGCAGCAGGGCCGGAAATTATCTCAAGAGGATTTGTCTATGTTCGTGAATCAGAAAAGCTAATGGACGATTCGACCAAATTGGTTCGGGATATTGTAGAAAAAAATCTGGCAAAAGCCGTATTTGAATGGTCTAGTTTAAAACAGGAAATCAGGGATGAACTAAATCGTTATTTATATGAAAAGACGAAAAGAAGACCGATGATTTTGCCAATCATAATGGAAGTTTAAAATGCAGAGAAATAGGAGGATGGCGCGATAGAGGGTTTTACCCAATCGGTCATCCTTTTTATTTTTTAGGCTGTGTGGTTTGGGTGTTGTTTCTCGCCTCAATCACATTGGCTTTTAACACAGCCATTTTCAAGTTAAATCCTTATCGTTAATTTTATCCCTTCTAGCATGAATTTATGGTAGTGGTTAATAATAAAAGATATCATGCGTTGAAGGGAGTATTAGGATGAATAATGATTTTCTAAGAAACAATTCCGATAATCAAGAAGGACAAAACCCTTCCAAAGAGGAGAAGCCAACGTCCCCATTAATAGAAAAAATACAGCAGCTCGGGCAAACCAATGTACCGCAATTTTCATCGGATTCTAAAATACATTGTCTGACGATTGTTGGCCAAATTGAGGGACATCTGGCCCTTCCACCACAAAATAAAACGACGAAGTATGAACATCTTATTCCTCAGCTGGTAGCTATTGAGCAAAACTCGAATATCGAAGGGGTGTTAATCATCCTAAATACAGTAGGCGGAGACGTTGAAGCCGGTTTGGCTATTTCAGAAATGCTGGCTACTCTCTCAAAACCTACTGTTTCGATTGTTCTAGGAGGAGGTCACTCGATTGGAGTGCCAATCGCTGTTTCTTGTAACTATTCTTTTATTACGGAGACGGCCACAATGACCATTCATCCGATTCGATTGACAGGGTTAGTAATTGGTGTACCGCAAACATTTGAGTATTTGGATAAAATGCAAGAACGTGTGGTTAACTTTGTCACAAAGCATTCGAATATTCCGGAAGAAACATTTAAAGATCTAATGTTTGCCAAAGGAAACTTGACGAGGGACATCGGAACGAATGTCATTGGCGAGGATGCCGTAAAATACGGATTAATCGACGAAATCGGCGGAATAGGTCAAGCCATGAAGAAATTAAATGAACTGATTGATCTTCATAAAGAGAAGAACGAAGGATTGATTCAATGATTCTATATACGACGATGCCGTATGAACTAGTATTTCCCTATGAAGCCGAACAGTTTCATAAACAGCAAGTGGTATCCTACAAAGGTATTCCAATGCTAGTTGAGATGTCAGGAGCCCAATACGCACAGGTAGTGCGTATCTTAAGTAGTGACCCTCAGCATTTTATGGATGAGCAAATTTGTCCGGGGACAAAAATTTCGTTTGCAAATCTTGATGGATGGCAGAGTCTTAACTAAGCAATTTATGGTATAATCAGGGTAGTCAGACAAGAGCAGCCAAATCGGCTGCTTTCTTCCTTTTAGTAATATTGTGTAATTATCATTAAAGTGGGGAGACAGTCAATAGAAAACTACTATTAATATTAGGTGATTAGATGGCCAAAAAAAAGAAAAGACAACCGAAAAGAAGAGACGCGCAACTTAAAAAAACCCTAAAATATGAATTGACGGCATTAGCATTACTTGCCCTAGCCATCATCTCCATCGCAAAGCTGGGAGCAGTAGGTAAGGCAACAGTTCTTTTCTTCCGTTTTTGGATGGGTGAATGGTATATGCTCAGTTTACTGGGCATGGTTCTATTAAGCATTTATTTCATGTGGAAGCGAGATATGCCTTTTTTCTTTCATATAAAGTTAGTGGGAAGCTACTTTGTCATTTCTGCCATACTCCTTTTGAGTCATGTATCTTTATTCCATCCACTGCTAGCCGATGGAAAACTTAGAAACCCAAGTGTAATTAAGAATACATGGGAATTGTTCATGATGGAACTTCGTGGTGAAACCAGTACAACTGATTTAGGCGGAGGAATTATTGGAGCTATATTATATGCCTTATTCCATTATTTATTCGCAGAAACTGGGACTAAAATTATTGCGTTTATTTTTATCATGATTGGTTTTATATTGTTGACAGGAAAATCGTTTGGGGAGCTACTTGCAAAAATCATGACTGCTGGTTTTGGTTTCTTTAAAACACAGTGGGATGAATTCAAAACCGACATGACAGATTGGAAACAAAAGCAGCAAGAAAAGAAAAATCAACGAAGGGTCAATCGTCGTGGAGGACAAAGCCCCGAAGCGGGTACAATTCCTGCAGGTGCCTTAATAACCCAAGAACCTCAACCAGAGGAAATGGCTGTTCCTGAACCAATTATCTCCAACTTTGCTGATCGGGCATATGTAGAAGAAGAACATGCAAACGAGCCTAATCATCCAGACAAGCCCAAACAAAGAGGGAAGAAGCAAGAGGAAGAACCAGAAGAGGATAATTCACCGCCAATTACCTTCACTGAAGTGGAAAATGTCGATTATGAATTACCCCCGCTTAGGCTGTTAAAGCTTCCTAAGAAAACGGACCAAAGTGGAGAATATGAACTGATTAATAAGAATGCGGCAAAACTAGAAAGAACGTTTCAAAGCTTCGGTGTAAAGGCCCGGGTAACTCAAGTTCATTTAGGCCCGGCTGTGACCAAATATGAAGTTCATCCAGATATCGGAGTCAAGGTAAGCAAAATTGTTAGTCTTAGTGATGATATTGCCTTGGCACTAGCGGCTAAAGGGATACGGATTGAAGCCCCAATTCCTGGGAAATCAGCTATTGGAATTGAAGTTCCGAATACTGAAGTGGCCATGGTGTCACTTCGTGAAGTTCTAGAGGCGACCCAAAATGATAAGCCAGATGCGAAGCTTATGATCGCTTTAGGAAGAGATATAACCGGTGAAGCGGTTATGGCGGAATTAAATAAAATGCCTCACCTATTGGTTGCCGGAGCAACAGGGAGCGGGAAAAGTGTTTGTATCAATGGTATCATTACCAGTTTATTAATGCGTGCAAAACCTCACGAAGTAAAATTAATGATGATCGACCCTAAAATGGTTGAACTGAATGTTTACAATGGTATTCCACATTTGCTGGCTCCTGTTGTGACAGACGCTAAAAAAGCATCACAGGCATTAAAAAAGGTAGTAAGTGAGATGGAACGGCGTTATGAATTATTCTCACACACAGGGACTCGAAATATTGAGGGATATAACGATCATGTTCGACAACACAATCTTGAAGAAGATGATAAACAGCCGCTTTTACCATACATTGTAGTCATTGTGGACGAGCTGGCAGATTTAATGATGGTTGCTTCATCGGATGTGGAAGATTCTATAACTAGACTTGCCCAGATGGCCCGGGCTGCAGGGATTCATCTAATTATTGCAACACAAAGGCCTTCAGTAGATGTAATTACAGGTGTAATCAAAGCAAATATCCCTTCGAGAATTGCTTTTGCTGTTTCCAGCTCAACTGATTCCCGAACCATTCTTGATATGGGGGGAGCTGAAAAACTGTTGGGAAGAGGGGACATGCTGTTTATGCCAGTGGGAGCGACAAAACCTGTCCGAGTTCAAGGGGCATTCCTCTCTGATCAAGAGGTGGAAGATACGGTTGAGTTTGTCATTTCTCAGCAAAAGGCCCAATATCAAGAGGAAATGATCCCGGACGATGTACCAGAAGCAACAGGTGAAGTTGATGATGAACTTTATGAGGAAGCTGTTGAACTGGTTATTAATATGCAGACAGCATCCGTCTCAATGCTGCAGCGCCGCTTCCGTATCGGTTATACAAGAGCTGCTCGGCTAATAGACGAAATGGAGGTTAGAGGAGTAGTTGGTCCATATGAAGGAAGCAAACCAAGAGCTGTTCTAATTTCAAAACCGAATGAAGAAAAAAGCTCGTAAAAGGTAAAAAATGGTTCATCTGTAATTGAAAGAAAAAAAGTTGAACTGCTTTGAGGCTGTCGAAAACATTCGACAGCCTCTTATTTTATCAACTAATCTAATAAATCACCTCGTTAACTTATTATTGTAAAGTATACATAAAAAAACGCGAAGCTTCGCAGAGTTTAAGAGTTGGACGGACTTCGCTATTTCAGGTTACGGGATTTAACAATGAAAGGAGGTCCTCAAGACTGAAGCCTGCCAAAATAGAAATAGATTGCAAAAAACTTAGATTATGATAATACATAATTTCATCCGATGAAAATTCATGGATGTTTTCCTTGTGCTAACACATTTTCTTCGTGGTGTAAAATTCAAGGAAGTTATTTCAGTGTCCTGCGGGAGTATGGGGGGGAGACCCCATAGGCGCTGAAGCACCTGAAGTGGAGATTCACTGGCCCATATCAGGAAACATTAATTAATATATCTAAAAAAAATGTCGAGAAATATCCTTTCTCGACATTTTGAATGAACTGAACTCTTTTTTAGTAATAAATTTTAAAAAACACGAATAAAAATTAATAGGCAAATATACCTATTATAATTATAATCTGTTAAGGTGATTATTCAATTATAGCAGATATAAATGGACAAAAGGCTTGCTAATCTTAACAATTTTTTTATATGTGCCTTTTTTCGACAAATTCTAGAATTTCTATTTATTTATAGCAGGAAACATGATAATATAAATCACGATTAGTAGGAATGATATCAGATGTCTGATGTCTTAGGAAAAAGGCTGGGGGATAGCAGCATGTCCATAAAGTCAGATAACCGCCATTTATATTTACAAGTGATTGACCGCCTGAAGCAAGATATTGAATCGGGGGTATATAAAGAGAAAGAAAAACTGCCTTCAGAATTTGATCTTGCAAAACAGCTCGGGGTAAGCAGAGCTACCTTAAGGGAAGCCTTGCGCATTCTAGAGGAAGAAAACGTCATTATCAGACGCCATGGTGTGGGAACATTTGTAAATGCACGGCCGTTATTTACTTCAGGTATTGAACAGCTAAATAGCGTCACAGACATGATTGCACATGCAGGCATGAAACCAGGAACCATTTTTCTTAGATCATCTAAACAAGTTCCTACCGAAGAGGATATTCGTCGTTTCAATTGTTCTCAAAATGAGGAAATAGTTGTGATGGAACGGGTACGGACCGCAAATGGGGAACCAGTAGTCTATTGTATTGACAAAGTACCTTCCCATATTTTGCCCGATACCTTTTCTCATGAGGAAGAATCCATTTTCAATATTTTAGATGGGGCCGCACATAAAAGAATTACATATGCGATCGCACAAATAGAACCAATCGGCTACCATGAAAAAATATCTCCCATTTTAGAATGTGAACCAGAAACTGCATTGTTAGTATTAAAACAAATGCATTACGATGAAATGGATGAGCCTATTCTCTATTCGGTGAATTTTTTTAAAGCTGATAAATTTAGTTTTCATGTACTTAGGAAACGTGTTTAAACAACACAGATCTTGGTAAACTAATTTATCTATTAATGCATTTCTACTAGATCAACAACAAAATTAGGGGGTAAATACCTTGAAAAAGCGTAAAATTGGAATGGCGCTATCCTTAGTTCTTGCTGCTGGCACACTGTTGGGCGCATGTGGTAAAAGCGATGACAATGCTGGCAAAGATGATGCAAAAGGCGGAGACAAAGACAAAGCTTTTACAGTAGCGATGGTTACTGACGTTGGCGGTGTTGATGACAAATCCTTTAACCAATCCGCTTGGGAAGGTCTTCAGGCATTTGGTAAAGATAACAGCATGGAAAAAGGTAAAAACGGGTATGATTACCTTCAATCTAAATCAGATGCTGATTATTCTACAAACTTAAATACACTCGCACGTCAAGATTTTGACCTAGTATTCGGTATTGGTTTCATGATGCAAGGTGCAGTGGAAGAAATTGCGAAACAACAAAAAGACAGCCATTTTGCAATTGTCGATTCCCAGGTTGATCAGCCAAACGTAGCTAGCATTCTCTTCAAAGAGCAAGAAGCTTCTTTCCTAGTCGGTATTGCAGCTGGAATGGCTACACAATCCGATAAAATCGGCTTTATTGGCGGTATGGAAAGCGAAGTAATTGAGCGTTTTGAAGCAGGATTTGTAGCAGGCGTTAAAGCGGCTAATCCTGATGCGACTGTTGATATCCAATATGCAGGTGCTTTTGATAAAGCTGAGCTTGGTCAAACCATTGCTTCTAAAATGTATTCTTCTGGTGCTGACGTTATTTTCCACGCTGCTGGTGCAACTGGTAATGGCCTATTTAAAGAAGCTGTTGACCGTAAGGCGAAAAACCCTGACGCAACGATTTGGGCAATTGGTGTAGACCGTGACCAAGCTGATATGGGTGCAGACGTCGTTCTTACTTCTGCTGTCAAACGTGTTGACGTTGCAGTTCAAGATACAGCTACAAAGGCTAAGGAAGGCAATTTCCCTGGTGGTAAAGTAACATTATACGGATTAGCTGAAGATGGTGTAGCAGCTGCTCCAATTAACGCTAAAGTTTCAAATAAAGCTGAAATCGATGCAGCTATTAAGACTTGGGTTGACAAGATTAAATCCGGAGATGTAAAGGTTCCTGGTACACGTGCAGAACTAAAGTCATTTAGCGCACAATAATAATAAATTCAAGGAATAAGCAGGAGAATTTATCCTTCTTATTCCTTCTTATTGAAATCATAACTGAAGCGTAGAAAGGCTTTTCTACTTTTCATTTAGGGTTTTAGCAGGGAGGGGATTCCTCTGTTTTTTTAAAAACGGTTAAAGGTCTGACCTCTTACTACTATTGGTTAAAATTTCCTTACCTTTATGACAGGGAGTGAGAAATCGTAATGGATTATGTTATTGAGATGCTGAACATTCGCAAAGAGTTTAACGGCTTCGTTGCTAATGATAATATTACCCTCCAATTAAAAAAAGGGGAAATTCATGCATTGCTCGGTGAAAACGGTGCGGGTAAATCAACCTTAATGAATGTTCTCTTTGGCTTGTATCAACCGGAACAAGGCGAAATACGTGTTAAGGGCAAGCCGGTAAAAATAACAGACCCAAACGTGGCAAATGATTTAGGAATCGGCATGGTGCACCAACATTTTATGCTTGTTGATGTTTTTTCTGTAACGGAAAATATTATTCTTGGCAGAGAGATTACCTCAAAAGGACGTATTGACATCAAAAAGGCGGAACAGGAAGTTCGGGAAATATCGGAACGTTATGGTTTAGCCGTTGATCCTCAAGCAAAAATCTCTGATATTTCTGTTGGAATGCAACAAAGGGTAGAAATTCTAAAAACACTTTACCGGGGCGCGGAAATTTTAATTTTCGATGAACCTACAGCAGTTTTAACACCTCAGGAAATCAAAGAATTAATTCAAATCATGAAAACGCTTATTAAAGAGGGCAAATCTATCATCCTTATTACCCATAAATTAAAAGAAATTATGGAAGTAGCTGACCGCTGCACCGTTATCCGGAAAGGCAAGGGAATTGGTACGGTTAATGTTAGTGAGACCAATCCGGATGAACTTGCTAGAATGATGGTTGGTCATGATGTTGTCTTTAAAGTGGATAAAAAACCTGCAAAACCGGATCAGAATGTCCTTGAAGTGAAGGATTTGGTTGTGAAAGATTCTCGAGGAGTCACGGTTGTCAACGGGTTGGATTTGGATGTCCGGGCAGGAGAAATTGTCGGAATTGCTGGGGTGGATGGCAATGGACAATCTGAATTTATTGAAGCGATCACGGGTTTGCGTAAGGCAGACAGCGGCAATGTGAAGCTAAACGGAAAGGACATCTTTAACCTTACACCAAGAAAGGTTAAGGAATCTGGGGTTGGCCATATTCCACAGGACCGCCATAAACATGGACTAGTGTTAAACTTTCCAATCGGGGAGAATATGGTCCTACAAAACTATTATAAGCAACCATATTCCAAACGAGGAATTTTAAATTTTAAGAATATCTACCAGCAGGCCAGAAAACTAATAGGTGAGTTTGACGTTCGGACACCCAACGAATATGTTTTGGCTAGAGCTCTTTCCGGTGGAAACCAGCAGAAGGCAATCATTGGGCGTGAGGTGGATGATAATCCTGATTTACTCATTGCTGCTCAGCCAACTCGCGGTCTTGACGTAGGGGCTATTGAGTTTATCCATAAACGATTAATCGAACAGCGCGATAATGGAAAAGCAGTCCTGCTTGTGTCGTTCGAACTGGATGAAATTATGAACGTCAGCGATCGAATTGCTGTCATTTATGAAGGGAAAATCGTTGCAGTTGTAGATCCAAAAGAAACTGATGAACAGGAACTTGGATTGTTAATGGCTGGATCGAGCAGAAAGAAAGCGGGTGAAAGTACGAATGTCTAAACGCTTAATCGGTCTTCTAACACCAATTATTGCGGTGCTTTTGGGAATTATTGTTGGAACTATTATTATGCTGGCTAGCGGATATGACCCGGTAGCAGCCTATTCGGCCCTATGGAATGGGGCTTTTGGAGAGATTTATTATACAGGTGAAGTCATTCGGCAGGTTACTCCTTATATTCTAGCGGGTTTAGCAGTGGCATTTGCCTTTCGTGTTGGATTATTCAATATTGGGGTTGAAGGTCAATTCCTAGTGGGCTGGCTAGCTGCTGTATGGGTAGGAATCTCCTTTGATTTGCCAAAAATCATTCACCTGCCTCTTGCTATCATTGCTGCAGCAGTTGCAGGAGCGCTTTGGGCGTTTATTCCTGGGTTATTAAAAGCACGTCTCAGGGTACACGAAGTAATTGTAACGATTATGTTGAATTATACTGCATTGCATGTATCCAACTATATTATTAAAAATGTGTTGACTGATCATAAAGACAAAACAGGTCTTGTTAAAGACTCTGCCACTTTAAGGTCAGAATGGCTCCAAGGCATAACCGATTATTCACGTCTCCATTGGGGAATCATTGTTGCTATTATCTGTTGTTTCATAATGTGGTTTTTATTGGAAAGAACTACAAGAGGCTTTGAGTTAAGGGCAGTTGGTTTTAACCAACATGCAGCACAGTATGCTGGGATGAATGTGAATCGTAATATTATTTTATCGATGGTCATATCGGGTGCATTTGCCGGTTTAGCAGGGGCAATGGAAGGTTTAGGTACCTTCGGCTATGTGACCGTAAAAGGCGGTTTTACAGGTGTAGGTTTTGATGGTATTGCAATTGCACTCCTCGGGGGCAACTCCGCTCTAGGGGTATTTTTCTCGGCCATTTTATTTGGAGCATTAAAAGTTGGGGCGTTAAACATGCCGTTAGAAGCAGGTGTTCCGAACGAACTAGTTGATATTATTATTGCCTTAATTGTATTCTTTGTCGCTTCAAGCTATATCATAAGAAAATTACTTGATCGATTCGGCAAGAAGGAGGTGAAGTAAGTTGAGCTTAATGGATATTTTAACCATTGTTGTACCGTCAACTTTGCTATGGGCTGCTCCGCTTATCTTCACTGCATTAGGAGGAATCTTCTCGGAGCGTTCTGGTGTCGTTAACATCGGACTTGAAGGCTTAATGGTTGTTGGTGCCTTTACATCTATTGTATTTAACCTGACATTTGTGGATACGTTTGGCAATGCTACACCTTGGATTGCGCTGGTTGTGGCAATGGTTGTTGCAGCATTATTTTCTATCTTACATGCGGTGGCTGCGATTACGTTTAGAGCGGACCATACCGTTTCCGGTGTTGCCATTAACCTGTTAGCAACAGGAACTACCTTATTCCTTGTTAAGCAAATTTATGGCAAAGGAGAAACAGGGATTATCAGTAAAGGTTTTAGCAAAATTGATATTCCTGTTCTAAAAGATATACCTTTTCTCGGAAAAATCTTTTTCCAAAATACGTACTGGACATCATTTCTTGCCATTGTCGTAGCTTTTATTGCATGGTATATCGTATTTAAAACACCATTTGGGCTTCGACTTCGTTCAGTTGGGGAACATCCAATGGCAGCAGATACGATGGGAATTAACGTGACCAAAATGCGTTACTTAGGGGTTATCATTTCTGGTGCTCTTGGTGGTCTTGGCGGAGCCGTTTATGCTCAATCGATTACGTCGAACTTCAGCCATGCAACCATCAGTGGTCAGGGTTTTATGGCCATGGCAGCCATGATTTTTGGTAAATGGCATCCGCTTGGCGCTCTTGGTGCCGGTATCTTCTTTGGCTTTGCCCAGAGTATTAGTATCATCGGTTCAAGCTTGCCGTTTCTGAAAGAAATACCTAATGTATATTTATTAATTGCACCATATATTTTAACCATCCTTGCCTTGACTGGATTTATTGGCCGTGCCGATGCACCTAAAGCATCAGGTACCCACTACATCAAGGGAAGCCGTTAAAACAAAAGGTAGACCCCTCAGTTTTACTGGAGGGGTCTTTTTTTGCGAAATAGTGGAAAAAGATTGCTATAACCAAGCTTGAAAAATTATAGTTAGGGTATAGGTTTTATCGAGAAGGTAAAAATAGAAAGAAAAATGTTTACATATGATAGAATTGACCGCAAAAAAGAAATGAACGATTCTGATAAGGAGGAAGGTAAATGATCGCTGTTTCAGAAAAAATTACTGAAATGCCAGGATATAAACTGCATGTCATTGAAACGGATAAATATAAAACCAATACTATCGTCTGGAGAATGAAAGCCCCGTTAGATAAGGAAAACGTTACAAAACGAGCACTTCTTCCGCATGTTCTGCAAAGCAGCTCGGCAAAATACCCCACAACTACCGCTTTGCGTTCCTATTTAGATGAATTATATGGGGCAACCTTATATGTGGATTTAGCTAAAAAAGGCGAATACCATATCATCAGTTTTCTAATTGAAATTGCCAATGAAAAATTTTTATCAGATCCTAGTCCGTTACTCAGAAAAGGTTTTGAACTATTAACAGAGATTCTTACTAATCCTCATAAATCCGGGAGTGGTTTTGAACCAGGAACGATTGAAAAAGAGAAGCGTACCTTAAAACAGCGGATCCAGTCTGTCTACGATGATAAAATGCGTTACTCCAACGTACGGCTTATTGAAGAAATGTGCAAAGGCGAGCCATATGCGCTCCAAGTAAATGGTGAGGCAGAAGACGTTGAGGCGATTACGCCTGAAAATTTATATGAATATTATCAACATGCATTCTCTGAGGATGAGATGGACCTATATGTGGTAGGGGATGTAAAAGAAGAAGAAGTGAAGAGTTTTGCATCTGAACTTCTGAAATTTGAAAACAGGACACCCAAAGACACAAATGGACGAGAATCGAACCAGAAAGAAAATGTACATGAAGTGAAAGAAAATCAGGATGTCAAACAAGGTAAATTAAATATCGGTTATCGCACCAACATTAAATATGGCGACCCTGATTATTTTGCATTGCAGGTGTTTAATGGCATTTTCGGAGGTTTCTCACATTCCAAATTATTTATCAATGTTCGGGAGAAGGCAAGCCTGGCTTATTATGCTGCTAGCCGTCTCGAAAGCCATAAAGGTTTAATGATGGTCATGTCTGGGATTGACAACAATAACTATGATCAAGCTGTGAAAATTATTAACGAGCAAATGGAAGCAATGAAGAAGGGGGATTTTTCGGATGAGGAATTAACCCAAACAAAAGCAGTCATCCGAAACCAAATCTTGGAGACCATCGATACATCGAGAGGCCTGCTGGAATTACTTTATCATAATGTCGTTGCCCATACGGAGATCAACTTGGATGCATGGTTAACAGGAATGGAAAACGCAACAAAAGAAGAAATTGTCGCAGTGGCAGATAAAATTAGTTTAGACACGATTTACTTTTTAACCGGAACGGAGGCGGGCAAATAATGGAAAAAATTAATTTTGACCAGCTTCAAGAAGAGCTATATCATGAAAAACTACCAAATGGCTTAAATGTGTATATTTTGCCTAAGAAAGGTTTTAACAAAACTTATGCGACCTTTACCACCAAGTATGGTTCTGTTGATAATACCTTTGTACCTCTTGGTAAAACAGAATTCGTTAAAGTGCCGGACGGAATCGCCCATTTTTTAGAGCATAAACTGTTTGAAAAAGAAGATGGCGATGTATTTCAGCAATTTAGCAAACAAGGTGCTTCTGCGAATGCTTTTACATCGTTTACAAGAACGGCTTATTTATTTTCTAGTACATCCGATGTGGAGAAAAACTTGGAAACCTTGATTGACTTTGTTCAAGAACCATATTTTTCTGAAAAGACAGTTGAGAAAGAAAAAGGGATTATTGGCCAGGAGATCACCATGTACGATGATAATCCTGATTGGCGCCTCTATTTTGGACTTATTGAAAACCTTTATGAAAAGCATCCAGTAAATATTGATATAGCGGGGACGATTGAGTCCATCTCCCATATCACAAAAGATTGGCTGTATGAGTGCTATAATACGTTCTACCACCCAAGCAACATGCTGCTGTTTATCGTTGGACCGGTAAATCCTGAGGGAATTATGAATCAGGTTAAAGCAAACCAAGCTAAAAAGGACTACCAAGAAATGCCCGAGATCAAACGACAGTTTGAAGAGGAACCGTTACATGCAGCTAAGAAAAAACAAGTGATGCAAATGAATGTCCAAACGTCTAAATGTTTGGTGGGAATAAAAGCTCTCCATGTAGACCAACAGGGGAACGAAATGTTGAAAAATGAATTAACCATGAATGTATTGCTTGATTTATTGTTTGGAAAAAGTTCTGCTAATTATAACCAACTTTATGATGATGGATTGGTGGATGACACATTCTCCTACGACTATACACAAGAACAGGGATTCGGGTTTGCCATGGTTGGCGGGGATACTAGTGACCCTGAGCAGCTTGCGGCAAGGCTAAAAGACATGCTAATGGCTGCTAAATCAGCAGGAAGCATTTCTGAAGATCAATTAGAACGGGCAAAGAAGAAAAAGATTGGAGCATTCTTGCGAGCGGTTAATTCTCCGGAATACATTGCCAATCAATTCACCAGGTATGCCTTTAATGAAATGAACTTATTTGACGTAGTACCAACATTGGAAAACATATCATTACAAGATATTCAATCCTTAGCACAAGAGATGATTTCCGAAGAGCGGATTTCGGTATGCCAAGTAGTTCCAAAGGGAAAATAACAGGAAGCGCCGCAAATTATGGCGCTTCTTTCCTATGGAAAAAAGACTGTAGAGCGTTGAGAAAGAGATGATGAAATGAAAAAATATGCACTCATTACGGGAGCGAGCGGAGGAATCGGCCAAGCAGTGGCTGTGAAATTAGCTGAGAATGGTTATAATCTGTATTTGCATTATAATCAGAACATACTATCGATGAATGGCTTATTGGAAAAACTAAGCGTTTATAATGGCGAATATTTTCCTATTCATGCTGATTTATCTCAACCAGAAAGCTATAAAAGTGTTGCTTCGCAAATCTTCTCGTTAGATTCGATCATACACTGCGGCGGTTTTAGCAAATATGGATTATTGATGGATTTAGAACTTGACGAGGCTGTTGATTTACTGAACGTACATGTTTTAAGTCCTTTAATGTTAACCAAAGAACTACTACCAAAATTGATCAATAAGAAATCCGGAAATATCGTCGTGATTTCATCGATTTGGGGACAGACCGGTGCATCCTGCGAGGTGGCGTATTCAGCCGCAAAAGGCGCCCAGATTGCTTTTGTTAAAGCGCTTAGCAAAGAAGTGGCCCTAAACGGTATCCGTGTAAATGCCATTGCACCTGGTGCCATTGACACCAGTATGTTAGAGGGATTTACGGAAGAAGACTTAGAAAGGCTAGCGTATGAAATTCCAATGGGCAGGCTTGGTCAGCCCGAGGAGATCGCCAAAGGTGTCTCTTTCTTATTATCAGACGAATCGAGTTATATGACTGGACAAGTACTCGCCATTAATGGCGGATGGTACATGTGATTTCAATTTTTTCATGTATAGTTTGAGTCTTGCCTTCGCAAAATAACCTTGTACCAATCTTAAGGAGGTAAAGAAACATGTCTATGTTAAATGACTGGAAGGAATGGGAAGACTTCCTTGCTAACCGCCTTCATCAAGCTCAAGATAAAGGAATGAGTGAAGGTGCCATCTCAAGCTTAGCTCATCAAGTTGGGGATTACCTTGCCAGTAATGTGGATCCCAAAAACGAACAGCAAAGAGTTTTGGCTGACCTCTGGTCTGTAGCTGATGAGAAAGAGCAGCAAGCTATCGCTAACATGATGGTAAAACTTGTACAAAATAACGGCACTGAACAATAATTTGAGAGGAGGAGGTTCTCCTCTCTTTTTTTATGTGCTGCGTTGAGTATTGGCTCAGTTAAACCCTAATTGTGATGTTTTTAACTCTGTTGGTCGGAGCGGAAAGCGATCGACTCCTCGAAATCCTCAATTATGCTATTGCATTTTCGTGCGAAGAAAAGTTCATGTGGTTTCCTTGTGCTAATGTATTTTCTTCGTGCGTGGAAGTCGAGGATGAATTTCAGTGTCCTGAGGGAGTATTGGGCTTGGGAGAGAGACCCTGAAGGCGCTTTCATCGCGGATTGAGGCTCCCCGGGCACGCCCGCGGCTCGCTGAACGACTGGAGCGGAAATCAACAGCCAAATTTACCAGAGACTTAGTATTAAAAGCTGAAAATTAAAGATATAAATGAATATATGTGTTTTTACTTTCATCTTATCAAAAAATCCTTTATCATAAAGCTTAGGCAGGTATGTGAAAAAAATGTCGAAATTTCTTTTTAAGGGGTACGAAGTTGAGATGATGAAAAAAGAGTGGTATTTAGAATATGAAATTCAGAAAAACCGTCCAGGTTTGCTTGGTGATATATCTTCTCTCTTAGGAATGCTTTCTATTAATATCGTAACCATAAATGGTGTAGACGAAGGCCGGCGCGGCCTGCTGATTTTAGCAAAAGATGATGACCAAATAAAACGGCTTGAGTCAATTTTACATACAATGGACACAATAAAAGTAATTAAACTAAGAGAACCGAAACTTCGTGACCGCCTGGCTGTCAGACACGGCCGCTACATCCAGAGAGATGCAGATGATAAAAAGACATTTCGTTTTGTAAGAGATGAACTTGGTTTATTGGTGGATTTTATGGCAGAATTATTTAAACAGGAGGGACATAAACTAATTGGTATTCGCGGCATGCCCCGTGTAGGCAAGACAGAATCACTTGTAGCAGCAAGTGTTTGCGCCAATAAACGCTGGCTGTTTGTCTCTTCGACATTGTTAAAACAAACAATTCGCAATCAATTAATCGAGGACGAGTACAATGCCAATAATTTGTTCATTTTGGATGGTATCGTTTCGACTAGACGTGCAAATGAGCGCCATTGGCAATTGGTACGCGAAATTATGCACCTCCCTGCAGTCAAAGTAATTGAACATCCGGATATCTTTGTCCAAAATTCCGAGTATACACTCGATGATTTTCACTATATTATTGAACTCAGAAATCACGCTGATGAAGTGATAACATATGAAATGGTGGACCAGAATAATATGTTTTCGGGTTCTGAATTTGGAGATTTTGATTTTTAAAAATTGGAAGGTGTTAACGAGTGACTGAGTTAGGGAATCGACTAAAAGAAGCCCGTTTAGCCAAGGAATTAAGTTTAGATGACTTACAATCAATGACAAAAATACAAAAACGCTATTTACTGGGGATTGAAGAAGGAAACTACTCCAGCATGCCTGGGAATTTTTATGTGCGCGCCTTTATTAAGCAGTACGCTGAAGCTTTGGATTTAAATCCTGATGAGATCTTTGAAACGTATAAAAGTGAAATTCCTGCTTCCTACACTGAAGAATTGCCTCAACAATTATCGAGGGTGCGGACACATAAAGCAATCCCAAGGGGTAACTCAAAAGTTTTTGATGTTCTGCCAAAAGTTCTGATTGGCGTTTTTGTGATTGGTGTTGCCAGTTTGTTATATTATTTCGTATCCAGCTACGCAAATAAAGGACCAGATGAGGCGGTTACGGAAAAAAATGAGCAGGTTAAACTAGTTAAATCACAGGATTATGAAAAAGCAAGAACAGAGGAAAAAACCAAAAACTCTACCGATAAAAACAGCTCCGGTACCAAGGATGCCAATGCCGAGAAGCCTGATGAAAATAATAAAGTAGAAATCGAACAAGCTTCTGAGCTGGAAGCACCAAAGCAGGAACTGACGGTAGTGCAAAGCAGCGGGAAAAATTCCACTTATTCGCTTAATAATACTGATCAATTTGTCGTAAAACTTGTTTCAAAAGGACAAAGTTGGGTGAGCATAAAAAATGGGCTTGGAAAATCGTTTTTTCAGGGGATGTTGACAGCTGGCAGCACAGATAGTCAGACAGTGGATTTATCTGCGGAAAAAGAGGCTGTTATTGTAGTGGGCCGCGCTGTAGACACCGAAATTTATGTGAATGACCAAAAGCTTGAGTATGTTGTAGCGCCGAATGAAGTGGTTCGTCAGAACATTACGATTCAATATGTTCCGAAGACCGAATAGTCATCCATTGATGACTATTTTTCGCATGGAGAAAAGCTTAGAGGTGTTTAATAAGTTTTTGGTTTCAACTAGGAGGAAAATGAAATGAATATACCAAATAGAATTACCGTTTCAAGAATATTATTAATCCCTATATTCTTGATTATCATGCTGGTTCCGTTTAAATGGGGAGAAATTGAACTTTTGGGAGCTACTATGCCTGTGACCCATTTAGTCGGAGCGTTAATTTTTATTCTGGCATCAACCACTGACTGGATTGATGGCCATTATGCTCGGAAGTATAATCTAGTCACGAATATGGGGAAATTCCTTGACCCGCTCGCTGATAAACTGCTTGTGTCAGCAGCACTTATTGTACTTGTAGAACTTGGGTATGCCCCATCATGGATTGTGATTATTATTATCAGCAGAGAATTTGCTGTAACTGGCCTTCGTCTCCTGCTTGCTGGTGAGGGGGAAGTAGTAGCTGCCAATATGCTAGGAAAAATTAAAACCTGGACGCAAATTATCGCGATTTCTACGCTATTATTACATAATATCATTTTTGCGATGATCCCATTTCGGTTTGATTTGCTAGCTCTTTGGGTTGCCCTGATTTTTACCATTTGGTCCGGCTGGGATTATTTTGCCAAAAACAACCATGTGTTTAAAAACTCTAAATAGGGGTGTTGGATATGAATGCTGAGATTATTGCGGTAGGCTCTGAACTTTTGTTAGGTCAAATTGTCAATACAAATGCACGATTTTTGTCTCAGCATTTAGCCGGGGCTGGAATCAATGTATTTTATCATACCGTTGTCGGGGATAACCCGGAAAGGTTAAAGTCAGCAATTGACATTGCTGAACAAAGGTCGAACATTATCATTTTTACAGGTGGACTCGGCCCGACTAAAGATGATTTGACGAAAGAAACGATTGCCCGTCATCTTGGAAGAAAACTTGTAATGGATCAAACGGCGTTAGGTTATATTGAAGAGTATTTTAAAAAGTCGAACCGGGTAATGACTGAAAATAATCGTAAACAGGCGCTTGTGATCGACGGCTCAACCATTCTTCCGAACAATCATGGAATGGCACCAGGAATGGTGGCAGCCAACGATCATCACATTTATATGCTTTTACCAGGACCTCCGAAAGAAATGGAGCCAATGTTTGTAGAGTATGGGATGGAAGCTTTGTCCATGAAAACAGGTACGCAAGAACAAATTGTTTCAAGAGTGTTGCGCTTCTTTGGAATTGGGGAAGCCGCATTGGAAACGGAAGTTATCGATTTAATTGATGCCCAAACCAATCCAACTATTGCTCCGCTAGCTGGAGATGGAGAAGTCACACTAAGGTTAACCGCAAAACATGCCGATAGAAAAATAGCAGAATCGATGCTTGATGAAATAGAAAAGAAGATTACCGATCGGGTAGGAGAGTTTCTTTACGGCTACAATCAAACCTCACTAATGGAGGAATTGATGAAGCATTTAAAAGCGGAACAGTTAACGATTACGGCGGCTGAAAGCTTAACCGGAGGAATGTTCCAGCAAGGGCTGACGTCCGTTTCTGGTGCCAGCTCGGTGTTTAGGGGCGGTGTTGTTTGTTATTCGAACGAAATCAAACATCAGGTTGTAAACGTAAAACAGGAAACACTTGATCTACATGGAGCCGTCAGTGAGCAATGTGCGAGGGAACTAGCAGAAAATATTGCCGGGATGTTTCACACCGACATTGGGGTGAGTTTTACCGGTGTGGCAGGGCCAGGTGAGCTGGAAGGGAAGCCGGCCGGAACTGTTTATATTGGGATTGCTGTCAAAGGAAAACCAACACGTGTTGAGAAATTAAATCTAGGCGGAACGAGAGAGCAAATTCGGGTCCGTTGCGTGAAATACGGTTGTTATTTTATACTAAAATACTTGAAAGAATCACAGAACGCCTAAGAGCGGTTCTGTGATTTTTTGTGCATAAAAAAATTTGTCTGATAAGTTGAGAAAAGCTTTTTTTCGGCCTCTATGGGATTTGAAAAATCAAAGAAAAGCCGCATTTATGTCCTGTAGACGGATATAATTGGCTTTATAAATGTCGAATAGATGTTCGTGTTTTTTCTCGACAAAATGTTGAAAAGAGGTTATATTATTAATAGGTTTTATTTTTGTTTTGATAGAATCCAGCAGCAATTTAATTTTACTTTTAAATAAAGGGAGGAACTATTTGTGTCAGACCGAAAGGCCGCCTTAGAAATGGCGCTAAAACAAATAGAAAAACAGTTCGGTAAAGGGTCCATTATGAAAATGGGCGAACAGGCCGAAACAAGAATATCCACGGTCCCTAGCGGATCGCTCGCGCTTGATGTGGCACTTGGTGTTGGAGGCTACCCCCGTGGACGGATTATTGAGATTTATGGACCGGAGAGCTCAGGTAAGACCACAGTAGCCCTACACGCCATTGCTGAAGTACAGGCAAAAGGCGGACAAGCAGCGTTTATTGACGCGGAGCATGCCCTGGACCCGGCTTACGCACAAAAATTAGGTGTGAATATTGATGAATTATTGCTTTCCCAGCCTGATACTGGTGAGCAAGCACTTGAAATCGCAGAAGCATTAGTCCGAAGTGGAGCAATCGATATTATCGTTATTGACTCTGTAGCAGCATTAGTGCCTAAAGCAGAGATTGAAGGCGAAATGGGGGACGCTCACGTAGGTTTGCAAGCCCGTTTGATGTCACAAGCCCTTCGTAAGCTTTCAGGCGCCATTAACAAATCAAAAACCATCGCTGTATTCATAAACCAAATTCGGGAGAAAGTCGGAGTAATGTTCGGAAATCCCGAGACGACACCTGGCGGTCGTGCATTGAAATTCTACTCCACCATCCGTCTTGAAGTCCGCCGTGCTGAAACTTTAAAACAAGGTAACGAAATGGTCGGAAACAAGACAAAGATTAAAGTTGTCAAGAACAAGGTCGCTCCGCCATTCCGAACAGCTGAAGTGGACATTATGTATGGTGAAGGTATTTCCAAAGAGGGAGAAATCATCGACATGGGAGCCGAACTGGATATTGTCCAAAAAAGTGGTGCTTGGTATTCCTACAATGATGAAAGACTGGGCCAGGGGCGTGAGAATGCTAAGCTATTCCTAAAGGAAAATCCCAATGTGCGTCTAGAAGTCCAGCAAAAAATTCGTGAACATTACGGATTAGATGGTGACAAAACCGTTGTAGAAGCGGAAGATGACGAGCAATTTGAATTATTAGATTAGTTGTCTGAGCAAAACCCATTTATAGGTTTTGCTCTTTTCTATAACAATGAATATTTATACACAAAACACCAATTCTATTCATGATCATTTCTATTAAAAAGTGAAAATAATTTTACGAAATTCGAAATATTTCAAAATGCTTTTCCGACTAACCTTGACAATGTATAGTCCCACCTTTACAATTAACATGTATATTTTACATTTTTGTCAAAATTACAATTTGAAAAGCCTTAGTGCTTGCTGTATGTTGAGTCTAAACAATGTACATGCCGACACTTAAAAAAATGTAACAAAAGTTCATAGCAAGAGGAGGTGTAACGATGGAACCAATCTTACTCATCATCTCCATTTTGCTTGGCCTTATCGTCGGTGCCGTTGTTGGCTATTTTATTCGTAAATCCATTGCTGAAGCAAAAATTGCAGGGGCAAAAAATGCCGCAGAGCAAATCCTAGAAGATGCAAAGCGTGATGCTGACACATTAAAAAAGGAAGCGCTGCTTGAGGCAAAGGACGAAATTCACAAGCTTCGTACCGAAGCGGAACGTGAGGTTCGCGAACGAAGAAATGAACTGCAAAAACAAGAAAACCGTTTACTGCAAAGAGAAGAGAATTTAGATCGAAAGGATGAAACGTTAAATAAGCGTGAAATTCTTTTAGAAAAGAAGGATGATTCTCTAGATCAAAGACAACAGCATATTGAAGAGATGGAAAGCAAAGTGGACGAGTTGGTACGTGCACAACAGACAGAACTCGAACGAATTTCAGGCTTAACCCGTGAGGAAGCAAGATCAATAATTCTTGATCGGACAGAAAATGAACTATCCTACGAAACGGCAGTTATGATTAAAGAAAGCGAAAACCGTGCAAAAGAGGAAGCTGACAAAAAAGCGAAAGAAATTCTTTCATTAGCGATCCAACGTTGCGCAGCTGACCATGTTGCAGAAACGACTGTATCAGTCGTGAACCTTCCAAATGATGAAATGAAAGGCCGGATTATTGGCCGTGAAGGACGTAACATTCGTACGCTTGAAACTCTAACCGGTATTGATTTAATAATCGATGATACACCGGAAGCTGTCATTCTATCAGGATTCGATCCAATTCGCCGGGAAACAGCCCGCTTAGCCCTTGAAAAGCTGGTACAAGATGGACGTATTCACCCTGCCCGCATTGAAGAAATGGTTGAAAAATCCCGTCGTGAAGTGGATGAGTACATCCGTGAAGTGGGTGAACAAACCACGTTTGAAGTCGGCGTGCATGGACTCCATCCAGACCTAATTAAGATCCTGGGTCGTTTAAAATTCAGAACAAGTTATGGTCAGAATGTGTTAAAACACTCGATGGAAGTGGCACAGCTTTCTGGCTTACTGGCAGCAGAACTGGGTCAAGATGAAACATTAGCAAGGCGAGCTGGATTGCTCCATGACATTGGGAAAGCAATTGACCATGAAGTGGAAGGAAGCCATGTAGAAATCGGTGTGGAACTCGCAACGAAATATAAGGAACATCCTGTTGTGATCAACAGTATTGCTTCCCACCATGGTGATACCGAACCAACCTCGATTATTGCCGTTTTAGTTGCAGCAGCAGATGCCTTATCAGCTGCACGACCTGGAGCCCGCAGTGAAACACTTGAAAACTATATTCGCCGTCTTGAGAAGTTGGAGGAAATTTCTGAATCCTTTGAAGGTGTGGAAAAATCCTTTGCTATTCAAGCTGGACGTGAAATTCGGATTATGGTAAGACCAGATGCTGTCGATGATTTGCAGGCACATCGATTGGCACGTGATATTCGCAAACGGATAGAAGAAGAGCTTGATTATCCAGGGCATATTAAAGTGACAGTCATCCGTGAAACACGAGCTGTTGAATACGCAAAATAAGCGGTGCATTTGCACCGCTTTTTTAAATGTCGAACAAGGAACTTTCAACTTAAGGGTAGGGTGGATGGTCAATCAGTTTTCTAAAGAAAAACTTTCATAACATTAATCTAATCGAAATCGAAAGGTCGTAAATATGAATTTATTATTTATTGGTGATGTCGTCGGCTCACCTGGCAGGGATATGGTAAAAGACTACCTACCAAAATTAAAAGAAAAGTATCGCCCCCATATAACGATTATCAATGGTGAAAACGCCGCTGGCGGAAAAGGCATTACCGAAAAGATTTATCGTCAATTCCTAGAACAGGGTGCACAAGCAGTAACACTTGGCAACCATGCATGGGATAATCGGGAAATATTTGAATTTATAAATGAGGCAAAATACTTAGTGCGGCCAGCCAATTTTCCGCAAAATAATCCTGGCCAAGGCATGATATTTTTAAAGTTGAATCAGTTAGAGGTCGCAATCATTAATTTACAAGGAAGGACTTTCATGAATCCGATTGATGATCCTTTCCGAAAGGCAGACGAGTTGGTGGAGGCAGCTAGAAAGCGGACCCCATTTATCTTTGTCGATTTTCACGCTGAAGTTACCAGCGAAAAACAGGCACTCGGTTGGTATTTAGATGGGAAAGTCTCAGCGGTGGTGGGGACTCATACGCATGTCCAGACAGCCGATCATCGAATATTACCTGGAGGCACAGCGTTTATGACTGACGTTGGGATGACAGGGCCGTATGACGGTATCCTAGGGGTCGAAAAAGAGGCGGTTCTAAAACGCTTTCTTACTAACCTACCTTCCCGGTTTGAGGTGACGGAAGGCGGTAGGAATCAATTAAGTGCCGTGAATATTGAACTAGACCAAAAAACAGGCCAAGCAAAAAAAATTGAACCGATTTTAATCAATGATGATCATCCGTTTTATTCTTAGGGCAAAGACTCTTTGCTCTTTTTTTTATTTCTATTTTTCCTTGTCAAATAAAGGTTCTAGTGCTTTTGTTTTGGATTTTTTTGTCCAAGCTGGAATATGTTTTTCTCGCTCCGAATATAGTAGCAGTGGAATGTTATATACCTGATTGGTTCATGAAACTGCTCATGCGGAATCGGGATTTTACGAGGAGGAGCTAGGAATGGAAATATTAAAGGTTTCAGCAAAATCTAATCCTAATTCTGTAGCTGGTGCACTTGCCGGAGTTCTGCGTGAAAGAGGTGCGGCAGAAATACAGGCAATTGGTGCGGGTGCATTAAATCAAGCCGTAAAGGCAGTAGCCATTGCTCGAGGATTTGTAGCGCCTAGCGGAGTTGATTTAATTTGTGTCCCTGCGTTCACTGATATCTTAATCGACGGTGAAGAACGCACAGCTATAAAATTAATTGTAGAACCGCGATAAAGTCTTGAACATATTCAAATCGCGGAAATAAGATTTATACCTTTGAACCTGGTTGTTTTATACAAGCAGGTATTTTTGTGTTTATTGCCTTAAGATATTACAGGGGAAACAAGAATATTAGAAATATAAAATTATTATATTGAAATATAAAAATAGTCTTATAAATATATATATCTAGCTCAAGAGATTGGGGGCGAAATCGTGATAAAATTGACAAAAATAAACAGTTTTTCTTGAAAATTAGACGGATTTTATTCCTTTAAAAACTGTTCATTTTAAATAATAAAAAAATATTCATATTTTAGACAATATTTTGAGTGAAAGGGTTGCAATTTTCTGTACATAGGTCTAGAATTGAAAGCGTTTAGTACCTCTCCATTATTCTAGTTATTGACTTACACAAAAGCCATAATTCTAGTGATTACCATGGAAAGTACTACACTTATCATGAATCAAACAACTTTTTACATATCCAAAGGGGTGTAAGACATGATCAATCAACTTTCGTGGAAAGTTGGCGGACAACAAGGGGAAGGTATAGAAAGTACTGGGGAAATCTTTGCTATTGCATTGAATCGCCTGGGCTATTACTTGTATGGTTATCGTCACTTTTCATCTCGGATCAAAGGTGGACATACCAACAATAAAATCAGAGTAAGTACAACACAAGTGCGTTCCATTTCGGATGATCTTGATATTCTGGTCGCATTTGACCAAGAAACTATTGATTTGAATTACAAAGAGCTTCATAGCAAAGGACTAATCCTAGCAGATTCCAAATTTAATCCTGTAAAACCAGAGGATGCACAAGCACCTTTGTATGCGGTACCATTCACTGAAATTGCAACTGAACTTGGGACTTCATTAATGAAGAACATGGTTGCCATTGGTGCAACTGCAGCTGTTCTTGATTTAGATATTAACGTGTTCGAAGAAGTTGTACGTGAAATCTTCGGCAAGAAGGGCGACCAGGTTGTTGCCAAAAATATGGATGCCATCAAAACTGGTTTCGATAATATGAAGGCAAACCTTGAGGCCGGAATCGAGCCAATGCATTTGGAAAAAGCTGATGGCAAAAAGCGGATGTTCATGATTGGAAACGACGCTATTGCACTTGGAGCTATTGCCGGAGGATGCCGTTTCATGGCTGCTTACCCAATTACTCCAGCTTCAGAAATTATGGAATATTTAATTAAAAAGCTTCCTGACCTTGGCGGTACCGTCATTCAAACAGAAGATGAAATAGCGGCAGCTACAATGGCTATTGGAGCTAACTATGCTGGAATTCGTGCTCTAACTGCTTCTGCAGGTCCTGGTTTATCTTTAAAAATGGAAGCAATCGGTCTTTCTGGAATGACAGAAACTCCGCTTGTCATTGTTGATACTCAACGTGGCGGCCCATCTACTGGATTGCCAACAAAGCAAGAACAATCAGACTTGATGGCAATGATTTATGGTACACACGGTGAGATTCCAAAAATCGTTATGGCACCAAGTACTGTAGAAGAAGCATTCTATGATACAGCAGATGCCTTTAATCTTGCGGAAGAATATCAATGTCCGGTCATTGTGTTATCAGACCTGCAATTATCATTAGGTAAGCAGACTGTAGAACCTCTTGATTTCTCAAAAGTAGAAATCAGACGAGGCAAGCTGGAAACAGGTGAACTTCCTGACCTTGGTGCTAAAGGCTATTTCAAACGGTATGAAGTGACAGAAGACGGCGTTTCACCACGTGTTATTCCTGGTATGAAAAATGGTATTCACCATGTAACCGGTGTAGAACACGCTGAGACTGGTAAACCTTCTGAAACAACTGCCAATCGCCAAGCTCAAATGGATAAGCGGATGCGCAAACTTAAAAATATCCGTTTTAACACTCCTGTCTATAAAAATGTGAAACATGAAAATCCGGATGTATTATTTGTTGGATTTAACTCTACACGTGGGGCAATCGAAGAAGCGATGGGACGTCTGGAGCAAGATGGTTTGAAAGTAAACCATGCTCATATCCGTCTAATTCATCCATTCCCTACTGAAGAAGTTCTTCCACTTGTTCAAGCAGCGAAAAAGGTTGTTGTGGTGGAGAACAATGCAACTGGACAATTAGCCAATATCCTAAAAATGAATGTAGGACACGCTGATAAAATCGTAAATCATACAAAATATGACGGTAATCCATTCTTGCCTCATGAAGTTTATACAAAATGTAAGGAGTTGTTCTAAGTGGCCACTTTTAAAGACTTTCGAAATGATGTGAAACCTAACTGGTGTCCAGGCTGTGGTGACTTCTCTGTACAAGCGGCAATTCAACGTGCAGCAGCAAACGTTGGCTTAGAGCCAGAAAATTTAGCAGTCATTTCTGGAATCGGCTGTTCAGGACGTATTTCCGGATATATTAATTCTTATGGTTTCCACGGAATCCATGGCCGTTCACTGCCAATTGCACAAGGTGTCAAAATGGCTAACCGTGATCTAACTGTTATCGCTTCAGGCGGTGACGGTGACGGTTTTGCCATCGGTATGGGACATACGGTTCATGCGATTCGCCGTAATATTAATATCACTTATATTGTTATGGATAACCAAATTTATGGTTTAACAAAAGGCCAAACTTCTCCACGTTCTGCAGCAGGATTTAAAACAAAATCTACACCAGCTGGTTCCATCGAGCAAGCCATTTCACCAATGGAATTGGCTTTGACTACAGGTGCAACATTTGTTGCGCAAAGCTTCTCTACAGATCTTAAAGATTTGACTGCTTTAATTGAAGCTGGAATTAAGCATGAAGGATTTTCTTTAATCAACGTGTTCAGTCCTTGTGTAACGTACAACAAGGTTAACACATATGACTGGTTTAAAGAAAACCTTACGAAATTAAGCGATGTTGAAGGTTATGATCCTAGCAATCGTGAATTGGCTATGCAAACATTGATGAAGCACAAAGGCTTAGTAACTGGCCTTATTTATCAAAACACTGAGCAGAAGTCCTATCAAGAATTGGTTCATGGATACTCAGAGGCTCCATTAACTCAAGCTGACTTATCTCTTGATCAAGCCTATTTTGATAAATTAGTTGCAGAATTTGTATAATAAAATGTAAAAAAATCCCGGTCAGTCCGGGATTTTTTTATTGTGAATCTGCCAATCAATAATGATATAAATAGGTATTTAACACTCGCCACGCCTGTATTTTCTATTGTTTTCATGTCAGTTAACCTTTATACTATAATAATGTGCAGATAAAGCATAAGTATGATTCATTATTAAAAAATAGTACCATTTACGATTTTTAGAAAATAGTTGAAAGGAGCTTATTCCATGAATGAAAAACAACGAATAGAAAGTCAGCAAGCTACTGCTAATCCTTCGGACAAAAAATCCGAAAAGGATTACAGCAAGTATTTTGAAAGAGTCATTACGGCGCCTTCATTAAAAGAGGCAAAAAGGCGTGGTAAAGAAGATGTTCAATATCATCATGATTTTTCAATCCCAGAGGAATTTAGAGGGATGGGAGAAGGGCGTAAGTTTTACATCCGCACTTATGGCTGTCAAATGAATGAGCACGATACAGAGGTTATGGCGGGTATTTTTGAGGCTCTTGGATACGAGCCAACGGACACTACAGAGGACGCCAATGTCATCCTCCTAAATACTTGTGCGATTCGTGAAAATGCTGAGAATAAGGTGTTTGGAGAGCTTGGTCACCTAAAAGCATTAAAAAAGGAAAATCCAGATTTACTTTTGGGTGTCTGTGGCTGTATGTCCCAGGAAGAGTCAGTAGTTAATAAAATTCTAAAGACCTATCATCATGTTGACATGATTTTCGGAACACACAATATTCATCGCCTGCCCCATATTCTTAACGAAGCATACCTGTCCAAAGAGATGGTTGTTGAGGTATGGTCAAAAGAAGGGGATGTTATTGAGAACCTGCCAAAAGTTCGTCGTGGCAATATCAAGGCATGGGTAAACATTATGTATGGCTGTGATAAATTCTGTACCTATTGTATTGTTCCATTTACACGTGGTAAGGAACGCAGCCGCCGACCAGAGGAAATTATTCAAGAAGTTCGTCATCTTGCAGCACAGGGGTATCAGGAAGTGACACTCCTGGGTCAAAACGTTAATGCTTACGGGAAAGACTTTGAAGATATAAAATATGGACTTGGTGACTTAATGGATGAGTTACGTAAAATTGATATCCCAAGAATCCGCTTTACGACAAGCCATCCGCGTGACTTTGATGATCACTTGATTGAAGTCTTGGCAAAGGGTGGCAATTTAATGAACCATATTCACTTGCCAGTGCAATCAGGTTCCACTGATGTATTAAAGATTATGGCGAGGAAGTATACTAGAGAACAATATTTAGAACTTGTAAGAAAAATTAAGGCAGCCATTCCGGATGTAACATTAACTACCGATATTATAGTTGGCTATCCAAATGAAACCGAAGAGCAATTCGAAGAAACCATGTCTCTATATCGAGAGGTAGGATATGAAACAGCCTATACGTTTATTTATTCTCCAAGAGAGGGAACACCTGCGGCAAAAATGGTCGATAATGTTCCGTTGGAAGTAAAGAAAGAACGTCTGCAGAGGTTAAATAATCTTGTCAATGAGTTGTCAGCACAAGCAATGAAAAAATATGAGGGCCAAATTGTCGAAGTACTTGTTGATGGGGAAAGCAAGAATAATCCAGATGTCCTGGCCGGATATACCACAAAGAACAAGCTTGTCAATTTTAAAGGTCCCAAAACGGCTATCGGCAAAATTGTGAAAGTGAAAATTACAGAAGCAAAAACATGGTCACTAAACGGAGAAATGGTGGAAGAATTAGAAGCAGCAGAGGTGAAATAAGGTGGTAAAGTATACCAAAGACGATATTGTAGCATCTGCAAGAGACTTGGCGCGGATGATTGCAGATACAGACGAAGTAGATTTTTTTAAGAGAGCTGAAGCTCTTATTCATGAAAATCCAAAAGTGAGGACCTTAATAGCAGATATTAAGGGATTGCAGAAACAAGCAGTAAACCTCCAACATTATGGAAAACATGAAGCATTAAAAAAGGTAGAGGATAAAATTGCTTCTATTGAACAAGAATTAGACGAAATTCCAGTGGTGCAGGAGTTTAAGCAGTCACAGCTTGATGTGAACGAATTACTTCAAATCATTGCTTCGACCATTTCCAATACCGTCACAGATGAAATTATTACTTCAACTGGTGGAGATTTGTTGCGCGGGGAAACTGGAGCCAGTTTAAAAAACGGCACCGATGCCTGCGATCATGATGATCACCATCACGATCATTAATAAGTTAAGAGGCTGTCTCATGATTTTGAGATGGCCTCTTTTTTTGTACATGAGACTGGGGAAATAGAGTCCATTAAGGCACATACCTAATATTTCCGCATACTATGAATCATGAATTAAACATTTATCCAGGAATTAAAGATTAGATATCACACTAGTCTAGACATTCGCATAGGATGAAGTGAATCAGAAATGAGGAGGGTACGCGCGAAATGGGAGAATACAGAGAGATAATTACCAAGGCCGTAGTAGCGAAAGGACGTAAATTCACTCAGTCCAATCATACAATTAGCCCGGCGCATAATCCAACGAGCATCCTTGGTTGTTGGATTATCAACCATAAATACAGCGCAAAAAAAGTTGGCAAAACAGTAGAGATACACGGCTCCTATGACATCAACGTTTGGTATTCCTATAACGAAAACACTAAAACGGAAGTGGTTACTGAACGTGTTCAATATACTGATGTTATAAAGTTAAAGTATCGTGACCAAGACTGCTTGGATGACAATGAAGTAGTTGCACGAGTACTGCAGCAGCCAAATTGTACAGAAGCAGTCATCTCCCCGAACGGCAATCGGATCATCGTCCACGTAGAAAGGGAATTTCTTGTGGAGGTAATCGGAGAGACAAAAGTTTGTGTTCGCATCAATCCGGACGGCTGCAAGGATGAGGACGAAGATTGGGGAATGGATGTTGACGACGAAGAATTCGAGGAACTAAATCCCGACTTCTTAGTCGGAGGGGAAGAAGAATAATATGAACTAGGAGGTATTTACTTCCTAGTTTTTTTCTACTTAAAAGCAAATGTTTGATGAATGAATGGAAAATAAGTGAAATCAGCAATCTATATACCAGGAGGTGTAAATGTGGAGCCTAGACAGCCTGGTAATAAAAAATTGCCTGATTTTCAGGAACTAAACGACAGAGTTATTGTGGATCGCCCGTCCAGCCCAATGTTAGTGATTAAAACTAATTTAGATCCAAAGGAACCAACGGAAGAAAATCCATACTTTGAAAAAGGAGAAACAAAGAATTTAAAAGATTTTGAGGAATATTTTGAAGAATAAGGAAGCCAGGATGGCTCAGATTCATTTTAAATTGAGTCATCCTTGTTTTTCCCATTCTGGTTTTAATAAAGAGAGCACGTATGTATCGTGAAATTGATCATGCTGTTTAAAATATCCGCGTAGCAAGCCTTCCTTCGTAAAGCCAAACTTTTGAAGAAGATTGAGAGAAGGCAGATTCTCCGGGTAAACGACTGCACCTATCCGATATAAATCAAGTTCTTGGAAACTATAGCGCAACACTTCTTCAATGGCTTCTGAAGTATACCCATTTCGCCAATAGGCGGGATGTAGTTCATAGCCAATTTCAGCCCGTTTATTTTTTAATTGAAGTCCGTTGAGTCCAAGAGATCCGATAATCCTTTGATTCTCTTTCAATTTTATTCCCCAGCGAATACCACGCTTTTCTATATAGTTTTTTCGAAACATATCAATCAGTTTTGCGGCCTCTGCCGGTAGTACGAATCGATCTGTACCATAATATTGTGTCACTTGTTCAAATGACAATATCTCAAAAATACTGTCTACATGGCGGGGGGTGATTTCAATTAATTTCAAACGTTGTGTATCTAAGACTGGGAAACCCATATAATCACCTTTCTAAATCAGAAATCTTACCTATAAGTGTATAATCAATCCGCTTAAAGATAAAGGAATTATTTTCACAAATTAGCCATACTTTCTTGGAAAAGGTATATATGACTAATCAAGATGGGATTGTTTCCGATATGGAACGATATCATTTTACTAGAAGCTTAGAAGGTGTGCAAATGAAGCAGTTTATAAACTTGATAGAACAAGAATTACTTCCCCATATCCATTTATCTGCCGAGCGTCCCTTTGAGCCTATAAACGTTAGGAATCAAACCAAACTCTGGAAAACAGTTGGAACAGGGAACTATGCAGGTGTCTTTGCCCATCCATCCTTTCCACGGTATGTAGTGAAGGTTTATGCAAGAAACCCGGAACAAATAAACAAGGAAATCGCTGTATATCAAAGGTTAGGAGTTCACCGGGCATACTCGTTCCTTTATGCATATGGCGAACACTATTTAGTCCTAAAAAACATACCTGGCATTACTTTATTTGATGCCATTGTACAGGGCCAGCCCATTCCCCGTACGGTAATAGAGGATGTGGATAATGGATTGGATTACGCTAAATCTGTTGGGCTCAATCCTTATGATGTTCACGGCAAAAATGTGGTGATGAATAACGGACGTGGTTACATAGTAGATGTTTCCGATTTTTACAAGCAGGGATATGACCGAAAGTGGGATGACTTAAAAAAGGCTTTAGAAAAAATTTATTTTCCCTTCATTTATAAATACCATCCACCAATACCATTTTTCATCGTAGATGGCATTAGAAAAGGCTATCGGTGGTTTAGAAAGTTAGCAAGCAGATAAATTAATATTTTTAAAATAACTCCTATTAATGGTATATATTTCCTTTAAGCTATATAATAAAATCCACTTCGTTTTTTGGAGAGGACTTGGACCGTACAGCTTGCCCATCACCATTATTGCACATATTGCAGAAATTGTGATTAGTTTCAAAAAGGGCAAGAACATGTTTGGGACAGGGATTGCTGATAGGAATTGGAATTCTGCTTTTGTTGGCGCTTGCCTGCTTTGGGCTGCTCTTATCCATTTTTTATAATAGGAAAGAGGTGACTCAAACACAAATGGGTCATCTTTTTTTAGATTTCTTACAGTAGACGCAAAGAGGGGAAGGAGAAACAAATGACAATCACAGTGCTTATCTGGATGGTGGCAAGCATATTTATCTTGCATGATTTCGAGGAAATTATTACCGTCGAGGGCTGGTTAAGCAAGAATAAGGAGGACGTATTTCAGATAGTGCCAAAGAGGTTTCACCAATACATCAATCAGGTTCTTCCACGTAGCACGGCAGGATTTTCTGTTGCTGTTTTGGTTGAATATATCGGGATAGTAATAGTCACCTTCTTGGCTATCTTTGGTCAGGGAGAAGATTGGACACTGCTTGGCATCCTCTCAGTGGTCACCATTTTGTTTATTCATTCATTTACCCATATCGGACAGTTCTTATATTTCAAAAGATACACACCGGGCGTGGTGACATCGATCATCTTGGTGATTCCCTTTTCGATTTACTTTTTCTACTACACGCTCAGTCGGGATTTCATTGACTGGGCAATGATATGGTGGAGCTTTCCAATCGGTTTCGTTCTTATGTTGATTCTTAATCAAGTTGGACTCGCTCTTGGGAAAATAATAGAATTCAAATAGAACAACCGCCAAGTCTTGTTTAAGGACTTGACGGTTGTTTTCGAATTATTTATCCATTAATCTGCTGGAATTGAACCATAAATTGGCTGAATGCTTTACATGCTTCATACGGTACCGCGTTATAGGTGGAAGCACGGCAGCCTCCTACTGAACGGTGGCCGTTTACCCCGATAAAGCCCTCTTTCTTCGCCTCAGCGAGGAATTGTTTCTCTAATTCCTCATCCTTTAAACGGAAAGTAATGTTCATGAGGGAACGGCTGTCTTTTTCAGCATGTCCAAGGTAAAAACCGTTACTTTGGTCAATGGCATCATAAATCAGCTTGGCTTTCTCCTCATTTCTTCTGGCAATCTCTTCGATTCCGCCAATGCTTTTAGCCCAATTTAACACTTCACCGAGCATGTAGATGCCAAAGGTTGGTGGAGTGTTATACAAGGAATTGTTTTTAGAGAAAGTGCTGTACTTTAACATAGTGGGGATATTGGCATTAGCCTTCTCCAACAAGTCTTTGCGAATGATGACTACAGTCACTCCTGAAGGACCTAGGTTTTTCTGTGCGCCGGCGTAAATTAACGCAAACTTGCTCACATCAAAAGGCTTGGAAAAGATGTCGCTGGACATATCGGCCACTAACGGAACATTTTCAGTGTCAGGAAATTTCTGCCATTGTGTTCCATAAATCGTGTTGTTGGATGTTAAATGGACATAGGCATCATCAGAATTGAATTTCAGTTCATCCAAACTTGGAATCCGGCGGTATTTGCCTTCTTTCGTACTGGCCACATGATAGGGATTTCCAAATAATTTTGCCTCAGAAAAGGCCTTCTCTGACCAAGAACCGGTCATAATATAACCTGCCTGTTGTTCCGATTTTAAGAAATTCATAGGAATCATGGAAAACTGCAGACTGGCACCGCCTTGTACGAACAAAACCTCGTAATCTTCCGGAATTGACAGTAATTCTTTTAAAAGTGCAATGGCTTGGTTATGTACCTCTTCATAGGCAGCACTTCGATGGCTGAGCTCCATGACGGACATGCCCGTACCACGGAAATCAATCAGCTCCTGTTGGGCTTTATCTAGTACCGGAAGGGGAAGGGCAGAAGGACCGGCGTTAAAGTTGTAAGCGCGGTTGACTAGTTGATTCATGAGCTAACACTCCCAAATTTTTATTTATTAGAATAGTACCACATTTTTATCATTTTAGGTTACTAGAGTGAAAATAATCAAAAAATTATTTTGGCAAAAAGGCTGATTTATGGTGATGACAATAATAAAATAGAATTTGTACATAGTGGAAATCTAAAAAAATTGGCTACCCTGAAAATAAGCGAGTTTAAAATAATGACCAAACATTATAGACAAGGCCGCTTATTTTCATACCCCATGGTGCAAAAGTTTTGCATGGGTGTCTCTGTTAAACGATAATGTTGATTTTTAAAACCTGTTGATTGGAGAGGATAAGCTCGACTCCTGCGGGAGTACAGAGACCCCGCAGGCGCTAAAGCCCGGGGAGGCTCTCCGGCACGCCCGCGGGTTCGCTGAGCGACTGGAGCGGAAATCAACAGTCAAATTTAACAGAGCCAAAAAATTAAAAGGAAGGCTGTGTTATAAATGAAACCAAAAGTGGTAGTTGCTTATAATAAAGTCAGTCCAAGAGTCTTGGATTTTCTTAGTGAATCGTGCGAGGTCACCAATTTTGAAAGGCTGGATACCGAAAGCCTTCCAAGCTTTTATGAAACACTGAGGGACGCACAAGGATTGCTGACATCTGGTGTTAAAGTAGATTCAGCATTATTAGACCAGGCGCCCGATTTGAAAATCGTCAGCAATATTGCAGTAGGATATGATAATTTTCAGATTCCAGAGCTGTCCAAAAGAAAAATCATGGCAACCAATACACCGGGAGTTCTCAATGATACAGTTGCTGACACGGTAATGGGTTTAATTCTAGCTGCTGCTAGGAGAATCCCAGAATTAAACCAGTATGTGAAACGGGGACAATGGAATGCTGACGATGGTGTCAATCTTTATGGAACAGATGTCCATCATAAAGTGTTAGGGATTATCGGAATGGGGGGGATTGGCACCGCCGTAGCTAAACGAGCACATTTTGGATTCGATATGCCGATTCTTTATCATAATCGTTCCCGACATGTAGAAGCAGAGCAAACATTAAATGCTGTCTATTGCTCTCTAGAAGAATTGTGTAAGCAATCCGATTTCGTAGTTTTGCTGACCCCATTGACACCGCAAACCGTAAAGTTGATTGGAGAAAAACATTTCAATTGGATGAAGAACAGTGGCATTTTCATTAATGCTTCCCGGGGAGCAACCGTTGATGAAGCAGCACTCATTCAAGCACTTGAAAATAAGGAAATTCTGGCAGCGGGGCTTGATGTTTTTGAACAGGAACCGGTCAGTCCAGATAACAAGCTTTTAACCATGGATAACGTCGTAGCAGTTCCCCATATTGGGTCTGCCACCCATGAAACCCGGTTAAAAATGGCGATGTTAGCTGCGGAAAATCTGGTAAGTGGTTTGCAGGGGAAAATGCCACCGAACATGATTAATCGAGAGGCATTCGAAAACTTGTTGTAATCAAAGGGCCCGAGTAGAGTCGGGTCTTTATGTTTCACTCAGATGAAAGCCACTTAACTTGTGTTTTCTGAAAATTTTGATACTATAATAAAATGAATCTATTATTATGGACAAGAAAGTAAGGGATTGATTGAAATGATCGTACAACTAGAAAATGTCTCATTAGTAAGAGATGGAAAATCTATTTTACAAGAAGTAAATTGGACGATTGAATCAGGGGAAAATTGGGTTCTGTTCGGATTAAATGGGTCTGGGAAAACAGCGATCTTAAATCTACTCAATGCCTACTATTTTCCAACAAAAGGACATGTATCGGTATTGGGGATGGAATTTGGCAAAACCTATCTAGGGGAAAAACTGCGCCGGCAAATTGGTTTTGTTTCCTCGTCACTACAAGGGAAACTTCATTCAGGGGATAATGCATTTGAAGTCGTTCTAAGCGGCGCATTTGCCACTATCGGATTGTATGATGTCCCAACCGATGAAATGCGACAAAAAGCAATAAGGCTGCTAGAAGAGCTCGGCTGTATTGAATATGCCAACCAAAACTATGAAACTTTGTCTCAAGGTGAAAAGCAGCGGGTCCTAATCGCTCGCGCGTTGATGGCTGACCCTAAGCTTCTAATTCTGGATGAGCCGACAAATGGCCTGGATTTTATTGCCCGTGAAAAATTGCTTGAATCCATCTCAGCTATCATAAAACAGCCTGGTGCGCCAGCTATCATTTATGTAACCCACCATGTCGAAGAAATTTTACCAGAATTCAAAAAAACACTGTTACTAAAAGAGGGACAAGTCATTGCTGCGGGTGAAACATGTGAAATGTTAACCGAGGAGCGGCTTTCGGATTATTTTGGGTTGCCGGTCAAGGTGACGTGGCAGAATAGTCGTCCATTGCTCTCTAGATTATAAAAACATCAGATCCGGGCCATATTTGCTCCAATTACTAGAATGTAATTTGGCCCGGCACATCAGCTACTAAGGATTTAGGTTTAAAAATTCAACAACCTGCTTCATGTATTTTTCCTTTGGATAGGAATGGTATAAATAGCTGGATAATCGAATCGGATCACCAAAGAAATATCTTTCATACTGGGTTTGTCTAGTGCCAAATGGGCTCATGGTCAAATCCCAAGCCAAACGAAAAATTTTTACCCGGTCTTCGGCATCCCGATTGGCTGCTTGAAGATAGAGTCCTAAATCCTCTTTTATGGTGGAAGCAAAGTCTTTTTCACTCGGTAAAGAAACCATTCCGCTAGCCCCAATGAGCTGGATGATTTCTACAAATCTTGGGTAAATCCTCGGGTAAATATTGCTGGCAACTTGTAGGGGGATTATGCTGGGTCTCATGATTCCCCATTCATCGATTTTGGCTTCCTCCTCTGACTTTTCGAGAAGTGCTTTCATTGTCTCGAGACCAATGATGATTTCTGATAGTTTTTCCTGAATATGCTGATACCCGCTGACATTAATGGTATCAACTAAGAGCTCTGCTATTCCCAAAATAAACCCGGTTTTGACCACTTGTCTGGTAATGACCTGATGATAGGCAAAAGATTGAAACGAGCTTTGTGGCACAAATTCTATAGCTGCGTCAACGTTGTTATAATAAAAAATCCGGTCCCAGGGAACAAGCACATGGTCAAACACCACCATGGTGTCCATTTCTTCATAACGGGAACTTAATGGGTAATTGAACAAGGATTCCCCGTTCACAAACGACTCTCTGCAAATAAATTTTACCCCCGGGGTATCTGATGGGATAGAGAAAGCAAAAGCATGTTCCTCATCCGTCACACCGCCATTGGAAAACACCAGTACCTCATCGGTCAATCCGCCTTGTGTCGCTAACAGACGCGCCCCTTTTATGATGATACCCTTTTCGTTTTGCCCCACCATTTTTGCAGCAATTGGTTCTTTGGAGTTTTCAAAATAATACTGTGATCGATTCACCTGAGGATTGACAAACGTATGGGTAAAAGAAAGGTCATTTTCTCTTGCCCTTTTATAAAGGGCCTCGATATTTTCTGGAAAACAATGCTTTTTATCTTTTAAAAACCCTCTGGAAGAGGCGAACGCCATTAGAGCACTGTTCATATAATCTGGGCTCCTGCCCAATAACCCATGGGTGTGTCTTGCCCAAATCTCCATCATTTTTCGCCGTTTAAGGATATCCTCTTTAGTTCTAGGCTGTAAGTAAGAAAGCCCAATAGGATTCGCGGACTCTGGTGAATCGTAAGTCATTTCGTCTTGAAACTGAGGGTTTTTCTGTAAGTCATAGAGGGAAGCCTTTGTTTGGATAATGCCTTTAAATGCAGGATGTTCCGAAATCTTCCCTTCAATTCGCTGCCCATCCAGCCAAATTTCTGTTTGTAATTGATCGATTCGGTTTATATAGTCTTTTCCGCTAATTGCACTCATTTCACCACTCCTTCGAAAACCTAACTAGTTCATTTTATTAGAAGAATCTAAGATGCGTTCGGGAATTAAGACGATTTGGATAGGGAGTGGACGTGCATGTCGAAATGGCTCAGTTTCCGTCTACAGAATGAGAAAGAAGTATGATTTAATAGTTTAATTTTATTGAATATAATGAACATTAGGAAAATGGAAAGGGGACAGGTTATGGGGATTAAAAAAAAGGCATTTGGAGGTGCGATGGCACTAGCTTTGGGGACTTCGCTAGTATTTAGCAGCGGCGTCACGAAAAGCAATGCAGCACCGGTAAGTAAAAGTTACATAGTTATTTTTAAGGACCAAACTAACTTACCTGCAGGCTATGAAAAGCTTATTCAAAATGCAGGAGGAAAAATTAAGGGCAAGTTAGAAAAATTGGGTGCAGTTGAAGTAAGTTCGACCAATCCGAGTTTTTTAGCAACTGTCACTAAATCTAGTCTTGTTATGGAGGCCGGGGCAGAAAATACCGTGTATCCTGAAAAGCCTGCATACCAAGAAGCAGTTGCATTGGATGGATTAACTGCGGGGGCTGACCTTTACAACCAACTCCAGTGGGATATTAAGCAAGTTACCAATAACGGTGCATCTTGGAGTCTTCCTGGCGGTACAGGGAAGCCGGTTTCCGGTGATGATATTGTGGTTGCTGTCGTGGATACTGGAATTGACTACAACCATCCTGATATAAAGGCCAATTACGCTTACGGTAAATCCTTTGTAGAGGGCTACCCGGATGCATTTGACCAAGATGGGCATGGTACCCATGTAGCTGGTTCGATTGCGGGCAATGGGAGAATTCTTGGTGTGGGGCCTGAACTAAAGGTGGCTGCCTACCGTGTGTTTGGTCCAACAGGTGGAGCGTCAACTAGTGATATTGCGGAAGCGTTAATGACAGCTGCCGACGATAACGTGGATGTCGTCAATATGTCACTTGGCGGCTATGATTGGTTCCAGGACCCGGCTTATGCGACGAAAGATGTAGTGGCTGATGTTCGCTTATTTAATCGGGCCATCCAGTATGCCATCCAAAAGGGCGTTACAGTAGTAGGTTCTGCAGGTAATGACGGTGTCAATATTACCAGTCCAGGCCAGCTTTCCGGCAGCGATCCAGGCTCTGTTCACCGCAGCCCTAGCAGCCAAACGATGATTCGTGTTTCTGCAGGCGGCAAAGAGAAAAATCTTGCATTCTACTCAAACTATGGCGTTGGAAAAATTGATGTCATGGCACCAGGCGGCGATTTAGGTCCGAATTATGACCCAGCAACAGGAGCTGGCAGAGACAATTCTTACCTTTGTTTAAGTTCGGTTCCAGTCTATGATGCAAATGGCAATTTTACTGGCCACGGTTATGCCTATTATGCCGGTACATCTATGGCAGCACCGAAAACAGCTGCACTTGCTGGAGTCGTTATTGCTAAGTATGGAAAGGATGTTCTAAATCCAGCCCAAGTAAAACAAAAAATTCTCCAGTCTGCTGAGGATGTATTTAAACCTGGTAATGATGCCTATTCAGGCAATGGTTTAATTAATGCAGTCAATGCCTTAAATAAATAATGTCAATCTTGATTAAGAAGCGGCCTAATTTGGTCGCTTTTTTGAATGAGTAAAAAGAAAGGATATGGAAAAGATTGTACCTAATTCGGTGGGTTTGATATACTTTTACTATAAAAATACAAAAATGAATATGAGGTACGTGCATTGTCAAAGTCAAAATTACAATACTGGCTGATTCAAATTTTATTGATTGTCTCCATCATTTATGTATCCAGTAAAATTTCATTTTTATTTCAACCAATCGGCATCTTTTTCTCAACCATCTTTTTCCCGATTCTCATTACCGGATTCCTATTTTTTATGCTAAATCCAATTGTTAACTTTTTGGAAAGACGAAGAATACCGCGAGTAGTAGCGATCTTGATTATTTATGTGGTATTTGCAGGTCTGCTGGTTTTGGCAATTGGCAATCTCGTGCCTGCTATTACCAAGCAGGTCACGGCTCTTGCTAACGAAATACCGGTTTACGCAGATAAAACAATGGATTTTGTAAATGAGTTGTCCAAGTCATCCGAATTTAAACGACTTATGACTGAACAAACTAATCTAATTGAGTCGGTTCAGAAAAGATTGATAGAGTTTGCCAATACATTGCCAGACAATATTACACGTGGTCTTGGGAATATCATTGGGGTCATTACCAACATTGCGGTCATCTTAGTCACCGTACCCTTTTTGCTGTTTTACATGTTTAAGGATGGTAAGAAATTCCCGATTGCCGTCAGCAAGTTTATTCCGTCTGATTATCGGGAAGAAGGTCTTTCGATATTAAAAGAAACAGGGGAGACTTTATCTGCCTATATCCAAGGACAAGTGACGGTTGCCTTAGCAGTGGGAACGTTGTCGTTTATCGGTTACATGATTATTGATATGCCATATGCATTAGTACTTGCGCTAATTGTAGCTTTAACCAACATCATTCCATATGTGGGTCCGTTTTTGGGAGGAGCCCCTGCAGTATTGATCGCCCTGTTTGATTCGCCAACAAAAGCACTGCTAGTTGTACTAGTCATCTTGATTGCCCAGCAAATTGAAGGAAACCTGTTGTCGCCGATGATTCTTGGCAAGACGCTAGATACCCACCCGGCCACAATTATCATTATCCTACTTGCTGCAGGCAATTTGGCGGGTATACTCGGGATGGTTTTGGGTGTCCCTACTTATGCTGTTACGAAAACGATTGTGTTGAATGTAGTGAAGTTCTTGAGAGCCAGAAAAAGGGCCAATAATACGGCTTGAGTTATGAAATCAGGGAGATTCCCCTGATTTTTTTTTGTGTCTAGGTTGATGGTTTTTAGGGTGGAGGGTCTATTTGTAGATACTCTTGGAAAATTTGTAGATATCGGTTCCAAATTTGAAGATAACCCCAAAAAATTTGTAGATAGCGGTGAATCTGTGAATGCTTTCGGTCGAATATCTAGGACCAGAAGGATATCATCCACCTCAGGTCTTATCGGGTGATTTGGTGATAGTCTTCTTGCCAGGGCCTCCGCTCTCTCTAAATTTATGGGATAAAACGGATCCCTTTTCTCATAAAAAGTTCGCTAATGTAGAGAAAATATAAGAATTTTACGTACAGGCCATAAAGGCGAGTCACATTAAATTATTACCTGAGCCTTATCCCAAAATAAAACTATCATATTTTTCATGGCCTGAGACTTCCGATAGGAAAAACCTTCTTTCAAATCGATGCCCTCATGTTTTCTCCAAAAGTCATCATCCCTCTTGAAACAAAAAATTACTCTGGTACGCTACCATAGATAAACTCCAACTAATCCAAGAAATAAGTGAATCTAAACATATTTATCAAAACCCAGTGACCCAATCCAATCGTCATAGTATTCTCCTCAAATATTTTTTTGAGAAAAACAAAGTTCCTTTTCCGCCGATGGAAAATCGAGTTGTATTTTTTAGTAGATCTTCCGCTGAAATCAGAATCAGTCAAGGTTATACAGAGGCCGAGAAAAAGATTGGCAGAGCTGAAGACATTGTTAGCAGGATAAAAGAAATGGAACAGCATTACAAAAGAGACTGTCTCGACCAGGCCACTTTCAAAAAGCTGAAGACACTTTTGCGAAAAAAGCATACACCATTAAATAGTCCGATTGAGAACATGTTTGGGAGTTGCACAAGTGAAATCTTGCCAGGCGTCCAATGCCCGACATGCCTTTATCTGTCAATGCGATATGATTGGAGAAAATGGAGTTGCCCGCGCTGCGGCACCGTGTCAAAGGATGCATATTTGCAAGGAATGAGAGACTATTTTCTGCTCATAAAGCCCTCAATAACCAACACGGAATTATGCAGCTTCCTTTCGCTGCCCTCCCCAAGAGTAGCTGCCTACCTTTTTTCACTGAGCGATTTGCCTTATACAGGAACAAATAGAGGAAGGATTTATCATCCTGATAAAACATCAATTTTTATATAAAGTTCAAAAAATTGTAATAAATCGGAGGATTTCAAGGTTACCACTTTATATATAATAAAAATATAGAAAGGTGGAGAAACCAATGAGAAAAAGAATTTTGAGTTTTAAGGAATTAGTGGTTAGTAATAAGCAGCAAATTAAAGAAGATTTAAAGACGATTGAAAAAATCGAGACAAGAATTGAAAATAAATTATTTGAAAAAGTGAAATAGAGCAGCTGCTCCAGCTGCTCTGTTAGTTTTTTGCTGATAAGATTTCTTTCACTTTCGAAACCACTGCACCAGGGCTGAACGGCTTTGAGATAAACGCATTTGCCCCCAAACCTAGTCCCTGCTCCTCATTCTGAGCAGAAAGCATAATAACCGGTGTATCTTTTAACTTTCTTACTTCCTCAAGGACGGTAAAGCCATTTTTTCCTGGCATAAATACGTCCAAGATGATTAAATCATAGTCTTCCTGCAGTGCCTGCGCCAAACCATCGTCCCCATTATCTGTTACGGTAACTTGGTACGATTCCCGGCTTAAATATATTTTAAGCAAATTACTTATCCTAATTTCATCTTCGACAATAAGAATCTTCAAATGTAACCCTCCAAAAATGAAGTAATCCCTATATTAATAGTGTTTATTAATTTATATTTTATCATTTAACTATGTTAAGAAAAAAGGACTATTTACTTTTAAATAGAATTGCCTGGAACAATACGTAAAACTATGTACTTAAAGTAACAGTTTTATTAAAGAGGAATTCGTTTCTTTTATATTGAAGATATAGTAAAACTAATTTAATTAAGAGGTGTATCATGTTTATAAAGCAGCCATTTGATGAGTTCTTAGGTTTGAAATATAAAAAGATTGATGATCATCGTTTGGAAATTATTTTGCCAGTTCAGGACCTATTCATTAACAGTGCAGGAGTTATACATGGTGGTATCATTTCTTCACTAGCTGATGTGGCCGTATCAAACTTGTTACCAGCCAATGAAGATGGTATCCAACAAGCTGTAACCGTTGATTTAAATGTTACTTTTTTGAAACCCGCTGCTGGTACATATTTGATAGCAAATGCCAGTCTTGAAAAACTGGGTAAAACTTTAGTTCACACGGAGTGTTCGATTTATAACGATAAACAGGAAATGGTGGCAAAATCTAAAGCAATCCTATTTCGGACACAACTAAATCAGAAATAAATTAAATAAAAAGAACGAAGATGCGCCCGCATAGAAGGGGGGATGGCAGCAATTTTGGAGTAAGAGATTTGTAGACCATTATATTTTATATGGCTTGACTCTATATAGTTAGTAATATAAAATTAACATGTTATTCCATAAAATGGAAACTAGGAATTTATCAACCAAAGTCATCATAAATAATACATGATATGATCTTTTCTATGCAGGCTCACCAAGCCTTTACTTATCTGATTCTTGCATAAGTTTAATTGAAAGAGGTGAGTATTTAATAGTTTAAACAATTGTAAGCGTATACATTCCAGCGTTCTGGCGATGGAAAGTTTTTTAAAAACGTGAGGGGGAATTCCTTGATGAAAGCACTTGTTTTAGAAGAATTCAAAAAGCCATTGGTCGTTCGTGAAATGCCTGATCCCGAATGTTCACCAGATGGTGTTGTCTTGAAAGTTGAAGCAAATGGAGTTTGCAGGAGCGATTGGCATGCCTGGCAAGGAGATTGGGACTGGATTGGAATCAAACTTCCTCTTCCACACGTTTTAGGTCATGAATTTACGGGAGTGATTGAGGAAGTAGGTAAAAACGTAAAAAACTTTAAACAGGGCGACCGGGTAATTGTTCCATTTACACTCGGTGATGGCACATGTCCTTATTGCCAAAGCGGACATCATAATATCTGTGAAAATATCCAAATGCCGGGGTTTTCTACATGGGGAGGCTATGGCCGATTTACTCATGTGCCAAATGCTGATACGAATTTAATCATCCTCCCAGAAAATATTAGCTTTGTTGAAGCTGCCGGAATGGGTTGCCGCTTTATGACTGCTTTTCATGGTATAACCGATCAGGCTGGGGTCAGGCCCGGTGAGTGGGTAGCCGTTCATGGCTGTGGGGGAGTTGGCTTATCGGCTGTTCAAATTGCTACCGCTCTAGGCGCCAATGTCATTGCGGTTGACATTGGAGAAGATAAACTCGAATTTTCCAAAAGATTAGGTGCGGTTGCGACGGTAAATGCAAAGACTCAAAATGTTCCAGAGGCAATTCGGGAAATAACTAAAGGCGGAGCACACGTATCGATTGACGCTTTAGGTATTGCGCAAACCTGTCAGGCTTCCGTTAATAGTCTTCGAAAAAGAGGAAGGCATTTACAAATTGGTTTAACCACCAGAGAAGAACAAGGAATGATTCCACTTCCAATTGATATTATCGTTCAAAAGGAAATCCAAATTGTCGGATCACTCGGCATGCAGCCATCAAGATATCCTTATATGCTTGAAATGGTTGAAAAAGGGAAGTTACGGCCAGGCTCCTTAGTAACTCAAACGATTTCATTAGAAGAGGTACCGAGAATATTCACCGAAATGGACAGCTTTCAAAACCTTGGTGTTACAGTAGTTGATAAGTGGGAAGTTAAACAACCGGTAAAATGAGTTGTTTGACCTTGTCTAAATAATAATCATGGCTGGAATATATAACAAACGCCCTTTGTAGGGCGTTTCAGACTGTCGACAA
>NZ_HG942047.1 GCF_000612665.1 Neobacillus dielmonensis
GGCTAATCCAAAAATGGCATAAAAATTGACCCCAAAGGGGTCGGTTGGAATAAAAATCTATGGTAAAAAGGTTCATAATTAGAAAAAGGCACCCAAATGGGGACATTCGGAAGGCCTTTTGTCTACAATCTGAAACGCCCTTTGTAGGGCGTTTGTTTTTTGGGGAAGGTGTAATAGAATAGGAAAAAAAGAAAAACCCTTGTTGCACAAGGGTTTTAGTGACGTCCCAAAGAGGATTCGAACCTCCGACCTACAGTTTAGGAAACTGTTGCTCTATCCTGCTGAGCTATTGGGACAAGTAAAGAAAAAATAAAAAGTTCATTAATAGGAACGTTTTCTATTATAAAGAGTTAATCGGCTGAGGTCAACAAAAAAGTTAACGAATTGAAAAATCTTTGGGTTCTTTGATTTTGTTTCCGTCTTTTTCACGGAAAAGGAGCCAAACAATGGAACTGAGTACAATTAGTAAAGCTTCCATCGATAAAATATAGACAGGATAGGGGCCTAAATAATTCAACAAACTGGCACTGGCAGGTTTATGACTTAAGAACATATAGTTTCCGTTTACCCATTTGTTAATCAGCAAAATAAACGGCAACAATACGTTTAAAAAAACAAACAGTTTAACAATCGACCAAATGGTGGGCCGGTAACCTTTCACCCAAGTAAAAAACAGGGACACCCAAATGATGATTAAATGCGTTAAGAAAAAGTGGAAAAACCGGAAATGAGGAAAATCGTAATGCAAAACGGGTGTGAAAACCGCTTGTGATGCTCCTAAAAGTGCTGTGAATAACAGAATCTCATAGAAAATCTTCTTTTTGGTAAATAGTAAAAGAATCGTTAAAATCCAACTGATATTGCATAATTCTAAAGGGAGGGAATGACTGACTAGCCAGTTGTGATTCCAAAGCATCCAAATATGGTAAACTGCTTCAAAAACAATTAGGAAAACGGCCAGCCAAAATTCAAACTTGGCCCATTCAATCGGTTTTAATTTTTCTCTCCTTAATAATAACAACGTAGAACCGATAAGGAGTAAGGCAATCATTACGATATGGCTGACTGAAAACATTTCAAAACGATAACCTTCGACTTGGCCGCCAAACCACATTCACGAGCCTCCACTTAGTTAGACATTCCTAAAACTATTTTATGCCGTTACACTCGTATGCTTGATATATTTATTTTACCATTAATTTACCATTATAAACATTAAAATAATGGACAATTTAGCAAGGCATTTTAAGAGAATAGGATATTTCTGCCTAATAAAGTTGGCGAAATGTATGTTATAATAATTTGTCGAAGATACTCGAGAGAATTAGAAACAATGGAGGAAATTATGGCATACACTCCGATGGTACAACAATACTTACAAGTCAAGGCAGATTACCAAGATGCCTTTTTATTTTTTCGCTTAGGCGATTTTTACGAAATGTTTTTTGACGATGCTGTAAAAGCATCACAGGAACTGGAGATTACCTTAACAAGCCGAGAGGGCGGAATGGAGGAACGTATCCCAATGTGCGGCGTCCCTTACCATTCGGCCGCAAACTATATTGAAACGTTGATTTCTAGAGGCTATAAAGTGGCCATTTGTGAACAGGTAGAAGATCCCAAGCTAGCAAAAGGTGTCGTGAAGCGGGAAGTGATTCAACTCATCACTCCGGGAACGATGATGGAAGGCAAGGGGCTTGCTGACAAAGAGAACAACTATATTGCTTCTGTTACCGCGTTTGACGACCAGACCTATGGATTTGCTTATAACGATATTTCAACCGGTGAAAGCAAGGTAACCTTGCTTGCGAAGAACTTTGATGAAGTATTAAATGAATTATCTGTTTTAAACGCAAAAGAAGTAGTAGTTGCCAGCGATTTTGATGGGGAACTACAAAGGAAAATGCGTGAGCGGGATATCCTAACGATCTCATTTGAGGATAATAGTTCAATAGAGTTGAACTTTTCCCACTTGCTTGAAAATCTAAATCAAGACAAGTTGAAGCAGACGGCTGCCAGACTATTTAACTATTTATTCCGCTCCCAGAAACGGAGCTTAGACCACCTTCAGCCGGTTACTACCTATCAAATACAACAATTTTTAAAAATTGATTATTATTCCAAGCGGAACTTGGAGCTTACAGAAACCATCCGCTCTAAGGGAAAAAAAGGTTCTTTGCTTTGGCTGTTGGATGAAACGATGACAGCAATGGGTGGAAGGATGCTGAAATACTGGATTGACCGTCCATTAATCGACCGGGAAGAGATTCAGCATCGTCATAATTTAGTGGAAGTTTTGATGAGTCACTATTTTGAACGGCAGGACCTGCGGGAAAAATTAAAAGAAGTATACGATTTGGAACGGCTTGCCGGACGGGTCGCCTTTGGCAACGTAAATGCCCGGGATTTGGTCCAATTAAAACGCTCCTTAATGCAGGTTCCCTTTTTAAAAGAAATCCTTCAATCTATGAACAGTGAAGAAATGGAACGGTTGGCGGAACAGTTGGACCCATGTGAAGAAGTGACGGATTTGTTAGAGCAGTCAATTGTGGAGAATCCACCGTTATCGTTAAAAGAAGGCAACATGATTCAGGATGGGTATAACGAGCAGTTGGATCAATACCGCGATGCCAGCCGCAACGGCAAAACCTGGATAGCCCAGCTGGAGCGGGAAGAGCGGGAAAAAACGGGCATAAAATCGTTAAAAGTCGGTTATAACCGTGTCTTTGGCTACTACATTGAGGTGACTCGTGCCAATCTGCATCTGTTAGAAGAAGGACGCTATGAGCGGAAGCAGACCCTGACCAATGCCGAACGGTTTATTACTCCAGAGTTAAAGGAGAAAGAGGCATTAATTTTACAAGCAGAAGAGAAAATTGGCGAATTAGAGTATGACTTGTTCACAGAGATTCGCGAAATTGTGAAAGAATATATCCCACGTTTGCAGGCATTAGCTAAAGCAGTCAGTGAACTGGATGTACTGCAAAGCTTCGCCAAGGTTAGCGAGGACCGGCATTATGTAAAACCGGTATTTTCACAAGACCGCAAAATTAGAATCAAGGACGGCCGCCACCCTGTTGTGGAAAAAGTATTAAATTCTCAGGAATATGTGCCGAATGATTGTGATATGGACAGCGAGCGTGAGGTACTTTTAATTACCGGTCCGAATATGTCTGGTAAAAGTACGTACATGCGTCAAATTGCTTTGACCGCAATCCTTGCACAGATTGGCTGCTACGTGCCAGCAGCAGAAGCCATTTTGCCAATCTTTGATCAGGTATTTACCAGAATTGGTGCCGCTGATGATTTGATTTCAGGGCAGAGTACATTTATGGTGGAAATGCTGGAGGCTAAAAATGCGATTGCCAATGCTACACAAAATAGCTTAATTCTATTTGATGAAATTGGGCGTGGAACATCAACTTATGACGGCATGGCATTGGCCCAAGCGATTATTGAATACATTCATAACCGGATAGGGGCAAAGACGCTGTTCTCGACTCACTACCACGAATTAACGGTATTGGATGAAGAACTGGCCAAATTAAAGAATGTGCATGTGAGTGCTATTGAACATAACGGCAAAGTCGTGTTCCTGCACAAAATTAAACAAGGTCCAGCTGATAAAAGTTACGGGATTCATGTCGCTCAGCTTGCGGAATTGCCCCCTGAATTAATTAAACGGGCCAATGAAATTTTAACCGCATTAGAGCATTCATCAGAAGTTTCTGTTCCGATAAAATCTGCGGAAACCATAAAGGAACAGCCGGCAAAGCCTGTGGAAGAAACATCTCAATTATCCTTCTTTGATGAACCAGCTCAGCCGAAAAAGCAGGAACCATCAGGAAAAGAACGAAAAGTGTTAGAGAAAATAAAACAGCTTGACTTATTGGATGTAACACCGCTACAAGCGATTAACATGCTTTATGAGTTGCAAAAGAAGTTAAAGGGCTGAAAAAAGTAAGGAGGCAGTATCATGGGGAAGATCATTCAATTAGACGATGCTCTTTCAAATAAAATAGCGGCGGGAGAAGTTGTGGAACGCCCTGCCTCAGTTGTCAAAGAACTAGTTGAAAACTCGATTGATGCGGGAAGCACCGTGATAGAAATAGAAGTCGAAGAAGCAGGACTTGCGAAAATCAGGATCACCGATAATGGCGGTGGAATTGATGAGGACGATGTGCTAATCGCCTTTCAGCGCCATGCGACTTCCAAAATTAAAGATGAAAATGATTTGTTCCGCATTCGTACCCTAGGGTTCCGGGGCGAAGCTTTGCCAAGTATCGCCTCTGTATCTAGGCTCGAATTAAAGACCTCCACCGGTGAAGGGGCGGGAAACTTAGTTGTGATTGAAGGCGGCAAGGTCGTGACGTTTGAAAAAGCGTCGAGCAGACGCGGCACGGATATTACGATTACCGATTTATTTTACAATACACCGGCTCGATTGAAGTATATGAAGACAATCCATACGGAGCTTGGTAACATTACGGATGTCGTGAACCGTTTAGCTTTGGCCCATCCAGAAGTTGCGTTCCGGTTAATCCACAACGAACGGAAGCTGTTACAGACCAATGGCAACGGTGATGTCCGCCAAGTGCTTGCCTCTATTTATGGATTGGCGATTGCCAAGCAGCTTGTGCCGATTTCGGGGACATCTCTGGACTATAAGATATCCGGATATGCCTCGATGCCGGAGGTGACCCGGGCTTCACGAAACTATATTTCTACCATGATTAATGGCCGGTTTATTAAAAATTATCCATTGGTAAAAGCGATTCAGGAAGGCTATCATACACTGCTTCCAATCGGCCGATTCCCCATTGTCCTGCTTAGCATTGAAATGGATCCGTTATTAGTCGATGTGAACGTCCATCCATCGAAAATGGAAGTCCGCTTTAGTAAAGAACCAGAGTTAAATGAATTGGTTAGCACAATCATAAAAAATACGTTCAAATCAAAGGTATTAATCCCTACCGGCTTTACGCCATCGAAAGCACAGCAGCCGAAGTCCGAGCAAACTGCACTTGAGCTTGATGAGGGCACACTGCCATCGAGTATTTATGCTGCAAAACCGACATTCACGAAACCGAGTACGGATGTTTTTACAGAATTTCAAACTCATGAAGTTCCTATAGAAAATCAAGTGAGAGATTCTTTTGGTATTTCTGCTAACCAAGAAAAACCTGCCGAAATTTCACCTGTTAAGAGTTCAACATGGGACCAAATTAACCCGTTTAGCTATGATTTTCCTCCAGAAGAGGTAAACGAGTTTCCTTCTCATGAAGAGCCAGAAACACATCAGGTAGTGCAGGAGACCGATTCTAGTGAAAGCAGGGTACCGAGGATGTATCCGATCGGACAAATGCATGGAACTTATATATTCGCTCAAAATGAAAATGGCTTATACATCATTGACCAGCATGCGGCGCAGGAACGGTTAAAGTATGAGTATTTTCGTGAAAAAGTGGGACGTGTCGATTCGGAACTGCAAGATATGCTGATGCCATTAACTTTTGAATATGCATCAGATGACTATTTGAAAATCATTGAATATAAACATGAACTCGAAAAGGTAGGCGTGTTTTTAGAGGAATTTGGGATTAACAGTTTTATTGTTCGTGCCCATCCCACGTGGCTGCCAAAGGGGCAGGAAAAAGAGATTATTGAAGAAATGATAGAACAGCTCCTCTCGATGAAAAAAGTCGATATTAAGAAACTTCGTGAAGAGGCGGCAATTATGATGAGCTGTAAGGCATCCATCAAAGCCAATCGACATCTGAGAAACGATGAAATTCAAACCCTCCTGGATGACCTTAGAAAAGCTTCAGATCCATTTACCTGTCCGCACGGCAGACCTATAATTGTCCATTATTCTATTTATGAAATGGAAAAGATGTTTAAGCGAGTTATGTAATATAAATTGTACTTTCAATTCGCAAAGACGAATCGGACTTTTCTTGTTGAATAGGGGGCTGGGAGGGATTCTTTCAAATGCCCTCAGTAGATTGGTGTTTTATAGTTAACTCCTTCTAATGCCTTAATAGCTGTCTAATGAAGAGTTAGGGGAAGTAGAGAGCCTTCCTAACGCCCAAGAACCCATCCGAAGAGAAGTCAGGGGAAGTAGGGAGCCCTCCTAACGTCCGAGAACCAATCCAAAGACGAGTTAAGGTAAATAGAAGACCTCCCTACCACCCGAGTACCATGCTAATCTGGTTTTAGGGTTAATAGAAGCCAACCACCCCAATCATCTTATTTGCTTATCGTAGCAGGAAGTTTATTAATATAAGGAACTGCCATGCCAGTACCGATCGCCACAGATTCTAAAGGCTCTTCGGCCAATTGGACAGGAACAAAAATTTCTTTGCTCAACCAGTCTTTCATCCCATTCAAGAGAGCGCCGCCGCCTGTCAAAATAACTCCACGGTCAACAATATCACCGCTAAGCTCTGCAGGACAATCCTCCAGTGTGGCCCGGACAGCTTCTAAGATATGAAGCAATGATTCCTTGATCGCATTTCGAATTTCATAGGATGATAGTTTAATCGTTTTAGGCAGCCCTGTAACAAGGTCGCGTCCGCGGACATCCATGAACTTTTCCTCGTGATCAATCAACGCATAGCCAATCTCCATTTTTACATTCTCCGCTGTTCTTTCCCCAATCATCACATTGTATTCTTTACGAACATACTGAATCACATCTTCATCCAAGCGGTCGCCGCCAACTTTAATCGAATGACAAGCCACAACCCCACCAAAGGAGATAATCGCAACCTCCGTATTTCCTCCGCCGATATCCACAACCACATTGGCAATCGGTTCATCGACCGGAAGACCAGCACCAATCGCAGCTGCTACTGGTTCTTCAATCAGGGTGATTTTTTTAGCACCGGCATTTTTTACGGTGTCATGGATAGCCCGTCTTTCCACGCTAGTCGAACCTGATGGAATACACACAATTACATTTGGCTTACGAAGGGCTAAACCAATCTTTTTAGATGCTTGTCGCATAATGTGCTTAATCATTTCAGTTGTCGTATCAAAGTCTGCAATCACGCCATCCTTCAACGGACGGACAGCAATAATTTTCTCTGGTGTTTTCCCGATCATTTCCTTTGCTTCCATACCGACAGCCACAATTTTTTTCGACTCTGTATCAATGGCCACGACAGATGGTTCATTCACTACAATTCCTTTGTTCTTGCTATAGACCAGTGTATTTGCTGTTCCTAAATCAATACCAATATCAAATCCTGAAAACATATTATTCACCTTTATTTCTTATTTTTATTTATTCACCATCGTTCACTTCATGAGGCTACTGACATAATCTGAGTTATTTCTACAAGAATAAACTACGAATAAGCTTATCACTGTTTTGGGGGTGAAAAGGCTTTTGTAAAAGAACCGTTATCTTTTTGTAAATATGTAAGAAATATTTACCTGATTTGGTTTGTAAAAATCATTCTTGAATTTACGCATAGAAAACAATGATTTTGACTATACTTGTTTGATGTTCAACTGCGTTTAAATTGTGGTACGATAAAGCTGAGTCACACGGGAATCTTAGTAGAGGATTCGTGACTTTTCAATGTGATAATCTTCTACTTAGCTGAGAGTTAATTTTTATAAGTGGTAAAGGTAGTGTGAAAAGTTTGGATGAAAACCAAAAGTTATTAGTCATTATCGGACCAACCGCAGTCGGAAAAACAAAATTAAGTATCGAACTTGCTAAACGTTTTAATGGCGAAATCATCAGCGGAGACTCCATGCAAATATACCGTGGCATGGATATTGGGACGGCTAAAATCAAGCACGAAGAAATGGAGGGTATCCCCCATCATTTAATTAACATTAAGGATCCAAATGAAAGTTTTTCTGTTGCTGAATTCCAACAGCTTGTCAGGGCTAAAATAACGGAGATTGCCCAAAAAGGAAAACTTCCAATCATAGTTGGTGGTACCGGATTATATATTCAGTCGGTTATTTACGACTATCAATTCTCCGATGTTACGGGTAACCAAGATTTTCGCAAGAAGCTGGAGGAACGCGCCAAAGAAATTGGCAACGAGGCTTTACACCAGCAGTTAAAAGAAGTTGACCCGGTAAGTGCCGCCAAGATACATCCTAACAATGTAAGAAGAGTCATACGTGCACTTGAAATACACCATCTGTCAGGTGAAAACAGTCAAAATGGGAATAAACAAGAGATGGAACCAGACCTTTTATACAATGCAGCCATGATCGGATTAACAATGGACCGCGAGCAACTCTATGAGAGAATTAATGCGCGTGTTGATTTGATGCTCTTAGAAGGATTATTGGATGAGGTTAAACACTTATATGAACAAGGTTTGCGTGACTGTCAATCCATTCAAGCGATAGGATATAAAGAAATATATGAATACTTGGATGGGCGCATTTCATTGGAACAAGCGGTGGAAAACCTTAAGCAAAATTCCAGGCGCTATGCCAAAAGGCAACTTACTTGGTTTCGGAACAAAATGGAGGTAAAATGGTTTGATACAACGAATGTGAAAATTTTCTCAAAAAAAATAGATGAAATTTCACATTATGTTGAAGGAAAGCTTCAAGTAAAATCGAATACATATTAGTAGAGATAAAAGAGGAGGATTTACAATAATGAAAACAACCATTAATATTCAGGACCAATTTTTAAACCAATGCCGCAAGGACAACACAAACGTCACAGTATTTTTATTAAATGGATTTCAATTAAGAGGCCAAATTAAGGGCTTTGATAATTTTACTGTTCTCTTTGAATCCGAGGGGAAACAGCAGCTTGTTTATAAACATGCGATTTCTACATTTGCTCCTCAAAGAAATGTACAACTTGATTTGGATAACCAATAAACGATTTGAAACCAGAGCCCATTATTGGGCTCTTTTTTCATTTATAAGCAAGAAAACCTTTAATGAAATGACTTAACGGTGAATACACATAGTATGAAAGATTATGTATTTGAAAATAACACAAATGGTTGTTTATGGACATTCAGTAAAACGGCGATAAAAAAGACCATATAGGGTATTGTCTGCAGAATGAGAGGTGAAAGCTTTGGATCAACCCATTCGTACGAAGAGCAATGGTCAAATAAGAGTCGTTCTTAAGAATCAAGAAAGGAAACCTGTAACGAAAGAGTTACCAGACTTTCATGTTGCTCCAAAGGTTATTTCCCCTGAGCATTCGGCTCTAAAGGATATAGAAGAAGAACTTGGAGCATTAGTTGGAATGGAGGAAATGAAACGAACCATAAAAGAAATTTACGCTTGGATATATGTCAATAAAAAGCGGGAAGAAATGGGGCTAAAAGCAAAAAGGCAAGCCCTGCATATGATGTTCAAAGGGAATCCGGGAACTGGGAAAACTACCGTAGCAAGGCTAATCGGAAAATTATTTCATAAAATGAATGTTCTTTCAAAAGGGCATCTGATTGAAGCAGAACGTGCTGACCTAGTGGGGGAATACATTGGGCATACCGCTCAAAAAACACGGGACCTGGTTAAGAAAGCCCAAGGAGGAATCCTGTTTATTGATGAAGCCTATTCGTTAGGAAGAGGCGGCGAAAAAGATTTTGGCAAGGAAGCCATTGATACACTAGTAAAGCATATGGAAGATAAACAGCACGAATTTATCCTGATCCTTGCGGGGTACTCCAGAGAAATGGATTATTTTTTATCCCTAAATCCTGGGCTCCATTCACGCTTTCCATTAGTGATTGATTTTCCGGATTACAATATTGATCAATTAATGGAAATAGCCAGCAAAATGTTGGCGGAAAGGGAATATATGTTTAGCCGTGAAGCTGAAAAAAAGCTAAAGGACCACTTAATTTGGGTGAAATCAGTGCTGAATCCCAATCATTTTTCCAATGGCAGATACATCAGAAATATTATTGAAAAATCAATCCGCTCACAAGCAATGAGGCTGCTCATGATTAACGCTTATGATAAGCACGAATTGATGACCCTGAGGAGTAATGATTTAGTTTTTGAGGAAGACTAGTACTCACAGGAAATGAGGTATATATTGAAAAAATCGGCCAATCTTAGGGAATGCCGATTTTTTTAATACTCAGTAGGAAAATTAGAGAATCAAGGAACTTTTTGGTATGATGGATTAAGCATGAGGAAAGGAATGGATGTCTTTGGAACAACAGGAAACAAAAGAAAAGGTCATTCTTGTTGGCTGCCAAACAGATGATGAAGATGCTAGGTTCCAATATTCAATGGAGGAACTAGAATCATTAACAGATACAGCACAAGGAAAGACGGTAGCCACACTTGTTCAAAAACGGGAAAGAATTCATCCCGCGACTTATATCGGCAAGGGGAAAGTGGAGGAGCTGCAAACATTGGTGGAGGAGCTCGAAGCGGATATCGTGATCTTTAATGATGAACTGTCACCGAGCCAGAAGCGGAATCTAGCTTTAGGAATCGAGGCTCGCATTATCGACCGCACCCAGCTGATTTTAGATATTTTTGCGACTCGCGCTCGGTCTAAAGAAGGGAAACTGCAGGTAGAACTTGCCCAACTTCAATATTTATTGCCGCGGCTCGCTGGTCAAGGTACCGCATTATCGAGGCTTGGTGCCGGTATTGGGACAAGAGGACCTGGAGAAACGAAATTAGAATCAGACCGACGCCATATCCGCCGTAGGATTGATGATATCAAAAGTCAGCTTTCCGTGATTGTTCAGCACCGAGAACGATATCGCGAACGGCGCAAGAAAAATAAAACCTTCCAGGTGGCAATTGTAGGGTATACGAATGCTGGCAAATCCACCTTGTTTAACCGCCTTTCGGAAGCGGATTCCTATGAAGAAAATCAATTGTTTGCCACACTGGATCCCATGACAAGGAAATTAATCCTGCCGAGTGGTTTTTTGGCATTGATTACCGACACGGTTGGTTTCATACAAGATTTGCCGACTGCTTTAATTGCTGCCTTCCGCTCGACCCTTGAAGAAGTAAAGGAAGCAGATTTGCTTCTTCATGTAGTGGATATGTCAAACCCGGATTATTATCAGCACGAAAAAACCGTCCAGAAGCTGTTGGAGGATTTAGAAGTGAAAGACATTCCGCAGATTACGGTTTATAATAAACGAGATATCAAGCATCCAGACTTTGTTCCAACATCTGATACACCAACTGCGTTCATTAGTGCGTTTGATGAAGAAGACCGCCACGCATTAAAGTTAAGAATTGAGCAGGTTATGATGGATATGATGGAGCCCTACAAAGTGGAGGTTCCTTCGACTGAAGGAAAACTGCTTTCTCAATTAAAAAACGAAACCATCTTAAGAGAACTTTCGTTTGATGAGGAAAAAGAGTTATATCGCTGCAGAGGATACTCCTTACAGGATCATGGAATAACAGGGCAATTGCAGAAATTTAAAGTTTAGATTGGAGTACATCAACATGTTTCAACAGTTAAAAAATGGGGAAAAGCTTCAGACGTTAGTAAGAGAAGTAGAACAGCAAATCGCTGAAGTACATAAACAAATCGAGGAGAAAATGGAAACCAACCAATTTCGGGTACTCGAAAGCTTTCAAAAACACAGAGTGAGTGATTCGCATTTTATTCCTTCCACAGGATATGGCTATGATGATATCGGCCGGGATACTCTAGAGAAAGTTTATGCGGATGTGTTTGGTGGTGAAGCGGGACTTGTCAGGCCGCAAATTATCTCTGGTACCCATGCAATTTCAATTGCATTATTTGGGGTGCTTCGTCCCGGTGATGAACTCCTATATATTACCGGGAAACCTTATGATACATTAGAGGAAATCGTTGGGATCCGCGGCAACGGAGTCGGTTCGCTGCGCGAATTTGGGATTTCCTATGATAGTGTTGCCTTAACAAGCGAGGGAGGAATTGATTGGGACGCAGTAGCTCAAAAAATAACACCCAAAACTAAGATGATAGGGATTCAACGGTCCAAAGGCTATGCGGTTCGTCCATCATTTACCGTAACGGAAATTGGCGAAATGATTAAGTTTGTAAAAGAAATCAAACAAGACATCGTCGTTTTTGTAGACAATTGTTACGGTGAATTTGTGGAGGAGATCGAGCCATGCCATGTTGGAGCGGATTTAATGGCGGGTTCATTGATTAAAAACCCTGGGGGCGGAATAGCCAAAACCGGAGGATATATTGTCGGAAAGAAAGAATGGGTAGAGGCCTGTTCTTATCGGATGACTTCGCCTGGCATCGGTGCCGAAGCAGGTGCATCTCTTTATAGCCTGCAAGAAATGTATCAAGGATTTTTCCTGGCGCCGCACGTTGTCGGACAGGCGCTAAAGGGGGCAGTTTTTACGGCCGCTATGCTTGAAAAAATAGGAATGAATTCGTCTCCAAAATGGAATGCAAAGAGGACGGATTTAATTCAGTCGGTGCAATTTGACGACAGAGACAAAATGGTGTCCTTCTGCCAAGCCATCCAATTTGCCTCACCGATTAACTCTTATGTCACCCCGCATCCTAGCTATATGCCCGGTTACGAGGATGATGTCATTATGGCAGCAGGAACGTTTATTCAAGGAGCTAGTCTTGAACTGACGGCCGATGGTCCGATTCGTCCCCCTTATGTTGCCTATGTCCAAGGCGGGTTGACCTACGAGCACGTAAAAATTGCCATTTGTCTTGCCCTCGATCATTTAGTTGAAAAGGGATTAATGGAATTAAATTAGGAAATGATACGAAGAACAGCCAAATTAGAAGCTGTTCTTTCCTGTTTAAAAACCATGTTAGATTTTCTGACATATCATTGACATCTTTTCTAACAATAAATATAATAGCAGTATGAAATAGAAAAAAGGAGGAGAAATTTGGTGAGTGGGAAAGAAATTCGTCGTTCGATGCCGCTTTTTCCAATCGGTACTGTTATGCAGCTGACAGAGCTATCTGCAAGACAAATCCGATATTATGAGGAGCACCAGTTAATTTCTCCGGCAAGGAACCAAGGTAACCGCCGGTTATATAGTTTAAACGATATTGATAGATTATTAGAGATTAAGGATTTAATCGATCAAGGTGTTAACATGGCCGGAATTAAACAAATATTCCTTGTCAAACAACAACAAGAACAAACTAATAATGAACAGCAGCAATCGGAAAAAGCAAAACGTGAGTTAACGGACGATCAGTTGCGTCATCTTCTCCGCAATGAATTAATGCATTCAGGAAGATTCAATCGCTCCACCTTGAGACAAGGTGATATGTCTCGCTTTTTCCATTAAAAATTCTTACTAAAGCAGGGGGAAATGAAATGACTAAGTACACACGCGAAGATATTCAGCGCATGGCGAATGAAGAAAATGTAAAGTTTATCCGATTGCAATTCACTGACATTCTTGGAACGATTAAAAACGTGGAGATTCCAATCAGCCAATTGGAAAAAGCGCTGGATAACAAAATGATGTTTGATGGTTCTTCGATTGAGGGGTTTGTACGTATTGAAGAGTCTGACATGTATCTGTTTCCAGATTTAGATACATGGGTCGTCTTCCCATGGACAGCTGAAAAAGGAAAAGTAGCACGCCTAATCTGTGATATTTATAATTCAGATGGTACTCCATTTGATGGAGACCCTCGCAACAATTTGAGACGGGTATTAAAAGAAATGGAAGAACTTGGTTTTACTAACTTCAACCTTGGACCAGAGCCTGAATTCTTCTTATTTAAATTAGACCAAAATGGAGAACCAACTCTAGAGTTAAACGACCAAGGCGGATATTTTGACTTAGCTCCAACTGACTTAGGTGAAAACTGTCGCCGTGATATCGTACTTGAATTAGAAGAAATGGGCTTTGAAATTGAAGCTTCTCACCATGAGGTTGCTCCTGGCCAGCACGAAATTGACTTTAAATATGCAGATGCGCTAACTGCTTGCGATCAAATACAAACATTTAAGCTTGTCGTTAAAACTATTGCTCGTAAGCATGGATTGCATGCAACCTTCATGCCAAAACCATTGTTCGGTGTAAACGGATCTGGAATGCACTGTAACCTTTCATTATTCAAAAACGGCCAAAATGCTTTCTTTGAACCAACAGGCGATCTTCAATTGAGCGACACTGCCCGTCAGTTTATCGCTGGTGTACTGAAGCATGCACCAAACTTTACAGCAGTAACCAATCCTACTGTAAACTCTTTTAAACGATTGGTTCCTGGATATGAAGCACCTTGTTACGTGGCTTGGTCTGCTAGAAACCGTTCACCATTAATTCGGATCCCTGCTTCCCGCGGTTTAAGTACTCGTGTTGAAGTCCGCAGCGTTGACCCGGCTGCTAATCCATATCTAGCTATGGCTGTTCTATTAAAAGCTGGTCTTGACGGAATTAAAAATAAATTAACTCCTCCTGCACCAGTTGACCGTAATATCTATGTGATGAGCAAAGAAGAAAGAATTGAAGAAGGCATCATCGATCTTCCTGCAACATTAATGGCTGCTCTCGAAAACCTAAAATCAGACGAAGTAATTGTTTCTGGTCTTGGCGAGCATATCTTTGAACACTTTGTTGAAGCAAAAGAAATTGAGTGGGATATGTTCCGTACGGTAGTCCATCCTTGGGAACGCGAACAATATATGTCAATGTATTAATTGTTAGGAAATCATTTGATCCATCAGCAAAAACACTCAGTTAATGTAACTGGGTGTTTTTGTGGTTTATGGGGGAATTTAAAAACTTGGATGAAGAGTTTGTCTTTTGTCATTAGTTTATAAGTTATGGTTCGTTATTTTTCTGGCTGTTCTCGCTTAATAGCCTCGCCCTTAAAAGGATGGCATCACCGGCAATGCCTGCAATAATAGAATAAAGAATCGTTTCAACGAAAGAGTTTGGGGCTATATACAAAACCAGGAGAAGGGCGGCGACAGAACCTAGCAGCATTTCTTGCAAAAAGCCGAGGTAAAGAAATTTTTTTGTTCTTCGGGGCATAATGATTTTTCCATGTTTAAAGACATGTCCAATAATACCAACTAAACCACCAATTACAAACGAGAAAATCATGTCATCATACACTTATTCTCACTCTCCTTAAGCCTGATTTTTTGACCTAAGGTAAATCTTGGTGTATTAACATTATACAAAACTTGGAAACACAATAGCATAGGTAAATATATGCAATTTTCAATAAATTGAAACAATATTGTTAGATATATGAAACATAGCCTCTATACCTTGACTATAAAGTGCCGACAATCAGGATTGCCGGCACTTTAGTAAATTCGCTATTCTCTTAACAACCAGACGGTAAATCGAAAGAAATTCTCATTGATTTTGTGACTTCTTAATGAATTTGTCTATATACTCCGATAACTTTTCCAAGGATAGATACATTTTTTAGAATAATGGGATCCATTGTGGAATTTTCAGGCTGCAGCCTAATAAAATCCTTTTCTTTAAAGAACCTTTTGCAGGTAGCCTCATCATCTTCCGTCATGGCTACCACAATATCCCCATTATTAGCTGTTTGCTGCTGCTTTACAATAACATAGTCTCCATCTAGTATTCCGGCTTCTATCATACTTTCACCCATGATTTCCAGCATGAATACTTGTTCATCTGCGGGCACAAGTCTTTCAGGGAGCGGAAAATACTCTTCAATATTTTCAATGGCTGTAATAGGCATCCCGGCAGTGACTTTACCCACTACAGGAACGTTAATAGCTTGGTTTCTTGGTATACTTGCTGCTTCATCTGCTTCTAATACCTCAATTGCTCTTGGCTTAGTAGGATCTCGTCGAATCAATCCTTTGCTTTCCAATCTGGCTAGATGGCCATGTACGGTAGAGCTGGATGCAAGCCCGACAGCTTCTCCAATTTCTCTAACGGATGGAGGATAGCCTTTGCTCTTAACCTCGTCTTTTATGAAATTCAAAATATCCTGCTGCCGCTTTGATATTTTTACCATGATAAATTGCACCTCGCCCTGGTTAATGTTGTCTTTATTATAGCATGTTCGCATTTTTTATACAAACATAAGTTCGAATTTTTTGTTGACAACAAACAAGCGTTCGGATTATACTAAAAACAGAAATTGCGAACATATATTCTACAAGAGGTGTTTAGTATGAAAAATTTATGGACTCAATACTCCTATGCTATCATTCTTTTACTTATAAGTTGTGCCTTTGCCCTAATTTTTACGATTCAGCACCGACCGAACGATCAAGAGCAATATATGAAAATTACTGTCTCGGACGGAGACTCCCTATGGAAGATTTCTAAAACGTACGCTAATGACCACTCTATGACCAATAAAGAATTTGTTAATTGGGTAAAAAAGCATAACAAGAAAATAGACGATGAAATTTATCCAGGTGAAGAGATTATCATTCCTATAGGCAACGACGTTTCAACAGTTACAGAATTAGCCGGTGCAATGGAAGAATAGAAAGGGAACACAATGAAAGCAATTATCTACTGTCGCGTCAGTACCAATAAAGAAACACAAGAAACCTCCCTAAAGCGTCAGGAGGAAGAGCTCATTCAATTAGCTGCTCAGTATCAGTTTGAAGTTGCTGCTGTCATTAAGGAGCAGGCGAGCGGCTATGAAATTGACAGGGAAGGTATACTTCAACTGCTAGAACATATAAAGGAACCGGATGTACAAGCGGTTCTCATTCAGGACGAAACAAGAATTGGCAGAGGAAATGCCAAAATTGCTATCCTGCACTGTATTGTTAAAGAAGGAATAAAGCTTTATAGCATTGCTCATAATGGTGAATTACAGCTGTCCGAGTCTGATTCCATGGTATTGCAAATTGTCAGTATGGTAGAAGAATACCAGCGGAAATTACATAATGTGAAAATAAAGCGTGGCATGAAACGAGCCGTTCAGCAGGGCTATAAACCCCAAAAAAACTTAAAAAATCTTGGGGAGAATTCGGGTCGTGAAAAAATTGAAGTCCCGGTGGAGGAAATCGCTAGATTGCGGACAAATGGGCTAACCTTTGCCGAAATTGCAGCTACATTAAGGGGATTTGGTTACCCCATTTCGAAGGCAACTGTCCATAGGAGATACCAAGAATATATTGAAAGAAAAACTATGGAAGATCCGAATTGAATTAATTGAACACTAATTAGGAATCCAAAGGGGAAACCCCTTTGGCCGATTTTATATAGTAACAACAGGCAATATACATGAAGCACTTGATTTTTTATTTAAACCGATAAATTAACTATAAAATCCTCCCAACATAGGTTAACATGTATAGTTTAAATGTGGGAATAATTTTAGATAACACCTTCTGCCTTGTCAGAAGGTGTTATTTTTAGTAAAATCAATTTTTATGTAGTAGATTTCGAAAGAAGGTGCATGCATGCTATCTAAAGAGAAGTTGGCAAGAATTAATGAACTTGCAAGAAAAGGTAAAACTTCGGGCTTATCAAAAGAAGAAGCGAGGGAGCAAAGCTCATTAAGAAGTGAGTATCTAGCAGCCTTTCGTTCCCAGATGTTAGATACATTGACCCATACCACAATCATCGATCCACAGGGAAACGATGTCACACCAGAAAAAATAAAACAAAGGAAAAAAAGAAACCTTCATTAAAGGAATACAAAATTGTATTCCTTTTTACATATTAGGCCACTAATTGCAGGAATATATTAAATAAAATTACTTTTTGTTCCATTTTTTATTATATTAGTTGAATTAATGACCAGTGAAATATAATATTAAAATTGTGGGTTAATAATCCTGTGAAAAAGAGAGGATGTAAAAGATGTTTAATACGATTGATGATTTATCCGTAACCACAATCCGTACATTAGCTATTGATGCGGTTGAGAAAGCAAACTCAGGCCATCCTGGAATGCCGATGGGGGCTGCTCCAATGGCATATACATTATGGACAAGATTTATGAACCATAATCCGAAGAATCCGAAATGGTTTAACCGTGACCGTTTTGTTTTATCTGCAGGCCATGGTTCTGCTTTACTATACAGCATGTTACATTTGTCCGGCTACAATCTTTCTATCGATGACTTAAAACAATTCCGTCAATGGGGCAGTAAGACTCCAGGCCACCCTGAATATGGCCACACGGAAGGAGTAGAAGCAACTACTGGTCCACTTGGACAAGGGATTGCGATGGCTGTTGGAATGGCAATGGCTGAACGTCATCTAGCCAGTGTTTATAATCAAGACAATTATGAAATTGTGAACCATTTTACATACGGTATTTGCGGAGACGGCGATTTAATGGAAGGTGTGTCTGCTGAAGCAGCATCCCTAGCAGGCCATTTAAAATTAGGTCGATTGGTTGTTCTTTATGATTCTAATGATATTTCTTTAGATGGGGATTTAAATAAATCTTTCTCTGAGAGTGTAAAAAACCGTTTCCAATCCTATGGCTGGCAATACCTTCGTGTTGAAGATGGAAATAATATGGAGGAAATTGCGAAAGCTTTAGAGGAAGCACAGAACGATCTTGACCATCCAACTATTATTGAGGTAAGAACTGTTATCGGTTTTGGTTCGCCAAATCGCGCCGGAACTTCAGGCGTTCACGGAGCACCACTTGGGGCCGAAGAGCTGAAACTGACCAAGCAAAGTTATCAATGGACATTAGAAGAAGATTTCCATGTTCCGGATGGGGTATATGAAAACTTCCGCAAATTAATTGGCGAAAACGGCGAGAAAAAAGAAAAAGAGTGGGATGATCTGTTCGCTCAATATAAAAATCAATATCCAGAATTAGCAACACAACTTGAACAAGCCTTGAACAACCAACTTCCTGAAGGCTGGGATAAAGACATTCCTGTTTATGCTGAAGGTAAAAGCCTAGCATCCCGTGCTTCATCTGGTGAAGCCTTAAATGGGATTGCTAAGAATCTTCCAATCTTAATTGGCGGATCTGCTGACCTTGCGGGTTCTAATAAAACAACCATTAAAGGAACAAAAGACTATATGCCTGGCTCTTATGATGGCCGCAATATCTGGTTTGGCGTTCGGGAATTTGCGATGGGTGCTGCGATGAATGGTATTGCTCTTCATGGTGGAGTCAAAGTATTCGGGGGAACTTTCTTTGTCTTCTCTGATTACCTTCGCCCTGCTATTCGCTTGGCAGCCCTCATGGGACTACCAGTTACTTATGTCTTCACTCATGACAGTATCGCAGTTGGAGAAGATGGGCCAACCCACGAACCAATCGAACAACTTGCTGCTCTAAGATCCATGCCGAATCTTTCGATTATTCGTCCAGCTGATGGTAACGAGACTGCTGCAGCATGGAAATTGGCTGTCGAGTCCACGAATAAACCAACAGCATTGGTGTTAACTCGGCAAAACTTACCTACATTAAAAGGAACAGATCAAAACGCATATGATGGTGTGAAGCGTGGTGCATATGTGGTTTCACCAGCATCCAAAGAAACTCCAGATGCCTTATTGCTTGCATCCGGTTCCGAGGTAAGCCTTGCAGTTGAAGCGCAACAAACACTAGCTGGTGAAGGCATCGACGTATCTGTTGTCAGCATGCCATCATGGGATCGATTTGAGGAACAATCACAAGAATACAAACAATCCGTTCTTCCGAAAAACGTAAAAAAACGTTTGGGAATCGAAGTAGGCGCATCTCTAGGCTGGCATAAATACACCGGAGACGAAGGCGATGTTTTAGCTATAGATCGATTCGGCGCCTCCGCACCTGGCGAAAAAGTAATGAGCGAATACGGCTTTACAGTAGAAAATGTCGTGTCAAAAGTAAAAGCTTTACTTTCAAAATAAAAGAGACATGGGGACGGTTATTCCGTCTCTTTTTTTTGTATAAGGCTCTGTTAAACGATAATGTTGATTTTCTTAACTCTGTTGATTGGAGCGCCTGGAGCGGAAATCAACCAACCAAATTTAGTAGAGCCTTGTATAAAATATTAATAAAATATGAAAAATGGCAATTTTAGCAGGATAATGGCTTTCTTCTATTGAATAAATCAAATAAAAGAATAAACTACTTGACAATCGACAAAAGTAGTGGAAGTTTTTGCCGCCATAAGACAAATGTTTCCTTACTGATTTTTTATAATGAATAAAAGGACATGTCAGCGAAGGAGAGGTCTGTGTGAGAAAATATCAGCTATATTTAATAGAAGATGAATTTGCCACCCATTACTTCGGACGAGAGCGTATATTTTTTCGGCTTTTTCAGGATCAGCAGCAGGCGCGCGGCGAACTAGAATATATTATTAATAAACAAATCCATTACATAACGAAGAGATTAGAAGTTTTAAAAATCCATCAATTGATACAAAAACAGTTAGGTAAATTATCTGGATTTAGAGCTGATCATGGTGCATATACACTTGAATTAAGTGGAAAAATAAGCAGAGCAAAATTAGAGGTGTTCCAAGAGTTAATCACGATTGAGGCACAAGGGTCCTTTGAAGCAGAAACCGCATTTTTTGAAGTTCTTCGAAAATGCGAGTCTTCCTTCCTGGCAATCGACATGGAACATGAACGGTTTGGCTGGTTGAAACCGATAAAAGAAAGAAAATTTGTCTAATCAAAATGAAATATTGTCTATTTGTGTTTTATTTAGTAAACTGATGTATGTTAGACAACTTGAAGGAGGAAGTTTTAATGGGTATGTACATTCTAGTTGGTATACTCTGCTTGGCTGCAGGTATAGCGCTAGGATTTTTCATTGCTCGCCGTTATATGATGAGCTATTTAAAGAAAAATCCGCCAATCAATGAGCAAATGTTAAAAACAATGATGATGCAGATGGGTATGAAGCCATCCCAGAAGAAAATCAATCAAATGATGAATGCGATGAACAAGCAGCAATCAAAATAAACTGTTTTTTAAATCGTTTATTTTAATGGTTGATTAGCCATAATACCTATTCTTTCAAAACCACTTTTTCGCCAAAAACGGAAAGGTGGTTTTTTTATTTTACCGCTAGTGACTGTGAGGGTGTAATTTTTTACTATTTTCAATCTTTATTATTTTATAAACATTTGATAAAATGAAGCCTTGACGGAGAAAATTAGGGCTTCTTTTTAGTCCGCTTAGAAGTTGACATCTAATGGTTTGGGGGCATGTGAATGAAGGTATTTTTGGAACTGGGCTGGTTTTTTAAACAAGAGAAAAAGGCATATATATCAGGCGTTTTAATTTTATTATTTGTAGCATTATTGCAATTAGTACCACCTAAGGTCATAGGTATTATCGCCGATCATATTCATGATCGAACACTGACAAAAGGATTGCTGGCTGAATGGGTGCTGGTTCTTATTGCTTCAGGGCTGGCTATGTACGTCCTGCGTTATTACTGGCGTATACAGATTTTTGGCTCTGCCGTGAAGTTAAGCAAAATACTAAGAAATCAGTTATATCATCATTTTACAAAGATGTCTCCTTCGTTTTATCAAAAGAACAGGATAGGAGATTTGATGGCACACGCCACCAATGACTTGGCAGCTATTCAGCAAACAGCCGGTTCAGGGGTTTTAACACTGGTCGACTCTTTATCAACAGGAGGTTTCGTAATTCTGGCGATGGCATTTACCATCAGCTGGAAATTGACTTTGATTTGTTTAATCCCGATGCCGCTGTTGGCCATTTTGACCAGCTGGTTCGGCACCATGCTCCATAAAAGTTTCTATAAAGCACAGGAAGCCTTCTCTTCCCTCAATGATAAGACCCAAGAAAGCATCATGGGAATCAAGGTTATCAAAACCTTTGGTCAAGAAAAAGAAGATATAGAAGATTTCCGAAGGCAATCGGAAGATGTGGTGCAAAAAAACATCGTAGTGGCAAAAATTGATTCTCTCTATGATCCTACCATTTCCATTATCGTGGGCATTTCCTATTTTTTATCCATTGTCTTTGGCGCAAAATATGTCTTAAATGGTGAGTTGACGATTGGGCAATTAATTTCGTTTACGACTTATTTGGGCTTATTAATCTGGCCGATGCTGGCATTTGGCTGGCTATTTAATATTATGGAACGGGGAAGTGCTTCCTATGACCGGGTATCTGCACTACTGAGGGAGAAAGTGGAGATTAAAGACACGGCTAATGCCCTCAATAAAGTACCAGTTGGTGATATTGAATATCAACTCGCGCAGTTTACCTACCCTGGTGAATCACGGCCAATGTTAAAGGAGATTTATTTTTCGCTAAAAAGAGGAGAAACCCTTGGTATTGTAGGCAAAACAGGAGCCGGGAAGACGACTTTGTTAAAGCTGCTCATTCGGGAATTTGAAGGCTATCAGGGGAAAATTTTATTTGGCGGCCATCCTTTGCAAGCATACAAATTAGATAGATTGCGAGAAGCGGTAGGGTATGTGCCGCAGGACCATTTCCTATTTTCAGCGACAGTGGCTGAAAACATTGCCTTCACCAACCCATCCGCAACCAAACAGGAAATCGAAACAGCTGCCAAACTGGCAAATATTCATGAGGATATACTTCAATTCACCGACGGATACCAAACAGTGGTCGGGGAACGCGGGGTATCGCTTTCTGGCGGACAAAAGCAGCGCATATCGATTGCACGGGCACTTCTGATGAATCCGGAAGTTTTGATACTCGATGACTCATTATCGGCTGTGGATGCGAAAACGGAGGAGGCCATTTTATCTTCGCTGCGGGAAAATCGCGAGGGTAAAACCACCATTATTACTTCTCATCGTTTAAGTGCGATCCAGCATGCGGACCTTATTCTAGTCATTGATGAGGGCCAAATTATGGAACGGGGCACCCATGAATCGCTTATGGCGGATGCCGGATGGTATAAAGAAATGTATTTACATCAGCAGCTTGAAGAGCTGGTGGAACATGGAGGACAGTAACATGGAAGAAAAAACACAGCTGTCAAATGGCGAACAAAGAAGAGTATTAGTTCGGCTGCTTTCTTATGCCAAACCCCATAAGAAAGAAATTGCGATTGCCTTTTTGTTACTGTTGCTAACCACTGTCGGAGATATTGTTCTCCCCCTATTGGTTAAAGTTTTTATTGACGATTATTTAACACCAAGGAAGCTTGATTTTACCCCATTGGTCATCCTCGGTTCTACCTATATGGGAATTCAATTTGTTAAAGCAATCCTATTATTTTATCAGCTGGTGGCGTTTCAAAGAATAGCACTTTACATTATCCAGCAGCTGCGGATCGATGTTTTTGCAAAGGTACAATCTCTAGGATTAAAGTACTTTGATAAAACGCCCGCTGGCAGTATTGTTTCCCGGGTGACCAATGACACGGAAGCGATTAAAGATATGTTCGTGACGGTCATATCAACGTTTATCCAGAGCGGGGTGTTCCTTGCGGGTATCTTTATCAGCATGTTTATATTGGATATTAAACTTGGCTTGTTATGTGTGGTCTTAATACCCATATTAATGCTTGTGATTGTTTTATATCGAAAGTATAGCTCCCGGTACTATTTAGATATGAGGGAAAGACTGAGTCAGCTAAACGCTAAGCTCAGTGAATCGCTTCAGGGCATGTCAATTGTTCAAGTCTTCCGTCAGGAAAAACGGCTTCGGGCAGAATTTGCCGCCATCAATGAAAAGCATTACGATGCCGGCATGAAAAATATTAAAATCGATGCATTGCTTCTCCGACCAGCGATCGACCTGATTTATATTTTTGGCCTTATCATCGTGTTAACTTACTTTGGGATTACCTCTTTTGATACAACGGTAAAAATAGGGGTTATATACGCATTTATTAATTACGTTGACCGTTTTTTTGAACCCGTTAACCAGATGATGATGCGGCTTTCATTGTACCAACAAGCAATTGTAGCTGGTTCCCGCGTATTTAAATTATTGGATCATGAAGAACTGGCTCCAGCCCAGGAGGAAGAGCAGAAGCAGGAGTTTGCCATTGAAGAAGGGAAAATAGAATTTAACAACGTAAGCTTTTCCTATGACGGAAAGCGTGATGTGTTAAAAAATATATCCTTTACCGCCAATCCAGGAGAAACGGTGGCATTAGTGGGCCATACAGGAAGCGGAAAAAGTTCCATCATAAATTTAATGATGCGATTCTATGAATTTGACCGTGGAGAAATTTCGATTGACGGACAATCAATCCGCAGGTTTTCAAAACAGGAATTGAGAGAAAAGTTAGGGCTGGTCCTGCAGGATCCGTTCTTGTTTTACGGAACAGTAAAAGACAATATTCGTCTCCATCAGAAGACTATGACAGAAGAACAAGTCGAGGAAGCAGCCAAGTTTGTTCAAGCAAATGCTTTTATTGAAAAACTAGAGAAAGGTTACAATCATAAGGTTGTCGAACGGGGCGCCACTTTTTCGAGCGGCCAGCGCCAGCTGATTGCTTTTGCCCGAACGATTGCGGCAAATCCCAAAATATTAGTGCTGGATGAAGCAACCGCAAATATTGATACGGAGACAGAAGAGGCAATTCAAACCGCGTTGGCAAAAATGCGAAAAGGCCGTACCACGATTGCGATTGCCCACCGATTATCAACCATTCAAGATGCAGATTTAATTCTGGTCCTGCATCAAGGGGAAATCGTGGAACGGGGAACGCACCAAGAGCTGCTCTCGCAACGAGGGCTCTACCATAAAATGTACCTGCTGCAAAATGGTCTCTCTCAACAGGTAGAGGATCCTATACATTAATAGAAAAAGCCTGTCCAAAATGGAACAGGCTTTTGTAATTTGTATAAGTTTCTCTCATAACAGTTTAAGAAGTAACTTTCTCTATATATCTTCGGTTATATTCGTTTATTAGATGATCGAGCTCCTGGCTGTATCGAATAGCCAACGAGGAGGTTAAACCGTTGCTGGTGGCGACTTTAATTAATTCAGTTCGCTTGTTTTCTATTAATGCTATTAAATCCTGTTTAATCACGGCCGCTTTCCTTTCCGGAATATCTCCTATAGTGGAAATAAAATTGGTAAAAAATTGATTCTCCTAAAAGGGAACTGTTTACTAGTATAACCTAAGATGTAAATTATTTCAAAGCCATTTGAGTTGTAATATTCTGTAAAATATTGGAGACTTGATGAGGCAAATAAAGCAAGATTATTTTTATCGCGACACAAAATATTCATGCACATCAATATCCTTTCCGCCAATGTTTTGTTAGAATGAAAGGGTATCGACTAGGTGGGAGTGTTAATATGGCAGATGTTAATATATTCTTGGCGCTTGGAGCAGGTTTTTTAAGTTTTATTTCTCCATGCTGCTTGCCGCTCTATCCAGCATTTTTATCATACATAACCGGAATGTCAGTGGGTGAGCTGAAGAGTGATAATGCGATGCTGCAACGGCGCAGTCTACTGCATACGCTATTTTTTCTAATTGGATTTTCCGTGATTTTTATTGCGATTGGCTTTGGGACTTCATTCATCGGAGGTTTCTTCCAGGAGTACAGGGATTTAATTCGCCAATTGGGTGGGATTTTTATTGTCCTATTTGGCTTGATTATTGTTGGTGTGTTTAAACCGGAGTTCATGATGAAGGATCGCCGTTTTGAATTCAAAAACCGGCCATCAGGATACTTTGGATCGATATTAATTGGTATGGCATTTGCTGCCGGATGGACACCGTGTACCGGTCCTATTTTGTCATCCGTTATACTGCTTGCAGCCTCAAATCCAGGTTCAGGTGTTCTTTATATGACTGCCTATTCGCTTGGTTTTGCCATTCCATTCTTCATTCTTTCGTTCTTTGTCGGCAGGATGAAATGGATTAAAACCCATAGTCAAATGATTATGAAGATTGGCGGCTATATCATGATTGTCATGGGGGTCGTGCTATTCTTTGATTGGATGACAAAAATTATCCAGATTTTATCCCCAATATTTGGTGGGTTTACTGGATTTTAAATGAATTAAGGATTTCCTGTAAAAAAACCATTTTAGTAACACTGAAATGGTTTTTTCCATATCAATATCATTAAGGAATGACATTAACAAAATTGGCAACATTATTATAGTATGTTTCGTTATTCAATTATTAAGTTTTGCGTTATAATGAGAAGGTGAATATTTACTGGTAAGGGAAGATTACTTATGAGTTACATTATTATATCTACCATTGTTGCTGTTTTAATGGGAGTTACGGTCATTTTCGTCCGATTGAAAGCTTCCAAAAAACCGACTAACGCAAAAAAAATCATTATGCCGCCCATCTTTATGTCAACCGGTGCGTTCATGTATATCATCCCGCAGTTTCGTTTGACGCCGGCTGAAATAATAGAAGCCATTGTGCTGGGGATGGTTTTTTCAATTTTATTAATTAAAACTTCTAAATTCGAAATTCAAGGAAACGATATTTACTTAAAACGTTCTAAAGCATTTGTTTTTATCCTGATTGGACTATTAGTCATAAGGGTGGCATTAAAATCTGTCTTAAGCGCAACAATCGATGTAGGGCAATTAAGCGGCATGTTCTTCCTGTTGGCATTCAGTATGATTGTCCCTTGGCGTGTGGCCATGTATCGGAACTATATGAAGCTGCAGAAGGAACTGGATGGACTAAATGTCATTTAAAGAGGACACTGACCAACTTTGGTCAGTGTTTTTTAGTGAAAAAAACCGCCTCAATGGACGGTTTTAGAATAGGTGTTCATATGGTGTGACGTCAATTTTATTTTCAAACAGTTTTTTGCGCAAGAATTTATGATCACGTTTAGGAGTGGCTTGTATATAGCCGCGGATTACTAATTCTTCGGTAATTTTAGGAACCTTTTCGTTAACGGCTAGTTCCCCAATTTTGCCTGCGATTTTATGGCGGGCAACGTCCCGGAATAATTCCGGAACAGGGCTGACCAAATCTTCCAGCAAGGCCTTTTCTTCATCGCCCCATAAATGGCGCGATTGATTCACATAGTATTCTTCCCAATCCATGACGGATTTTCCATCTTCTTTAGGCATCTTTTTTAAAAACTTGCGGAACATAAAAAATCCGCCGATGCCCATCATCACGACTAAAAACACAACCCAGAACAGGATAAACCATAAAAACCAACCTTGAAGCTGCATCTAATTCACCTACAAAACCTTTTTATACTTCTTTTATTATAGACGGTTTTTCGACGATAAGACAAGTAATTGTCACAAACAGCTTAAGGGGAAGGGGGATAGTATTTAAACTAGGCAGAACTTCCTTGAGTTAGTAGAAAGTTGTCGGAAAAGTGACAATAAGTGCGTTTTTATTGATTGTCACTATTTTGTATTGTAATATAGTGTTACAAAAGTTAAAGATAGTCCAAATATCTTATATGGGGCTGAATGGGGTACTGGTGTCCTCCACAGTCTTCAAAACTGCTTGTGACCTGCGTGCCAGGTCAGGTGGGTTCGATTCCCACGCAGTCCCGCCAACCTTGATATATCTAAAATTCTGAGGATATTTTAGAAGCTGAGAATAGAAAGTTTTTTTCCCTGAAATATAAGGAATCTACATAAGTGGACACAAAATGGACACAAGGTTTATACTTACATATTTTTACTACTCAATGAGCTGCTCAAACTGCTGGGCAGCTTCTTTTTGCATGTTTGGTAACACGTGAGTATATGTGTCCATCGTAATCCCAATTGTCGAATGACCTAATCGTTCTGAAACGATTTTAGGGTGAATACCTTGCTTTAATAATAAAGTAGCGTGAGTGTGTCTTAAATCATGGTCATCCTCTTTGTTTACCATCTTACGATAAATCCTTGCCGTTTCGGTTGTTGGATTTACTATTTCTTTGAGCAACAACTAAATCTAGTTGACCCGCCTGTCTAAATAAAAGTTTTTTTTCTAATTGTTGAGTCAGAGACTTTAAAGTGATTGACCTAATTTCCCCTGATTTAAGTACATTAAATGTTAATCCCATCTTTTTTATTTCTTGTAAGGATTGTCTGATATGTATGATTTTTTTCACAATTAGTTGCCATTTAACTGCATCTTTTAAGGTTTTAAAAATTAGCTGGTGGTGATGTTTTACTGATTAATCATGTATTGGTAATACTGAAAGTTCTTTGTGCAGTATTAGGTTTTGCATGATTTACAGCCAATCTCACATAGGGAAATTTCACTTGGCTCAAAATATGTCCCTTATCAATTTCAATCAAGTGTTCATTAATGTTTTTCTGCTTCCTTTTTGGTTTTAAAGCCGCTTTTTCTTCTTTGCTTCCTTTTACCAGTTACGGAGTCCTTTCCAAGGTCAAAAACAACATACCATGAGTTACCATCTTTTTTAATTGATCCTAACATTATTAATGTCTCCCTTTTTTAATTCTTTTTTTGATAGTTGGATTAATACCATTGAGCCGCCCCTTACCTTCTCAATTGGTTTTTTTGCTGATTTTGCTGCCTACTGGGAAACCAGCTTATCATGTTTTGGTTGAAATAGGGGGTGGCGGGGGATCACTTATTTAAATTTTTAAATCGTTAGGAATACCATTTTGCAAAAAGGATAGGAAATCGGTGTATTAACAGAGGGGGATGTTGAAAAGCTAAAAAGCATTTTACCAGATTTTAAACCAATACATGCATATATATGTGGTTTTATTAAGACTGATGAAATTACAGGTAAAGCATCCTATCGGGAAAAAACTGGTAGAAGATTATACTATTACGTCCTGGAGAGAAGAGTATAATAGTGAGGATTTAGATAAAATTAAAAAGCAATTGAAAATATCAGGGAAATAAAACTCAGGGTATTGAAAAGTTTAATCATACAAAAGAAAAGCGTATTTATTTGGTGAAGGAAATCTTAAATGGTAAAGGAAGATTTGGATAATTTTATTAAAGAATCATTAATCTTTATCTAAAATTAAAAGCTCTTATGGGCTGGAGGGATTTTAGTGAAAGTTTTAACAATGATTCAACCTTGGGCAAGCCTTTTTGCCCTTGGGGAGGCCAAATATGAAACAAGAACCTGGAGGACAAATTTTCGTGGTCCACTCGCAATCCACACAAGTAAAAAACTAGATAAGGATGCCTGCAACAATGTATTTTATCAGTCATTACTAAGTAAGTATGGGTTTACGAAAGAAAATCTTCCAACTGGTGTGATTATTGCTAAATGCAAGCTTAAAAATTGTTTTAAGGTTATAGAAAATAACCAAACATGGGCTGTTTTAGAGGATGGACAAATTGTATCGGGCAATGATTATTTATTAGGGGATTTTAAAGTTGGAAATTATGCTTGGGAAGTTGAACAAATGCGTTTGTTGAATCAATTTACTCCTGCCCAAGGAAAGCTTGGATTATGGGAGTTTACTCTTTAATCAATATCTGGACATAATCCTTGTTTTTACTAGTTCTTCCCTCAGTTAAGTTGTTTATAAAATTATATTTACCAGTAGCGGAGTCGCTTATATAACTATCTTCAAAGGTACAAAGGATCATCAAGATATTTATTATGGCAGGGGTTTTATTTTGCCATATTGTCGTAAACAGTTCGATTACTACTGCTATCATATGATAATTGAAAATAAATTACCTTAGCGTAAATGATGGCTAATTTACTAGGCATAAAGAACTGTTATAAAAAGCAAACATTAAGATATGACAGAAAAATTTGTATAATATAAATATGACAACTAACTGTTATTTCCAAGGGGGATTCTATGAAATACAAGATTAGTGAATTGGCCACTGTACTTAACGTTACAACCAATACCATTAGAAGATATGAAAAGATGGGGTATATCACATCCAAACGATCTGAAAATAGCAATTATCGATACTACAATGAAGATGACCTATCCACATTCATGAATGTTAGGCTATTACGAAAGTATGGTTTTACACATACCGAAATAAAAGATATGAAGAATAGTAATTTGTCAGATTTAATCTCTGAATACGAGAGGCGAATGAGGGAATTTGACGAACAAATTAACTATTTAACAAATCTAAGACATAGACTTAAAGATGATTTGGTTCTAATGAAAAAAGCCGATGAGATGAAACAACTATGCTACATAAGAGATTGCGTAGATTTTTCATATGTACTTTATCAAAGCAACGATGAAATATTAACGGAACCCCAAAGAATAACGGCTATCCAGGATTATTTATATTTGTCACCGGAAGTAGTACGAATCTATCTTATTAGAAAAGAAGACGTAGAAAACAACCGTTTCATTCTAAATTCGGGTGTAGCTATTAAAACGGCCCATTTGGATCGATATCATATAAAAGAAAATGATTTTACGGAAAGATATGAAAAACGAAAATCCCTCATTAGTTTTGCCAAAATCCCGACAAATGGCGAAAAAAATGTAAAAGAAGATTTATTGAAAGAACCCTTTAAGTATATGCAGGAGCATCACTTACAAATGAATGGAGACATTATTGGAATTGTCATTGCCAATGTAATAGAAGAACAACAGGAAATGCAGTATGTTTTAGTTGGTGTTCCTATTGAGGAAATGTAACTTTTGGATTATTTACTATGACATAGTGTCAGCCTTCATAATAACACGTGGGTAACTCACAATGAATGGAGGGGGAACTGATACATGCGTAAGAAAGAGAAAAGGCAGCCACTTTTTGTTAACGTTTGCATTTTTGGATCTCTGTTAAAGAGCTATGCTTAGGAGGACAAACTCTATTTGTTAAAGTATTAGTATTCTAGTAATTTAAAGAAGCTTCAATAGCTGAGAGGGGTTCAAGAATGAAAATGAAGTCCAAGAAAGCGATTAGCGCATTACTGACTATCATTATGGTTTTCATTTCGGTATTTAACAACGTTGTGGCATTTGCCAGTGACACATCTAACGACCGGAAGATTGACATTTGGGATTTTGGAGGAATCCAAACTTCAGGAGAGTTATACAACAATATGATTACAGCAGATGTTCTTGACAGTAAAACGACCATTAAAACCGGTACGTTTGTAACCACCTCATTTGGGGATTTAACCATAGCCAATCCGAGTACCACGGATCGATCCTACTATTATGAGGCAGATGGTTCTACGGTAGGTGTAAATTCCTCTGGTTTCTGGGGAACTCAAAAGTATAGTTATGATGATGGCTATAATGCAAACGGAGTGTATTACGCAAATGGTACGGGAGGTCCTGGGAGAAGGTATTTGACCCTTGATCATGTTGTAGCCGGGGATAAAATTACCGTTTATGGTGGAACGAGCAATGGAGATGAAACCCTTCACTTTGTTCACGCAGACGTAAGTGTAAGCGGTACGACAGTAACAGTAAAACCGGATGCTACAGAGGTTCAAGATAGCACAGCTGCTTTTACTACATCTGCACAAAAGGTTGAATTTACAGCACAATATTCCGGATCCTATCAAATTTATGTTTCAGCTGATAAAGGTGGAAAACCTTATTTCCAAAGAGTAATGCGGACTCCTGGAGTGAAGGTAAGCGGATCTGTGAATCTAAACGGCAGTGATATTTCCGCAGGCTATGCCCTTAATTTTACGAATCAGAAAACAGGCGAAACTACAAGCGTAAATGTTAATGCAGACAATAGCTTTGATACGGTTCTCGCGACGGGCTATGATTATATTGTCAATTTAAAGAATATAGCCAGTTACAGAATTTCCGATGAAACCAAAGTCGTAAGCACATCAACTTCTGATATTAGGGCAGGAAAGAGTGTAAGCTTTGATGTTGTAGCTAACAAGCTTGTAACTATAAGTGGTCATATTAAGGGCTTCGACAGCAGTTATGATGTAAGTAAATTACAAATGAAATTTACTCCTCCAGAGGGAAGCCTTGCCTCACCGGTTGCAGCTACTGTTAATACAAATGATAAGACATTTACAGCCGATGTTCAGGATGGATTACCATATACAGCGGTTATTTCGGGTGTCAATGATTACGAAATTGTGGATGGCGGTAGTATACATTTAAGCGCTGACACGGTTCAGGATATTACAGTTGCTAAAAAAGCAGTACATACTGCAACTGGATTGTTCCAAGGATTACCTTCAAAAACGCAAATTTCAAGTATTACATTTACAAATGTTGATGATGGCTACACTTATGCAGGGACTGTTACAAATGGAGGATACACAGTAAGCCTCAGGGATGGGGCGTATACCGTTACAGCTGTTGCTTCCGAGAATTATAGTACGAGTTCTCACATAGTGATCAATGGGCAGGATACCACCAAGGATATTCTGTTTGTTAACAACACGGCCCCAGAGCCGCTTGCCTGGGTTCCGGATTTGTATGTTGGGGACAGCTCGAAGACTAATAATTTCAGTACGGTTAAGGATGCTCTTGATGCAGCAGCCCGAATGAATCCAACAGACGAAGCGCATAGAATCACCATTCATATCGCACCGGGTGTATATAGGGCACAGCTTGTCATAAAAACTCCCTATATTACATTAGTAAACTCTAATCCAAACCCGACCAGCGATCCAAGTACACAGGTTAAAATTACTTGGTATTACGGGATTGGGTATAAATATTACAGTGCGGGGGCTGACGGCTTCTATAATGCAGAAAATGCATTTGATAAGTATTCCAAGAATATTGCCAGCAAGTGGGGAGGAACCGTCTATCTCACCAGTACGGCTACTGACTTCAAGGCTGAAAACATCGTATTTGAAAATTCCTTTAACAAATACATGACAGATGAAGAATTGGCTGATGGTGTGGAGCTTGCCAAAATACCAACCGCAAGCCCAATAAATGAAGACAGAAAGTCTTTTACAGATGTGACTTCAAAAGCAGCTACCGAAAGAGCTGCAGCTATGCTGATCGAGGGAAACCGAGCAGAGTTTGTTAATTGTAGTTTCCTTGGAAGCCAGGACACACTTTACACCGGCAGCAGTGCTACGAATAGCAGTTATTTTAAAAACTCTTTTATAGAAGGTAACACAGATTATATATTTGGTGATGGAAATGTAGTATTTGATAATGTTACATTGAATTTCGCTGGTTACAGTGATAAGGCTGTAGGTGGTTATATTACAGCAGCAAGGGATACAGCTTCCTATGGATACCTATTTAGGAACAGCACAGTAACAGCGGGCAGCAAAAATATGCAAACTTCAGGTTTCTTCGGAAGACCATGGGGAGCAGGAGCAAGAGTAACTTTTTTGAATACCAAGCTTCAGAATGAATCAATCTTAGACCCCAAAGGCTGGACGGATATGAGCGGCCCACCTGAAAATGCGCATTTCGCAGAATATAATACGACTTATAATCATTCAGCAGTAGATACATCCCAAAGAAGAGCACCCGTTTTAACGGAGGCACAAGCTGCTGCCATTAATGTTGCCGATTATTTTGGAGGCTGGACTCCATCATCTTATACAGCTGACAGTGATACAGCGCCAACATTTAAGGTTGCTCCATTCTTTACTACAGATGATGATATCAATCTACCTTACGTCGGAAATACCATTAGCTTAGGTTATGAGTTTACTAATCATAATGATAACGTAAACGACAGTTCTTTAATTCAGTGGTATAGAGTAAGCCCGGATGGAACGGAGACGTTGATTAATGCAACAACAGCATATATTTCAAAAACTTACAAACTGACAAGTGCTGATGCAGGATACTATATCAAGGCTGTTGTGACGCCGGAAACCGTGAATGGTTTGAAGGGCGCACCGATGTCCATTAAGCTGGATAACCTGGTTAGATTTGGCTCATCCGGTGGCGGAGGCAATGAGATTCCGGATGGAGAGCGTGTCAATATTTATTTAGCAGGTGATTCAACGGTTAAGACATACGGACCAACCTCAGATACAGGTGGCTGGGGAGAATATTTACAGAGCTTTTTCAATTCGGATAAGGTGAATGTGGTTAACTATGCAAACGGAGGCAGAAGCTCAAGAAGCTTTATTAATGAGGGAAGTCTTGATAAAATTGCTTCTACCATTAAAACTGGTGACTATTTGCTGATTCAATTTGGACATAATGACTCTGCCAATCAAACAGGATATCTCTTAGACCGATTTGTTTCTATGGGAGAACCGGATGCAAATGGGATTTATCCTTCGATTCCGGGTGTTAAAGAGGCAACACCGGCCAGTCTTTCCCAACAGTATGGAGCAGAATATTACCCATATACAAGCGGTACCTTCAAGTGGTATCTGCAGCAGTATATTGATGTAGCAAAAAATGCTGGAGCAACACCGATTTTAGTGACTCCTGTTTCAAGACAATATTTTAACCAGGATGGCACAATAAGACCTCATCATGATGCTGCCGACACCACAACGGGAACAACTACAACTTCCAATAATGCTTATGTAAGAGCTGTTGAACAGTTAGGTGCGGAGCAGGGTGTTAAAGTAATTGATATGTTTGATTTAACAAAAGATTCTTTAGAAAAAGCATACAAGAATGACCCTGCAGCTACTAATGGAAGCTCTCCATTAGCGAAGGCAATCATGAATCCGGCAGATTCAACTCACAATAATAAAATTGGCGGTTTTTATAACGGCGCATTATTGGCCAATGAAGTACGGGGCCTAGGATATAACATCTCTAACTACGTGATTCCACCTGTAAGAGTAGGCGGTGTAGACAATAAGAACAGTGTACAATTTGAAGTGGATTCACACAGTAAAGTAAGTGTGTATACCCCTGATGCAAGTGGTGTTTATACAAGTCAGCTAAATGATTATTGGACTGGTGAGACGCAGGCTCTTATTAATCGTCTATCTAAACCTGTGGATCATACCGCCCCAGTCACAACCTCCAATGCTCCAACAGATTGGTCGAATGGCGACGTTACTGTCAAACTGGACGCTTCTGATAACGAGAGTGGTGTGGCCGAGACCTTCTATTCAATTGATGGGTCTGATTATGTGAGTGGAACAACCTTTACAATAAGTTCGGAGGGAAATCATACAGTATCCTTCTATTCTATTGATAAAGCCGGAAATATCGAAGAGAAGCAAAGCGTTTCTATTAATCTAGATGCCACCGCTCCTACTATCAATATAACTGGCCTTGTGAATGATCGTTACAACGATTCCGTGGATATCAATCCGGTCATAGAGCTCAAAGACAATTTGTCCGGAATTGACATCGCAAAAACAACCATCACATTGGATGGAAATATCGTAGAAAACGGGAAGACAATTTCGCTTTGTATACTGCCACTTGGTGAGCACGAGTATAGCGTAACAGCATATGACTTGGCAGGGAATAGGGTAAACCAAGTTGTTAAGTTCCAAACTTCTACAAGCATCCAATCCATACAAGAATTAATCACACGCTTTACAGAAGCTGGATGGATAGATACTAACGGCATAGCTAATAGCTTGAATAGCAAGTTGGAAGCAGGAAATTTGGCTGCATTTTTAAATGAAGTTAAGGCTCAAAGTGGCAAGCATATTTCTGTTCAGTATGCTGATTATCTCATCCGAGATGCAGAATACTTGTTGTCCGATAAATAAATCATCAGTGGAAAGTTTAAATCAACGAATTATTTTCTCCCCCTTCTTCATGAAGGGGGAGCTTTTCTAAAATGGGCATTGATAAACATGGAAATGTCTACGGTTAAATTGTTACTAGACATTATTAAACTACTTTATTAGAGAATTTGTGGGCTAAGAAGCTTTACTTATTTGAGAGGGGTTTCAGAATGAAAATGAAGTCAAAGAAACTGATTGGCACAATACTGACTATCATGATGCTTTTTACCTTAGCATTTGACAACGTTTTTGCATTTGCCAGTGAAACATCTAACATAACAGAAAAAACGACTGCTGGTGCTCCAACGATCTGGATTGTTGGGGATTCGACCGTAAGCTCTTTTACGGATAATTACTATTATCCAAGGTATGGATGGGGCATTCAAATTGGAAATTATCTCGATGGCTCCTTCACCATAAAAAATCTTGCCTTGTCGGGAAGAAGTTCAAAAAGTTATACCACTGATCCTGAGTATCAAACGTTGCTCAGTGGTATGAAGAATGGAGATTACTTATTAATCGGGTTTGGCCATAATGATGAAAAAGCCGAGCCGGAAAGATATACAAATCCGAATGGAACCTATATGGACCAAGGATCATTTGCCAATTCCTTGTATGAAAATTATATTAAACCTGCTCAGGCAGCGGGAACACAAGTAATCCTTTCTACCCCTATTGTCAGAAGAACGGAATCAGGTGTCTGGAGCAATTCAAATCTTCATATTACGGGCACTGTCGGAGAGTATCCAGGCGGAGATTATCCGCAAGCCATTAGGGAGTTGGGGAATGCTCTTAATATACCGGTAGTTGATATGACTAATTTAACTAAAAATTTATATGACCAACTGGGTCCAAGTGAAACTCTGTATCTCCATGCGTGGACTTCTTCCAAACCGGCAAGTGTGGATAATACACATACCAATATCTGGGGCGGAAGGTATAATGCATACCTTCTAACAAAGGCAATTAAAGAATCAGGCGTAAGCGGACTCTCAGAACATGTGATAAATGCTGCAGCGCCAACGAAAGCAGATACGTTAGTCCCTAATCCTAATTACCAAGAAACACCGTACACCGGAGAATTGCCACAAAGTGCATTATGGGAAGATTATGGTATTTGGAAAGGTACGGTATTTGGTGATATTGGAGGAGATCCTAGCATTGCAAATCAAACCCTTGAAACAGATAGAGATGGAAATATGCATATTGCAGTACGAAATAATAAAGGGAAAATGGCCAGTGTGACTGACGGATTTGCCATGTATTACTATAAAGTACCTGCAAACAGCACATTTACCCTAACAGCTAAAGCTAAGATTAATGGCTTTAGCTTGAATGATCAAGTATCCTTTGGTTTGATGGCCAGGGATGAAATGCATATCGATTCATATATAAACACTACTATGGGTGATTATGTTGCAGCAGCACCTTTAAAGCTCTCTAAGGCAGCCACAGGAGGATTTTGGAATAGTTTCGCTAGAAAGAGTGGAGTTCTTACCCAAGGTGGAACCGCAGCAAACCCAATTTCAGTAGGAGATACAGTAGATCTTTCTATTTCAGGAAATTCAGACGGTTATGCAACTAAATTTGGAAATGAAAAAACCATCACTGGAGGGTTTGATTTTAAACTTACAAGCATCGATCCAAATTACGTTTACGTAGGTATGTTTGTAGCACGTAATGCGGATATTACCTTTAGCGATATCAAACTGGTAGTGGACGGTGTTGAAGTGACAGCAGCCGATACAACAGCACCTGTTACAACGGCTACTGTCACACCCGCTCAACCGGACGGGCTGAACGGGTGGTATAACCATGATGTAAAGTTGAGTCTTAACGTTTCTGATAATCTATCGGGTGCCGCCAAAACAGAGTATAGCTTGGATGATGGAAACACATGGAAAACATACACTGAGCCAATCAGCATTGATAAAGATGGAAAATATAATATAAGCTATCGTTCATTGGATTATGCCGGGAATATAGAAGAGAAGCAAAGCGTTTCTATTAATCTAGATGCAACTGCTCCTATTATTGATATAACTGGCCTTGTGAATGATAGTTACAGCGATTCCATGGTTATCAATCCGGTCATAGATTTGAAAGACAATTTGTCCGGAATTGACACCGCAAAAACAACAATCTCATTGGATGGAAACACCGTAGAAAATGGGAAGACCATCTCGCTTTATACGCTGCCACTCGGTGAGCACGAGTATAGCGTAACAGTATATGATTTGGCAGGAAACATGGAAAAACAAGTCGTTAAGTTCCAAACTTCTACAAGCATGCAATCATTAAAGGAATTGATTACACGCTTTACGGAAGCTGGATGGATAGATAGTAACGGCATCACTAATAGCTTGGAAAGCAAGCTAGACGCAGGAAATTTGGCTGCATTTTTGAATGAAGTACATGCCCAAGGTGGTAAGCATATTTCTGAGCAGTATCCAGATTACCTCATCCGAGATGCAGAATACTTGTTGTCGATAAATAAATAATTATTGAAAAGTTTAGTATAACGGAAATTTTTCTCCCCTTTTTTATGAAGGGGGAGCTTTTTAAGTGGAATCGATAAACATGGAAATGCCCACGGATATTCATAAAGGCCAGTTGCTTGTCTTAATGCCACCCACACTAGAAGACAAACAACCCCTAAAGGACGTATTATTGAACAGCCATTCTTAACTCAACGTCATATATATATATAAAGTCTTTGAAAAACAAAGCTTTTGTACATGCTGAAGAGGAATTCCAGGGTTATTTTGAATCCTGTAAGAAAACCTCAATCAAAACCATTTTCTCTAAGGTTTGCAAAGATTCTTTTAAAGCTTTCTCAAAATCATCCAGGTTTCTAGCTTTTCTCCCCTTAATTCTGTACCCTTCAGCTAATTTGACAAAATCGGGGTTCTGATAGGTGACACCGAAACTCTCACCAAACAACTTATTCATTTGCTGAACCTCAAGTTTTAACTCCGAATCATTTAATACAATGATAATAAAAGGAAGACCTAGTCTGTTTGCTGTCTCTATTTCAGCAAAATTCATTAATGCCCCACCATCACCGGTAATACAAATGACGAGGTCATTGGGACAAGCAAGTTTTGCCCCAATCGAACCTGGTATGGCAACTCCCATGGAGGCTAATCCGTTGGAGATGATTAACCCATTTGCTTTTTTAGGCTGATACGTTCGGGCGATAGAAACTTTATGGGCCCCAACATCTGATACCACAATTGTATACTCTGAAGTAAGCTCCTCAATACAATGAAGCATATTTTCAATAGTAAAAGGTAAATTGCTTGGTTGACGTTGATTTTCATTAATTTGATAAGCAGAAATTATTCTGGACTTGAGAGTTCCCAGTGGTTTCCAAGCTTTCTTGGGTAGTGCGGTGTTATTAAGCAATTGTAGTGTCTTCTGGAGGTTGCCTACCAGTTCAATCTCAACAGGATAATATTCATTTATTTCGGCTGGTAATGTATCGATATGTAAGACGGGAATTTTCTTTGTATTCCAATCCTTTGGAAGTTTTTCAACAAAATCGAACCCAATAACGATTAATAAGTCGGCTTCATTTATACCGGGTAAAACTTCGTCTTCCTCAGAAAATCCAAAAGTGAAATAATTACAAGGATGCTCCTTATCTAATACACCTTTTGCCATAAAGCTATGAGTAACTGGGGATTGAAGGGTATTGACGAAGGTTCGAAGCACATCGACGGCGTTTTGCCTTAGCACGCCGTTACCTATAATAATAAAAGGTTGGCTGCAATTTCGGATAAGGGTAGATGCAGCGTTTATGGCTTCAGTAACAGGAACACTCTCAGGTAAATTTTTTACCGGGATTGGCATATTATTAATCATTTCAGAGGAAAAGTTCTCTGGTATCGAGATGGCGACCGCTCCGGGCTTTTCCATTAAAGCCAATTTGAACGCTTTACGGATAATGGCAGGTACGTTTTGTGAGTCCTTGATTTGAGTACTCCACTTTGTTGCGGGTTCATATATTTTTTCAATGTCTAAGAATTGGTGTGACTCTTTATGTTGCCTCTCCACCCCTGCTTGTCCAATCAATGCTACCACGGGTGAGTGATCGAGTTGGGCACTTGAAATACCCGTGAGAAGGTTGGTAGCACCTGGACCCAATGTTGACAAACAAACTCCCACTTCCTTAGACAATCTTCCATATACATCCGCCATAAAAGCAGCACCTTGTTCATGCCTTACATTGACAAAGTGAATTTGTTTTGATCTTGATAACGAATTAATTAGATCCAGATTCTCCTTGCCCGCCATTCCAAATACGTATTTTACACCTTCATTTTCTAAACAACGTACTAGTACATCGGATACCTTCATGAGAGTCCTCCTGAAAAAACTGCTTTAAATAGGTAAGATATAGTAATATCACTTTCTTTAGTTTGGTGTATTATTAGGTACTTATTCCGAGTTTAAAAAGGTTTTATCATTTGTATGAAGTCAAGCAAATGCATATTTTTAATGTCTTTTTTGTTTTTTTAGATTTGTAGCAGATAATCTATTTCAATAAAATTCCAATTAATACAAAATTCTGTAGCCTTCAACAAATAAAAAAAGTATAATTTTGTCATAGGATTAATTTATTGTTTACATTCATCCAAATTTAGAACAATGAAATCCATTACTTAAAAAAGAATAGATTGATTAGGTATTGCCAAAATGTTCTTTATAACGTACAATAATTTCATTATAAAATTTACCAAGGCAGAAATCTGATTGTTAGGGCAAATATAGTTAGGTTATTTTTCCAAAAAGTTTTAATTCAAGGAGGTGATGTTTATAGAACCATTCCCGACTCTCTATGTAAATTAGTAAGCTGCATGTGAGCCCTTTAAATGCAAGGATGGAAGGAAGGTTTTAGATGTTTTATATAATTATAAATTCGGAGGTACCGTCTTGAAAAAGTTTGCAAGAATTGTTGCAACTGCAGGCATTATATGTGGTTGTGCTTTGCCAATAACGAATATGAATACAACAATAGCTTTAGCAGCAACGGCTGATGATCCAAATCCAAATACGCCATTACAAACTAGTAAAGGAACTCTGATTGATGAGTTTGATAGTATGTCCTCATGGACTTCCACGGGTGCTACATTGGCCTTGGATACAGCAAATAAAACTTCCGGAACTGCGTCTATTAAATTGACCCCTAGTGCAGCGGGAGGAGTATTTTCCTTAACAAATACAATGAGTACAGCCCAAAACTTATCCGCTTTGAGTAATGCAGAGTTGAGTTTATATACGCCTAACCCAGACCAAATTAAACAAATTGACGTGAGATTTTACAGCGATGATACCCTAACCAACTATACTGAAACCACCATTGGGGATTGGGAGATTAGCTCGGGCTGGAATATAATTCGTAGGGTTAAATCAGATTTCTATTCATCAGCTAATGGCGTAGATCTAAGTAAAATCAAGCATGTTGGAGTTATTGTGACTCCTGTGGCTGGCCAGAGTCCCGTGATAAATGTAGACAGGATGTCGTTTAATGTAAGCGGAAAACCAAAAATAGTCTTTACCTTTGATGATGGTTGGTATGATACATATACAAAAGCATATCCCATTATGAAAGCTAAAAATTTCAAGGCAACCGTTTATGTAAATAAAGGTGCGACGGAGAAAGCCACTACTGATGGAGCTGCTCGGGATTATGAAATTATGAATGAAGACGAATTGTCTAAATTGTATGCAGATGGTTGGGATCTTGCGAATCATACTGTTGGCCATCATGATGATCTTGCCAACACCGCTAAATATACAGATGCCCAAGTAAAACAGGAATATTTGGATAATCAGAACTGGCTGGTGTCAAAAGGATGGAAAAGAGGAGCATATGATGTAGCTTATCCTTCCGGAAGCTATAGTGACAGATTGGTTGAGATCCTAAAAGGTATTGGTGTTAAAACGGCCAGAGTCACTACTGCAGGGATTCAGCCGACTCCTGTAAATAACATATATAAACTCAAAACCGTATATGTTGAAGAAAACAGCGATGGCACCGACAGAGTGCCAGAAGTTGAGGAACAAATTGACAAAGCAATTCAAACAGGTTCAACCATTATTTTAATGATACACAGAGTACAAGATGTCGTTGCCAAGGACACAATAACGACTACTAATTTCTCCAAAGTTGTCGATTATGTTGACCAACAGGTGAAAAATAAAAAAATTGAAGTTGCTACCATGAGTGAATGGTATAACTCGTATATGGGGGGACAACAACCACCAACCGAACCAGAACAAAGTACTACAGTAACATCCATACAAGCTGTTCCAGATAAGTCGGTAGCTTTTGGAACCACACTTGATAAAGTAGGATTGCCTACTACTGTAACTTTAAATTTAAGTAACAATACTACAAAGTCAGCAAATGTAACCTGGGATAATGGGACACCTTCCTATAATCCAAATACTGCTGGAACATACGAATTCAAGGGAACATTGACATTGCCTAATGGTGTAACAAACCCTAATGGACTAAAGGCATCAATAAAGGTTACCGTGAATAAAGAGATACCGGCAGTAACAGTAACATCTATACAAGCTGTTCCAGATAAGACGGTAGCTTTTGGAACTACTCGTGATACGGTAGGACTGCCTTCTACTGTAAATGTAACTCTGAGTAATAATTCAACTGTATCAGCGAATGTAACCTGGGATAACGGAACCCCTACCTATAATTCAGGTAAAGCAGGAATCTATGAATTTAAGGGTATATTGGGATTGTCTGATGGTATAACAAATCCTAATGGATTGACGGCATCAGTTAAAGTAACAGTGAAAGAGGATACTTCCCATTTAGCAGCAAAAGGATCCCTTGATGCACCTGGAATTAATGTGGCCATCAGTGGATCAAGTAATGTATCGGGCTGGTTTTTAGACGGAAGCGGCGTTGCCAAGATCGAGGTGTTGATTGACGGAACTAACATGGGAACGGCGAAATATGGTAGTGATCGTTCCGATGTCCAAAAGGCTTTTCCGGAATATCAAAATCCGAAATCCGGATACCAATTTACTCTTGATACCACGAAATTAAAAAATGGAGAACACACTTTAGTGATCAGAGAAACAAGCAATAATGGAAAAATAACTGAACTAAGCCAAAAGGTAAATGTTCAAAATTTAACGGCAAAAGGATACCTTGATACACCTGGAAACAATGCTGCCATTAGTGGATCAAGTAATGTATCTGGTTGGTTTTTAGATGGAAGCGGCGTTGCTAAAATCGAGGTATTGATAGATGGAACTAACATGGGAACCGCAAAATATGGTAGTGAACGTTCCGATGTCCAAAAGGCTTTTCCGGAATATAAAAATGCAAGCTCTGGCTATCAATTTACCCTTGATACCACGAAAATTAGCAATGGCGAACACTCTTTAATCATCAGAGAGACAGGCAATAATGGATCAACAACGGAGCTGCACCAAAAAGTGAATGTTCAAAATCTACTTGCAAAGGGTTATATTGACTCACCTGCAAATAATGCTGCCATTAGTGGGTCAACTAAAGTATCAGGCTGGTTTTTAGATCAAAACGACGTTGACAAAATTGAAGTGTTAATTGATGGTACAAGTGTGGGAACCGCACAATATGGCGGGGCACGCTTAGATGTCCAAAAGGCTTTCCCAGAATATAAAAATGCGAACTCCGGTTATCAATTTACCCTTGATACAACAAAACTTACCAATGGTGAACACACCTTAATGGTTAAAGAGACAGGCAAAAATGGAATTGCAACGGTTTTAAGCCAAAAAGTGAATGTACACAATATATCAGTAAGAGGATATATTGATGCACCGGCAAACGATTCTATCATTAGTGGAGACAGTAATGTATCGGGCTGGTTCTTAGATAAAGCCGGTGTTGACAAAATCGAAGTGTTAGTAGATGGAACTAGCATGGGATTCGCAAATTATGGCAGTGAACGGGTTGACGTTCAAAAGGCCTTTCCGGAATTTCAAAATGCAAATTCTGGCTATCAATTTACTCTTAATACCACGAAATTAACTAACGGCGAACACACATTGGTAATTAGAGAGATTGGTAAAAATGGAGACAAAACGGAGCTAAGCCAAAAGGTGAATGTTCAAAACTTACCGGCAAAAGGATATGTTGATTCACTTTCAAGTAATTCAACCATTAGTGGATCAAGCAAAATTCAAGGCTGGTTTTTGGATGGGAGCGGCGTTGCCAAGATTGAGGTGTTGATTGATGGAAAAAGCGTGGGTACAGCACAATATGGTGGTACACGTTTGGATGTACAAAAGGCTTTCCCAGAATATAAAAATGCGAACTCCGGCTATCAATATACCCTTGATACAACGAAACTCACCAATGGTGAACACACCATAACGATTAGAGAGACAGGCAATAATGGGACCACAACTGTACTAAGCCAAAAAGTGAAAGTGCAAAATTAACCGGCTTATTACAATCCTTAAATAAAATATCATTTAAAAAGTTCAGGTTTATTACCTGAACTTTTTTTACGTGCGCCCAGC
>NZ_HG942048.1:0-110323 GCF_000612665.1 Neobacillus dielmonensis
AATTTCAGTTGACAATTACAGAATTCTCTATATACTGCAAAAAGATTTTTTGATCAATTAGACTTGGATACCAAAAATAATTTAAAAGTTGATGTCACTGATACAATAGCACAATTTACTAAAAAAAAGGTAGAGAACGAAAGCCAAATAAAAACGATGAGTCGGCAAGAGTAGATATTCTGGATTTTCAAGGTGATATGAAGCTTAATTTGTTTTCCTATATTATGGAAAAGACAAATGCAAGAACTGATAATATAGGAGAGAATTTCTTTAACATAGCTAGTGCCTATGATAATTTTTACAATAATCCAGACTTAATTTATATTGTTGGTGAAGTTTCGCTGCCAGAAGTATTTTTAAACAATATAACTAAACCGTTACCAGAAGTAACGGAGTATATCAATAATTTAAAAATAGAAATTGATAAGAGGAAACAGAATTCAAAAGGAAAATACGGAGTTAGTATTGGAATGTCAAAAGAAGCGGTATTAAATTCTTCTTGGGGAAAACCACAAGACATAAACACAACTATTACTCAATTTGGGACTCATGAACAATGGGTTTATGGTGGGGGGAATTATTTATACTTTGAGAATGGAAAATTAACTTCAATTCAAAATTAGATAATCTTTCACAATTATATTAATAAAACGCTTTCAAAGTAGATTATGCTTATGTGTACCTAAATTTGGAGGTGTTCTATGAGTTCTATGAAACATATCATTCAGTTTTGCAACACATACACACAAGAAATACTTAGAGAAGAGTCATATGAAAATTTCAAAAGAATTGAAGAGATAATTACTGGTTTAAGCAATGCGGTTGGTGAAATTTATATATTGGACAGTAGTATGAGAATGCACGTTGCTGCCTATGTAACCGATAAAATTATAGTAACTGATCGTGAGTTTATATATAAGGTATTTTTTAAAACAAAGTTATGTGAATTACAACCAATGGTTAGAAGGTAGAGGTATAGTTACAATAAAGTAATAGACTTCAGTACAAAAAAACCAGCTAAAAGCTGGTTTTAGTATATTAAGGTGTAATTGATGAAGGGAACAACTCATTGAATTTTGCATCTAAAGCATCATTACCCTCTTGAATTTTTGTATTAGCGGTCTTAGTTAACTCAGCTTGTTTGTTAGCAATATCAGTAGTTGCCTGCTGATCTGCTTGTGTTTGTAATTCATCATTATGGTCAGTAATTTCTTTAGTTACTCTTGCTTTTTCAGTATCTCCCCAACTACCAACTTCTGTCTGAATTTTATTTTTAAGATCAGATAAAAATCCGCTCAAAGAAGTGACGGCATTTGTTTTTTCTGAATCACCTGTGTTAGTAATGTCTGTATTTTTTGTACCGAAAATACTATTAGCATAATCACTAATCTGAGATAAGAATACAGGATTCATAGCAGCAAATGCTCCTGTTCCTCCAACAAGTAGACCGAAGGCTAAAGTTGCGCCTGCTATCTTCTTTTTAAATGAAGATTTTGATCCAGAAGCTAATTGTGCAATTCTCTCTTTTCTAGATTGTTCCATATTGACTTTTCCCCTTTTTGAGATTCTATTTTTGAATCTCCACTTTAAAATAAAGTGGCAACTGGCTGACGTAGTGAAATACACCTTAGTCCCTATAGTTTTGCGTCCACGTTTTTCAACGTGTTTGCATTATTATTTAACAATAAAAAACATATTAGTGTATATGAGTAAATTTTGGATATAAATCATTCTTTTCATTATCTAAATGAAACTTTAAGTTAAAGATAGTCAGAGTAGCTGTAAAAGCTGCTCTTTTTGCTTATTATTAACTTATTTGGTATTAATGGAATATTTTTACATATCATTTTTGTATTTATATAATAACTATAAAAAAATAGATGAGAAAACATTCTATATAAAAGGTATAGGAACTGTAACGTATGAAGGTTAGTTAGATATGGAGAAGTTAGTAAAAAGGTTGCTGAAATCTAATAACATTACTGGTAATAGTGACTAGAATTTACATTTAATTACCATAAAGTAATAATCAAACCTCATGTTAAAATTACTATGAGGTGCTTTTATGTTTATATCTCCAATGCTATTACAAAAGACAGATCATCCTTTTGATGATGATTCATATATTACAGAATTGAAACTTGATGGATTCCGTACCATTTGGACAAAGTTCAATAATCAAGTGAAAATTTATACCAGACATAATAATGATATTACTTCTAAGTTCCCTGAGTTGATTAATATTCCTGTACCTGATGGGACTGTTTTAGACGGTGAAATCATTGTATCAGATGACAAGGGTAGACCAGATTTTGAATCGGTTATGGAAAGGTTTATGTCTAAAAAGTCAGAACACAGTATATCATTTTGTGTATTCGATATTATTTATTTTAATAGTCAAAGGATTTCTAACTTACCCTTGATTGAAAGAAAAGCAATACTTGAAGAAGTCATTACAGAGGATACTCCAATATTAAATAAAGTTAAATGGATTGAAGGAAATGCTGAACAATACTTTGAATTGATAAAGCAGAATGAATTAGAGGGGATAGTACAGAAACGTTCTGAATCTAAATATCAGATTAATAAGCGTTCCAATGATTGGTTAAAGGTGATTAATTATACTTATGAGAATGTTTGTATATCCGGCTTACGGAAAAATGACTTTGGATTGCTGCTGAACTTTGAAAGTGGGGAGTACGCTGGACTAATGGAGTTCATGCCTACTGCAAACAGGAGGGAATTCTATAAGCAATCTAAAGACTTTATTGTTGAGGAAAATGATAAGTTCATTTACTTTGATCCTAAAATAAAAATGAAAGTTAAATATAGGAACTTAACAAAAAAGGGACTTCTAAGAATCCCTAGTTTTGTGGAGTGGGTTTGTTGAATGAGTGGCTACTTTTGTCACTTTTAATTTTAATATTATTTGAAGTTCATTAAGAAAAGACGATACTGAATGTACCGTCTTTTTCTTTGTTATCTTAATTTACCTCTTTTCTTTACTTTTACTAAAGGACTATATAATTCATGTTGATTTTTTATTATTTGTTCGTCAAAGTGAACATATTTTTTGGTAGTGCTTATTTGGCTATGTCCAACAATAGATTGAACAGCAAAAAGTGAAGCACCTGAAGCTAACATTTCTGTAATTGATTGTCTTCGAAAATCATGACAGGTAAATGTTTTATTAATTCCTGCTTTTTTTACATACCTAGTGAGATTTCTTCTAAAAGTATCTTCAGCCATTTGTTCCCCATACCAGTTTAAAAACAGATTTCTGTTTTCAAAATGAGTTTGGTTTTCTGAAATTAATTCGATTAGCATTTTAATAACTATACCCGATAACGGTATTATTCTTGATTTTCTTCCTTTTGCTTTATCGGCAGGTAATATTATTCTTCTTCCGCTTAAATCAAGATCATCAATAGTGATACTTATCGCTTCTTTGATTCTTAATCCAGTGTCATAAAGAAGAAACATTATACACTTATCACGAAATTGAGGGTACTGGCTAGTGTCTGGGACATTCAATAATTTTTGCATTTCAATTTCATTAAGTGGGTGAAAAATTCTTTCATCCTCTTTTATAAACTTGACTTGTTCAGGAGGATTTACATTAACTAATTCTTCTTTCTCTAAAAAGTTATAAAAGGTTTTAAGAAATCTTAAACGAGCATTAGTTGTTTGAATTGATAGACCGTATTGCTTAGTTTTGTAATTAAAATGGTCATTCCTTAAATAATTTATATATAGTCTTACAGTTTGAGTTGTTAACTGGTTAATGGTTATAACTTCAGCATGAAACTCATTTAACCAATTTCTAAAAAAATGAAAATGCTCATGATAACTTGTAAAGGTGGGATTTCTTAATCCTTCAGCTTTTTTCGATGAAAGGAAGTATTCATATGCTTGTTCAAATGTAAAAGCTACTAATTCAGTTTCTTCTTTTACGTTTCTGCCTAAAACACGTTTTCTTTTCATTGACGTCACCTCATTTATACTATTTTCGTTAAGAAAATGTAGGCAACGTATCGACATATTTTACATAGTAATATGTCGGATATTAAAGAGTGCTTTATGCTACAGTTTGACCCTTCGAATTGTTTAATTTTTGGTTTTGCTTCATTGGCTTTTTCATCACATTAAATACAAGATTAAGAATAATGGCTGTAAGGCTTCCGGCAACAATACCGCTGTTGGAGAGAATCTTGATGGTTTCAGGAAGCTTGGCAAACAAGTCTGGAACTGTGGTAACGCCCAGTCCTACCCCAACGGAGCAGGCAATAATCAATAAATTTTCTTGTGAAGAAAAATCAACCTTGCTCAACATTCTGATTCCAGACGCAATAACCATACCAAACATCGCAATCATTGCACCGCCCAAAACTGAGGTAGGGATGACCGTTGTTAAAGCTGCCACTTTTGGAAGAAAACCTAAGAATACGAGTATTCCACCGACGGTATAAATGACTCGTTTATCTTTTACACCAGAAAATTGGACAAGCCCGACATTCTGCGAAAAAGTGGTGTACGGGAAGGAGTTGAACAAAGCACCAATCACACTTGCCAAACCTTCAGAACGATAACCTTTGACTAAATCGTCTTCGGTAAGTTTTCTTCCCGTGATGTCACTCAAAGCAAAATAAACGCCAGATGATTCTACCAGACTGACAATTGCCACCAATGTCATCGTGATAATCGGAGCGAGTTCAAAGGATGGTACAGCAAAATGAAATGGGCTTACCATATGGAACCAGGATGCATCTCCAACTGCAGAAAAATCAACCTTACCCATAAAAGCAGCAGCAATGGTACCGGCAATCAGTCCTAAAAGAATCGAAATAGCCCGTACAAATCCTTTGGAAAAACGGTAAAGAATAATGATAAAAATTAACGTTCCAAACGCTAGAACGATATTTGAAATTGAGCCAAAGTCAGGGCTTCCTTGGCCGCCAGCCACATTATTCATTGCCACAGGGATTAAAGTGGTTCCAATAATTGTTACAACAGAACCTGTAACAACTGGAGGAAAGAAGCGAATTAACTTTCCAAAATATCTGGAAATTAGCATGACAACAATTCCTGAAACCAATATCGATCCGTATATGGCGGAAAGACCATATTGCCCGCCAATGGCGATGATTGGACCAACTGCCGTAAAAGTACATCCCAAAACAATAGGCAGCCCAATGCCAAAGTATCGGTTTTGCCATACCTGCAGCAAGGTCGCAATGCCGCTTGTTAATATGTCTAAAGAAACTAAATAGGCCAGTTGCTCACTGGATAAACCAAGCGCACCGCCAATAATCAGCGGAACAATAACGGCACCGGCGTACATCGCCAAAACATGTTGAATTCCTAATGAGGCTATCTTCATTGGATGTAATTTCATTTCATCAATTCCTCCACTTTTTCATTGATAAAAGTTACGTTTCCGTTTGATAGTGACTGAATTCGTGCTAGAGATTCGACGCGAATTCCCATTTCTTTGAGTATCTCTGCACCTTGCTGGAACGACTTCTCAATGACAATCCCTATGCCGGCCACATCGGCACCGGCTTGCTGCACCAATTGAATCAGGCCCAAAGCAGCTTGGCCATTGGCTAAAAAGTCATCAATAATTAACACTCGATCTTGTTCATCCAAATATTTTTTCGAAAGAGAAATTTCGTTGGTTTCGTTTTTAGTAAAAGAATGGACAGCAGCCGAAATTAAATCCTCTGTCAATGTCAATGGTTTTCTTTTTCTGGCAAATACAACCGGTACATTTAGATATAATCCGGCCATGATGGCTGGAGCAATGCCGGACGATTCAATCGTGACGATTTTGGTAATTTCATCTTTAGCGAACAAGGTAGCTAACTCTTTACCAATCTCCTGCATGAGAACAGGATCCATTTGATGATTTAAAAAAGAATCCACCTTTAGCACATGTTCTGATAAAACTTTTCCGTCTTTCTTAATTCTGTCTTCTAGTAGTTTCATATAAAACAGCCTCCTTAAACAATAAAAAGCCCAAAGGTTATCGCTCACACATTAGAGTGAGGCAATGACCTTTGGGCTTAAACGTCCATAAGGAATAAAATAGAAGACCACTAATGAAGCTGGTATCCTTCATTACCCACTCATAGTCGAATTGTTTACGGCAATCCGGTAGAAACTTGCGAGCCATATTCTCGCGATTATATGAGTGATACCTTTTAAGTTAATCAAATTATATCATGACAACATGGTTTTTCAACCCTTTTTCGTAAAAGTCCGAATGAAATATAATTTATCTTTAATTTTGTTCGTGTTATGGAAACCTTTCCAAAGCTAATTTTTGAAACATATTTACCAAATAAAAAATTCAAAATTAATGTCCACTGTATATGAACACTTTTAAAATTTTATGATAAATTATAAGTAAGGAAATGTTATTATATAGCGGTTGGCCTCGCTTACAAATGTCTTTACTGAGTGGACAATTGTATTTTTTTAGAAACATCATAAATCAAGGGGGAGATTCAGGTGTCTAGTAAACAGTTAGTGAAATTTTTAAATGAAAACCTTGAAGATTTAAAGGAGAAGGGTCTCTATAATGTCATTGATCCACTAGAAAGTGCCAATGGCCCTGTTATCACCATTAATGGGAAAGAGCTAATTAATCTTTCTTCTAACAACTATTTGGGTTTGGCTGCAGATGAACGTTTGAAAAAAGCGGCCGTAGATGCCATCAAGCAATACGGGGTTGGTGCAGGTGCGGTCCGGACCATTAATGGCACATTAAAGCTACATGTGGAATTAGAGAAAAAGTTAGCAGAGTTCAAACATACAGAAGCGGCCATTGCTTACCAATCCGGATTTAATTGTAATATGGCGGCCATTTCCGCTGTTATGGACCAAAATGATGCCATTCTTTCGGATGAATTAAACCATGCATCCATCATTGACGGCTGCCGGCTTTCTAAAGCCAAAATCATCCGCTTCAACCACTCGGACATGGACGACCTAAGAGCAAAGGCCAAGGAAGCAACGGAATCTGGTCAATACAATAAAGTCATGGTCATAACCGATGGCGTGTTCTCTATGGATGGAGATATAGCGTTACTACCGGAAATTGTGAAAATTGCCGAAGAATTTGACCTCATTACATATGTAGACGATGCCCATGGCTCTGGTGTACTGGGTGAGGGAGCTGGAACAGTCAAACATTTTGGTCTTTCTGACAAAATTGACTTTCAAATAGGTACTCTATCAAAAGCAATCGGTGTGGTTGGAGGGTATGTGGCCGGAAAGCAAAACCTGATTGACTGGCTAAAGGTCCGCAGCCGTCCATTTTTGTTCTCGACATCATTAACACCGGCAGATGTAGCAGCTTGTATCCGGTCTATAGAAATATTGATGGAGAGCACGGAGCTCAATAATAAGCTTTGGGAAAATGGCACTTATTTAAAACAGGGATTAAAGAAAGTCGGTTTTCATATCGGGAACAGTGAAACACCGATTACTCCCTGCATCATCGGGGAAGAAACGTTAGCACAGCAGTTCAGTAAGCGCCTAATCGAAGAAGGGGTCTATGCCAAAGCCATCGTTTTCCCAACGGTTCCACGCGGTACAGGGAGAGTGCGCAATATGCCGACTGCAGCCCATACGAAAGAAATGCTTGATAAAGCCATTATTATTTATGAAAAAGTAGGCAAGGAAATGGGTGTTATTTAATCTGTAAAGGATGGAGAAACCACCATGAAGCGTATTTTAGTAACAGGGGCCCTCGGCCAAATAGGTTCGGAACTCATCTTAAAGCTTAGAAACATCTATGGTGCGCACAATGTTATTGCAACCGATATTAGACAAAATGACAGCGAGGCTGCTCAAAGCGGTCCTTTCGAAGTGTTAGATGTGACTGATTTTAAGCAGATGATGAAAATAGCCACCAAGTATCAGGTGGACACCATTGTTCATTTGGCAGCCATTTTATCCGCTTCTGCGGAGGCGATGCCCGTGTTTGCCTGGAATTTAAATATGGGTGGCTTGCTAAATGCCCTGGAAACGGCAAGAGAATTGAAGTTGCAATTTTTCACTCCCAGCTCGATTGGCGCATTTGGCCCGTCTACTCCTAAAGACAATACCCCGCAGGATACGATTATGCGGCCTACTACCATGTATGGTGTCAATAAAGTGGCTGGTGAGCTTTTAGCAGATTACTATTTTTATAAATATGGTGTGGATACTCGGGGTTTAAGGTTCCCTGGATTAATCTCCCATGTCACGGAGCCAGGGGGAGGCACCACCGATTATGCGGTTGACATCTATTATAAAGCGGTTCAGGAGAAAAAGTATACCTCCTATATCGCGAAAGGGACATTTATGGATATGATGTATATGCCTGATGCCTTGAATGCGATTATTGATTTGATGGAAGCAGATTCGTCTCGGCTGGTTCACCGCAATTCGTTTAATGTGACAGCTATGAGCTTTGATCCTGAAGGGATTGCGGCCAGTATCAGGATGCAGATTCCCGATTTCAAACTGGATTATGATGTGGATCCTTGCCGGCAACAGATAGCAGAAAGTTGGCCCAATTCGCTTGATGCCTCTGCTGCAATGCAGGAGTGGGGGTTCCATTATGAGTTTGATTTAGATAAGATGACGGAGGATATGATTAGCAAACTACGGCAAAAGCTTAACTTAGAGATTCCCAAGCCATAATGGCTTGGGAATTTTAGGTCAGACCATGTACCTAAAGAAGAATCAGCCATGAGGACAAAAACTTAAAGAATTACTTGTTTGGTTGTCCTCAAAAGGCAGTCATGAAGACAGAACATTAAAGAATTGCTTATTTTTGACTTCATGAAGCCGTTATGAGGACAGATTCTTTAAGATTTGGTTGCTTCTTGTCCACATGAAAGGGCAATGACCAAATGCAAACATAAAAAAACAACGAAGCTGCAACTCGCTTCGCTGTTATCTTGTAACATAAATCAATTTGTCCTTTTTCTCTGTTACCCGGCCAATGATGGATGCAACAGCTATACCCTTAGAATGCAATGCTTCAACACAACTGTTTGCTTCCTCTTCACTAATCGAGACTAATAGGCCGCCGGACGTAACCGCGTCGCAAAGAACCAGCTGTTCCTCAGGAAGAATGTCTTCATAAACCACATCACCGCTCAGCCACTTATGATTCGACTTGGAACCGCCAGGAACCACGCCATCTTTCGCAAGCCCCACAGCACCATTGAGAATTGGTACTTGGGAAAGAGAAATCTCAAAGCTAACGTTACTGCCACGGGCCATTTCGCTTCCGTGTCCTAGTAACCCGAATCCGGTCACATCGGTAACAGAATGCGGATGATAGTTGGTTAACACCTCTGCCGCTGATTTATTTAGCATAGCCATCGTTTCCGTTACGATTCTTTCCTGTTCGGCTGTTACCGCACCGCGCTTGATCCCGGTCGTCATAATTCCCACGCCAATCGGCTTGGTTAAGATTAGAACATCGCCTGGCTTGGCACCAACATTTTTCCAAACCTTATCAGGATGAACCAGCCCGGTTACCGATAAACCAAATTTTGGTTCCTGGTCATCAACCGAATGGCCGCCAACTGTAAGGGCGCCAGCCTCTTTTACTTTATCGGCCGCACCGCGCAAGATATCTCCAAGCACTTGTGCCCCCAATTTTTTAATCGGGAAGCCGACAATATTCATGACTGTTTTGGGCTCACCGCCCATTGCATAGACGTCACTTAAAGAATTAGCCGCCGCAATCTGTCCAAACATATATGGGTCGTCCACTATGGGAGTAAAATAATCAACCGTTTGAATCAAGGCAATCGAATCAGTTAATTTGTACACACCTGCATCGTCGCTTGTTTCGTTTCCGACAATTAATTCTGGCACAGGATCTTGTTTCGGTAAAAGACGCAAAACTTGCGTCAGGTCTTCAGGACCAATTTTGCAGCCTCAGCCAGCTTTTGTGGACATTGAAGTCAAGCGGATTTTTTCTTGTTCACTCACTATGCTCACCTCCATTCCACTAGTATACCTCTTTCCTTATGAAACCGCACGATAAGTGCAAAAGATTTGCGGAATACTAATAATCTAGATAAAATATTTCTACTTACTAAATATTTCTCCAATAGGGGGTAAGCACAATGAAAAACTATCATATTATTGTTGAATTTTGCATGCAATGAAACTATGCGCCAAAAGCCGCGAGTTTCGCGGAAGAATTGTTTACACATTTTAGACGGGATATTGAAAAACTAGAACTGATCCCAAGCTCTGGTGGGGCGTTTGAAGTAACCTTAAATGGTGAAAAAATTTACTCCAAACTCGATACAGGTGTATTTCCTGATACCGAAGACATGATTCAAATTATTTCCCAAAAATAAAACAATACCCTCATGCCCAAATGGTATGAGGGTATTTGTATCCGGTAATTATATTATGTAAACTAGGTGTAAAAAAGAAAATCTATGGCAACGTAATATACCGGTCCTTTCCTTGACCTGCATTCGTCTTTGATATAACAATTTCAAGCACCTCATTTTCAAATGAAGCGGTTACGCAATGGTCGATAATGGGGAAGGGGAAGTCAATGGTTCGATTCCGTTGTGGAAAGGGTGAAGGATTAGTATAAGAATGTTTTTGTGCATTAATTATCAACCGGTTACCAGTGATTTTGACCGTTATTTCTGAGCTCGAAAAATCATTCATATAGGCTTCAACAATCCAGTCATTTTCTGTTTCGTAAATATCGATCTTAAATTGATTATGGTCCGCCAGCGAGGTTAACGGATCCAAAAAATATTCCCTTAGAAATCGTTCCATCCGCTCATCGTCAACAGACAGTTTTGATTGTATTCTTCTCTTTCTCATTCCACGATCCCCCTTGCTTGTATCATTCTATTCAGACAGTTAAAAAAGGTGTAAAAAGTGATATAATAGGCATACCAAGGATATGTGAAGGAGTTTTTAACTGTGAAAAAAAGCTTACGCGCAATTCCCCCGATCCATGTGTTGCAGCATCATGGACAATTTTTAACTCTTTTAGAGGAGACGGATTTGGATTCCGCCTCTTTAACAAAACATCTAAAAGAGGTAATTGAGAACATTAGAAATTCCATCATTCAAAATGAATGGGATGGCGCTATTCCTGGTACTCCTAAATTTACTGATGAGATTTTTCAACATTTAAAATTACAAATCAAACAACAGTTTTCCTTTACTTTAAAACGAGTTATTAATGCTACCGGAACTATTTTACATACAAATCTAGGTCGGGCGCGGTTAAGTGAATCTGCTATCCAGCATGTGGTTGAGACAGCAAGAAATTATTCCAATCTTGAATATAATTTAACGGAAGGTGAGCGAGGTTCCCGGCATAGTCACATTGAAAGCCTTCTTAAAGAAATTACCGGTGCAGAAAGTGCCATGGTGGTTAATAATAACGCTGCAGCCGTTTATCTTGTTTTAAGGGCATTAGCAGAGAATAAAGAAGTGATTGTTTCCAGAGGACAGCTTGTTGAAATCGGCGGCTCTTTCCGGATTTCCTCAATTATGGAGGAAAGCGGTGCCAGGCTAGTAGAGGTTGGCACAACGAACAAAACCCATTTAAGCGATTACCAAAGGGCTCTGACTCCTGAAACAGGAATTATTATGAAAGTACATACCAGCAATTTTAAGGTGATTGGTTTTACTCATACAGTTGAGACTGAGGAGCTCGTTCAGATTACAAGAAGCCAGGAAGGACTGATTTTCTACGAGGACCTTGGCAGTGGTGCACTGTACGATCTTCGTAAACATGGTATTGGTGAAGAGCCAGTAGTAAAAGATGTTCTTGACATGGGGGCTGATGTTGTTACTTTTAGCGGTGATAAGCTGCTCGGAGGACCTCAGGCAGGCATTATTGCCGGGAAAAAAGCGATTATTGACCAATTGAAGAGGCATCAACTGGCCCGTGTTGTACGGGTCGACAAGATGACCCTTGCTGCTCTTGAGGGTACATTAATAGATTATGCCCGAGGCGGGAAAGCCATTCAAAATATTCCAACCATTCGTGACTTACTGGTGCCTGCTACTGAATTAGACGACAGGGCCAGAAGATTTGTTACAAAATTATTACAATTGACTGACCGCTATCAAGCTACAATCTTTAAGGATACAAGCCAGGTTGGTGGAGGAACAATGCCGGATGTGGAATTGCCGTCTACCGTGATCTCCCTAAAGCATGTTACCTTATCGGCTGAGCAGCTAGGGAGAAAATTGCGTACCGAAACAAGCCCGGCCGTTGTCGGCAGAATTCAAAGAGATGAATTTATGATTGACTTAAGAACTGTGGCACCAAACGAGGAAGCTACGTTGTTAGACGCCTTATATACCGTAGGACAATAAGAATTTTGATCGGCTGACTCAACTTATGTGGAGTCAGCCGTTTTTTTTACATATCATGATGTGATTTGCTTTTTTGGCGGGTGTGATTGCGATTTTTTACTTTATGGGAACCGCTAAGCGGCTCAGGCTGCCCAGATTGCTTAGGCGCGTTTTTTCGCATATCTGCGCCATCATTTTTGTTGGTCATTTGTATCCCTCCTCATAGTTTTAGGATGGAATCATTATGTCATTTTATGCTGAATATTTTCCTGAAGTGTCGAGCAATTTAAAGGGTAATAACACGAAGGGAGAAGCAGCAATGCAAAGAAATCCTTATAATAAAAACAAACAAGAAGCATTTCAAGCAGCTCAGCAGGGATTTGAAAATGCTCAAGGACTATACGAAACCATTGTCAGTGACAGTGCAAATTATGGGCATCAGCTGAAACATTTAAAAGATGAAGTAAATGAGGCTTATCAACAAATTGAAAACGCACTGGAAGTAGCATCTGAAACTCAGAGGCCTCAGCTGGAACAGTTCCAAAGAGATTTGCAGAACATTGTCCAAGAAGTTAATCTTGAGGAATAAACTGAAAATCAACTTTTGAAAAAAGCGGAAACGTGCATCCGCTTTTTTCGTTTATTAAAAAGATATAGAAACCAAATCATTGATTTTTCTTTCGTTTTTTATTGTTAAGCTTTTCCATTTCCGTTAGTGGTTCCATTCCCATTTCTTCATTAAAACCGGCACCTTTGCCTTGTGCTTTCGCCGCATTCATTCCAGGCCGTACATGATTTGCCTTTCCTTTTGCCATTCGTTTCACCTCCTAATATTTTTACTATTTCCATTCATGCGAAATAAATGACAAATGAAAGTTTTTTTGCCATAATAATAGAGGATAGCCCTCGGACTTACTGTTCTCATTAAATCCAAGATGTTTATTGTGTTTTCGAAATATTCCGAACAAATTACATAAAATAAATAAGTAAAACTTATCAAACACAATAACTTTCTTGTTATTTACTTATGTAATCGCTTGTATTAAGATTAGAGTTGTGAGAAAAGTTAAGCCGAATGGGAATATTCAAACTTTTCGTTTTTTAGCGAATGCATACGAATAAGGGGGTAAAAACATGGTGAAAAATGATGTATTTAACGCACGTTCTTCCTTTGAAGCAAACGGCAAGCGTTATAACTACTACCGTTTAAATGCGTTAGAAGAGGCCGGCATTGGCCAAGTATCCAAACTGCCTTACTCTGTAAAGGTATTACTTGAATCCGTGCTCCGCCAATATGATGGCCGTGTTATTACAAAAGAGCATGTTGAAAATTTAGCTAAATGGGGTACAGATGAGCTGAAAGAAGTGGATGTTCCATTTAAGCCATCTCGTGTTATTCTTCAAGACTTTACAGGGGTGCCTGCAGTTGTTGACCTTGCTTCATTAAGAAAAGCAATGGCTGACCTAGGCGGCGACCCAGACAAAATCAATCCGGAAAAAACGGTTGATCTGGTTATTGACCACTCAGTACAAGTTGATGCTTATGGAACTCCTGATTCACTAGCAGTCAATATGGATCTTGAATTTGAACGGAATGCTGAGCGTTACCAGTTCTTAAGCTGGGCTCAAAAAGCATTTAACAACTATCGTGCTGTTCCGCCAGCAACTGGTATCGTTCACCAAGTAAACCTTGAGTACTTGGCTGATGTTGTTCATGTTTCAGAGGTTGATGGAGAACTAGAAACCTATCCTGATACTTTAGTAGGAACAGACTCTCATACTACGATGATTAACGGTCTTGGCGTTCTTGGCTGGGGCGTTGGCGGTATCGAAGCAGAGGCAGGTATGCTTGGACAGCCATCTTATTTCCCAGTGCCTGAAGTAGTGGGGGTTAAGTTGACTGGAGAACTTCCAAATGGCGCTACTGCAACTGACCTTGCTTTAAAAGTAACCCAAGTGCTTCGTAAACATGGTGTGGTTGGTAAATTCGTTGAATACTTCGGCCCGGGTGTATCTTCACTTCCACTTGCAGACCGTGCAACGATTGCTAACATGGCTCCTGAATATGGTGCTACTTGCGGATTCTTCGCTATTGATAACGAATCACTAAACTACATGCGCCTAACTGGCCGTGACGAGAATCAAGTGAAAGTTGTCGAAGAATATTGCAAAGCAAACGGATTATTCTTTGATCCTTCATTTGAGCCAGTTTATACAGATGTCATTGAAATTGACCTTGCTGAAATCGAAGCAAACCTTTCTGGACCTAAACGTCCACAAGACTTAATTCCTCTTTCCAAAATGAAAGAAGAATTTGTCAAGGCAGTTTCTGCTCCACAAGGAAACCAAGGCTTCGGCTTACAAGCAGATGAGCTTGAAAAGTCAGCTGTTGTTAAATTTAATAATGGTGATGAAACAACCATTAAAACAGGTGCTGTTGCGATTGCTTCTATTACAAGCTGTACCAACACATCTAACCCATATGTTTTAGTTGGCGCAGGACTTGTTGCGAAAAAAGCTGTCGAATTAGGTATGGAAGTACCTAAGTTCGTTAAAACATCTTTAGCTCCTGGTTCTAAGGTTGTAACTGGATACCTTCGTGATTCTGGATTGCTTCCATACTTAGAGCAAATCGGCTTCAACCTTGTTGGTTATGGCTGTACAACATGTATCGGTAACTCCGGTCCATTAAAAGAAGAAATTGAAAAAACAATCGCTGAAAACGATCTTTTAGTTACATCTGTGCTTTCAGGTAACCGTAACTTTGAAGGACGTATTCACCCGCTTGTTAAAGCCAACTACCTTGCTTCACCGCCATTAGTAGTTGCTTATGCACTTGCTGGTACTGTAAACATCGACTTTGCTAACGAAGCTATCGGTAAAGATAAAGATGGAAATGATGTATTCTTCAAGGACATTTGGCCATCTACATCTGAAATATATGATGTGGTTAAACGTACGGTTACACCAGAACTGTTCCGCAGAGAATATGAGAACGTATTTGGCGATAACGAGCGCTGGAACCAAATCAAAACAAGCAATGAGCCATTATATACATGGGATGAAGATTCTACTTACATTGCGAATCCTCCATTCTTTGAAGGCTTATCACCAGAACCGGGCACTGTTGAACCTTTATCTGGTCTTCGTGTTGTTGGTAAATTCGGTGATTCAGTCACAACTGACCATATTTCACCTGCAGGAGCGATTGGCAAAAATACTCCAGCTGGTAAGTATTTGTTAGAAAAAGGCGTGCAGCCTCGTGACTTCAACTCTTACGGTTCTCGCCGTGGTAACCATGAAGTTATGATGCGCGGTACATTTGCAAACATTCGTATCCGTAACCAAATCGCACCAGGCACTGAGGGCGGCTTTACGACTTACTGGCCAACTGGCGAAGTTACTTCTATCTACGATGCGTGCATGAAGTACAAAGAAGATGGTACTGGCCTAATGGTTGTTGCCGGAAAAGATTACGGTATGGGCTCTTCCCGTGACTGGGCTGCTAAAGGTACTAACCTCCTTGGCATTAAAACCGTTCTTGCTGAAAGCTTTGAACGTATCCACCGTTCTAACCTAGTGTTAATGGGTGTTCTTCCGCTACAATTCAAAGAAGGCGATAACGCTGAAACATTAGGCTTATCTGGTAAAGAAACATTCGAAGTTCAGGTGGATGAAAACGTAAAACCACGTGATCTTGTGAAAGTGACTGCTACCGACGAGAATGGTAACAAGAAAGAATTCGAAGTAGTTGTGCGCTTCGACTCTGAAGTGGAAGTTGACTACTATCGTCACGGCGGAATTCTGCAAATGGTTCTTCGTGAGAAATTACAAGCCTAAAAGCTTGATAGACACCATGTCCGATGGGGCATGGTGTTTTTCCTTACAGGAAACCATTGACAATATGTATTGGTTTTCATTACTATAGAGGTATCTTAACGAAAAGGAATGAACAAAGGGCCAATGAAATTTTAATCTTATTTTTCAGAACAGATTCGAATAAACGAAAATGTTACCCTGAAGAATAGGATTAGTATGTCCTTTTTTATGTCCAAATCGTTATAATGCATATTCTATAAACCCCTCATGTGGTTTATTTAATGATGTTTTTATATGGAATTTACGACATAACTCTCTTCAGGTGACGTGAAGGGGTTTTTTTATGCTTACAAACACAATCATAAAAGTTAAAGGCTTAGAAAAAAGCTTTGAGTTAAAAAAAGTTCTTGATGGAATTGATTTCGACATTAAAGCTGGTGAGAGAATTGGTCTGGTTGGTTACAACGGGACCGGAAAAACAACACTTGCGAATATTTTGTTTGGAAAACTCGCTCCTGATAAAGGGGTGATTGATAAACCCGATTATTTACGAATCGGTTATTTATCCCAGTCAATTGATTATGAGGTCAATGATTTTAAAAACTCACTTGCGGTTGCTTCAGATCACGAATTGTACCAAATTGCCAGTCAATTGGGTCTTCGTAAAGTAAATAAATGGGAACAGCAGCGGTTAGCTCATTTAAGTGGTGGAGAAAAATTGAAACTCGCCTTATCGATGGTTTGGGCCTCTAAGCCAGATTTTCTTATTTTGGACGAACCAACCAATCACATTGATTATCAAGGACTGCAGTGGCTGGTTAAGGAATTGAAAAAATTTAATGGACCTGTTCTGCTCATCTCCCATGACCGCCATTTTTTAAATCAAACGGTTACTCGTATTTTTGAACTAGACAATGGCCGAATCAAATTTTTCAACGGAAATTACAGTGCCTATAAAGAAGATAAACAGAAACAAATCGAGGCCCAATCACATCAGTACCAGATCCAACAGCGGCAAATTGAAAATATTGAAAAGCAAATGCAGCAGTTAAAATCATGGTCGGAAAAAGCCCATCGTGATTCCACCAAGAAAGGTAATGGTCCAACCAAACGTCCGGAAGGCTTTAAAGAATACCATCGTGTCAAAGCCAAGAAGTTAGATAACCAAGTTAAATCGAAAATGAAACGGTTGGAAAACGAGCTATCTAAAAATAAAATTGAAAAACCTGAAGATGAAGTAAAGGTGAGGTTTGAATTTGAAAATCACGGAAAAAGAGGAAAACGTATTTTGGAAGCTAAACAGCTTACAAAAGTTTTTCCCGGCAGGCCGTTATTCCTTTCTTCCAACTTTTATGTAAACCATGGCGAACGAATCGGTTTGGTGGGTGCAAATGGCTGTGGCAAAACGACTCTGATAAAAATGATCCATGGTGAGGAAACTTCATCTGATGGAGAATTGTGGCGGAGTGAATCGATCAAAATGGCTTACTTAAGCCAGGACGTTAATGACTTACCTGCTGATAAAAATGTTCTAGAAGCGTTGGGTTTCACAGACAGGGAGAGAATCTACAAAGCACGGACGATTTTGGCAAACTTAGGCTTAAAAGAAACGCAAATTTTAAAACCTATCGGTGTATTAAGCTTGGGGGAAAGAACGCGGGTAAAGCTGGCTGATATATTAATGAAAGACTACGATGTTCTGATACTAGATGAGCCAACGAATCACCTTGATTTGCCAAGCAGGGAACAGCTTGAAAATACTTTGGCAGAATTCAGCGGAACCATTCTAACAGTTTCCCACGATTATTATTTTTTAACTAAGCTATGCAACCGGCTTTTGGTTTTTGAAAATCAAAAGGTTACGCGGCTTGAAATGACAGCAGAGGAATATTTTAATAATAAACAAGCTAACTCTAGGGATAACAAAAAAGAAGCACTAATGGTCATTGAAAACAAGATAACGGCGATATTGGGAGAGTTATCCTTAACGGACAGCAAAGACCCAAAATACGCGGAGCTGGATCTCGAGTTTGCCAAGCTCCTTAAGGAGAAAAAACAGCTTCTTAGTTAATTAAAGGTAAGCCGGGTACGGGTTCCTTGTTCACTCTTATTAAAGTTCACAAATTAGCCAAATAAACAAGCTTTGTTATGACTGGGATAATAGTGTAAAATTCTATGTAGCGAATTATGGATGAAGGAGTGATTCGGGATGATTAAAAAAGTAATTGCTGCTGTCCTTTTGATAAGTTTACTGACTGTAGCAATTGTTCAAGCAGTGAATAAAGACAGCAAAACACCCGAAACCGCAAGTACAGATACTACAGCTACAACAGCTGAAGAAGGTTTGGCGATTAAAAATAAAGCGCCGGATTTTGAATTAAAGACTTTGACTGGTGAAACCGTTAAGCTTTCCAATTTAAAAGGGAAAAAAGTTATGATTAACTTCTGGGCAACCTGGTGCCCACCATGTAAAGCAGAAATGCCTGATATGGAGAAGTTTCATCAAGAGGTTGGCGATGATATTACCATCCTTGCGATTAACATTGATCCCCAGTACGATGTTCAAGCTTTTGTTGATGAATACAAACTCACTTTCCCGGTACTGCTTGATAGCGATGATACTGTAAACACTAAATACAAAATCTTATCTATTCCTACTAGCTATTTCGTTGATAGCAAAGGAGTGATCCAGAATAAATTTTCTGGCGCTATGACATTGGATCAGATGAAGGGATTTGCAGAACAATTGCAGTAACCTAGACATATCGGCCAAAATAATAGTAATACTGGCCTACTCCGCATAGGAAAGACGTTGGATAACCAACGTCTTTTTCTATGAGTAAAGAACCAAAAAACGCTTAAATTTTCAAAAAGTTGTAATAATTGAAAGGGTTTGCGGGCATAATTACTGTTACAATCGTTAGTAAGGAAGGTGAATACCGATGAGAAAGCCAAGAAAACGTTCTTTTGCAGAACTCGTTTCTGAAAATAAATCCCAACTCTTAAAAGACAGTGCGGCATTAGAAAAAATCGAGCAGCGCATTGAAGCAAAGCGCCTCAATAAAGCTGAGTAACATAAAGTTTTCCAATCATGCTTCCCTGGCTATCCGGGTAAAATGTAAGTAAGGGGGGATCATGATGAGTAATCCAAAACGTGACTCTAAGCACCATGTACCTGAACATCTGGGAACACAGCCTCGCGGATTTTCCGGGAACAAAGGTAAGAAAATGAATGATACATCAGGAGATCACGCCCAAGTGATTCAAACAAAAGGTGAATAATGATGGAAGAAAAGACCTGCTGGCCCTAAAGCCTGTCGGGTCTTTTTCACGTTTTCGCCTTAATTTTCTGTAATATTTTTACCCTGCCGTTACAAACTATATCTGTACCAATCACACCACCAAAGGAGGAGTACGAATGACCTACAACAATAAACCAAATCCGGACGATCGAAGCGATAATGTAGAAAAGCTGCAGGCAATGGTCCATAATACGATTGAGAATATGGAAGCCGCAGAGGAATCTCTTCGTTTTACTGACAGCGAAACTCAACGTCAAGAAATAGAAGCAAAAAATGAACGCAGACGGGAAAGCATCGCCTCTTTCCGTTCGGAAATCAAAGACGAAGCCCACGACTCACAACAATAACCATTTTTCAAGGACCAGTTCTTTTTCGGACCGGTCCTTTTTATTATCTCACAATGCCTTTATTTTTTGTAACAAAGCATCCTATGGTAAGATAGAAGAGAAATTTTGATATAGAGATGTGATGAACTTGAATATTAACCAACAAAGAAACGGAATGGTTGACTATAAACAGCAAATACTTGAATGGGAGAAAGAAATATCAAGTACAGGCTTTATCCAGGAGGAGAGCACGTTAATTGCAGCTATTAGCCAGGAAAAGGATCCTGTACTATTATCTCAACTATTAACCTTGTCAGCCCGTTCAAGACTTGGACGGAACCAGGATGATTCCTTAGCAGCTGCCCTAGTGGAAAAAGCATTGAAGCTCAATCCTGCTAACAAATGGGCGATGGAATTCACGATTGGTGTGGAATGGAAAAAACTTAAGGATGTTATGTCCCCGCTTTCTTTCCCGCCAATTAGAGAAACCGACAATCGTTCGGCGAAAAAGAAGGTAGCCGAGCAGTACATTGAAATCTGCCAAAGCTTTTTATCGGAAGCAGATGAACGATTTCAAGACCTTCAACATAAAAAAGATATTGCCTCTAGCTTGATTGGAAAAGATGTCTTCCAACAGTATCAGAAGCTCTATGATTTGCTAGCTTCTGCTATCGAAGAAACAGGCAAATTGTTAAAAGCTTCTGAAGACTATGAGGAATCCATCATTGGCGTGTTTCATACGGCGGCTTACATAGATGAATTAAAACTCCATTTATCGAAGGTGGAAGAATTAAAGAGCGAATGGGAAAAGCTATTTCTTCAAGAAGAACAACCTGCTCCATCGGACAAAAATGCCTTAGAACAGCTGAATGAGTTAATCGGGATGGAATCGGTTAAAAAGCGTGTTAATGATTATTATCGGTTTTTAAAGTACCAAAGACATCGTAAAAAGATGGGCTTAAAAAATAAAGACGAACTTAGTCTTAATATGATTTTAACTGGTAATCCAGGGACCGGGAAAACCACCTTAGCCCGTTTGCTGGCTAAGATTTATCATGAACTGGGTGTTTTGCCTCGCGAAGAAGTGGTTGAAACCAACCGTGCCCAATTAGTTGGTTCGTATATGGGACAGACGGAAGAAAACGTCCGAAGTATGGTGGAGCGGTCAATAGGCGGCGTGTTGTTTATTGATGAAGCCTATAGCTTAAAACGGGAAGGCCAGACAGGAAACGATTATGGACAAGCTGCCATTGATACGCTCGTTTCGTTAATGACCGGAAAAGAATACGGCGGTAAATTTGCGGTGATCTTGGCTGGATATCCGGAGGAAATGCGTTCGTTTATCGATGCCAACCCAGGTCTCCGAAGCCGGTTTCCTCAGTCCAATTTTATTCATTTGCCTAATTACACCAATGATGAGCTAATCCAAATTGCTGAAAAGGCGGCAGCGGAAAATGATTATTTTTTAACAGAAGCAGCCAAGAAAGAGCTTGCTCATCGAATTGAACAGGAGCGGGTAGATGAAACCTTCGGCAACGCGAGAACTGTAAGGAATATTGTGTTGGAGGCTATTTTTAAAAAGGGTTCTGACCACGACGATGAAGAGGATATTTTAAGGTATATGTTGTTAGATCAGCAGGATTTTGTCGTCGAACGCGAGACCAAGGAATTAAGTCCGCTTGAACAGCTAGACCAATTAATTGGGCTGGAATCGTTAAAAACGGAGATGCGATCCTTGTTCTCATTTGTAAGAATGCAGCAGTTCAGAAGAAATAAAGGGTTACCGGCCGTGCCAATTCAGCTTCATTCTGTGTTTACTGGCAGGCCAGGAACCGGGAAGACGACCGTTGCAAAAATTTATGCGGAACTACTAAAAGAATGTGGCATATTAAAACGAGGCCATTTAATTGTTTCCAGCAGAGCGGATTTTGTCGCAGGTTATGTTGGACAAACGGCAGGTAAAACAAAGCAGAAAATTAAAGAAGCCCTTGGAGGCGTATTGTTTATTGACGAAGCTTACTCCTTGCTCAGCAACACATCAGGAGATTATGGAAAAGAAGTCATTGATACGCTTGTTGATGAGATGACCAAGCATAATGAAAACTTAGTCGTGATTTTGGCGGGATACCCCAATGAAATGGACGAACTGCTTGAGAGTAATCCAGGACTTCGCTCACGCTTCAAGAAATTCTTTTATTTTCCTGATTACTCACCGGAAGAGCTGCTTTCCATCATGGATTCCTATGCTAGCCGATATCACTATCAGCTGACGGAGGTAGCGAAGCAACTGCTCCTAGAGATGTTGAATGAAGCAAAGCATCATGGCAACGGCCGGTTTGCGACCAACATGGTCGATGAAATGATTCAAGCGCAAGCATCGAGATTGATGAAAGAGGAAACCATTGAAAATCTAGATGAAAAAGCAATTTTACTAGAAGAAGCCGATGTTAAGGCTGTTAAGAATAAAATCTAATATCGATAATGGGGAGGAAGATTGGAGTGGAAGATTATTTTGTATCAACTAGAGAGATCCTGCTATATTATGCAGACACGGATATGATGGGTGTAATTTATCATGCGAATTATTTGAAGTTTTTTGAACTGGGCCGGACCGGCTTTATCGAGGATTTAGGCTACAAGTATGTGGATATGGAAGAGAGCGGCTACTATGCACCTGTTTATGATGTCCAGGTAACCTATAAGAAGCCATTGCGCTATGGTGATCAAGCATTCGTTAAAACCTGGGTAGAGCTGAATGATGGAATTAAGACGATTTATGGTTATAGTGTCATCAATGGAAATGAGGAAGTTTGCGCCGAAGGAAAAACAACGCATATCATTGTGAAAAAAGATAATTTTAGGCCGACCGCCTTCAAAAGGGCTTTTCCTGAGTGGTACCGTAAATATGAAGAAGTAAAGAAAAAATAATGTTTTGGCACATTGGATGGGGTGAAAAGGTTGGCGTTTGGAATCAAAAGACAAGATGTGACAGAATGGAAACGCAAAATTGACCAAGGTGAAATTGCCTTTTTAACTCATTATTGGCTAGATGCTCGATTCCCGGGATATAAAACCGTCACGAAAGTAGGCTGTAATGACCTGAAAAAGCTGGCCGCATGGGGTAAGCAATACGGACTTAAGGAAGAATGGATTGACCACCGTAAAGATGGCTATTCACACTTTGATTTAATTGGTGAAAAGCAGGAAGAGATCTTAAGAAAAGAAGGACGCTTGGAGCACATCTGGAAAAATAGATAGCAAAATGACTGTCTTTAATAAAGGCTCTTAAAGACAAAAACCAAAACGAAATTGAGGATATTGTCGTTAATAAAACCCATTAAAGACAAAACCAAATAGAAAACTGAGAAAATTGTCGTTAATATGGCCTCTTAAAGACAAAATAAAATTAAAATGAGAAGAACTGTCGTTAATAAAACGATTAAAGACAGTTCTTCTTTAGAATTTAATGGATTTGCCTTTGGTAGTCAAAAAACTACTTTAGCCATTGCGACATATGCTGTTGGATTTCCCGGTATTTTGCTTCTGCATTTTTCAAACCAGCTGAACCCGCTTGTTCGAGCGGGACAACACGGAAATTTCGATGCTTTTGGCTGGTGACATAGGTCGGATAAAAAGCAGGATTTGAGAGCTCAATTTTACTTCCTTGTTCTGACACGCGCTTGGTAATTTCAACAGATGCAAGACCACCAATATCTTTATAGTCACCATGTTGAGCGGAGATAAAGTTTCCCAATGAATAGATGACGAACATTTTTCTGCCATCAGTTGTTTCAATCCAATCCATTGGCTGAAGGACATGTGGATGGGAACCAAACAGGATGTCTACCCCTTCATTGGCAAGAAAAGCTGCTAAGTCCTTTTGGTCCTCGGTAGGAAACCGTTGATATTCTTTCCCCCAATGGATACTCATGATGACGACATCTGCCGCTGCTTTTGCACGCTGAATTTCTTCTTTCATTTTATCTCGGTCAATTAGATTTACGAGATAGTCTTTTCCTTCAGGTACAGGGATTCCATTGGTGCCGTAAGTATAGGAAAGAAAGGCAAGTTTAATTCCATTTTTTTCGATGACTCGTAAACGCTGCTGATCTTGTTCATTTTGGAAACTTCCTACATGCGGCAGCCCAATACTTTCTAAATAGGCCGTTTCTGACCGAATTCCTTTTTCCCCTTTATCTAATGAGTGATTGTTCGCAGTGGAGACGATATCAACTCCGGTATGGACGAGAGCATCTGCCACTTCGTGCGGACTATTAAATGTAGGATATCCAGAGAGTCCTAATTCTACTCCACCAAGTGTGCTCTCTTGGTTGGCGGTAAGGATGTCGGTTTTTTCTAATAGAGGTTTTACACTGGAGAACATTTGGTCAAAATCATATTGCGATCCATTAAAAGCATCCTGATAAACGGGGCTATGAATCAGTACATCCCCAATCGCACCTACTGTGACCTGTTGCGTTATGACGCGAATGGTTTTTTGAATCGGCCGATATTTGTGGATCTCTGCCGAGTAAACCTTTGGAAGCGGTTTCGGTTTGTTCGATTGCTGTCTAAATAAGCCAAAGGCAATTATACTGCAACCAAGAACTAATGCGATCGAGGTAATAATCGGTTTTCTCATCATACCTACTCCCTAGTGCTTTGGTAAGCATATTATTTTTATAGTCTTTGACCATACTATAATATATTTATGTGGAAATTTGTATCCTCTCATTCGACAAAATTTTGGAAATGAGGTGCTATCATGTTTAAGGTGACGGAACCAGCCCATCATGTTCTCATTCAAATTATTAATCAAGAGAAGACCTTTGATGAGGAACAACTATTATTGCGTTTAAGCATGGGCATTGGCTGAGGGACTCCAAAATTAAATCTGTCTCTGGAAGAGCGGAAAATACAAGGGGACCTTACCTTTGAATTTGGTGATTTACAAATCCTAATTCATGAAAAAGACTTTCCTTACTTTGATCATACAAAGCTGGATTACGTAAGGGATGAATCGGGGAAAGGAAGCTTTCAATTGTTAACCATTTAAAAAACGGAGCTGCCGGGAATACCGACAGCTCCGTTTTTTAAAACCTTTATAACCACTTTATTTTGGGTTCCGTTTTATTCATGATTCGTTTAATGTTGGCACGGTGTCGATAAATGACAAACGACACTAATAAAAAGACAACTATTAATAAAGGGATATCCCACGATTTGATTAAACCATAAAGCACTACATACAGGATAGCAATCACTCCAGCTATCATGGATGATAGTGAAACATACTTTGTTATGTAAAGGCTAATAAAAAATCCAATCAGAATGGTAATAAATAAATAAGGGGAGCAGAATAGTAAAACGCCGCCAGATGTAGCAACAGCCTTACCGCCGCGGAAGCCTGCAAAAATAGGGTACGTATGTCCAATAACAGCTAGCATACCCGTAAGCAGCGGGTTCATGTCAATAGAAAAAATAACCGGCAATGCCGCCGCTAAAGTACCTTTCAAAATATCAGCCAATGTAACGGCTAGTCCAGCTTTTACACCCAAAGTTCGGAACGTGTTAGTTCCTCCTAAGTTTCCGCTTCCATGCTCACGAATATCAATTTTATAAAACACTTTGCCTACAATTAAGCCGGAAGGGATCGAACCAAGAAGATAAGCCAGGACCAAGATTAAAATCAATTGAACCATATTACAATTCTCCTTCAAAATAAAATCCAGTGTTTCTATTTTACCATGTAATGTTCATGAAACGCTATTCTACTTTTAACGATTCTGTCAATTTATCATATGAATTTGATAGAAAACAGCGAAAAATCCCTTCCCAATTCTTTTGGGATACCGTACCATAGTAACGGGGAGGAACGAATGTCATGGCTAATATGGAAATCATTACTCAAAAGAATTCAAAAAAGTGGATAATAGGAGGGCTCATTAGTGGCATCCTGTTGATTGTATCCGCAGTTATTTTACTATTATATCCCTTTCCTTCAAATGAAAAACACGCCTATTTTAAAGGGGAACACCCAATCATTTTTAAAGGGATGCCGCAGGGGAATGCTGTGGTGCAAAATCAATCCATCTATTTACCAATGCAATTTATCCAAGAAAATCTTGACCTGGCAATCCGTTACGATGAAAAATCAAAATCTGTCATCATCACAACAAAAGATAAAGTGGTTCAAATGCCAACCGATTCCTTAACCTATTTTATTAATGAACAGCCGGTATCTCTACAATTATCTCCAATTATGACTATGAATGATCAGGTCTATATTAGCATTGATTCGATTCTACCTTTTTATTCTTTTCAGTATACAAGATTGCAAGATTCTGATGCCATTATAATTGAACAAGATGGTGATACATATACCAATGCGACCGTTATGAATAAGGATATCAATGAAAAGAGATTAAGAATCAGAACAAAACCTGAATGGCAGGCACCTTACTCAGCGCAATTGAAGCGAAATGAAGCTGTAAGGATAGAAGGGGAAAAACAAGATTTTTACTTTGTTCGCAAAGCTAACGGAATGGCGGGTTATATCAAAAAGAAATATATCCAACCAGGTGAACTTGAAAAGATTACAGTCGCTCATGATACTAAAAAGTTTAACCTGCCAAAGGTGAATGGACCCATAAATTTAACATGGGAAGCTGTCTATACGAAAAATCCAGATATGACAAAAATTCCTGAAATGTCAGGAGTTAACGTGATTTCACCCACCTGGTTTTCATTGGCGGGAGCAGATGGTTCTGTTAAAAATCTTGCTTCGTTAGATTACAGTCATTGGGCGCAAACTAGAGGCTATCAAGTCTGGGGCGTGTTTTCCAACGCCTTCGACCCAGAATTAACACACCAGGCTTTTAAAGACTTTGAAACTAGGAAAAATATCATCCGGCAGCTGCTTTATTTCAGTCAAATGTATCAGCTGCAAGGAATTAATTTTGATATTGAAAATGTTAATCAAGAAGATGGTCCGTACATAACACAATTAATGCGGGAGGCAGCACCCTACCTTCACGAAGCCGGGCTGGTGGTATCAATGGATATTACATTTGCAGCAGGTGAAAATAACAATTGGTCCTCCTTTTATGAAAGACCCAAGCTAGCGGAAATTGCCGACTATTTAATCGTGATGGCCTATGATGAACATGCAGGGAGTTCGTCAGAGGCAGGAAGTGTCGCCAGTTTTCCTTGGGTAGAGAATAATTTGGATCAACTGTTAAAGGAGGTTCCTAATGACAAGTTAATTCTGGGTGTACCACTTTATACTAGGCTTTGGAAGGAACAAACTAACAGTGATGGAACGACTCTAATTACCTCCAAGGCCCTCTCGATGGACCAGGCTAGTGAATGGTTGGCAGAAAAAGGCGTGCAGCCGGCTTATGATGAGGAAAGTGGCCAGAATTATGCAGAGTATAAGGCACCAGAGGAAAACGCCGTTTATAAAATCTGGATGGAAGACGAAAGTTCTTTAACAAAACGAGCCAACCTAGCAGTAACGAAAAACCTTGCGGGTGTGGCTAGCTGGTCAAGACTTTTTGCAGGTCAAACCGCTTGGACAGCCTTACAGATGACCACAAACAACAATGTCACACAAAATTAATTTATTAGACCAGTCTTTTGACTGGTTTTCTTTTTTATAGAAGTACCTTTATTACCATGAAAAGATGGCTCTTTTTAACATTAGAGCTCTGTTAAACGGATATAATGTTGATTTTTTTAACTATGTTGACTGGAGTGGAAATCATCGGCCAAATTCGGAATAAAGGTAGAAAAATAGTCAATTTTATTACAAAAATATGGAGACTTTTCAAATCATCTGAGAATTCGTTGAAAGGCAGACACCGAGCTCATATAATTTAAATAAATCTAATACAAAAGCAAGTATAACCGGCCGGAACTAAGAAAAGCGGTCGGTTTTATCATATCAAAAAAATATGGATGTGAGGTGTTAACTATGGCGATCAATAATCCATCTGCTCTTTATCAGTCCTTTTCCGGTGTTAGTGTTTTATATGTTGAAGATGAAATGTTTTCCCGAGAAAAAATGCTGCGAGTCTTAGCCCGTCGATTTTCAACCATACACGCTGCAAAAGATGGGACAGAAGGTCTTATTCTATATCAAAAATATCATCCAGACCTGTTGATTATTGATATTAATATGAATCAAGATGACGAACTTGATCTGATTAAAAACATACGTAATATAAACGGGCATATACCCATCATAGTTACTACTGCTGAAGACGAACAAGAAATCTATACAACCTTAATTGAGAATTATTACGTCAATCATGTGATTCCGAAGCCCATCTATCTAGAACGTTTTTTAAATAGCGTTCAACAATCAGTTCACCAAATTGAGACGAAGAAGGAAATAGAAAATTATAAAAAAGAACAATTAACGATAATAGACCCGTTAACGAATGCCTTAAAAAGGTGTAAATTTAACGAAATATTAGAGGAAATGGTCACAAAGGCAGATAAAAGTTCACACACTTTTTCCTTAGCTGTTATGGATTTGGATGATTTAAAAGAGCTAAATTCACGTTACGGCTATAAAGCCGGTGACTATGTGTTAAAAACCGTTTCTACTATCGTACAACAGAGGATCCGTGAGCATGACGTTCTTGCACGCTGGGGTGGCGACTGTATGATCATACTTATGCCAAAAACGCAATTGGAAGACGCATTTGTCTTAGCAGAATCCATTCGTAAAATAATTGAAAACTTTTCCTTTCAAGGGTTGGAACGAGTAACCTGCAGCCTTGGAGTTGCCTCTTATTCAGCAGGTATGACAAAAAGAGAACTGTTATTTCATGCAGAACAATCCTTATACGAGTCCAAACAAGGCGGGAAAAATGAGGTTACTGTTTACAATCCGGTATCAATAAACAATCAATTGTCTTAAACAATTTTTACGGCTTGGTACTGCTCATTGGAAAGGGAGGAACATATGAGAACGCATAAGGATATACCAAATAAGTATCCAAATCCTGAAATACATTCTCAAAAGGAAGCGGGGCATACGAAACAAATCAACCCCTTTTTCTTTCGGCAATCGCGGCTTGCTCAACTGGGTGAAATGTTCGAAACCATTGGACCTCAGTGGCAACAGCCATTAAACCATTTATCGTTGTTAATTCAAGATATTAGAGAAGCATTGGAATTCGGGGAACTGAATGACCAATACATTGACCATTTTATAACGGAAAGTATGTTACAGATAAACCAAATGTCACAAACCATCCACGATTTACGAAAACTATATAAACAGGATAAAAGTCCATCCTCTTTCTCAGTTGCTGACTCCATTGAAGAAGCTTTGGCTCTTTTTTCTCCATGTTTGCAACAACATCAAATCATCGTTAATTTTGTACATCGAGGACAGTATATGGCTTTTGGTTATCCACATCAATTTAGTCAGGTGGTATTAGGGATAATTACCCGTATGAAAGATTCGTTCCTAGAAAAGGATATTTATAAGCGTATGATAGACATCAATCTTGAAGATACAGACAATTATATAATAGCTGAGTTAAGCGCTAATGCAGGTGGTATGGACCAAGCGGTATTGGATCAGACTTTTGAATTAGCTGCTACCTCAAAGACTAAGACATATGGATTAGACTTTAGCCTATATATTTCTAAGCTGATTCTTGAAAATATGGGCGGCTCTATGACAGTGGCTCATACGAAAACGGGGACAAAATTTTGTTTATTTGTCCCAAAGAATGAGACTTTTCCTAGTGCGTGAGTAGAGATGACCAAAATCTCACCTCATTCAGATAACATTATCTTGGAATCAATCAATTTTGCTGTATTTTTTTCCAAATAAAGATAAAATAAAGATAATCAATGTCATATTAGGGGTGAAGGTAATGGCTGTGGAATATCCAAGTTTAGAAGAAATGGGAGCAATTTTGAAAAAGGCCAAACGGATTGCGGTTGTGGGGTTAAGTAATAATCCGGCACGAACTTCCTATCAGGTTTCAGAGGTCATGCAAAAGGCTGGATATGAAATTATTCCAGTAAACCCAACTATTGACGAAGCTCTAGGTGTAAAGGCCGTAGCCACGTTAAAAGATATTGACGGGCACATTGATATTGTCAATGTTTTCCGCCGTTCAGAACAGTTGTTCGATGTGGCGAAAGAATTCATTGAGGTGGATGCTGATGTATTTTGGGCCCAGCAGGGCCTGGTAAATGAAGAGGCTTATGAATTTTTAACAGAAAAGGGTTATCCTGTGATTATGGACCGCTGTATCAAAGTCATTCATTCCTTAACGAAATAATAATCATGAAACGTAAAAAGCTGTGGAAAAATACTCACAGCTTTTTATTTTTTTTCTACAAAACCTTTGAAAACAATGGTTGAAGCACGAAAAATTTTCATAACGCATTTGCCAAATCAAAATAAATCGCTAAAATAAAGCATAGACGCCGTAAGACCTTTGGTAAAATTAAGTAACAAACATTTGTTCTAATGTGTTATGATAATAAAGGATTTCAGTGATATTTAAAGAATAGTAATGAAAAAGGTATTAGCAAACTAGAAAGGTTTTTCTTTTTGTAGGGTATGAAAGGGGTATTTTAGTGGCAAGAACTCAGCAAGCTTTTGAATATAATGAAGATGCCATACAGGTACTAGAAGGCTTAGAAGCCGTCAGAAAACGTCCTGGTATGTATATTGGCAGTACCGATGCCCGAGGTCTTCATCACCTCGTTTATGAGATCGTCGATAATGCGGTAGATGAAGCATTGGCAGGATTCGGTGATCACATTACCGTAAAAATCCACAAAGATAATTCACTCAGTGTTGCAGATAAAGGTCGGGGCATGCCTACCGGAATGCATAAAATGGGGAAACCGACACCAGAAGTGATCTTAACCATTCTTCACGCAGGAGGTAAGTTCGGACAGGGAGGTTACAAAACCAGCGGAGGGCTGCATGGTGTAGGTGCTTCCGTTGTCAACGCCTTGTCGGAATGGTTGACAGTAACCATCAAGCGTGATGGATTTGTTTATGAACAACGGTTTGAAAACGGCGGAAAACCGGTTACCACCCTTGAAAAAATCGGGAAAACCAATCAATCCGGAACCACCATCCACTTCAAGCCGGATGCAACCATTTTCTCCACCACCACCTTCAATTTTGAAACTCTGTGCGAGCGTTTAAGGGAATCAGCCTTTTTATTGAAAGGGTTAAAGATAGAAATCATTGATCTTCGCAACGACTTTCATGAAGTGTTTCACTACGAAAACGGAATTGAGGCGTTCGTAGCCTATCTAAACGAAGGCAAAGAAACCCTTCATCCTGTTGTTAGCTTTGAAGGATCGCAAAATGGCATCGAAGTCGATTTTGCCTTCCAATTTAACGATGGTTATTCCGAGAATATGTTATCCTTCGTTAACAATGTCCGTACCAAGGACGGAGGTACCCATGAGATCGGGGCTAGAACTGCGATGACCAGGGTATTTAATGATTACGCTCGTAAAACGGGATTGCTTAAAGAAAAAGATAAAAACCTCGATGGAGCAGATATTCGCGAAGGTTTATCTGCCATCATATCGGTTCGAATTCCAGAGGCCCTGCTGCAATTTGAAGGGCAAACGAAAGGAAAATTAGGAACCAGCGAAGCTAGGTCTGCAGTCGATGGGGTCGTTTCCGAGCATCTATCCTATTTGTTAGAAGAAAACCCTAATACGAGTACACTGCTTGTAAAAAAGGCAGTCAAAGCTTACCAAGCTCGTGAAGCTGCAAGAAAGGCACGTGAGGATGCAAGAAGCGGGAAAAAACGGAAAAGTAAAGAAACGGTTCTTTCTGGTAAATTGACTCCGGCTCAATCTCGTAATCCACAAAAAAATGAGCTTTATTTAGTAGAGGGTGATTCTGCGGGTGGTTCTGCTAAACAAGGCCGTGACCGCCGCTTCCAGGCTATATTGCCGCTTCGAGGTAAAGTTCTTAATACAGAAAAAGCCAAGCTGGCTGACATCTTTAAAAACGAAGAAATTAATACGATGATTTATGCAATTGGCGGTGGAGTAGGCTCTGACTTTAATGTTGATGATATCAATTACGATAAAATTATTATCATGACGGATGCTGATACCGATGGTGCCCACATCCAAGTGCTGCTGCTTACATTCTTTTACCGTTACATGAAGCCGCTCGTCGAAGCAGGAAAAGTGTTTATCGCCCTTCCGCCACTTTATAAAGTCAGCAAAGGATCTGGAAAAAAAGAAATCATTGAGTACGCTTGGACAGACGACGAATTACAGGATGCGATTAAAAAGGTTGGCCGCGGTTATATTATCCAACGTTATAAAGGTTTGGGTGAAATGAATGCGGAGCAGCTTTGGGAAACCACCATGGATCCTGAAACCAGGACTCTGATTCGAGTTAAAATTGATGATGGCGCTAGAGCAGAACGCCGGATTACAACTCTGATGGGCGACAAGGTTGAACCTCGTCGTAAATGGATTGAAGGCAACGTCGAGTTCGGACTAGAGGAAGATGATACGATTTTGACAAATGAAAATATAACCGTTTCAGAGGGAGGAAATGAAGAATGAGCACAGCAGAAAGATTTCGCGACCTCCCTTTAGAAGAAGTCATTGGCGACCGTTTTGGACGATATAGTAAATACATTATCCAAGACCGGGCGCTGCCTGATGCCAGGGACGGCTTAAAACCGGTACAGCGCCGAATTTTATATGCGATGTACATGGAAGGGAACACCCATGAAAAGGGGTTTAGAAAAGCAGCCAAAACCGTAGGTAATGTTATTGGTAACTATCACCCGCATGGTGATTCCTCTGTGTATGAAGCTATGGTCCGTTTGAGCCAAGATTGGAAGGTTCGCAACGTCCTGATTGAAATGCATGGAAATAACGGAAGCATGGATGGCGATCCTCCTGCTGCTATGCGTTACACCGAGGCTAGACTTTCTGCAATTGCAGCGGAACTGCTTCGCGATATCGATAAACAAACGGTAGATTTAATCTCAAACTTTGATGACACAACGAAAGAGCCAACCGTTCTTCCAGCCATGTTTCCAAATCTGTTGGTCAATGGTTCGACAGGTATCTCGGCCGGGTACGCCACTGACATTCCGCCGCACAACCTGGCTGAAGTCATTGATGGGGTCATCATGATGATGGATACTCCGGATGTATCGGTAGACGAACTGATGACGGTTATCAAAGGGCCTGATTTCCCTACGGGCGGGATTATTCAAGGCATAGATGGTATCAAAAAAGCCTATGAAACTGGTAAAGGAAAGATTATTGTTCGTGCTAAGGCGGATATTGAAGATGTGCGTGGCGGCAAGCAGCAAATTGTCATCACAGAAATTCCATATGAGGTCAATAAAGCTAATCTTGTGAAGAAAATGGATGAGTTTCGGATCGACCGCAAAGTGGAAGGAATTTCTGAGGTGCGTGATGAAACGGACCGGACAGGCTTGCGCATTGTTGTTGAACTGAAAAAAGACACTGATGCAGAAGGTGTACTGTACTATTTATATAAAAACAGTGACCTTCAAGTAACTTATAATTTTAACATGGTTGCCATTTACAACCGCCGTCCGAAACAAATGGGCCTCCGCGATCTGTTGGATGCCTATATCGGGCATCAGAAAGATGTAGTAACGAGAAGAACCCAATATGATCTGGCGAAAGCGAAAGAACGCCAACATATTGTGGAAGGCTTAATGAAGGCCTTATCGATACTAGATGAAGTCATCGCTACTATTCGCGCTTCCAAAGACAAACGGGATGCAAAAGATAACTTGATTGCCAAATTTGCCTTCACTGAACCGCAAGCCGAGGCGATTGTCTCCTTACAGCTTTATCGATTAACGAATACAGATATTACCGCTTTACAGAATGAGGCGGAGGAATTAGCTAAGAAAATTGCAGAATGGACGAGCATTCTCGAGAGTGAGAAAAAGCTGCTTTCCGTCATTAAAAAAGAATTAAAAGACGTGAGAAAGCGTTTTGCAGATGAACGCCGCTCTAAGATTGAAGCGGAAATCGAAGAAATTAAAATCAACTTGGAAGTCATGGTGCCAAGTGAGGATGTTATTGTCACTGTTACGAAAGATGGTTATGTAAAACGGACAAGCCAACGTTCTTATGCAGCGTCAAATGGTCAGGACCTGGCCATGAAAGAAACAGATCGGCTGATGGCACAGCTTGATATGAATACTAAGGATGTTCTGCTCCTGTTTACGAGAAAAGGAAATTACCTATATTGTCCTGTTCATGAACTTCCGGACATCCGATGGAAGGATATGGGCCAGCACATAGCGAATTTAATTCCAATTGATCGTGATGATGAAATCATTCGGGCCATTCCAATTCAGGATTTCGAAGCATCTAGTTACATGGTATTTGTGACAAAGAATGGCATGGTTAAGAAAACAGAGTTAAGTCAATATAAAGCCCAGCGATATTCCAAACCATTAGTGGGAATTAACCTAAAAGATGATGACCAAGTGATCAATGTGCATCAAACCGATGGAACGAAAGATCTTTTCTTGATTAGTCATTTAGGATATTCTCTTTGGTTTAATGAGGAAGAAATCAGTGTCGTAGGGGTTCGTGCTGCGGGAGTTAAAGGGATGAATCTTAAAGATGGCGATTATGTGGTGGCTGGGCACTTAATTAGCGCAGATAGCCATGAATCCATTGTAACAGTAACCCAGCGAGGAGCCATTAAACGGATGAAACTATCCGAGTTCGAAAAGACTACCCGAGCAAAGCGCGGTGTCATTATTCTGCGGGAGCTTAAAGCCAATCCACATCGAATTGTTGGTTTTGTTACTGCCAATCATGATGATGAATTATTTATCCAAACGGAAAAAGGTTATACGGAAACGGTAAAAGCAGGAGATCTGCGCCATAGTGATCGCTACTCCAACGGTTCCTTTATCTTGGATGAAGGAGAAAATGGAAAAGTTACTTCGTTATGGAAGGTTGAAGCACCGAAACCAAACTCGGAAACTGAATAATTAGGAAAAAAGACTCGTTCTGGGTCTTTTTTTCATTATATCCCCAATTTTGGACATACTAGAAATTATTAGTAATTGGAGGGGATATGTATGAAAAAGGAAATCGCACTTGCGTTTACTGCGTTCTTTTTAATTTCACTTACAGCGATAACAGGCGTTTATGCCTTTGAAGAAAATAGTAAAACAGTAGAGATAGCTAAGGAAGAAGCCGATATAACTGGGGATGGACAAAATGAGGATATTACACTAAAAGGTGTACCATATGAAGAAGCCGAAGAAGGCTATTTAAGTGAAATTTATGCGGATATAAATGCATCTAATGGCAAGTCCTATACAATTCATTTAGAAAGTGGCTCAAAAGCTGCAATGGAACTGGTAGACTTAAACAATGATGGATTAAAGGATTTGTTTATCAACATTTTTACAGGCGGCAGTGATGGTACGACGATCGACCATTTGTATACCCTAAAAGATTTCAAAAAAACGGACTTGTCAGTACCGGCTCCATTGGATATGGAGAGTAGATTTTTAAATGGTTATAAAGCTGAAATTAAAATTGCAGAAACAGGTTATACCTATCACTTTGATTTAAAAGACCGGAAGAAATATTATAAAAAATTAGGCCTGTATTATAAAGGAAAGCTAAATGAACCTATTGAATTAACAGTGAATTCTTATAGCAGCTTGAATCCTGCTAAACTAGAAGATGGAAGGTATGGGTTAAAAGGAGTGCAAAGAGTAACAGGTATAGCCAATGCCGATCTCATTGCTCAGGCGGAATCTACCTGGACCTTCATCAATGGCAGTTGGAGACTAGCACATGTTAAGGTTTTAAAACAAGGACAATAGGTATTTGTCACCTATTAGACAAAAGCCCCATATACTATCACAGGATGCTTGAAAGGAGATGCTTGACATGAGTAATCCTTCAAACTTGATTACTACCTTCCTGCCGCCAGCAACTGCCTTCCGCCCAGTTGAGGGAAGAAAATATACGTTAACGCATTCTGATACCAGTGGGCAGCTTTTCCTTACCATCGGCAGTGAGTATAATTACGGCAGCACGAATCAAAGTTTCCGTGATGAAGTGATGGCCGAATGGGTTCACCAGTTAGGGGAGTATTCATTATTGGGCCGTGTCTACGTAAGCGGAGGGGAATTTGATAAGAACTACTCTAAAATCAGATTTGCCATTTTTCAAAAAGAATTAAACCTTGCTTTGCAGGCTATGGTCTTTGGAGACCAGGCGTTTTACACAAATTTCCCATGGTTATTGGATGCCCCCATCTATATTCGCTTCGAATCGGTCTATCCCGAGTTTAATCAAGTCTTATATTACGGAACACCAAGGAATTTCCTTTTATCTAACAATATGAAGGAACCCATTCAATAAAACACAGGCATATAGTCTGTGTTTTATTTTTGACATATATCACACATATGCCCATTAGCGTTAGTCTGCAACCTTTTTCCCGCCCGTCCGTATAAATAAATAATAAAAGAAGAATCTAGATCGCGCTGGAAAACGCCAAGAAGAGCAGGAAAGGGAGGGGGGCGTACATGCGGTTTTATTCTAAAAAAGGACTAATTACGGGTGTTTTGTTATGGGGCTGTATATGTTTTTTAATGGGCGCGTTTCTTTTGGCTCCGGAAGAACTTGAGAGCAAAGGTGAAATACTCGCGGCGATTTTGGTAATAGGGATTACCAGTGGATTGATTTGTTGGTGCTGGTTTGGAACTTATTATGAAATTAATGGTAACCAATTAAAAGTAGTGGGGGGGCCGTTCCGCTGGAAAATCGATATTAGGACCATTAAAGAGGTAAAAAGCAGTCGGAATATTTTATCCAGCCCAGCATTATCTTTAGATAGATTGGAAGTAACCTATGATAAATGGGGTATGATTTTAATATCACCTAAAAACAAACAAGAATTCTGTAAAGCTTTGAAAAATGTAAATTCAACCATTGATGTAAAACTATAAAGATTCTGGATTAAAATAGTTAAAAAGTTTATTTCGTCTCACTATCTTAAGTATACTTGCCTAGTGAGACGAAACCATTTTATTAAAATATAATTATATTATGTAAACTAGAATAAAAAAGTGAAAGGGGGGCTGCCAGATGGAAGTGACAGCTATTTTTATTGTTCTTTTGGCATATCCATTTTATCAACCGCAATCTTTAAATCGTCATTTTTTATATGAGTATAAATCATTGTCGTTTGGATTGATGAGTGACCTAATTGCCGCCGCAGCTTTGGCACATCGTTAATTTCAGCATGATATCTGGTAGCAAACGAATGTCGCAATTTATGTACTGATAATGATGGTTTTCCAAATGCTGTGGCGTATTTTTCAACTAATTTTTCAACCGATCGGGCTGTCAGCCGTCTGGATTTTCCTTTTGGTCCCATAGGTGCCGCTATAAACAACGATCTTACGTTTTTATCAATTTGGTATTTAGACATTCTGACTGCCAAGTATTCTTGCAAATCATTCATTGCCGTTTGGCTGAAGAACACAAATTGCTCTTTATTTCCTTTACGAATGACTCTGGCGCAATACTTATTAAAATCAATATCGTCCAGATCTAGATTAATTAATTCAGACAGACGCAATCCAGAGCCTAAAATAAGCGATATAATCGCTGTATCACGCTCTTTATTTAGCTGATAAAAGTTAAAGAGCTTTTTATTATCTTTGTTTAATTCGCCGTATTCATGGGCAACAAACAACCGGAATTGTTCATATTCGTCACCTAATAGGATTTTACCTTCCATTTTATTAGCCCGGGTTTCCATCGATTCTTTTATTTCATTAAATTCAATTTTTGCCATGACATTGCGATTGATATATGGCTTCAAATCAGGCGTCTCGGCGATGTTTTGCAAATAATTGAATAAGGACTTTAATGCGGATAATTTCCGATTAACGGTTAATTCTTTATTATTTAACTCGTAATGCAGAAAGTTTAGGAATCCTTCGATTTCAAGGACTGTTAATGATTCTAATCGTTCTAATGGAATGTCTTTGATGCTGTCGGACCATAACTGTTCTGAAATCATCCAGTTAAAAAAGATTTTATAGTCATGGCAATAATTAAACAATGACGCCGTCGATAGTTTTCGAAGTTTGTGATTAATGTATTCTTCAACATACCACGGGAGTTCATCAAGCAAGGTTTGCAGCTTTTTAAAGTCTTGCTGTTTATTTTGGTTTTTCATGAAATTCACCTCATGATGTATATATTCGACCTCCCTAACCGAAAATCCTTCTTTTATTACGTCAAATTTATATTTTACGTAATAATGTTTTTTTGCTGAGGGGCAAGTTCTTTAAGTTTAGTCGTAAAAAACTTGAGTATGATTTTAGAGTTGTTATTTTAAAAGTTTTACCCTGCCCCCTGGCGGTTGTTTATCTTCACTTTAGTTCTGGCCATATATCATCCAAACAAAAACTTTTTATGTTTTATTAATGATTTATCGCTGTACCCATATATTTATAAAAACACTAGTTCAGTGATAATTGTGACAGGTTTATATAAATTCTAAATCCTTCTAACCATTTTATAAGGAGGGTATTTATGTTTCGACTTTTTTCAAATAGAAATAAACTGAAAGAAAAAAAAGAAACAAATTCAGATATAGATATATTGACCAAGTTAGATCGAATCATTGAATTATTAGAAAAACAGCAAAATAAGGAGTCTTCTAGAGCGATCCATTTTGATAAAGTGCAAATAGACCATTTAGAAAATATTGTGTTCCATTTAGACAATTTAGAAATTGATACTCTAAGCGGTAAATTAATAATCGGGAATCATATTACTTCCGCTGAGGACTTTGCTGAGTCTTTGAAACTAAAGATTGACCAGGAAAGCGTAAAACGGGAAACAATGGCTGACTCCTCCCTTTCCACTCCCGAAAAAATGGTTAACACCTCTAAAGGGTATCGTTTCCACTATAATAGTGATAATGAGAACTAGCTATTAACGTAACCCCGATTAAAGGTTAATCCAAAGCTTTAATAACAGCGATTGGACTATTCTTTTTTAATGTTAGCTATTTTGATATCACGATCATCAATAATGGCATCTACAACATCTTGGTCGTTATTCTTATTCATATTACTTTCGATGAGATTGTTATTTCCATTAATATTCCCTTGAGTAGCATTACTTTTTTGATTTGCATCAATTCCTGTAACATGACCTTCCCCTACAAATAAAGAGCTCGCGGGCTGCATCCCATTGACATGCAAACTTTTCAAATGAACATTCGTTGTGTTGGCATGACTTGTAGTCTCCGGTGCAATATTTATGTCACGATCATCAATTGGCGTATCTACTATGTCAGGGTCATTTAATATCGAGATATTGTGAAAAAGCAAATTAGATTGTCCGCTGATACTTCCGATTACCCTATTTTCCTTTCCGTGAGCACTCCAACCAATTGCGATGTTTCGCTCCCCAATAAAAATACCGGATTGTCTTTCCATTGTTTGAACATGAATATTTCCAGTAAAATGAATATGTGAAGATTTTAACATTTAAGTTTCACCACTTTAGTTTATCCTTATTTAGGTCCTCATTTACTTTATGTCAATGAAACTGTGGTGGTGCCCGCCTAAAAATCTGTGTCATCCGCCTATTGTTTGAATACGCTAATGTATATAAAACAGTAGGTATTAAGGAGAATAAACCATGATTACTTTACATTTAGGAGACATATCCATAAAGACCATTAAACATTCATCTGGCATGTTTATGGGACAAAAAAATACACATAGAAAATTTCGTTCTGATAAAGTCATAAATGAAGAAGTGGGATTGATATCTGGCGATGAGAATACGTTAATGGATAACTATTGGGGTAAATTCAATGAAAAATGGGAGGAGGAATAAGTTGATGGCTTCCCCTATTCTATCTCCAACCTTTCATATTGGCAGCATCAAAATTGGAACTATAGAAAGCGCATCCTGTTTTAGTATCGGAAACAATTTTATTCAAGACTTTAAAAATAGCAAAAAGCACAACCAAGGATTGGGCAATATTCATGGGGATCGAAACAACTTTGAACGGATGAGTGCATCGTTAAGCCATCAAGACCGTAACACCCCGGCAATAAAAGAACAAACAAACTAATATAAAAAATAAAATACCCAAAAAACAACGAACCCTTTTTTAATTAAGGGTTTATTGTTTTTTGGTATGTGTAAGAGATAGAGATTATATATTCCCTCCACCGCCGACATTGGGTTTAAAATCCTGATCAAAGATCGGTCCATCAACCATTTCAAAACTATCTAAAATATTATTTGAAATAGCTGTATTTAGATTGTTAAATCCGTAATTCCCCCCCATGTTTAAATTATATTTTCGGTTCGCATCCATCCCATTTATTACGCCTTCACCAACAATAATCGAGGAGCTTGGCTGAGGAGAATTTATGTTCATCATACCTATATTCACTACTGAAGGCACTGTTTATTTCCCCCTATCCTCCCGTAACTGTTAATTATCTTATGTTCATACAATAGACTATGTGAACTTAAACGGGATAGGTCAACCTAACCCGGACCTTGCCAGGTGCGTCGTCCGCACTTTAGAGGTATTATTCGTACCGTAAAGCGTCAATCGGGCTTAGCTTGGACGCTTTGTTTGCAGGCAATATACCAAAAATGATGCCGATCAAAGCGGAAAAACTGACACCGATTAAGACAATCAGCGGATTCATCGCTGCACCAATCGGTGAAAACTTGGTGACCAGAATGGTAGCAACCGATGCCAAGCCGATTCCAATCATTCCGCCTAATGAGGTAAGCGTGGCGGACTCAATCAAAAACTGTAACAAAATCCTTGCTCTCGTGGCGCCAATCGCTTTACGAAGACCAATTTCTCTTGTTCGCTCTGTTACCGAAACCAGCATAATATTCATGACACCTATCCCTCCCACTAACAGGGAAATCCCAGCAATGCTGCCAATCAGCAGGGTCAATAAGGTAATCGTTTTGTTCAATTCGGCTTCGTATTCTTCGAAATTCTGGGTGGTATACCTTCCGTCCTCCAACTTCTTTTTCATGGTCAGGGTATCCGCAGCCAATCGGCCGGTCTCAGAAATTTTTTCAGAATCGCTGGCAATCACGGACAACTGCTCAATTTCCATATTGCCAAACATCATCGAAACCACGGTTCGCGGCATCAGCAATTCCCCCTCCGAACTCCGATATTGCTCCGGAACTGGCGATTGATAGACGCCAACCACTTTAAAGGGATTGCCATTGATATCGACGATGCTGCCGATGGGGTTCTCTGTTTCCTTAAAAAACTTTTTTCTGGCGGCGGTATCTATCAATATAGCCCGGTTGAGACCATCCGTATCTGCCGCATAGAATGGGCGCCCTTCCACGATCTTTATTTTTTTCGCTGTAAAGTATTCAGAACCGACCCCGGTAATCTGCAGATCTCCCTGCGTGTCGCTATATACCACCTGTCCACCGGCGTGATTGATGCCAACCACAGCCTTCACCCCGGGAACCTCGGCCAGCGTCTGAATATCCTCCGTCGTTAGTTGAGGCTCTTGCCAATACATACCCTCTTCTCCCTCTTTGGGCATATATTCATAGTAAATATCAATTGCATTTTTATCGGTAGCGAACATTTGATCGGTGAGCTGTTTTCTCGCACCTTGACCAATCGCCACAATGATGATGACGGCAGCCACACCAATAATGATCCCCAGCATGGTCAACACAGAACGAACTTTATGGTTCCAAATGGAGGATAAGGCAATCTTCAAACTTTCCAATAGGTTCATTACCTCTCCCTCCGATCATCGATGATCAATCCATCTTTTATCGTAATAATTCTGTTGGCATAAGCCGCTATTTCTTCCTCATGGGTTACCAGAATGACCGTTTTTCCTTCTGCATTCAGCTGGGTAAACAGTTCCATAATTTGTTCGCTAGTTTTGGAATCAAGCGCGCCTGTCGGTTCATCGGCCAAAAGAATCGAAGGATTATTCACAAGCGCCCTGGCAATGGCCACACGCTGCTTCTGGCCGCCGGAAAGTTCACTGGGCAGGTGTTTCATTCGGTCTCCCAGTCCAACCTTATCCAGCAGCTGTTTTGCTCTTTCCGTGCGTTCCCGTTTGGATACCCCAGCATAAATAAGGGGTGATGCGACATTTTTGATTGCATTATCTCTAGGAAACATGAAAAATTGCTGAAAGACAAAGCCAATGTGTTCATTTCTTAATCGCGCTAGCACACGTTCTTTTGCAGAGCCGATTGGTTCCCCGTTTAATTCGAAAGTTCCCGCTGTCGGATAGTCCAAAAAACCGATAATATTCATTAACGTCGATTTTCCTGAACCAGATGGACCCATGATGGCAATAAACTCTCCATCCTCAACGGTTAAATCAATTCCATGTAAGACAGGGACTTCCAAATCCCCTTTACCGTATATCTTGGTAATGTTAGTCAACTTGATCAAACGATGTCACTTCCATTCCGTCATGCATATCTGGAGTTGGTGCAATCACTACAAGTTCGCCAGCGTTGATCCCTTCTTTAATCGCCATGACTTCATCATTCATGGCTCCGGTTTGAACTTCCCTTCGCTCGAGCTTTCCATCAGCCAGAATATAAACCACCTTGGCGCCACCTTCATCAACTAGTGCAGGATGTGGAATCACAAGAGATTTTTCTTGACCGCCTGACTTTATTTCCAGTGACACGTGAAAGCCTTGACGCAGTTCTTTTGTATCGTCCGTAATCGCGACTTTAAATGGATACATCGTGACATTTCCGCCGTTAGGGCCCATCATCATCTCACCACTGCCGCCGCTGTCGGTTGGAAATTGGGAAACTGACTCAATCTTACCCATCCATTCACGGTCCTTAAATACTTTTGGCCGGATAATGACAGCTTGTCCTTCCTGAATTTTCACGGCATCAAATTCACTCATTGTGCCAATCACCTTATAAGGCTGGCTGGAAATAATGTGAACAACAGGTTCTGCTGAGCCGGTTTCTGTTTTGGCCACGTTTTGGTTGACTTTGATCACAATACCATCCATCTTGCTGACAACGGTCATATCATTAATTTGGGCGGTTAGTTCCTTGATTTGTTCTTCTGCTGATGAAATTTCTGATTTGGTATTTTCATATTGCATTTCAAGGTCATTTTTTTCTTTGGAAATCTGGTTCACATCTTCAACAACACCCTCACTGCCCTCTGTCGGAATAGTGGTTTGTGGTTGCTGCTTTTTTGCTGCGGCAATCCGTTTGGTTATATCGGCAATTTGAGCTTGTTCTGTTTTTCCTCTATTTTTCAGCAATTCCAGACCACGTTTAGCTTTGTTTAACTCATTTTCCAATTTCGTTGAATCATAGATAATCAATGGATCTCCCGCTTTAACAGCTTGATTCTCCACTGTTTTAAACTCTTTAATCGTCCCTTTTTCTGGCTCGAGAAAAACTTTTTGCTCATTTTCTGGTACGATTTCCCCGGTGACAAGAATCGACTCAACCAATTCCTGCTCCTTAACCTTTTGAACGGTAACTCCCATTTGCTCGTTTTGGGTTCCAGCTGTTTTGGCTTTTCCTTTTGTAAGAAAATAAGTTCCAGTTCCTGCAATGATGAGCAATACAACAATCGACACAATCCATATCTTTTTCTTCTTTTTCACAATAAACCCCCGTCTAGTAAATTTGTTGTCTCTCTTTTTTACTATAATGGTTATGGGAAAAATTTCAACAAATATATATAAGATTACAAGATTTCCACTAATTTACATACATTTTTGACAATTTCATTGAACCTCTCTATTGTCCAAGACACTCCTTGTAAAATTTATGGTATGATGATAAAAGTTAATGAACTTAGGAGTGGAGTCATGAGTGTACATAAAGATTTAATCAAACATGCTGCCAACCAGAACAAAAGCTATCAAAAATTTCTGACATTAGATGAGCTGCGAGAGGCCTATATTGAGGAAGCTATTTCATTATGTAAACAAGGCAAACCTTTTACCACTGATAAAATAAATGAAGTGACCAATGAAATGAACCGAATCAATCTGCGCATTATTCCATTAAGAAAACTGGTAACCAATGAAATGGTACTAGAATACGTCAATCGAAAAAATTAAGGTGAGAATATGAATCAAAAACAATTAGAAGAAAAAATCATTGAAAACTATCAAGCTGAAGAAAAAATGATGATTCTCGTGTTTGCCCAGTGGTGTGTCAATCACGATCTTGATCCTGAGGAAATGTACAAGCGTGCCTATCCTGGACAATCTTTGAATCAGGCTTTAAGAGAAGCCCTCGAACTGACAGTTCCTAAAGAAGAAGCTGGAGATATTGCAAATGATACGTTACTTGGCGTTTTATCTTTGTTTGGAAACGATGATCTGGCTTTTATTGTGACCGAAGAAATCAACCATAACAAAGCGGTCAAAGGAAAATAAGCAGCTTCCTCCCTTCTTTGGTGAAAGATTTACATGTCTATATAAAGGATGACCTTCAGCTTTTTGAAGGTCATCCTTTGGTTTATGTTCTACCGTATCCTGCCAAGGCTGCTGCATATTGAAGCGGATTGGAAACAATTAGCTCGTACATTTCCTTATTATTGATGGTTTGGAGCGGCCCTTTGTGGTTATGCGAAAGTTGATTAATTTCTAGAATCATAATGTTTAATGATGCATCCAGCATGACATCAAAAGCAACGTCGGCCATTTGGATATCTGCTCTTTCAAGGACTTGGCAAACTTCTTTGCAGGATAGAATCATCTCATGTTCTTTTTCAATCGTAGATTTGTTAGTTAGCTTATATAAGCTTTGTAATGTTTGAGAAGTCGTCATGAAGGTTTCTGTTAAGTGGCGATTCGTAGCGATTTTACCTTCGTGACCCACCCTGACGTATGAGCCGCTGTGCATCCACACTTTTTCGTATCCTTTTTGCAATATGAGTCTAAAAACAATATTGCGCTTTAACTGTGGATTTTCAACTGGCTGCTGCAGAATATAGCTTCTCTTTTCCCTGCCCAGTTTGTTAATGAAACCATCAAGCTGGTTCATCACTTCCCGTTTTCCGGTTGTATCCTCTATAACATAGTGGTTCATTTCCTTGCTGATTTTATAAATACCATCTGCTTGCCTGCCTAAAATAGGTTTTACATAAACAGCTTTGTGTTTTTCAAGTAAATTCATGACAGAATCTTTCCCGGTCAACCTTATTGTTTCAGGAAGAAGGTCGCATACCTCAGGAACCGATGATAAGCGGTCATATATCTCCCATTTATCCAACAACGGATCATTAAACACTTTTCCTGGGATTTGTTCTGATAGGTCAGCTACCTCCTTTCCCCTGCACCTACGAAAGGCTGTTTCTGGAAATGGGAATGTCCCTATGCTCCATGTGCCGCCGGTCCCATTTTGATCAGGGATAAAATAATAGCCGGTTATCTTTTGGTCATTGATATCAATGGACTTAGCTGCACAAAAAAACAGTAGCCCCGCGAATTCCTGGTAATGTCTTGTATAATCTAAAAATCTCCTTAATCTCTTAATTATGCTCTTCTCATTTCTTCGAAAAATAAAGGCAATGACGGGACCAATAAAAATTTGGCGTTCTTTTATCTTCACATTAAATTCCAGTTCAATTGGCAGGGTGTAAGGACCCGTAAGGTTAGGATGGATGGCGATGGTATTTCCCTTCACATCACTCGAAAACGTAACCTCGACATATTTCCACCAGCTGCCATAATGAAAAACAAATGGCTCCCCTTTACAGTCAAATACCTGCCTTATACTTTCCGGAAAAACGATTTCATTCAATCCAATGTCTTCACAAATAGAAAATCTGAATCTACCATTTTGGCTCAATGATAATTTCCTTCTTTAATAAATTTGGATGAAAACTTTGTATCCCGCAAAAGCAATCAAGATCCACCTCAACACATACGGGTGTTTTGACTAATCGAAACACATCATAAACCGAGTCCGCTGGTTGGTTGTAAACATTAATGGGCCGTAACAATAATAAAGTGACACAATTGTTTTCTTCATTAACAGAATCAATACTGAAAAAGCTGGTCATAAAACATTCCCGTCTTTGACCCTTTTTATCAAAATAAAACCCGCTTAATTCAAATAGACCATTTTTTGTAAAAAGTAATATGGGAATAGTATCGATATTAAAAACTCTTTGCAAGAATTTCCCTAATATTGGAGTGGAAAATTCATTCAGCATGTCCTGTAGCATTTGTACCTCGAGCATCACTTCCATGACCCAGCTCTTTTGAGTTTCTCCTATCTCAGACAAGACGTTCCTCTCCATCCTTTCCTTCAACTAATATTAGGATATCGTTCATAATGAAAATTGGTGAGGAAAGCAGTACAATTTGGGCGAGCAATCATGAAGCTTCATCATTATGCTCGGCAAGGAATTTAGCATATTTGACTAAACGAATCGCAGTATCCAGTTCTCTGTGCCTTGCACCAGGTCTAGTATTTACTTCGAATAACCAAAACTTTAGGGCAGCATCGATTCCCAAATCAATCCCTAATTCATCAAAGGATTTTTTATATAATTCATCCATATATTTAGGAAAGTTCATTGCCAACGATTCAAGCCGCTGTTTCAAATGCAAATGATTTTCCGTAAATTGCTCTTGTAAAAATGGTTCCAATTCCCCCCTGTATCCGCCACTGCCTATATTACTGACTAACTGGCCATTTCCGCTAACACGCGGATAGATTAGATTAACTTCCCACTCTCCCTGTCCATTTTTTTGGACATGAATCCGGATGTCATAAGCCAATCCATATTTGGTTTTACACTCTATATAAGGCTGATACAAATAGTTTTTCTCCGATGCAAGCCGACTAATAAATAAACGAAATGGTTCCAGATTCAGAATGTCCGTTTTTGGACCGCTTTTAATGACAAAGGAACTTTCCGGTGTTTTAGTGATAAATAGAACTTTTTTTCCGTACTTTCCATCGACGGGTTTTACGACTACGCTTGAAGTATGTTCCGTATAAGCTAGTAAATCTGCCTCACTAATCAAAGGATAGGTAGGAATTAAATATTCATTAAATTTCCCATCCTCAAACAACTTGTGATAAACCTCGATTTTATTGCCGATGGCTTGACGGGTAAAGGGGATGAGCTGTTTTAATTGTTTATACACTCTTTTTTGAAATGGCGTTTCGGGGCTGCTTACATTGATAATGACATCGGGATAGTTTAATTTTGTTTTAATCCAGGAGCCATTTTCATGGACCCATCCATTGATTATTTTCGCATGTAAATCCACACCCCGGTAAGAAAAATAGCAAAAATCAGCGCCATCCATTTTAGCTACTGCTGCACATGCATAAGCGCGTTTCAGCTTTTCAGGGGATTTCCGATTATGAAGCATCCCAATCAGTGTCATTGCTTCTCATCCCCTTAAAGGTTTTCTAGGTAAAATCTGATTTCTTTGGCAGCATTGATGGCAATTTGTTTTGCTTCATCGCGAGTGGAGCCAGCAGCAATAATATAGGCATATCTATCTCCCATGGATAAGGGAGGGTTTAATATCGCCCCTTTTCTAGGTTTAATATAGACATCTTTTACTCCATCATGGGATTGTGCTCTTTTTTTTCCAGTCACCATTAACAGCTTTCCATAAGAAGAAATCGTCATAAATTTTGCATAAACATGCTTGAATGTAGAATGGGACAAGTCAGGATCTTGATTCAAATTCATTTTGATAATTTCATTTACTAAACTTATACCAGTTCCTTCTGAAATAATTTTATTCATTGCACCCCCGGACATCCGCGGATTGATTTCAATTAACTTCCATTCTCCTTTGGAATAACGAAGTTCTAAATGACAGGATCCCGATGCCATCCCCAACTTGCAAAGAATTTCTCTGACCACTTCCTCCAGCCCGTTGGTTTGGGTTTCGGAAAGACTGGCGGGATAACAATATCCCGTTACGATAAATCGTTCATTTAAACAAATATCCTGTTCAATAATTGCTACAATATGAATTTTCCCTTTCCATGCAACTACCTCCACCAAGTACTGGGCGCCTTCGATATACTCCTCAATTAAAATGGGGGATGATTGAACCGAATATCTTAATTGTTCAATTCCTTTGATTAATTCCTGTTTTGTTTTTACGAGGAGCACGTCCTTTGATCCATTTGACTGGGGCGATTTTAATATGAGAGGAAGTCTATCTTCAAACTGAGGGATAATCTCTTCCATTAAATCTTCAGGTTTTACCAATGAGAAAAATGGATTTGCCGATAACTCCTTCAATTCTTCCCTAAATCGAGTTTTGTCTTCCATAAGATACAGGGCCCGTGTAGATAATTTTGCAAAACCCATTTCCTCTGAAATGGAGGAAGCAAGCGAAACAAACGGATCAACCAAACTTAAGCAGGCCTTTATGTGATATCTTTTCTGGGCTAACTCTTTTATCTTTACTTTAATCAATTCTTTATTGTTCAAATTTTCAAAGTAAATCATAACATCCACTTCTGGAAATTCCTCTCTTTGTCTTTTGAATTTTGGCCTGTCTGTAAATAGTATCACCGCATAGCCTAGTTCTTTTGCAGCCCGCAATGCCTCCCGGCTAGTTCCCGATTTATTGCTGCTAATAAAAACAATCGTATCCACGCTTTTTACCATCTCCCGGAATGCCTATAATCAAACCATGTCTTTTGCATTATATGATAAACCTTCCTCCCGGAAATCGGCTTTTACCCAATATTTACATTAGAAAGGGACGATTAATACAACATGGTATTTCCCCCATTTACCGCCCGTTATCTTGGCGGTGATTCACACCTTGTACAAGTTTGAATACACTGACAATAGATTGAAAGGAGGGGACTAGCATGGTGAAAAAAGCAATCATACCTGCTGCCGGTTATGGAACGAGAAATTTACCAATTACAAAGGTAATACCTAAGGAAATGATGCCTGTTTGCGGGCGCCCAGCACTTGATTACATTATAGAAGAGGCCGTTAATTCCGGTATTGAACAAATCCTAATCATTGTGTCACGTTCAAAAAATATGATTCTTGATTATTACGACCGTTCAATGGAATTGGAGTTTTTTTTAGAGGAAAATGGCAAAAGCGAATTGTTAAAGAAACTCGAACTGCCGAATGTGCATATTCAATTTGTCAGACAGACCTATTCCAAAGGATTGGGGGATGCCATTCTCCTTGGTAAACCTTTTGTCGGGAATGAACCATTTGCCGTTTTACTGCCAGATGAAATTATCTTACCAGACAAAAAGTCAAAACCTGCCTTAATGCAATTAATTGATATGTATAACCTTCATAACAAGAATATCCTCGGTCTTAAAAAAGTACCTGTAGAGACTCTGCATAAATATGGAGTGGTTAAACCAGAAAGAATCAAAGGTAATCAATTTAAAATAACCGATATCGTTGAAAAACCGGAGGAAACACCTCCCTCCGACTTAGCCGTGATTGGAAGATATATTTTAGAACCGGCGATCTTTGATTACTTGGAAAAATTGCAGCCTGGTGCCGGGGGCGAAATTCAACTTACGGACGCTATTAAAGGTATGGTAAAACATCAGCCAAACTATGGGATTAAGATTGATGGATTAAGGTTTGATATCGCTGTCGAGCAGGAGTATATCCAGTTGATTAATTATATTAGTTCACATACCGAGTAAGGCGATTATATCTTTTCATAAAAGGAATGGTACGAGATTATGAAAAAAATTGTATTTGCCATTTTAGTTCATGAAAAAAGAGAAATAGTAGATGATTTGCTAAGAAATGTGAGGAAGTTCTGCCCAAACAGCGATATCGTATTGTATAACGGCGGAACTGACCCTAACTTATTAAACGGTGTAAATGTTCCCGTTTGCCCAACTAGTAAACCTTTAAACTACGGATTAACGACTTGCTTTTTCATATTAGAAACAATGAAATGGCTTGATAGGATTGATTATGATTTTGATATCCTGGTTTGTTTAGACTCCGATGCTCTTTTTGGAAAATCAGGGTTTGAAGAATTTTTATCAAAGGAAATGGAAGATAAGGAGTTTCTCGGTATTGAATGTTCCCCATCTTGGGATAATCATCCCTGTAGAACCATAAAAAAAGAATGGCATAAATGGGAACCAATCATGAAGACTTCAGATTTCTACTGGTGCTTTAATGTCGCTCAGACATTCAGCAAAAAACTTGTAAAAGAAATGGTTCATTTTGAAGATATACTGCTATTTACACATAAACTGCATCGGAACACAGCTTTTGCAGCAGAAGAAATCGTCTACGTTACCTTAGTAAAACGATTGGGATACGACATACCATCGTATCCATCCGATTTAGTGAATACTGTTCGCTATCGGCCCCATTTTACAAAAGACGAAGTCATCTATCACCTAAATAACCACGAGCATGCCTATTTGTTCCATCCTGTATATCGTGAGAATGATGATGAGGTAAGACAATATATTAGAAGCTTATAACAGAGAAAACAAGAAAAAAGCACGCAATGTGCTTTTTTTCTTGTTCACAAGGTAACGTTTTATTATTCTAATAGAAATTAATTACTCATGATTTTGTTGGTTAGTTAAATACCATTCATGAACCGTTTTATCATGCTGATAATTTTCGTCTACCAACATGTTTAACGCATGTCCAAAATCCAATGCAATTTTATTCGTTGCTTTAGCAATTTTGGGAGCAAAAATAGTGGCAGGTACACCAGCAGAGATAATGGCTACATCCCAATCATCAAAACCGAGCAGCTTTTGATAAACATCATCTACTTGACTGAATCCTTCCAGGTTGGAGGTAAGGGTAACCGTAACCCCTTTTTCTCCGAAAACCTTTATGGCATCCTGTGCTAATCTCCCAACGATTGCTACTCTTTGCGTTTTCAGCCAATCCCAAAACATCGTAAACAATGCAAGTTGGACGCCAATATGATTCGAACACACAATAGGCGGGAAATACTGAATTCTTTCCAGAAAATCATGTGTTGCTTTGGAACATTCCTTATCAAAGTCCGTTCCGTCCCAAGGATAATAAAGACCGACAATATCAGCTTCTCTTATGGCGGAGGTCAGCTCTGCCTTTATAATATCCCGGTCCACATCAATTCCAGCATAGCGGCTGAAATATTCAATATTCCATGTCCACTCCTGATTTTCAGGCCAACTGGCATATCCGACTTCTGTGTGACCAAATCGGGACAGAGACAATGCGGTCTTTCTGGATGAAGCTTCTTCCAACATTTTCACGATATGATATGGTTCTACATACTTCCCCTGTTTAAAAAAAGTAATCGGGTCCATGCAACCAATCCTTTCTTTAATCTTAATACGCATTAACAGCTTATGCTTGCTTCCATTCTATGCGCTCAATCTTTTGACCAAAGTTCGCCAATCTAATAGATTAGTGGAGCTTTATTCTCTTTCCAGTGGCGCTTGAAAGTTTCAAAGCATCCATTACTCTCAGATTGTTAATGGCGTCATCAATTGGAAAATCGAGCGGCTGATGGTTAATTAGACAATCGGTAAAATAGTTAACCTGATAACGATAGGGCATAACCCGATCGCTTTCAAATGACTGGATTAATTTTTTATTTTTCAGAACATCAATAGCAAAGCTATTGGCGGTAATTCTGAAATTTGTGGCAATCTTTCCTTTTGTTCCAAGTATTTCATAGAATGAACCATGCGGCATGTCAAAAGACGAGCTTACTTGGGCGAAACGGCCATTCGCAAAGTGCAAGAGGCCAACAAAGCGCAGGTCCACGCCATTTGCTTTGTTAACGATTAATTTTCCATCTGCTTCAGTGGGCTCCCCATTCATAAAAAAGCGAGCCCATGAAATCGGGTAACAACCGACATCGTACAATGAACCGCCTCCCCAGTCAGGGTTAAATCTTGTACTATTGGATTCCGGAATAAAAGAAAAATGCCCATTGAAAAGGACCGGTTCCCCTATTTCCCCTGAGTCGATGATTTCTTTTACTCTAAGATGCGCAGGATGAAACCTCCAAGCAAATGCTTCCATTACCTTTAAAGGCTTATTTCCAAGAACCGCCTTTACTTCCTGACATTCCCCTTCACTTAAACCAAGAGGTTTTTCAATTAATACATGCTTCCCCGCTTCAATTGCTTTTATGGCCCACTCCTTGTGCAAATGATTGAGCAAGGCGATATAAACGACATCCACTTCTGGGTCCCGAATGAGTTCATCATAATGCTCATAAGCCTTTTTTACTCCGTATCGATTTGCTGCTAGTAAACTATTTTGTTTATTTCGCCCCGCTACCCCGACCCATTCATTTAAATGATTCATTTGGATGGCAGGACCCATTTTATTTACTATTTTGCCAGTGCCTACTATCCCCCATTTTAGTTTTTTCAAGCTTTCCACCCCTTTTGATCTTGGTTTCCTTTTATGATTTCAACGGTGTATATTGATTGACTCATTGCTCGAAACCGGTACACATTCTGTAAAATATAGAAGCTTAAGATCATTAATAGCAACAAGACAACTCCTGCCAAACATAAAAACAATAAACTGAATAAAAATAGATTCATATCGATTAGTTGTGAATGGCTGACATATCCATAAACGAAATAACCACAAAGAATGACAGCAATCAACAAAGGAGCCAATAGGAGAACAAGCCCAAGCCTTAGCCAAATCTTTGAAAAAACTAGAAGATTAATAAATGCAACAGAAATGATGTCCGAAAACTTTGATGGGACAGATGTTACCTCTTCTGTTGTGGTCAGATTTATATGCTTAGTTGAATATCCGATCAATGCATAGTTGACTCTTCTGAAAAAGTAATGTTTGGGACTTCTTAACATGATGTTCAGGGCCCTGCGTGACACCACTTTTAAATCCGATTCTGGAAGAACATCATAATCTCTTAGAGTCACGTTTAATAAAAATTGCTTTAACCTTCTGCTTAATGAGTTTCTACTTGTTCCATATTTGGCGGTTACGATGTCATAACCACTTTGACATTCATTGAAAAGTTTCAATATGTCTTTTTCGTTCGGAATATATAGTGATTCCAATTCGAAAATATAATCGCCCATGGCATTTTCAAGACCTATACACATCGCTTCCTCATTCGTTTGATGATTCGCTAGGTGAAGAATCTTTATATCTCCTTTCCAGATTTTTGCCCTCTCCTTAAGGTCCTGAATCGAATTAGAGGTCTGTTGGTTATTTACGACTAGTATTTCATAGTTTTCAAAATGAGTATTGGAAAGAAGAATGAGCTTCTCAAGAAAAGATACAATGTTCTCTGGGGAATTTTGATGATCCATTACCATTACATAGGAAATATAAGGTTTTAGTCTCACTTTATCACCTCATCCAAATCAAATATGGTGTTAATTTTTCCTGATAAAATTGTGATAAATTTGGGGGATTCCGAATGAGTAATGATTAATGTGGGCCGAGAATCATCCACTTCCGATTGCATGGACAAAGTTTTTACGGTAAACAGGGATTTTTCATAACTAAACTGTACATTTTCATTAAAATACAGTTTTGTCTGTTGAACCATTTCGTGCCATGCGGTATAAGGCTTTAATGGACATGTGTTACAATTTTGCAATGAATCTGGTGAACAGGTCGGATGATGATCTTGACATGGAAAGGATGGCCGGGTTTCCATAGAGGTATAGTGCGGTGTATAAGTGACGGACGTCAAGGAATGAAAACCAGTATGTCCAAATGGCATGAGTGAAAAAAAGGGCCCATCCATAACCGTAAAACCATTCTCCTTATTTTGTTCATTCATATTAACCAGGATTACTTCACAGAGTTCGTATTTTAAGGGCAGCTCTTTTAATCCGAAGCACATTAAAACACTGTTTGTCCCCGCATAGGTTGCATTGATGACTCCGTTGGTTTTTATTTCATTGCCATTTTTAAAAAAGATTTGAAAGTGATCAGCCCCTCTTTGGGCACCCATGATTTCAGTATGAAAGAAAAATTCCACATTATTTAACTCTACTAATTCACCCATAAAAAAATCTTTCAACGATTTATGGTCAAATGAATACTCCAAAGTTTCGTAAGCCTGTTCGATTAAATGCCCCGAGAAATACCTGTTTACATCGACTTTTGCTGCTGGTACGTTAGCTTGTCTACAAAATTTTTCAAATTGATCAGCGGAAATATAGGAATTCTTATGTGAAATTGCATATATTTTTTTAAATCGATTGTTTACCGCAAAAGGAAATTCCTCTATAAACCTTTGATTATATTTAATAGATTGAATGGCTGTAGCTAAACTGCGGGGATAATGATAGCCATTATGAATTCGGGCTTGGTTAATGAAACTGGCTCTTTGAAATGCCTCCTCTTCCACCTCAATTATTCCTACCTTAAACCCCCGTTTTCCCAGAGTTTTTGCTGCATACAATCCAAAAATCCCTGCACCAAACACAATAAAATCATAGTTACTTTTCATTGGAACCACCTAATCCATATAAGTTGTCATATTAATTAACCTATTCGGGTCCCTTAGATTAAGCAACGCGCCACTTGCCTAAATTTCTGTCATTCCTTTGTTTATGGTCCGGCAGCCTATCCCTTACCTAGTACCATTCACTCTGATTCGAATAGGATATAATGCGTCTGAAAAACGTATTTTTTGTATTGGGGGGAATCATGTGCACCAAGCAGCAAATAAAAGCAAATCTATTTTATTTTTTATCCCATGGATGGTGATGGGGGGCGCAGATAAGTTTAACCTCGACTTGATGAGATTTCTTAAAAGTTCAGGGTACAAAATTTTCGTTTGTACCACCGAACCATCAGGGAATGAGTGGCAAGACCGGTTTGAAACCTATACGGAAGCGATCTATCATTTTCCCAATCAACTACCTTTTGAGAAACGGCCAAAGTTTGTCCTTGAGTTAATGGAAAAAGAGCAAATTGATATCGTCTTTATTTCTAATAGTTACTTTGGCTATTATATCCTTCCGTGGCTCAAGGATAATAGCCCTAGGAAGTTTGTTGCTGTCGATTATATTCATATGGAAGAGTTATATTGGTGGGATGGCGGCTTTGCGAGGTTTTCGTCGACCGTTAGTGATTATTTGGACAAAACCTATGTGACGTTTGGAAAATTAAAACAACGACTTATTGATCGATATCATATTAAACCTGACAAAGTAGAAGTGGCCTACATTTGCATTGATGGTGAAGATGAATTTAATCCTCAGTTGATCCCTTTTGGGCAAATAAGGAACCAATTGCAAATCAATCACGATACGCCAGTCATCTTATTCCCATGCCGCCTCCACGTTCAAAAACGGCCTTACCTCATGTTAGAAATCGCAAAAAGACTAAAACAAAGAGGTAACCATTTCGTCATATGGGTAGTAGGAGATGGACATGAACGGTATAAAATGGAGAAACTCGTAAATGAATATGGACTGACTCAACAAGTTCAATTTTTAGGCAGTACTAGAGATGTACGACCTTATTACAGAGATGCCAATATGACACTCCTATGTTCCATACTTGAAGCTATCACTTTTTCCAGCTATGAATCGATGGCAATGGAAACACCCGTTCTTTCTTCGGATATTGGAGGACAATCTGAATTAATTACCCCCGAGACAGGTTTTATCCTTCCGACAACTATGGAAGAGACAGAAATATTTAATGAACAGTCCTATACATCGGAGGAAGCTGATTGTTTTGTTGAAGTCATTGAAACCTGCATAAGACAGCCTGAAATGTTGGAAGAAATGGGAAAAAATTGTCGGAAGCGTATTTTAAATACGTTTAAACAGGAAGAAATGTTTTATAACTTAGTAAAAGAAATCGAAGAATTGCAGCAAAAACAATATATAGGGAATATTCAAAGTGATTTAACAGATGCCCTATACGTTCTTACACATGATTACAATCATCAAAAATGGAATTTAGATCAGAAATTAGAACAAGTAAACCAATATAAGAATACTGAGTTTCTATCCAAAGCAGCTAGAAGATCAGCAGAGAAATATTTAACCTTAATTAGAAAAGAATTGAATCGCCACAAACATATTTTCGACGACACCTTCCATGCCCACTCTGTACGAAGCGGTGAAGCTAAAGTTTCGGAACAGCTTTTAAAAACATATATAAAAATGGAAATAACAAAGCGAATGGATTGGAAAATTGGTCATTATTTAAAAAAATTGAGTCAATTAAACTAATACTATAGGTTCTAAAAACACGCCATCCATCTAAAGGAGACATGACATGATTTTATGCACTATTGCGACCCAAAACCATCTAGCACGTGCTCTTGTATTAGCAGAATCCATAAAAAAATATATGCCCCAATTAAAAGTCGTTCTCTGCCTGTTAGAAAAGTCTCTTCCTAAAGAATTTAGTAACATTTCATTTTTTGACCGTGTTATTCTGGCGAAGGATTTGTTCGAACATAGTTTTGAAACAAAAATATTTAAATACAATGCTTTTCAATTAGCCAATTCTTTAAAGGCAAAACTGCTTTTGTATTCGCTAAAGGCCTTTCAACAGGAAGAATATTTCGTTTACCTTGATTCCGATATTGAAATGAAAATGTCAATCGAAGAGATCATTCATTGGTTTAAAGGACATGACATCCTTCTTACTCCACATCTTCTTAAACAACCGCAAAATGAGGAGTTAGAAATTCATGTTCAGCAAACCGGGATCTTTAACAGCGGTTTTGTTGCAGTCAAAAGAAGCGAAAATACAACGTCATTCCTAAATTGGTGGGATGAAAGATTAGAGGAATTCTGTTATTTAGATTTAAAAAAAGGAATATTTTACGATCAGAAATGGTTAAACTTAGCCCCCTGCTTTTACGATGTCTTTACCATTAGAAACCCGGGTTACAATATAGGAATTTGGAATATGGCTGATCGAGAGGTTGTCGAGATCGGCCAAAACTTGTTTGTATATAAAAATGAGCCAGTCCGGTTCATTCATTATTCGGGCTTATTAGGCAACGAATCTCAAACACTATCCCAGCGACTTAAGTCAACGATTGAAAACTACAATAATAAACTGGAAAGCTATAACCTTAATCAGCTAAAACAAATGGATTGGTCTTATAATTACTTTCACGATGGCACCAAAATTTCCGAAGACACGCGTAAAAACTATAGACAATTTTACGATTTTCTCAAAATCAAGCTTCATAATCCTTTTCAATATTCCAATCAATTCTTTAATCTAAAGAATATTAAGCAGTTCATTTCCGGTAAAGGAGCAGGCCTTAAATCATGATATCCGTTATAGCATGTACAAACAGGCCTAGATTTGTTTTGAATATAATAAAAAACTTTAGGAGGCAATCCATTAAGGACAAAGAGCTAATCATTATATTAAATACACTAGAGATTGCCGCTTTATCGGTTGAACAGCTAGTAGGTAAATATAAAATCAAATATAAGATATATCAATTTCCTGACCATATTTCCTTAGGAGAATGTTTAAATTTCGGCATTGAAACCGCATCGTTTGATATTGTTGCTAAATGGGACGACGATGACTATTATGGTCCCCATTATCTAAAAGAAGCTTACAATGCGTTGACATCACAGAATGCCGATATTGTCGGGAAAAGTACTTTTTATATTTGTTTTGAGAAAACAAGTGAACTTCGCCTATATAACCCCAACTCCGAAAATCAATGGATTATTAATCCTGGAAAAGAATTGTATAAAAAAAGGTATTTTTTTAGTGGTGCGACGTTGGTTTTTCATAAGAAAGTTTATAGCACCGTTCCCTTTCCACCTGTTAATCAAGGAGAAGATTATTTATTTCAGCAGCAATGCTTTTTGCATCAATTTAAAATGTTATCTCTTTCAAACCGATATTATGTTTACGTTAGATATGGATCACCCTACCATCATTCTTCAGATAGTAAAGAATCCATATTACGGAAACGAAGTAAATTTGTCAGTCCGGCCAACCCAATGGAATTGAACAGATTTGTTAATTAGGCAATTGACTTTATTAAAAGCTCTGTAAATTTGGCTGTTGATTTTCGCTCCAATCAACAGAGTTCAAAAAATTAACAGTATTGTTTAACAAAGTCTTATGAAAAAAGATGAGGGAGCTGAAGCCCCCTCATCTTTTTAACCTAGCAAATCGATTGTAAAACTCTCAACATCTTTGCAACGGGTCACCGTAATTCTTGTTGGAACAAAAGGAGTTGTTATACCTGTTTCAATAATTTTAATGCAACAGTCCTTCGTTACATCATCAAGTTCCCCTTCAATAATATCACCGGATTTTGTTCGGATACTGATCTCTTCATGTATGAATTTTTTCAGAATCCGGCATAAGCAATCTTTCTTGCAATCACAACAATCATGATGATCCTTTTTCACGCCCATATACTCTTTTTCCCTCCTAAAGTTTGTCTTCTTTCATACTCTATTCATATGGAGCCAAGCTGTAAGGGCAATTTACCTTTTAATTCACATTTTTAAATACATTGGAAACAAATTTATTCAAACTGTAAAGTTTACTGCACCTTAAAGGCACTCTAATCTCTTAAACTATCAGAGTGGAATCCCGCCAACGCCTTTGCATACAACAGTGGCATGCCTACTGTTTTCTCATACAATTCCTCGTCAATTTCCTCTATGAAGTTATGTTCATGAAATTTATTTGCCTCGAGTACCCATATTCTCTGTTGGTCATCTATTATCACATCAAGACCTAAATCTCCATATACTCCAAACGCAGCCTCTATTTGCATACAAACTTTTTTGCAAACTTCGATTAACTCATCTTGTTTTTTAGCTGCCTCGTCTGGTTTAAAATGAAAAAAGGTTTGTAGGGCTTCCAATCCGCTTACATGGGTTGGAGCATCATTAGTGATGATGCAATCTGGTTGGCTAAAACGTCCTAAAATGCCGGTGCAATTCCATTCACTTCTTTCATTTTTTTGCATAATGACTCGAAAATCGACTCTTTTCCGCCCATACGAGGCATGGGCGGCTTCTTGGATTAAATATTTTTTGGAAGGTAACATATGTCTACAAAATTTGTTTAGACCACCTTCCTTTGCTACCTGCATTTGTCCGTTTTCAAAACTGATTTCATACGTGTCTTCCTTTTTTTCGATCATATAAATTCCCTTTCCCAATGATCCATTTTGAGGCTTTAAATATACCTTTGGAATTAGGTTAAGGATTTCTTTAAAGAGGGCTGGATTTTTGTATTGATAGGTGGGCAAAACATACGGTTTCGTTTGGTCTGAAACTAACATGGCACAATGAAATTCCCATTTATCAAACATGTATGAATTGAAAATCTTGCCGTCGAAAGCTTTTGATACTGTTTTTCTCAAGTTTTTTGGGGGCTTTTTTCGAAGATAGATTGCATCTGGAAACGGGAAGGTGCCCTCATTCCAGTGTGACTCAAAGTCATTGCTTGGATTGTAATAAAGTCCTTTGACAGTTTTTGTGTCCCAATCGAAATCTTCCCAATAACATAAATACACCAATCCATTGACTTTTTGATACTGTTTAAAATACGGTGCTAATCGCTTCAGTCTCTTTTCCGTAAATTTATGGCCCGTTAATACCATTCCAATCACAGGTCCGAATTGGATTTCCTGTCCATTTACCACCAGCTCATACGATAAATCAGGAAGATCAAAAGGCAATTCTAATTGTGAGCTTAATCCAATTGACAGTTCGCCAATAAGGTCCGTTTGCTTCACCATCATCTGCTTTTGCCATTTACCGATATGGACTACATAATTGACACTTTCATTTAATTGATGCTCCATCATTTTTGCTCTGGAAAAAAATATATGATCGGGCGCCCCTTCTTCCATCCATTGAATCTTCAAAAGAACCACACATCCTCTTATCTGTTCTATAGACTCCATATAAGACAGTTTATTCGCCAGTTTCTTTAATCGTGGGGGCTATTTGGTAAATAGGAAGGACAGCGTTTTTTGATTTGAAGTAGAAAGGCTGCCTTTTTGAACTAACAGGCAGCCTTTTGGTATATCGTCCTTAGATCAATTTTATCATTAAGGTTCTATTTTTCTTGTGACATTATTATCCGTTGAGGCAAATTCCGTTCCATATTTTCCTGAAGAGCCTGCTTGGTGCCTGGATGCCTCAGCTTGATTATCCTCGATCGAGCGGGAGTTTTGCTTTTTATTCTTTGCCATCCGTTTATTCACCTCCTCAGGTTAATATAACCAAAAGGTAATGGGATATGAAAAAATAAAAACGCCAATGGCAATCGGCCATTGGCTGGAATTCTTTATTAATTACCGTAAATTGTTGAAATGATTTGGTCGTAGCTCATGCTGCTATCGACAGTGTAGGTTCCTGTCCGCAAATTGTTAACTAAACCTCTTTGCTCGATATCTGATGCAAACTGAAACGCATCGTCAATCAGTTTTCCATCTCTTAGGATCCGTCCGACATCAATGCTCCCCATTCCATCCGTTACATTGACAACGACTTGTGTCGGAGGTTGAGCGGGAGTTTCGGCGGGAGCGGCAGGTTGCTCCTGCTGTGTTTGTTGTGCATCTGCATTCGCGTTATTTTGCACCTTCGGTTGGACTGTGTAACCAGCAGCTGTCAATTTGTTCACCATTTCCTCTTCAGAAAGCGCAACTTTTTGTGTGGTTTTAGAAGAAGCTTTCGAGACTTCACTATCTCCATTCAAGTAAACAATCCCAAGAATACCTGTAGCAATAAATATCCCTGCAGCAAAACTGCTTATTGTACTAATTTTCATTGACAGCTTGTCTCCTTTCTTCCCTTTCCGATAGATAAGGAGCAAGCAAATAACTGATTTCACTCTCAGGCACTTGTTTCATCTCGGCAATACTTTTAATAGAATAGTTTCGTTTATATAAGTCTAGGATTTCGCGTTTCAAGGTTCTTTCATCGGCAGAAAGTTGAAGGCCCGCTTCTGTACTCACTACTTCGAGGTCGAGTTCTAGATTTCGAATCGACTCTCTAATCTCATTTACATCTTTCATAACCGCCACATGGATTAAATCGATCTGTTTGTTTTCTTTCACTGATGCTTTTTTGGTCATAAAAATGGAAACGATCAATAATATAGCAGATCCTCCAAACAAAATAGCTAATGCTAATTCCAAAATGTTATCCTCCTTCTTTAGGGAACTATCGCTACATTCCCCTATTATACATGGAAAGGGATAATTTTTCGATTATATTCGACTAATTCCAACAAAAGTCATAGTATTTTAACAAATTGAGCCAACATGAACCCATTTCTTACATAAATAGTCTTATCCTTGCTTAACCTATACATGATATAAGACTGAAAGGAGATTTTTCTATGGAAAGTACTCAAGCACCAATTCCGAACCCGCCGCGTGCGATTACGTCAAAAGACATTCTTTATTTAAAAGATGCCTTGTCCTGGGAGCTTTTGGCGTTCAAAAAGTTCCATTTCATGGCCCAGCAAGTCAGCAATGATGAAATTAAACAAGCTTTGGACAAAGCAGGTAAAATGCATCAGGACCATTATCAAAGAATCTTGACCCATCTGCAAGTCAACAACGATGAAGCCATGGCTAACCTGCCAAACACTCAGCTAAATTAATACTGAAAAGGAGGTTACTTCAAATGCAAAATCAACAAAGTCAAAACGGCAATAAAATTGCTAATCCACAAACTGGACAGCTGCCTAAAGTTAAAACACCAGAAATGAACGACCGTGATTTTATCAATGATGGGCTTAGCACTTGCAAATATCTGACCGACAGCTTGAATATAGCTGTCCGTGAAGCGAGCCATGAACAGCTATATTCGGATCTGCTGCAAATTCTGACTGAAACACATCAAAGCTGCCGTGAAATGTACAACTTAATGTTTAAGAATGGCTGGTATAAGCTTGAAGCAGAAGAACAACAAAAACTTGATCAAGCTTTCCAGCAATTCAGCAACTATTCTTCGCAATTTCCTTACTAAAGGAACCTTCGTTTAGGAAAAGTGGAATCGCTCCTGCATCTTATGGCAGGGGCTTCCCTTCCTTCATTATCCTATCCCTAATTTACCTGATTATTTTCTGAGATAATTTTACTGAATATTTAATATATTAAAAATATCTATTGACATCGCTTCAATAAGTACGATAACGTATCATCAAAGACTATATTAGTTTGGTACTCTATAAAAAACTAATCAAAACGGGGGAAATGGTATGTATAAGGTGTTTTGCCGGACGTTTCAAGGTGTTATGAAGTTTACCTCTTCCTTTCTGCCTTGGCGTGAACCGGAGCTGCTTGTGGGAGAGAATAGTTTAAAGAAGCTGCCGGGCCTGATTAAAAGCCAAGGAATTGAAAGCGTTTTAGTCGTAACAGATAAGGGAATTAGCTCTATCGGCCTAATGGATGAATTTCTACAGGGGTTGAAAAATGAAGGCATAAGCTTTGTCATCTATGATGAAACCGTTCCAAACCCAACAATTGATAACATTGAGGATGCCCTTAAGGTCTATCACCAAAATAACAGTAACGGACTCGTGGCCTTTGGCGGGGGCTCCCCTATGGATTGTGCAAAGGGCGTGGCCGCGCGGGTTGCCCGCCCTAAAAAGTCAATTCCCCAAATGAAGGGTGTTCTAAAGATAATGAAAAAAGTCCCGCCGCTGTTTGCCATTCCAACAACAGCTGGAACCGGAAGCGAAGCGACACTGGCGGCGGTTGTTTCAAATAGCGTAACACATGAAAAGTATGCCATAATGGACACAGCTCTTATCCCCCATTTTGCGGTACTGGATCCTGTCCTAACCGTAAATTTGCCAAAGCACATTACCTCGACTACTGGGATGGATGCCTTAACACACGCAGTGGAAGCTTATATTGGCAGAAGCAACACAAAAGAAACGATCCAATACAGTAAAGAAGCGATTACCTTGATTTTTGAAAACTTATATGAATGTTATTCAAATGGTTCAAATATAGCGGCTCGAGCGAATATGCAAAGAGCTGCCTATCTCGCAGGTATGGCATTTACTCGCGCCTACGTTGGGTATGTACATGCTATTGCCCATACGCTAGGCGGATTTTACTCCGTCCCCCACGGGTTGGCGAACGCAGTGATTTTGCCTTATGTCCTGGAGTACTACGGGGAATCTGCGCATAAACCACTTGCAGAGCTGGCGGAATTAGTCGGTTTAGGGAAACCGGGAGATTCAGAGCAGCAAAAGGCAACTGCCTTTATCACTGCGATTAAAGAGCTGAATAGTAAAATGGACATTCCAACCAAAATTAATGGAATCAAAGAGAGCGACTTACCGGTTATGGTTGAACGGGCATTAAGCGAAGCAAATCCGCTTTATCCTGTACCGAAAATACTGTTTAAGGATGACATCTTCCAGTTATATGAAACGATAAAAGCTTAATCAGGTTTGATTATGGAGGTTACAAGATGGAAAACTACCATGGAATAGTGGCCAAACAAACGGCATTTTTTCATACAGGAAAAACGAAAGACCTTTCGTTTCGTTTAGAAGCCCTGCAAAAGTTACGAATGTCGATTAAACAAAATGAGAAACAGTTAATGGATGCATTACGGGCTGATTTAAATAAATCTGAATTTGACGCATACACGGCGGAAATCGGCTTTGTTCTGGAAGAACTGAGGTTTACAATTAAAAATTTAGAATCTTGGGTCAAGCCGCAAAAAGTAAAAACCCCCATTACGCATATGGGATCACAAAGCTATATTTATTCTGAACCATATGGGGTCGCTCTGATAATAGCGCCATGGAATTATCCTTTTCAATTGGCAATCGCTCCGTTAATCGGTGCAATTGCTGCTGGGAATTGCGCCGTGATCAAGCCTTCAGAATTGACACCTGTCACTTCAAAACTATTGGGAAAATTGGTTGGTGAACTATTCCCTGAAGAGTTTATTGCTGTTATTGAGGGCGGTGTTGAAACGAGCCAAGCACTGTTAAACGAGAGATTCGACTATATCTTTTTCACCGGAAGTGTGCCTGTCGGCCGGATCATCATGGAAGCAGCAGCAAAACATTTAACGCCGGTTACATTGGAACTTGGAGGGAAAAGTCCTTGTATCGTACACGAAGATGCCAATATCAAACTGGCTGCTAAACGAATTGCCTGGGGCAAGTTTACCAATGCGGGACAAACTTGTATTGCTCCTGATTATCTTTACCTCCATAAAGCCGTAAAAGAAGAGTTTTTGCAGCAATTTAAAGAAGCCATAACAGAGCTTTATGGTGCAGAACCGCTTAATAATCCTGATTTTACCCATATTGTCAGTGAACGGCATTTCAACCGATTAACCTCTTTCTTGGATAATGGGAAAATTTCTATTGGCGGGAAGACTATACCTGATTCACTGATGATCGAGCCCACGGTATTAACGGATATTACCTGGGAAGATCCGGTGATGCAGGATGAAATCTTTGGCCCGATACTTCCGGTTTTGTCATATTCCAATCTGTCAGAGGTAATTGAAGGAATCCACCAACATCCTAAGCCGCTGGCATTTTATATCTTTACGGAAAACTCTAGCGTCCAGCAACAAGTGTTGGATCGTGTCTCGTTTGGCGGCGGCTGCATTAATGATACCGTCTACCATTTCGTCTCCCCTCACCTGCCGTTTGGCGGTGTAGGAAATAGCGGAATTGGTTCATATCACGGTAAAGGCAGCTATGATACGTTCTCACATAAAAAAAGTGTCCTAAAGCAGACCACACGTTTCGATATCCCTTTCCGCTATCCGAATGTAAAAGACGGCTTGAAGAAAATTAAACTGTTTATGAAGTAAAAAAACCTTGCGTGCATGTCAGCGCGCAAGGTTTTTTCTTGTACTTATTAAATCTCTGCCGTTTTTGCTTCTAAAATTTTCATAAATTCCTCGCCAGTAATGGTTTCTTTTTCTAATAGGAATTTTGTTAATTCATGTAATTTATCTTTATTTTCTTCTAAAATCCGAATGGCTTTTTGATGACAGGATTTAATGATATTCAATATTTCAGCGTCAATTTTTGCTGCTGTATCCGCTGATACCAACAGGGAGGTGTCCCCGCCAAGGTACGGGTTATTGACTGTTTCTAATGCCATCATATCAAATTCATCACTCATTCCGAATCGAGTAACCATGGCTCTAGCGATCTTGGTAGCCTGTTCGATATCATTGGATGCACCAGAGGTAATCGTTTTATTAATGATTTCTTCAGCAGCACGACCACCCATGAAAGTCGTTATTTTATCCAATGCTTGTTCTTTTGTCATCAAGATGGTTTCATGCTCATCCACTTGCATCGTGTAGCCTAAAGCACCGGAAGTCCGCGGGATGATTGTAATTTTATGGACTGGAGCTGAATGGCTTTGTTTGGCCGCTACTAATGCATGACCGATTTCGTGATAAGCAATCGTTAATTTGTCTTTCATGGATATAACAGCATTTTTCCGTTGATAGCCGGCAATGACAACCTCAACTGACTCCTCAAGGTCGCTTTGGTTGACTTTAGTTCGCCCCATTCGAACGGCTCTAAGGGCAGCTTCATTGATAATATTGGCTAAATCCGCTCCCGAAGCACCAGATGTCGCCCGTGCGATTACATTGAAATCAACGTTGTCTTCGAGCTTTACCTTTGCAGCATGAACCTTTAGGATCGATTCACGGCCGGCAAGGTCAGGTAATTCTACCGGTACCCTGCGGTCAAACCGTCCAGGCCGTAATAGGGCTTTATCAAGGGTCTCCGGCCGGTTAGTAGCCGCCAGGATGACAACGCCTTTATCAGGGTCGAACCCGTCCATTTCTGTTAACAGCTGATTGAGGGTTTGTTCCCGTTCATCATTGCCTCCCATCATACCTGAATTCCGGCTTTTCCCGATTGCATCAATTTCATCGATAAAAACAATACATGGGGCTTTTTCTTGAGCTTGTTTGAATAAGTCTCTTACCCGGGCAGCCCCCATCCCCACAAACATCTCTACAAATTCCGAACCGGAAATCGAGAAAAATGGCACTTTTGATTCACCTGCTACTGCTTTTGCCAATAACGTCTTACCAGTACCAGGAGGTCCCACTAACAAAGCGCCTTTTGGAATGTTGGCCCCAATCTCTCGATATTTTTTAGGGTTGTGGAGAAAGTCGACAATTTCTTGCAATGCTTCTTTCGCTTCGTCTTGCCCTGCCACATCCTTAAATGTGATGCCTGTCTGAGCTTCTACATACACTTTGGCATTGCTTTTGCCGAAGGAAAGGGCACCGCTCCCCCCTCCTAGCCGATTTTGCATTCGTTTCATCAGCCACTGGCCAATGGCAATAAAAATAAGGAATGGAAGAATCCAAGACAAAATAAAGTTTAACAATGGTGAGGTTTCTCTCGGAATGACCTTGGTGAACTTGACATTGGCGTCATGCAGCCTGGTCACTAACTGCGGGTCATCAATGACACCTGTTTTGTACAACTTGACTTTATTTGTTTTGACGGGTTTAAACATAATCGTGTTGTCATTAATTTCTACTTCCTTTACTTTCCCATCTTCCACCATATTTAAAAATGTCCCGTAATCAACCTCTTTTACGGAATGCTCCATAACCGCTGGAAAAATAAAGCTATTTAAAAGCAAAAGGATGACGATCGCAATTCCATAGTAAAACAATATCGGTTTTTTGGGTGGTTTAATTTCTTTCATGAAGTTCCCCTCGATTCTCTTTCTAAATGCCGGACAAGTCCAGATTTTAATAAAGTTAATTCTAACCGGTACCTCCGTAACGCCTCCTCATTGGGTAATTCTTTGGCGAATTTTTCCACAATATTCCGAAAGGTGACCGCTGAGATGATCTGCAATAAATGATTAAGTTCCTCTTCACTTGAAAAGTTTAAAATGCTGGTATTCAACAAGGAACTAAGCACTTTTAAATTATTATTCGTTTCATGTTCTTTAAAAATCCTCGAAAAAGTACTTTCGATCCGGTAGGTCATATTTAAAAACGCATTCCGAAAAAAATGGACATTTTCTTCTTCCTCAATAATTATTTGAAAAAACTCTTGCATGGTATCAAACAAGTCTCCATTATATTTTTTTATAAGGGTAAAAAATTGATGATTGATACATGCTACAAAATCATTAAGGATGAAGAAAAATGCATCTTCCTTGTCTTCAAAGTATTGATAAAAGCTGCCGCGTGGGATGCCTGCAGCTTTTACAATATTGGAAATCGATGCATCGTATAACGGAACTCTTGAGAACTCTTTTTTAAGCGAAAGAATTAAGGTAGCTCTCTTATCTTCCGGCAGATTAAAAAAAGTGACTTTGGGCATGGTTTCCCTGCTTTCTCCGATTTTAATAGGATTGTGACACCTTGTCATAATAAACTTATAATATATGACAAGGTGTCATAAGTCAATTATTAACGACACCTTGCCATTTCAGTTATTTTTTCGTGATTCTGTTGGCTTGTGTATTCTTATAGTTATAATCGGACCGATCAACCGGTTTAAAGTTCTGAGGAGTATAAAAACGTAATAAATCTCCATTTACCACCTGATCGGAGAACGCCAATTTCGTTTCAACCTGGTTTTGGTATTCCTTTGCCTCTTTAAGTTTATCTATGCCCACCAACAATCCAGTCACAGAATCATAAAATTTACCCTTAACGGAGATGATCGTGGGGCTTACATAATCCCCGTTCCTAAATGGAATCAGTTCATCATGTTTTTCCGAAAATAAATCCGTGCCAAATTGAACATATTCTTTGCTGTCCATACCTTGGAGATGCAGCAAGGTCGGAAGAAGGTCGATTTGCCCAGCATATTCATGGTTCACGCCGCCTTGCATGCCTGGCACACGAATGAATAAAGGCACCCGCTGCAAATTAGAACTTTCAACAGGTGTAATCTCCTTCCCTAAAACCTGCTCCATGGCTTTATTATGGTTTTCGGAGATCCCATAATGATCACCATACATGATGATCATCGAGTTGTCATACAGTCCAGATTCTTTTAAGTAGTCAAAGAATTGTTTAAGGGCCTCATCAGCATATCGGGCTGTTTGGAAATACTGGTCAACTGAAGGGTCACCCGTGGTATGAGGGGCAATGGTTATTTCTTCTTCATCCATCTCATAAGGATAATGGTTAGATACGGTAATAAATTTTGTATAAAAAGGCTGTGGCAATGTGTTTAGCAGCGATATCGACTGCTCGTAAAACGGTTTATCCTCTAAGCCGTAGTCAGCTAGATTTTCTTCGTCCATCTTATAATAATTTTCGTCAAAAAAGTAATCATAGCCAAACGACTTGTAGATTTCGTCGCGGTTCCAAAAGCTTCCTGAATTTCCGTGGAAGACCGCGGAAGTGAAGCCCTGCTGCCCTAAGATAGCCGGTGCGGCTTGGTACGTATTTAGTCCCTTTGTCGTAAACGCGGAACCTTGTGGCAGTCCATATAAGGAATTTTCCAAAATAAATTCCGCATCGGCAGTCTTGCCTTGACCTGTTTGATGGTAAAAATGGTCAAAATAAACTGTGTTGGCTTCGTTGGTCAGCGAGTTTAAGAATGGTGTCACCTCTTCGCCGTTTAGGCGGTAATTAATTAAGAAGTTTTGTATGGATTCTAGATGAAGATAAATCACATTCATCCCTTTTCCTGCCCCAAAATAAGCTGGATTCGGTTCAGCGTAATTAGATTGAGTATAATTCATTACCTCTGTTGTATCGTCGCTGTCTGCCATAACCCTTTGAGCAGAGGCTTTAGTGCTGTTAACTGCATCGTATAGAGTATAATTGTACATACCTAAATATTTCACAATATAATTACGGTCAAAACCTCTTGTTAATAATTCTGGCCGGTCATTTTCTGCTATCCCAAGATTAAAAAAGGATATACCAAATGAAAAAGCAAATATAGAGGCTGTTTTCGAGCGGCTCATGTCTTTTTGCTCGATTTTAATAATCCGAAAAGCAAGCAGTAACATCAAGGCAAATACATCAATAAAGAATAAAAAGTCATACGGTTTTAATAAAGAAACGACACTCCCGCTTACATCGCCGAAATTTTGTGTTTGGGTCAGTGTTGGCAATGTTATAAAGTCATTGAAAAAACGGTAGTACACGACATTGGCAAACAGTAGAAAAGATAACAGCAAATCAATGGAGAGCAGGCAAATGTACTTTTTTCTTCCCTTGAAGAATGAGGCAAACCCTAAGAACAACAATGCAGATCCTAGAGGGTTAAAGAATAAAAGCACTTTCTGCAAAGAATTATCTATTCCTAAATCAAACTGGGTCAATTGTGCTAAGTAAGTTTTCATCCATAAAAGGACTGCAGTTAAAATGAAAAAACCAATATATTTATTAATTGGCTTCTGAATCATATTAAAAAAATACGGCAATTTGTAACACCTTCCACACTATGTTCATTTTCTCTATCTCTGAATTTTTCTTATTTTACCAATTCATTATGAACAATCTATGAACAAACTTTAAACTATAAAGACATACATTTATGTTTAAACAAATTTAAAATAACCAAAAGGTGAATGTTACCAGCTAAATCTCCTCCTGATTTCTGATACAATTTTAATGTTTATGAATGAAATAGGGGGATAATTTGAATGAAAAAAAGACATTTCCTCCTAACATTGGTAATCATGGTTACCTTCGTTGGAGGAATTTTAATTGGAGTTTTACTTTCTGGCCATGATGATTCGTCCGTTGTAAATAAAACCACGAAAACAATGCCTGGAAGAGAAATAAAGGTGGAAGAGAAACAATTACCTAAAGTGGAGAAGGATGCTTCGAAAGTTCTGATTGGCTATGTCCAGGATTTTCGCGATCCTAATATGATAGATTATGAGAAATTGACACATGTGATTTTTTCCTTTGCCCATCCCACTAAGGATGGCAGTTTCACGCTGACTGGGGACCAAGCGTTAGATAATCTTCGGACCATTGTGTCTAAGAGCAAAGAAACCAATACGAAGGTCATGCTTGCTATTGGCGGATGGTATCACATGAATGGCGGCGAGTCTTATGATTACTTTAAACCGGCGATAGCTAACCCTGACTCACGGGCAAAGCTAGTGAACGAGCTGGTTAGTTTTGCTGAGCGAGAAAAGCTTGATGGAATTGACATTGATTTTGAGCACCCTCATTCAGCAGAGGATGCCCAGTACCTCGCAGCGTTTGCAAAGGAACTTAGCGACCGTCTTCATCCTGAGGGTAAGGAGCTATCGATTGCAGTCTATGCCAAAATTCACGCCGTAACGCTGACGGAAACCAACTTTGTAAAATATGAACCATCGATGTTTCAATCTGTGGATCATGTCAATATTATGGCCTACGATGGCCAGTGGGATGATGGGTATCATGCCGCTAATTTATCGCCCTATCCCTATACGGAGAAAATCGTCAACTATTGGGCCTCTTTCTTTGATGAAAATCAATATTCAAAAGAAAAGCTCGTATTAGGTGTTCCGTTTTATGCCCAGCCGGAAGACCCGAATAGTAAACAGGTCTCATTTGCCGCCATTATGAAGCAAGATCCGAATAATGCGGCTAATGATATGGTGAGCATGAATGGCACAACTTATTATTATAACGGTGCCGAAACCATGAAAAAGAAAACCGCTCTTGCAGTTGAACATGGGTTCGGCGGGATGATGCTTTGGGAAGCCGGCCTTGATGCCCAGGGGCCGCTTAGTCTGACAGAATCGATTGCTCAGTCATTAGAAGATTCTCAAAAATCTCCTGTTAAATATTATAGTGTTAAACCATAGGAAAAGGCTGTATCCACGAAAATGAGAGGATACAGCCTTTTTTTAAAATGCCGCTTTGCTTAGTAATTGATAAGAACGTAATCGGTCTTTAGGGTCATGAGTTATTGTCACGATCATGATTTCGTCTGCCTGATATCTGGCTTGAATCTCCTCTAACTTCTGATAAACCTTTTTGGGTCCACCAATTAACACTTTCTGCCTCATTTTATTTAATGTCTCATGGTCCTTAGCAGCTAACGGATAATTTTTGGCACGTAGAATGGACGGAACTCCCTTATCCCTCTCCCCTTTGCTGCTTTGCAATGACCAGATCAGACTGCTTAAGGCAACCTCTTCGGCTTTTTCATCTGTTTCTGCGCAGATTGCGGAAACAGTTAAGATAACATATGGTTTATCACCTTGTTTCCGGGCTTGAAAGCTAGACAAATAATTCTGAATGATGGTTTCTCCTTCGGAGTCGCTCATAAACTGGCCGAAAACGTAAGGCAATCCAAGTTCTGCAGCAAGTAACGAGCTTTTTTTGCTCGTTCCTAACAGCCATGGCTGCGGTGATACTGGCGGAATGGGTGCTGCTGAAAGGCTTGCAAATTCATGGCCTTCAGGGAAATCCCTATATAAAAAATGAAGCAAGTCCTTTAGTTTGTCGGGAAATGCCCATACATTTTGCAAAAAATGGTCAGACAGAGCGTTCGTTGCCTCAGCAGAACCACCTGGAGCCCTGCCAATGCCAAAATCAATCCGATTAGGAAATAAAGTGGCTAGCAGGTTAAACACTTCTGCCATTTTATAAGGTTTGTAATGTGGCAATAATACGGCACCCGAACCAATTCTGATTTTTTCTGTGTTGGCTCCAATATATGGAAGTATGACTTCAGGTGCAGGGCATGCGAGACCGGGCAAGTCATGATGTTCGGCAATCCAGTACCTGGTATATCCTAATTTCTCACCCGCTTGGGCTAACTGTAAAGAGGCATTCAATGCCTGTTGGGCCGTTTGGTTGGCAGAAATCGGGGCTTGGTCTAATATGCTTAATTTCATTTTAGCTTCCTTCTTTCATTTCTAGCAAGGATAACGAAAAGTCTCCTGTTTGCCCTTTTTCATAAAGATTGGTAAAAGATGTGAAGTACTGGTGAATTGTTCCAGTAAAAGATAAATTTTGCTCCGGCACATGGACTTGGAAGGTTCCTTTGTAGAGTAAAGTTGTTATATCATGATACTGGTCGCTCGTTACTTTAAACTTTACGGAAATCAATTGTAATCCATTTACCTGATCTTCTTCGTATTGATAGACATCTATCTCTGTATCATTTAATAATATCATGTTTACCATTTCGGATGACTCCTTATACTTTTTTCTACATCATAGCAGTTGAACTTTGTAGCGACAAATTTCCGGTTTGTTTTTGTTAATAAGCAAAAAGAACAGCCCGATAGCTGTTCTTGTCGCGGTTATATATTTAATAATTTTTGTTCTCATGACCCGTCATGAGGACAAAAATTAATAGTTTTGCCTTGGATTTGTCCTCATGGAGCTCAGGTCAAAAGCTGAGCCGGGCAGCATAAGTCTATTTTTTCCTTAACGGAGTTTTTAATATTTTGCCGGTAGTTGTCTTAGGAAGTTCTGTTAGGAAATAAATTCTCCTTGGAACTTTATAGTGAGCCAGCTGCTGTTTACAGTAGGCAACTATATCTTCTGGGGTTTGCTCCGTCCTGGTAACTACATAAGCTGCTACTTCTTCACCGAATACAGGGTCCGACTCACCGACGACCGCACATTCTACAATTTCGGGGTGAGTGTATAGAACCTCTTCCACTTCCCTAGGGTAAACATTGTAGCCACCACGGATAATCATGTCTTTTTTGCGGTCGACAATGTAAAGATAACCTTCTTCATCCTGACGGCCTAAATCGCCAGTGTAAAGCCAGCCGTCTTTTATTGTTTCATTGGTTTCTTCTGTCTTTTTGTAATAGCCCTTCATCGTATTCAGACCTTTAAAAATAATCTCTCCCACCTCGCCAACCGGTACTTCTTTTCCAGAGGGGTCGACTATTTTGAGGTCTATTCCTGGCAGCGGCACTCCTACGGAGCCAGGTTTCTTGGTGATTTCATCCGGGAAACAGCTAATCATCACAGTGCTCTCTGTTTGACCATAGCCCTCGCCGATTTCCACGCCCATTTCGGTTTTTACTTTTTCTAAAATTTCAACCGGTAAACTGGCGCCTCCGGACCCGGCAATTCGCAAGCTTGAAAAATCAAACTCTTTAATACGGGGGGAATGAACAAACATGGTATACATGGTCGGTACCCCAAGAAATACAGTAATCCGATTTTCTGCAATTCGCTGCAAAATCACATCGGGGATAAACCGTTCTTCCAGATAAATGGTAGAACCCTTTAATACACATTGCAGAAGCCCTTGCAGCTTAGCATAGGCATGGAACAAGGGAAGCACAACTAAAACTCGGTCTTCCTTCGTTAATGCTAAAATTTCCGCACTTGTTTGGGACATCCATTCGAGATTGCCATGGGTAATAATCGCCCCTTTTGGTTTTCCTGTAGTGCCGGAAGTATAGATAATTTGGGCATCGTCATTTGACGTTTTAGGTTCCGGCCAAAAATCAGCCGAATGGCCGTTGACCGCTTCCCAATGGATAAACCTATCAACAGAAGGCAAGGAAAAGATTTGCTTTACTGTAGAAAATTGCGAAGCAGACTTTTGTACCTCAGCCAGGCCGACCTCATCTACTATTAATGCCTCCACTTCAGCATCATTTAAAATATAAACGATTTCACTAGATTTAAACGTCGGATTGATCGGTACCACTGTTGCCCCAATCGCTAACAAAGAAAAGTAGGCGATTGCGTATTCTGGCTTATTGGCCATCATCAGTGCTACATGAGAACCATTTTGCAAGCCATATTTCTTTAATCCTGCCGCTTTTTCTTTTACAAGTTCTGCTAGTTCCTGATACGACAAGCTTGCATTTCTAAAAACGATGGCTGGATGTGTTGGTAGTTCATTAGCCGTGTTTAATAGAATTTGACTAATATTCAAATCAATTCCCCCTTTATTTTTTGAAAAATATGATAGGCATATAGTCATAATGTATGCGCTTTCGAATAGTTCTATGAGACTGGCAGACTAAACATTCTATATATTCTTTACGCAATATATTTGTTCCTGCAAAAAAATGGAAAAAGCAAGAAGATCTATCGAATATCGACTAGATCTTCTTGCTTTTCATTATTTAAGGCTCTGTTATATATGGCTGTTGTGATTTCCGCTCCAATCAATATCGTTCAACAGAGCCTTATTTAAAACTGATGTCAATTTGGACAACTTCTGATTTAGTTCCAATCCTAAGCGGTGTCCCCCAAAAGCCATATCCAGATGAAACAATGCTTTGCAGCTGGCCCTTTTTGAGATAGCCCCAATCATTCTCATAAATTCTATTTGTTACAAGGTTTCCCGGGAAAATCTGTCCTTGATGGGTATGGCCTGAGAGTATTAAGTCCACACCATTCCTTTTGGCAATATCTAGGTCATAGGGCTGGTGCTCCAGTAATATAACAGGCTTAGTCGGATTGGTTTGCACCATGAGTTCAGATAAGGCCATCCGTTTTACGTCCTGATAGCCTCTGTCTTTTCTGCCGACTAAGGTGATGCCGTTATCCAGTTCAACTACTTCATCGGCTAACAGTTTCATGCCGCTGTTGTTAAAAGTCTTGATCAGATCAACATTGGGATCCTCCCGGTCATGGTTACCAAGTGAAGCATATACTGGAGCCTTGATTTTCTTTAGAATATCCGGAATCCCCTCCTTCAGATAGGGGTCTATATCATCACTAATCATATCTCCGGGCAACAGCACTAAATCAGGATGTAACGAATTAATCATCCTTACAAGTTTTTCCGCCTGCCCACTTCCAACCATGTAACTAAAATGCAAATCCGATGCCATCACAATTTTATAATTTTTTTCCCCTTCTACTTGCTTAGGGATACTAATTTTATAACTTGTGACAACAGGGTGATAGGCAGTAAAAACGCCCACAGTGAATAAGCACGCTGCAATCAATAGGGTTATAATCCCTGCCCACTTTATCGCCTTATCTCTGGCTATGTTTGTAAACTTTATTAGGTAAACCGTTAGATTCACAAGTGGCAGTAAGATCATGAAGATGTAAAACAGTCCAAGCCAGATGGCGCCCGTCCAGTTGATCAAGTTGTGATCTCCTGCCCAGCGGCTGATAATAAACGAATAAGCAAACAGCACCAGTAAAATCCAGTACAAATATTTAAGCCGTCTTTTTATACCGTTAAATATCGATTTTAGCCACTTTAAGCCATTCCATCCTATGTAGAAAATAAGCAAATTATATATTAAGAAGACGACGATAAATAACCACATGCAAGGATCCCCTTTAACAAGATGTCTTACCATTATTAGACATTATTTTCATAAAAATAACAACAAATTGGGTCTCAGACACCAAATTGTCAAAAAAATCACCCTTTGTCGAAAGATTTTCGGCGGTTTTTGAAGGATAATGTCGATAGCGGGAGAATAGTTTAATAGTCTTAAATTACCAGAGGAGGAAATTAGATGAAAAAGTTAGTCATGCTGATTTTTGGGGTGTTTATTGCATTAGCATTGTTTACTGTAACTGGGAGTCCCGTGCAGGCGGCGGAACCTGATGATGATTGTACGTGTCACGATTTGCTCCCAATAACAGGTGCGGAGAGGAATAAAATCGTTGCCAAGTTTCTTAGCAGTCAAGAATTTCAAGCAAAAAAAGCTGAACTTCTTGCAACAGGCCATACATGGAATGGTGCGCATACCATCGAAGTTATCCTTCCTGCAGGAAGCGTAACGATGGTTGGTGTGCCATTTGTCGATGCAGACGGAGTGCCATTAATGTATGCATTTGTGAATGGGATGTTCGTAGGTACAGCACCAGTTGAATGATGAAAAAATCCTTCCCCATCTAAAGGGAAGGATTTTTTTAATTTTTAAGAGCTAAAAACAGTGTCTGAAAATTTCTTAATGATAGAAATAAGTTCTTCGGGGTTCTCATACATGCTCATGTGCCCAGCGTCCTTTATCAATGCATGTTTAATGTTAGTTTTGCTGACTGAAAAAGTTTTGTCAGGAGATACAATTCGGTCGTTTTCACCAGCGATTAAAAGAACTGGTAAGCCGGTTGCTTCTAATACAGAATTTCGGTCTGGACGATTTTTCATGGCAATCAAGGTATCCATGGCTCCTTGAGGTGAGGTGGAATACCCAATTTCTTTGGCGGCCGCAACATAAGGTTTGTTGGAATTTTCAGTGGCAAATAGGTTTGGTACCAGCCCTTCAACAAAAGAATGGATTCCATTCTGGTTGATTCTTTGCACGTTGGCTTCTCTGTTCTTTTTCGCCTCTTCTGAATCAGGAAAAGCAGTTGAATGAACGATTGAAAATCCCTTCAGCCTATCTAAGTATTTTTCCGCAAATGCCAACGTGATATATCCCCCCAGTGAATGTCCTAACATAATCACGTTCTGCACATGTAGCTCATCGAGGAAACCAAGTATGATTGCCGCTAGATCCTCCATTGTGCATGGTGCTCTCAGTACCTCTGATTGCCCATGGCCGGGTAAATCCGGAGCGATGACCCGGTAATTTTTCGTAAGTACCGGGACTACTTCTTGCCAATAACCCGAACTGCCACAAAAACCATGCAGCAGGACAATTGGGAAGCCTTCCCCTTCATCCATATACGATATAGCAGTGTCCTGGACCACTACACTTTTTTTACCCATACCTCTCACTCCTTAAAAAATGCATTTTTAATAATTCTCGTTTCGTATTCAAATACCCTTTAAGAGTTGCAAGAAATGAAAAAAGAGAGGTTTTCCCTCCCTTTAATGGTTAACTGATTTGCTCTTCTTCACCTGTAGCAAGCAGTGTCCGTTTATGTGGAATAATCGTTAAATTCGATCGTTTAAGCAGATAATTTAAATGATCAATCGGCATAGACCCATGACCTTTACCTTCACTCAAGGTAAATTGAACCGTCACTCCATTGTTCGTGGTTACCGTCAACGATTCAGCCGAATTAAAGTTCCCTTGGATTACCTTCGAAATCTGATACTTGGTCCCTTCTACAATAGACATTATGCCTCTCCTTTTTATTATGATTCTCTTACTACTATTCCCTTTCCAATTTTATACATACATAAATTTTCCAACCGTTTAGCCCATGAAAAAAGAGAGGGTCCTTCCCTCTCTTATGCATCCTCCATCTCTTCATCCATCATTTCATCGAACGTGGCTGAAACCTTATCGAATTCCTCATCACTTTCGATAGCGGAAAAATCACCGTCTTCATCGACTTTCAAGAAAAAGATGTCGATGTCCTCTTCCTCTTCCTGTCTAATATCTTCTACAAATCCAACCGCCACATAATCGGCATCATCAATGGTCATCACACCTAAAACTTCTACTTCCTGCTCCTCATTATTCTCATCGCTGATTGTAAAGATTTCTCCCACTTCAATGTTGGGCATCAAATTTCCCTCTCTTCATGTAAGATTTTCTACCTTTCACATTATTTCTAAAAGGGAAAAGAATTAAACCAAGAAAAGGAACCCTATTAAATAACCCCGAGCATTTTGGCGGACTGGGTAATCACCAGCGGTACGATAATGGCGATTACGGTTGGTATCGCAAAAGCTACAAACGTCCATTTTTTACTTTTCGTTTCCTTGTAAATATTAATTAAAGTAGTCCCGCATGGGTAATGGAGCAAGGAAAATAGCATCATATTCAAGGCTGTCAACCAAGTCCACCCGTGGTCTAGAAATATCTTCTTTAAGTCAACAAGGCTGTCAACTTCCGTCAACGAACCTGTTGACAAGTAGCCCATCAATAAAATCGGAAGGACAATTTCATTGGCCGGCAACCCCAGAATAAACGCCATGAGAATATAGCCATCCAACCCGAGCAATTTACCGAACGGTTCCAAAAACTGTACTCCGTACATCAAAATGCTGGTATCGCCTATATAGATATTGGCAAATACCCAAGTAAGAACAGCGGCCGGTGCTGCTACTTTCACAGCTCTTACAAGGACTGACCATGACTTTGTTAGTGAAGAACGTATGACCGTGTCAAAAATCTTCGGTTTGCGATAAGGAGGCAATTCTAATGTATAATGAGTCGGGACGCCCTTAAGAGCTGTTTTGGAAAGAATCCATGAAACAAAGAATGTAACGACGACCCCGAACATCACAATTCCGATAATGACAGCGGTAGTGACAAGAGATTGGACACCGCCTGTGAAATTGGCTGCCATAAATAAGGATGCTAATAAAATCAATGTCCCCCACCTGCCATTGCAAGGAACAAAGTTATTCGTCAGGATGGCAAGCATCCGTTCCCGTGGGGACTCAATAATCCGTGTTGAGATGACAGCCGCTGCATTACAGCCGAAACCCATCGCCATTGTTAAAGATTGCTTGCCGTGAGCACCGACCATTTTAAAGATCCGGTCCATATTAAATGCGACACGCGGCAAATATCCGTAATTTTCCAAAAGGGCAAACGTCGGAAAGAAGATAGCCATCGGAGGGAGCATGACGCTAATCACCCAGGTGGTACCTCGGTATAATCCTAAAACAAGTACACCATGGAGCCAGTTAGGTGCATGAACAAAATGAAAAAAGGCGGTTAAATAGGGTTCTAATGATCCAAAGAAGTCAGCTAGCAGAGAAGATGGTATATTTGCACCCGCAATGGTGATATAAAACACGACTGCTAACATGACCAGCATGATGGGGAAACCAAATATCGGGGAAGTCAAAAGCCGATCAAGTTTTTCCGTTCGGATATCAGTTTTATCTTTTGTATAACGAATCCCATGTTCGCATAGTTTACGGCTCTGTTCGTACAACTGCTGGACAATTTCATCCCTTAGTTTTGGAGTGGACAATTCCCGTGCCTCTGATAACAACTGGTCGATTCCCATTTATGAAGTCCCCTCTCTAACTAAATATTTATTTAACTCATCCAGCAATGCCTCATCCCCGTCGAGCAATCGGAGGGCAACCCATCTTGAAGATAAACGGTCACCGATAATCGCTTTTACCTTTGGTTCCATCTTCTTGATTTGCTCCTCTATTTCATCTGAATATGTGATAGTCATCGGATGACATTCAATTTTTCCAGTAACGATCCGGTCAAGCGTATCTAACAGCAAAGGAAAACCGGTTTTGTTCCGTGCAGAAACTTTAATGACTGGAACCCCGAGTTTACGAGTCAATAGCTTCTCATTAATGTGGATTCCCTGCTCCTCAGCCATATCTATTAAATTAATGCATATGACGACATTTTTGGCCATTTCCAAAACCTGTAAGGCTAAATTAAAATTCCGTTCCAACGAGGTGGCATCCAATACGACTAGCGTAACATCTGGTTGTTCAAACACAATGTAGTTTCTAGCCGTCTCTTCGTCTTTTGAGTTTGAAAACAACGAATACGTACCGGGAAGGTCTATCAAATGAAAGGTTTTATCTTTATACGCAACCGTCCCGCTAGCTAGGGTAACCGTTTTACCAGCCCAATTTCCAGTGTGCTGTCTGAGACCTGTTAAGGCATTGAACAACGTTGTTTTGCCGGTGTTAGGATTCCCGGCTAAAGCGATGCGATATTCATTTCCCATTGGACATCAGCTCACCTTCAATTTTCATGCTTTCCTCTTTTCTCAAAGCAATGGTTGTCTGGCTGACACGATAGGCAATCGGATCGCCTAACGGGCTTTTCCTGACTACTTCAACATCAGCTCCTGCAACAAATCCTAAATCTAGTAGTCTTCTTCTCATGACACCATCTAATTGAATGGACGTTATTTTTATGACATTCCCTTTTTCCGCCTCCGCTAATTTAACAACTTTTGAACCATCCATTTCTCTTTCCCCCTTTTAAAAGTTTTTGCCAAGTGCAACTTTTTGTTAATTATATTCCATAAAAAACCATTTTGTCACGCAGAATGAAAAAAAACTAGCCGCTTTTTTCAGCAGCTAGTTATATAGCACTGTATAGCTTTTCCACTCCTCAGGGAGCAATGATTGGTACTTATTTTGCAAAAAACGGTCATCACAGAGGACGATGGCCCCGTAATCCTGTTCCGAACGGATGAGCCTCCCGCCAGCCTGTAAAACCTTGTTCATTCCTGGAAATACATAAGCATAATCATAACCATTCCGGCCATTGTGTTGAAAGAATTCCTTAATCAAATTCCGTTCAAAGCCAATTTGCGGTAGACCGACTCCAACCACCACTACTCCATTTAAACGATCTCCTTTTAAATCCACCCCTTCTGAAAAAATGCCTCCCAAAACGGCAAAACCAATTAGTGGTTCATTCGAGTCAGCTTGAAAACCATCCAGAAATGTTTTCCGCTCTGTTTCTGTCATTCCGGCCGATTGGATGAGTGTCTTCGTGCTACTATTTGCCTGATTAAATTCTTCATAGACAGCAAGCATATATTGATAGGACGGGAAAAACACCAAATAATTGCCTGTACGGCTGCCAATCAATGCATTCAGCATGGAGACAATGGCTGCTTGTGACCGCTCTCGGTCACGGTATCTTGTTGAGATTGGCTTAATAAACACGTCCACTTGTTCCTTGGAGAAAGGGGAAGGAATGGACACCCGATAATCGTCTTCCCCACCACCAATCAAGTCTTGATAATATTCAAGCGGGTTCAGAGTGGCAGAAAAAAACACCTTCGAGCGATAGTTTTTAGCCATTTGTTTTAACAATTTGGAAGGGTTAATGCAGAATAGTTTTAAGGTGACATCATTTCTTTCTTGTTGACCATAAATAATATAATGTTCGTCCAGCAATTCCATGACTTTTAAAAATTGATTGATGGTGAAATACGCATCCAATAAATCAGGCATGGGACTTGTTGTTAGCAGCTTCTCCGCTTCTTCTGCAAAGTGATGAAGCTGAATTAATAGTTGGTCATCCATTGCTTCAAGAACGATTTCCTTTTTTTCATCCATCGATTTTTTAAAAACTAAAAACCAGGAGTTTATTTGGCTGGCAACTTCAAATATTGGCTTGTTTACTCCTTTATACTGTTTCTTGATCTGCAAGAATAATTGCTTGTTTATCGACGCTGAGAACATTTCACGCCCGCGGTCGACTAAATTATGCGCTTCATCGACCAAAATCGCTGTGGATTTTTTGTCTTCTTCAAACATTCGTTTAAGTGAAACCTTTGGGTCAAAAATATAATTATAGTCGCAAATGATGGCGTCGGCCCTATAAGCAAGATCGAGGGAATATTCAAACGGACAAACACGATGCTTACGGGCATATGTCGCAATCACATCCCGAGTCAATGCCTGTTCGTTTTCAAGTATATCAAGTACAGCACCGTTAATTCGATCGTAATAACCATTGGCAAATTCACACACATCCGGCTGACAAATGGTTTCATCTTTAAAACACATTTTATCCTTTGCCGTAATTGTGACCGTCTTCATACAAAGTCCGTTTTCACGCATCCGGGCAAAGGCCTCTTCAGCTGTTTGTCTCGTGGTGGTTCTGGCCGTCAGGTAGAAAAGGCGAGTCAGCATCCCTTCTCCTATTGCCTTCACTGCTGGAAACAGCGTTGAAATAGTTTTGCCAATTCCTGTTGGGGCCATGGCAAATAGATTTTTCTTATCTAGTAGTGACTTGTATACGGCTCCAGCCAATTTTCGCTGGCCTTCTCGGTACGAAGGAAACGGGAAGCCAAGTTCTTTACTGCTCGTATCTCTTTGACCTCGGTGTTGTTGCTGCCATTTTGCAAAAGGAGCATAGGCTTCAATCACTTGATTAGCGAATGCCTCTAATTCAGATAAGCTGACTGTTTGTGTTAGATACTTTTTCTCATCGGTTTCTACGTGAACATAGGTTAATTGAACTTCTAACTCCGAGAGCTGATTTTGAGTGGCATATATGTAGGCATACATTTTCGCCTGGGCCCAGTGAACAGGATACCCATTAGGCTCAGTTGTCTCCAACGGCTTTGTGAACGACTTGATTTCATCGATTGTTACTTTTCCATCGTGAAATAATAATCCGTCGCATCGTCCATCGATTTTATAGACAAGTTCATCAAAGGGAATGTCAATGGAGAGGTAAACTTCCCTTTCATCCTTCTCCCCATATGTTTTTTGAATCGATTGATGAATTCTCGTTCCCTCAACCAACGTGGATTGCGGGCGGAACCGGGAATCAATGCTGCCAGAGCTGTAAACATATTCGACAAGAGTTCTGACAGAGATATGGATTGCATGGGACACGAAAACACCAACTTTGTATAAGAATATATGTTTGCTTTTTTATTATACCAGATGTTGACCTATATAAGACAAAAAACCAAGTATGGAACATCATCCATACTTGGTTTTCATTCTTAGGCCCTGATTTGGCCAGTACCTCTTACAAGTGCTTTGGTTGTAGTAATCGCCTTGAGTCCCATTGGCCCGCGGGCATGAAGCTTTTGGGTACTGATGCCAATTTCGGCACCATAACCGAATTGTTCTCCATCGGTAAAACGGGTGGAGGCATTATGATACAAGACCGCTGCATCTACTGCCTGGAAAAATAGATTTACATTCTTGGTATCCTCGGTGATAATCGCTTCGGAATGTTTCGTGCCATAACGATCGATATGGGTAACAGCTTCACTTACATCTTCCACTAATTTTACAGCTAATACTGGAGCCAGAAATTCTACTTCCCAGTCTGTTTCGGTGGCTGCTGTTATAAATGAGAAGCGGAAAGACAATCGTTCATCGCCGCGCAATTCCACGCCTTTTTCATGGAGTGCCTCGATCAAGTCCCCCACATAAGGCCAGTTTTTCTGAATCAGGACGGTTTCTGCAGCATTACATACAGACGGACGCTGCAATTTTGCATTAAGGACAATGTTAATTGCCATATCCTTTTCTGCTGATTCATCAATAAAAATATGACAATTTCCTACACCAGTTTCCAATACTGGGACAGTGGCATTTTCAATCACGTTTTGAATTAAACCAGCACCGCCTCGTGGTATGAGAACATCGAGGTATTGGTTCAGCCTAAACATTTGTGAAGCCGTCTCGCGGCTTGTATCCTCTAATAGTTGAACCGCATCAGCTGGAATCGCTGTTTGTGCAAGCGCATTTTGCATGACTTGAACAAGTGCTTTATTCGAATTCAGTGCCGATGTGCTTCCTCTTAACAGAACGGCATTCCCCGCTTTCAAACATAAGCTGGCAGCATCGACAGTTACGTTTGGGCGAGCCTCATACACCATCCCAATCACACCAAGTGGAACTCGAATCGATTGAATGGAAAGTCCATTTGGCCGGTCCCATGCCTCGATGATTTCACCGATTGGATCAGGCAGTTCCACCAATTGCCGTATGCCTTCCACGATTTGCTCAATTCTTTGCTCTGTAAGCAGCAGTCGGTCTAATAATGATGCAGATAGCCCTTGTTGTTTACCTTTTTCAATATCCTTGCTATTTTCTTGTAAAAGGTACTCTTTTTCTTTTAAAATTTGTTCGGCCATAATCGCTAGTGCTTCATTCTTTCCTTGCGTTGAAACAATTGCTAGCTTTTTGGAAGCTGCTGTCAGTTTTTTAGCCTTTTCGATAAGTTCAGTCATTTCCCCTCACTCCTCGCGTAATATTACCCAATTATCCCGGTGAATTACTTCCGGTTTATGATTAAACGAGTAAGCTTTTGATTGCTCACTCGGCAGGCCCTTTACCTTAGTTAAATTCTTAGATGAAAAGTAAATTTGTCCTTTGCCGATGGTTTTCCCTTTTTGATTGCGGACTTCTACCACATCTAGCGCATTGAATTCTCCAATGACGTTGGTTACACCTACTGGGAGTAAACTTTTCCCTTTTTGAACTATTGCTTGTTCTGCTCCATCATCGATTTCGATTACCCCGCCAACATGGGAATGATAGGCAATCCATTGTTTTCGCATCTGCATTTGTGTATGAAACGGTCCACCAATATAGGTTCCATCACCTTTTCCGGCTAAAATATCTGCTAACTTGTCTTTTCCGGATCCTCGCCCAACAAAGACACTGACACCAAGTGATAAAGCTTTTTGGGCAGCGAGCAGTTTGGATTTCATGCCACCAGTACCAACCGATGAACCGTTTTCGTCTGCATATCCAAGCAGCTGTTCGGAAACCTCTGGGATAAAATGATATTTCTTAGCATCCTTGGAGACTTTCGGGTTGCCGTCATAGAGTCCATTGACATCGGTTAAAATGATGAGGGCATTAGCATGCAGAAATCCACTGACAAGAGCCGATAGCATATCATTGTCCCCAAAGGTTAATTCCTCGATCGATACTGAGTCATTTTCGTTAATGATGGGAATAACACCCCGATGCAGCAACTCATTTATAGTAGAATATAAGTTTTGAAATCTCGCTTGGCTATAAAAGTCCTCTCGTGTTAGCAAGATTTGTGCGGCAACTGTTTGGAACTCTTTAAATAGTTCATTATAATGCTGCATTAACAGCCCTTGCCCTACCGCTGCGGCCGCCTGTTTTCCTGCTGTCGTATTCGGGCGGACCGGGTATCCCAACGCACCAAATCCGGCGGCAACGGCACCGGAGGAGATTAAGATCACGTCGTGGCCTTGCTGTTTTAAGTATGCCAATGCCTCCACGTGGTCCCTGATTTTGTCTTCAGAAATCGTTCCTGTAGCAGTCGTCAGTGAACTGCTGCCAATTTTCACAACAACAAGCTGTTTTTTCATTGTTTCCGAACCCTTCTTTTAAAAATTGGTGTCATTTTAATTGGAAAATAAAAAACGACTCATCTGTCCTTCTAAAAAAAGGACGGAAGAATCGTTTCCGCGGTACCACCTTTGTTGATGCCTTGCACCCACTCAAAACCCGTAACGAGGGTTCACGGCTTATGTTTTCATAAGCAGTTCATCAAAGGGCAGGTTCAACTTTCTTTCCATGAGAAACCTTCCAGCCGATGGGTTTCACTCTCTAACATGTTCCAAAAATTTACTAGTCCCTTACCGTTTACAATTTATATTTATTTGATTATCTAAAGAAAATCGAAAAAAGTCAATAGATTAATTTAGAGAAATCGCTTACAATTAATAACAAATCCTAATTTTTCCAGTAGATAAGCAGGTACTCTTATGAAGACAAAAACCAATCGTTTTAATCAATTATTGTCTTCATAAGAGGATCATGAGGACAAAGTGAATGCCTTTGATCGATTTGTTGTCTTCATGCCCATTTATGGGGACAAAAGCGGGGCTTCATCAGTCTTTTTTGTCTTCATGAATCTAACAATTAAGAAAAAAGCAAAAGAGCCAACCGCCCGATGACGATTCGCTCTTTTTGATTTATTGTTGCCCTTTTTTAATATATTCCGCAATCGTTACTGTCCGCTTGGCTTGGTGCTTAACGGCTGCTTCCACATCTCCGACCATTTTTCCATTTTCATCAACGGTAACACTGGTACCATAAGGGTTTCCGCCTGCAGCAAATGTAATCGGATCGGTATAACCAGGCGCAGCAATTATCGCACCCCAATGGTACATGGAAGTATAAAGCGATAAAATGGTCGCCTCTTGACCGCCATGCGGATTTTGCGCCGATGACATTGCACTGACCACCTTATTCACCAATTTGCCCTGTGCCCATAGACCGCCTTGAAGATCTAAAAATTGCTTCATTTGCGATGGAAGATTTCCAAACCGGGTAGGTACACTAAAAATAATCGCATCTGCCCATTCTAGGTCAGACGATTTGGCTTCAGGAATGTGGGCCGTCTTCTCTGTAGTAGCTTTCCATACTTCATTGCCTTGAACAACGGATTCGGGAGCAAGTTCAGTCACTTTAAAAATTTTCGCCTCAGCACCGGCTTCCTTGGCTCCATCTGCCGCCCATTGTGCTAGCTGGTAGTTCGTACCGCCCATGCTGTAAAAAATAACAGCCAAATTTACATTCGTCATAGAAATTGTCTCCTTTTCTGTGGATTTGCCAAACAACCTGTCCAAAAAGCCCATTGTGTTCACCACCACAACAAATTTTATTTTTACCAACTCTGTCTGTTTTAGACAATTTTTTAAAAATTATTTCCTTTCAATTTTGTTCGATACTGGTTGGATTATACACACCAATTTCTGGAATAAAAATGTTAATGGAGGGAGACCTTGATGGAGACAAATAGTCAAACACAGGCGAATCTGTGGCTCTATTGCTTAATCGGAATCTTAACCACCGTTGTTGTGCTAGCTTTTGCAAGACTTTCATATGGAGTCATTCTTCCGTTCATGAGAGACGGGTTACATATTACGTATAAAGAAGCAGGTTTCTTGGGAACCACAACGTCATTGGGATACGTTAGCACATTGATTGTCGCAGGGATCCTGGCTGCAAAATGGGGCAGCAAAAAGACAATATTACTTGGAATATCTCTTGTTACATTAGGGCTTATCGGGCTTAGTTTTACCTCCTCCTATGTTATGGCATTTTTATTTATGCTGCTTTTGGGGATTGGGACCTCCTTTACATATACGCCGTTTATCTCCCTTCTTGTCGCCTGGTTTCCGCAAAAAAGAGGGTTTGTAATCGGAATGGCAACGAGCGGTGCTGGAATAGGGATTCTTTTTGCAGGAATTATTGTACCGTTTTTAAGCAGGCTAGATTCTGAATTGGGCTGGAGATTCGCCTGGGGAACCTACGCCATTATCGGTTTGACAGTGGTCCTGTTAACCTTTTTATTTATAAAAAATCCACCTGAGGCAACAGAACCTGGACAACACGCAATCAAAACCAACCCAAAAGAAGTCTATAAAAATCGGCATGTCATCCATGTCGGTCTTATCTATGGAATCGTTGGACTTACCTACATCGTACAAGTCATTTTTATCATGAGCTTTATGCTGGAGTCGGGCATACCAGTCAAATACGCAGGACAGTTAATGGCTTTGAATGGGATCTTATCAATTTTTAGCGGACCAGTTTGGGGGAAAATATCGGATCATCTTGGGAGAAGAACTTCCCTTATTGCCACCATGGGTCTTGTGATGGTTTCCATGTTGGTTGCCTTATTCTTCCCAACAATGATTGGGTTCACCATTCACACCATATTAATCAGTTGTACCTCAACAGGGCTTTTTACACTGACACAAGCTTCTAGTATGGATTATGTGAAACCGGCTGATATGCCGATTGCTTTCAGTTATGTCACTTTTTACTTTGCGGTCGGTCAATTGGTGGGTCCAGCCTTTGCCGGCTGGCTCATTGAGGATTGGGGAGGTTTCAAATCAGCCTTCCTGTTTACCTCTATTTGTTTAGCTGTCGGTTTACTGCTAACGATAAAGCTGAAAAAATCGGCGCCTGAACAGGCCTTTGTAGAAACGATTAGCACAAAATTAAACAAACAAATTACTCATTAAAAAATAAGCGCAGTTACCGTTATGAGGTAAATGCGCTTTATTTTTTATGGTCTCATGCCATGGCTGGAAGGACCAAGCTGCTGAGGCAATAGTGCGTAGGCATCTTTGACCCATTCGCACAAAAGCGGCCTTGTATCTCGTGGGTCAATGATTTCTTCAATGCCAAAGGCTTCTGCTGTACGGAAAGGTGATCGTACGGATTCCATCCGCTCAAGCAATTCATTTAGTAGTTCACTCGGGTTGTCGCTTGCCTCCAATTCCCGCCGATAGGCAACATGAACACCCCCTTCAACCGGTAAAGAGCCCCAATCTCCGGATGGCCAGGCATAACGCAAATTCAATCCGTGCCCATTGGTCATGCCAGCCCCGCCAACACCAAATACCCGACGTAAAACGATTTCAACCATGGGTACAGTGGCCTGATAGATTGCGGCGATGGCCCGGACTCCTTTGCGAATGGTGCCTTTTTTCTCTGCTGGAAGACCAATCACCATTCCTGGTTGGTCAACCAAATTGACAATTGGCAGATGAAAGGTCTGACAGAGGTCAACAAACTTTTCCGTTTTTTCGGAACTCTCCGCTGTAAGGCCACCGCCATTCACATACGGATCTGCCGCTATTACCCCGACTGGATAGCCATCCAGCCTCGCCAGGCAAGTGACCGTTCCTCCACCATAGTAATTGCCCATTTCAAAAATTGAACCGTGGTCAAAGATCAATGGGAGGAGCTCGCGAATTTTGTAGGGAGTCCTTCGGTTTCTTGGAATGAAGGAAATCAATTTTCCTTCCCTGCGGTCAGGATGGTCATCAGATGGTTTGACAGGCGGCAGCTGCCAAACGTTTGGAGGGAGATAGGATAAGAAAGTACGAATTTGTTCGAAAGCATCTTCCTCGGTTTTGGCAATGTTGTCGACTGCCCCACTTGAACGATGTACTTGTACCCCTCCTAGCTCTTCTTTCGTTAAATCCTGCCCCATTCCATATTTAACAACCGGCGGACCTGCAACAAATAATTGCGAGGTCCCTTCGATCATAATGGAAAAATGGGAGGCGGCAACACGGGCTGCTCCAAGTCCCGCTACCGAACCCATACAGGCTGCTACGACAGGGACACGCTCCATATTAGCTACGACCAAGTTCCATGCCGGGTTAACTGGAACATATGTGTCCTCCGTATCAAGGAACTTGACACTGCCTCCTCCGCCAGTCCCGTCCACAAGGCGAATCAAAGGAATTTTCAAATCATGCGCCATTTTTTCGGCGTAAACCTGCTTCCCATAAATGGCACCGTCCGCTGCTCCGCCTCTTACGGTAAAATCATCCCCGCCAACCACAACCTTTCGGCCATCAATGCGGCCCGTCCCTAAAACAAAGTTAGCAGGAGTAAACTCAACCAACTCCCCCATTTCATTGTACTTAGCTTTTCCAGCTAAAGCGCCTGTTTCGTGAAACGTTGCAGCATCAAGCAGCTGGTCAATCCGCTCCCGTACTGTCAGTTTCCCGTAAGATTTATGCTTCCCTACACGTTCCTCCCCGCCCATTTGTTTGGCCAGTTCTTCTCGTCGTCTCAGTTCATGTATCTCAGGTTCCCAACTCATTCATCTTCCCCCTTTATGGTTTAGTAAACTGAAAATGGTAAACCACAAAAATGAAAAGCACTTGTATCTATTCAGTCCACAAGTGCTTTTCCTCCACTATTTTATTTTGTTAAGAGCTTCTGTTAGGGTCTTAACCAGGTAATGAATATCCTTCTGTTCAATACTTAACGGTGGTGACAGGGTTAACACATTGTTATAACCGGCTACTGTAGCTCCGTTTTTGCCGATAATCACTCTATTTTCTTTACAGTCGGCAATCACCTTATTTACAAGTCCCACATCAAGTGGTTCCTTTGTCGTTTTATCACGGACCAATTCAATTCCGACTAAAAGTCCTTTTCCGCGAACATCTCCGACAAACGGATGATCTGCCAGCAAACTTTTTAAATCATTTAATAGCTGTTCCCCTAAATCTCTGGAACGGTCAAATAGTTTCTCTTTTTCCATGATTTCAAGATTTTTTAGTGCCAGGGCACAAGCTGCCGGGTTGCCGCCAAAGGTATTAACATGCCGGAAATAGTCATATTCTTCCGTTCCTTTAAAGGCTTCATAAATCTCTTTTCGAACCGCAGTCGCCGAGAGCGGCAGGTAAGCACTCGTGATGCCTTTTGCCATGGTAATGATATCAGGCTTGACGCCGTAGTTCATAAAGCCAAATGGTTTTCCCGTACGGCCGAATCCACAGATGACCTCATCGACAATTAGGAGAGCGCCATGTTTTTCACATACTTCCTTTGCCGCCTTCATGTAACCATCAGGTGGTATTAAGATACCGCCGCCAGTGATAATTGGCTCCATAATCAACGCTGCAATCGTTTCGCTTAACTCCCATGTCATCGTCCGGTCGATTTCTTTTACCGATGACAATTCTCTCGGGTCTGACACATTGAGATCATCCCGGTAGGAGTCTGGCGGTGAAACATGGATAAAACCGGGTGCTAGTGGTTCATATTTATATTTTCTTTGTGCTTGCCCGGTCGCCGCCAAAGCTCCCATCGAATTGCCATGATAACCACGGTAGCGTGAGACAATTTTATAACGGTTATGCTCACCACGTTGTTGATGGTACTGTCTGGCTATTTTAAACGCCGTTTCGTTGGCTTCTGACCCGCTGTTGGAGAAAAAGATGACGTATTCATCCCCAAGCATTTCATTCAGCTTTTCCGCCAGTTTAATAGACGGCACATGGCCTTGTGATAATGGAAAATAAGCCATCTCTTTTAGTTGTTCGTACGCTGTCTCTGCCAGTTCAGTCCTGCCATACCCGATATTGACACACCACAATCCTGCCATCGCATCTAAATACCGTGTGCCATCCACATCTGTAATCCAGGAACCTTCCGCTTTTTCAACCACAATCGTTGATTTCGGACTGTATGGCTTCATTGAATGCCAAACATATTTTTCATCTTTTTCAAGCAATGAATCCTGTGACCGCTCTGTTTGAACCATGCTTGCTCCTCCATTCTTGTCAGCGTAAGAGTTGCAATTAGTGAAAAATAACTATCAAAATAGTTTATGTTCGCTTTCGTATTCGTGAACAGCTTTCTAAACTAGGCATCAAATCTTGAAGTAATCATTTTTTTACGAGTATAGAAGTTTACACCGTCTTTTCCGTTTACATGAAGGTCTCCATAGAAGGAATCCTTCCAGCCTGAGAATGGAAAAAACGCCATTGTCGCTGGCACGCCCACATTGATTCCGAGCATGCCGGCATCCGCTTCTTCCCGGAACTTACGGATAGCCTTGGCATTGTTTGTATAAATTGTCGCGCCATTTCCATATCTGGATTTGCGAATGTATTCAAGACCTTCATCTAAATCTTCAGCACGGAGAAGACTTAACACAGGGGCGAAAATTTCCTCCTTGGCAATGGTCATATCAGGTGCTACATGGTCAAAAATGGTTGCCCCGAGGAAGTTTCCTTGAGGATGATCATCCATTTCATCACGTCCATCCCTAATTAATTCGGCGCCTTCGGCCAGACCTTTTTCAATATAACTGAGAACTTTCTCACGGTGCTCTTTACGAATGACAGGAGTTAATAACACTTCTTCATCCATGCCGCTTCCAATGATGAGCTCATCTGCTTTTTTCTTGAGGGCTTGAACAAACGGCTCGTTGTCTCCCACTACGACAACAGCGCTGCATGCCATGCAGCGCTGGCCGGCACTGCCAAAAGTAGAACTAATGATATGCTGAACAGCCTTATCCATATTAGCGTCTGGCATGACAATATGATGATTTTTCGCTCCGGACAGAGCCTGGACCCGCTTGCCGGCAGCTGCTGCCTGTTCATACACATACTTAGCGACTGGCTGTGACCCAACAAACGATATGGCCGCTATATCTTCGTGCTCCAGCAGGCCATTGACTACCTCATGGGCACCATGGACCACATTGAGAACACCCTTTGGAGCCCCTGCTTGTGTAAACAGTTCCGCTAGCCGATTGGCAAGGATGGGGGTTCGTTCGGAAGGCTTTAAAACAAACGTATTTCCACATGCAATCGCAAGGGGGAACATCCATAATGGGACCATCATCGGAAAGTTAAACGGGGTAATTCCGCCGACCACTCCTAACGGATAGCGAAACATTTCAGAATCAATGTCTTCGGCTATATTTGATAACGATTCCCCCATCATTAACGTAGGTGCACCGCAGGCAAACTCGACGCACTCGATGCCCCTCTGCACTTCACCGTAAGCCTCGTTGTAGGCCTTACCATTCTCTAATACAATTAATCTCGCTAATTCTTCGTGATTTTCTGTTAATAGATGATGATATTTGTAAAAAATTCTCGCCCTTTTCGGCACCGGAACCTGCTTCCAAGATTTAAATGCGATTTTTGCAGCAGCCACTGCCCGATTCACATCTTCTTTTGAGGAAACCGGTACCTTGGTTAACACTTCATTTGTGGCAGGATTCGGCACATCCAAGGTCTGGCTGCTTACAGATGATACCCACTCCCCATTAATAAAATTTTTCAAAACCGCCGTTTCGTTCTTTGTGACACTCATTTTTCCGCCTCCTTACTAACGATATAGATTTATATAGTTTCATTATCTCGTATTGGTACCAGTGTTTCATTAGACAGACTGTAAAATGCAAGGAGAGAAATCTTCAACATAATGACATAGAATCACTACATTTTGCCAAGACGTTCGCTTACATGTAAATGATTAGACTGGGAGGCATGTAAATAATCATGAACCAACAGCATAAATTCAATGGCCACCCGTTTTTCATGGTCCATAAAATCCTCGCCAAGTAAGTTCTCCAGCTTTTGCAGCCGGTGGTAAAGCGTTTGTCTTACGATGAATAATTTATTTGAGGTTTCTTGTTTAGACCCATTGCACTCCAAATAAGCTTTTAATGTTTCTAACAGCTTGGCATTGTACTTTTGGTCATACTGAATCACCGGATTTAGATATTCAGCCGCCAATTCTTGCAGATCGGTATGTTTGCTCAGTTGGGAAATTAACCGATATAAGTGCAAATCTTCATAAAACTGACAGATTTGTTTTCCGGTCATTTTTTGCTGAATTCGGAGTGTTTCTTTAGCTGTGAAATAACTTTTATGTACCTCTCCCAACGAATCCGTAAACTTGCCAGCTGCAATCATTAATTTGGATGAGCATTGCTTTCGGATAAATTCAGATTCTTCCATACTTTGAATAGCCTTTTTAATCCGTTCCTTCATATTCTTCTTCGCCCGGTTGTTCAGCAAAACAAGCGTTAATTCGTTTCTTTTTTCTATGAAAAAGACGATAAAACCCTGCTGTTCAAAAACCGAACGGAACAAAAGCTTTAAATAGGTTGCATCTGGGGCTGATTTTTCCTTGAAGGGAAACAGTTTCGTAATTAAAACCGCAGCATTTTGTGTTTTTGGTTTTAACCCATTTTCAGCCAAGTATGATAAAATCTCCTCAAGCATATGCTCACCTTCCAGCCACCCTTGCAGCCACTCCGTTTCTTCCGCCCGCTTTTTTTCCTCCACATACATATCTCGTAATAAATGCTGGGCCAACGCAGTTGCTGTTCTGTCTAGAATTAATAAATCAAACTCACTGATGGGGATGTCTTTCGAATAAATAGCCAGCTCGGCAAACTCCTGTCCGAACAGAAAAATGGGAGCATATGCGAATTTGTCAGATGGCTCATCTTTTGCGGTCTCCAGCTGCTGAAGAACAACACCCTGTTCACGATGAGAAATTTCCGGAACAAATTCAGGATGCTGATTTTTTAATCGGAAAATAATCTGGACGTCTAATGCCGAGAAAATAAATTGGAGAATATCCTCGTAGCTTTCAATTGACAGCAGTCTTTTATTAAGACGCTGCGAATAATTTTCAAGATCAGAAATCTTTCGGTATTGCTGCTTGATAATTTCAGAGTGGATATCCTGGGTAATTTCTACAAATGGCACCTCCTGATGAAACAAAATAATCGGAAATTGGTGCTGATTAGCAATTTCAATCACTTCAGCGGGAATCTCGGATAGGTATGTACCCATTTCTATACATAAGCCTGCGGCATTATTTTCAATGAATTCCTTGACCATGGAAATAAATTGCTTGGTGTTATCTCGCCAAGCAATTCCTGTCGATAAAATGAGTTCGTTCCCGTTTAGAAGATTTCGAATGCTGGTGACCTCCACTACATGAACCCATTTTAAGATATTGGTAACACCTTCGTTTCCTGCTACAATACTAGTATTTTCAAAGTGCTTCCTTTGTAAGATGTCAGCTACTGTTAAATGGAATTGCTCCTTCATGGGCCACACTCCTTAATAGACTGCTTTTTGGGGTAAAACAGGACTGGCGTCCCAAACCGCCAATCCTGTTTATGGAATTAGGTAGACAGCTGATTTTGCTTAACCAATAGACTGGAAAGATACTTTCTGGCATTTGCATTTCCAACCAATAAGGTCTCCTGTTGATTTCCTTCAGCATCGAAAAACTCTACTGTGGCACCATTTAAATGTTCCTTAACGGACTGAATCCTGTATCCTTTTCCGATCAGAATATCGATTTGTTCTCTTTGGGCTAGAAATTGCAGATGTTCCGACATAACCATCCTCCTTACTCATGTGTTAAAATAAATCAACATTATCAGGGATTTTCTCTACTATAGGCTCTAATTCCTCGGAGATAATCCAATCCCGGCCTACCGATATGCCCAAATACTTCTCATCACTTGGGTCTTGAATTTCAGCTTGGGGATACTTTTTAAACCACCAAAATTTTGCCAGCACAAAATAGATGGCTGCCCCGGCAAGAAATCCAACCACAAACCCATATTCCGGGAGAAAATAGGAAGCAACTGCCCCGATAATCCAAGCAATAAACCCAGCCCAATTGATGCCGCCGAGATATCGAAACTGTCCATGGTCTTCATATAATTCGGGAACATTCACTCTTCTCTTCCTAAGCAAATAATAATCAGCGAACAGGATCCCGACAATGGCGGACAAAATGCCACCAACAAATAACAGAACCGGAATAAGAATGTCAAATAATTGCCATGGCTGAACAATGGTTCCGACAATCCCTGCGGTGATGACCCCTGCCCAGAATGGAAACTTTGGGCCGCCTACATTGGAAAAAATGGTGGCAGCGGGCACAACATTTGCTGCTGTATTAGTCGACCATTGGGCCAAAACAATCATTAAAAGGAGAACGGCGAGAAGAAATCCACCTGCTGATTCCTGTAAGGCGACTACTGGGTCGGCATTTAAAACCGCAATATAAGATACCGCCCCGATGATAATCATGAATGTTTGTGTAATTGGCATGGCAATAAGGTTTCCGATTAAAGAACTCTGATTACGTTTGAACCAGTTTTTTTCATTAGCAGGGGCCTTCATAAACCGGGATATCGAGGGAATATCTGCGCTTAACGTGGCCCAAAACCCCATATTGGCAAAAATGACTACCATAAACGCGGTAAATGCTGCCCCGCCAGTTACCGGAGATTCCACCCAGCTCCAAACATCCCTTCCTGCTGCTTGGGCCTTATCTGAAAGGGAAGAATACATCCAGATTGCGATAATAATAATGACAGGTGCCGCCAAATCAGCAAACCGTTCAATCGATTTAATTCCCAATGCAGTGTTCACCAATTGTACGATGGCAAAAATAATAAAGCAGATAAACCAATTATCAAAGCCAAATAAAATGTTTAAAATCCCATTCATTGCTGTTGAACCAAAATAGGTATTTAAGCCAAACCACATGGAAGCCGTAATCCCCCGAGTAACGGAAGGAATATGAGTGCCAATTGTGCCAAAAGGCGCCCTCATGTATACCGGAAATGATAACCCGTGTTCAATCCCAATATCAGCAATCAATGAAATGAAGAATCCAATCGCAAGACTGCCAATCACGGTGGCAAGAATCACCCATGGCAGAGAAAGATTGATGACACCTGATCCGCCGATGGCAAAGGTCGCCAGTACCACAACCATCCCAACCCACATAAATGAATAGCCTAATTTAGTGATTTTCCGGTCTTTTTGACCGATGGGCAATAAATCAGGTGATTTTAAATGGCTTTTTTTCATATGAACACTCCAATTCGGTTAAATTTTTATAGAATTCTTTTCGCAAATTCTTTTAATGCCTTAACCTATCGATTCAAAAAAGGCAATTGCTCTTCGATGGAAGCAATTGCCGGAGTTGTTCACTAATGTGTAGGGACTGTATTTACTAGTTAAATAGACATTGTTTCGTTTTCTGTAATCGGCGTATTGTATTTCGCACGCTTTAAGTATTGTCCTGATCCAGGTTTGCCGACAAACTGCTTATCTCTGACGACAAATTCGCCCCGGACCATAACCGAAATAGGTTCTCCTGTCACTTTCATACCCTCAAATGCATTGTAATCCACAGCCATATGATGAGTTTCTGCTGAAATGACCCGTTCAGCATTAGGGTCAAAGATTACTAAGTCAGCATCAGCCCCAATGGCAACTGTTCCTTTTTTTGGAAACAACCCAAACAATTTTGCGGCCCTAGTCGAGGTTAAGTCAACAAATTGATTCAACGAAATCCGTCCCTTTTTCACCCCCTCAGAGAACAAAATGGTCAGTCTATCTTCAATCATCGGACCGCCGTTAGGTATTTTGGTGAAATCGCCAAACCCAAGTTCCTTTTGTCCTTTAAAATCAAAGGAACATTGATCAGAGCCAAATGTTTGCAGGGTGCCGCTTCGTAAAGCATGCCATAGCGCCTCTTGATTCCATTTTTCCCGAAGCGGTGGTGACCAGACGTATTTGGCTCCTTCAAAATTCGGTTTTTCTAAGTAGCTTTGATCGAGCACAAGATATTGCGGACAGGTCTCTCCCCATACTTCATAGCCTTTGCTCCGCGCTTCAGCAATCCTGTTTGCAGCATCCGCACAGGAAACATGCACCACGTACAATTGCGAGCCTGCCAAACCGGCAAATCTTGCCGCACGGCCTGTTGCTTCCCCTTCTAATTCAGGTGGTCTTGTTAAGGCGTGGTAAATCGGGTCGGTATTACCTTCCTCCAATGCTTTTTTGGTTAAATAATCAATGACATCGCCATTCTCAGCATGAACCATCACAAGCGCGCCAAGTTCCTTGGCTGTTACAAAAGTGCGGAACAATGTCTCGTCGTCTGCTTGAAAAACATTTTTATAGGCCATAAACACTTTAAAGGATGTAATGCCCTCTTCGTTAATTACCTGCGGCAGCTCGTTTAACACATCGTCATTGATCTCAGAAATCATTAAGTGGAAGCTGTAATCAATGGCCGCTTTCCTATTTGCCTTTTCGTGCCAAGTTTGAATTGCATTTTTCAGGGGTTCGCCTTTATTTGTTAAACAAAAATCAATCACAGTAGTGGTACCGCCGAACGCTGCGGCTATTGTTCCAGTTTCAAAATCATCCTTTGTGACAGTACCGCCAAACGGCATATCTAAATGGGTATGCGGGTCAATTCCTCCTGGAAAAACCAAACAGCCCTTTGCATCCACTATTTCAGCTCCAGCAGCGGATAGGTTCGAGCCAATCTGGGTAATCTTTCCGTCCTCAATTAAGAGTTCTGCCTGATAAGTATCTGCGGCTGTTACTATCGTTCCATTTTTTATGATCTTTTTCATCTTAATATGCCTCCTTAGATAAATTTACTTGCTGATATCCACTTTACAAGCGGCTGCATTTAATACAGCTTGCCGTTCATTCCAAGTCATCGGCGGCAACTCTCTTGGCAGTTCAATCATGTCAATCGCTCCATCTACCGGGCAGACAATCGAACATAAATTACAACCGACACAATCTTCTTCTCTGACTTTAAGATAGCTTTTTCCTGTTGAATCTGTAAGCCTTTCTATACATTGATGGGAAGTATCTTCACAAGCGATATAACATTTGTTGCAATTAATGCAAACATCTGTATTAATTCTGGCTGCAATATTGTAGTTTAGATCCAAGTCGCCCCAATCAGAGTATTTTGGAACTGATTTTCCGATTATTTCACTTACTGAGACAATTCCTTTACTGTCCAAATAGTGATTCAGGCCCTCAATCATATCCTCCACAATCCGGAAGCCATGGTGCATGGCAGCCGTACAAACTTGCACACCTGTTGCCCCCATGAGCATAAATTCCACCGCATCTCGCCAATTAGAGATGCCGCCGATTCCAGAGATCGGTATATTAATTTGAGGGTGCCTGGCGCAGTCTGCCACCATATTTAACGCGATTGGTTTGACCGCAGGACCGCAATATCCGCCATGTGCTCCCTTTCCGGCCACATGGGGGATTGGATTCCAGGTATCTAGGTCAACACCCATCAGACTATTGATCGTGTTTATCATACTGATTGCATCCGCACCGCCATTGGCAGCAGCTTCAGCTGTCGCCGTAATGTCGGTAATATTAGGGGTTAACTTCACAATAACGGGAGTTTTTGCGACTTCTTTCACCCAATAGGTTTGCCGTTCCACTAATGCAGGTACCTGGCCAGATGCTGAACCCATCCCACGTTCTGCCATGCCATGTGGGCAGCCAAAGTTGAGTTCAAGGCCGTCCACCCCGACATCTTCCACCCGCTTGACTATTTCATGCCACTTTTCTTGCTGAGGTTCTACCATTAACGAAGCAATGACGGCATGATTGGGAAATTTCTTCTTTGTTTCATAGATTTCTTTTAAATTGACATCGAGCGGCCTGTCGGTAATAAGCTCAATATTGTTAAAACCAGCTACTCTTTGTCCGTTAAAGCTGATACCCGCAAATCTGGAAGTTACATTCAAGATGGGATCGCCCAATGTTTTCCATACTGCCCCACCCCAACCTGCCTCAAATGCACGCTGTACTTGGTATCCCGAATTTGTCGGAGGTGCTGATGCCAGCCAAAAAGGATTAGGAGATTCAATCCCCGCTAGATTTATTCGTAAATCAGCCATCTATATCCCCCTTTTTGATATATTTAAATACTTTGTTGAATGAAATATTAGTAGTAAGATGTGCGAGATTGGTTAATTATTGTTATTTTGTAGTTAATAGAGGAATGTTTTGTAGTCATAATAAGCCTTGTAAAAGGTTAAAGAAGTACCATACCAATCATACTGTTACTAGAATTAGACTGGACTGCTTACAGAGGAAAGTTGTTTATGAATTTCATAAGCCGCCATTTTTCCTTGCTGTGCTGCGGTTACTACCATGGCTTCGCCTTTACCTTTCCCAAAAATAACATCGCCGCACGCAACGATTTTGGGATTGGAGGTTTGCCAGTTTTGCGGATTCACCTGGACAACCCCGTTTTCATGGGCTATACCAAACTGTTCTATTAAATTAATATGTCTAGTTTGGCCAATCGCTTTAATCACGGCATCTGCCTGAATCACAAACTCGGAGTTTTGGATCGCTACAGGGCGGCGGCGCCCATCTGCTTCCGGGTCACCTAACTTCATTTTATAACACTCAATTCCGATTACTTTTCCATTTTCATCCCCGAGGATTCGCTTCGGTGCCGTCAACCAACGGAACTCCACTCCATCCATTTTGGCAAATTCGTATTCAAAATCGTAGGCCGTCATTTCTTCTGCCGTCCTGCGGTAGATAATTTTTACATTTTCTGCCCCTAAACGAACGGAACAAGTAGCCCCGTCAATTGCGGTGTTGCCTGCTCCAATGACTACCACCTTTTTACCAATAAAATGTTGTGATAATTTTCCGGTTTTGGTAGCCTTGACAAATTCGATGGCATCATAGACACCATTTAAATTTTCACCCTCAATTTCTAGACTAGGGACATTTCCCATTCCTACAGCCAGCACAATTCGGTCAAACTTTTCCAAGAGTTCTTGTGCGGAAATATCTTTGCCAACGGCAGTGTTAGTGCGTATTTTGACATTCAATTTTTTTACCTGCTCCACTTCCCAGTAGGAAATCCGCTGTGGAAGCCTGAATGAGACAATCCCATACGTATTTAATCCGCCTGCTTTTTCTGCTGCTTCAAAAATAGTAACATCATAGCCAAACCGTGCCAGTTCTCTCGCAGCAGATAACCCTGCCGGCCCAGCTCCAATGATGGCCACTTTTTTTCCATTTGAAGGACCAGGACCAAAAAGTGTGCGGTCATTTTGAATCGCCCAATCGGTTGCAAAGCGCTGCAGTTTCCCAATCATGATGGGAGAGGTCGAATAATTTAACACACATGAACCTTCACATAATTCTTCGGTCGGGCAGACTCTTGCACAACTAGCTCCGACAGGATTAGAGGACATAATCGTTTTTGCAGACCCCAACAAATTTCCAGACGCGATTTTTTTAATAAAAGTTGGAATATCAATGCCTGTCGGGCAAGCTTTGATGCAGGGCGCATCATAACAATAAAGGCAGCGATTAGCTTCTTCCGTTGCCTCTTGATTCGAATATCCTTGCTCCACCTCTTGGAAGTTCTGTTCGAGATTGATTAAGGATATCCGTTGCATTTTTTCTGTTGGCAATAGAAACCCTCCTTCTAATATTCCATCAGAGAAATAGGCGAAATACCTTAATACTTATTCCCTAATAATTTGCGAGAAACAGGCCTCCTTCCTACTTTATTTACTAAATTGCAGAAGATTCCGAATTTTAATCTTATTTTACAGGGCATTTTTTATTAATTCACCTGACAACCTGTAAAATTATGCCACTCAATCACTTTCCATTATGTAAAAACGACTGATCCTTGGTAGTCCTAATCAATTTACCATATCTGACATGCAAAAAATGTAAAAATACCTCGAGCTGTCATATTTTCTAACCAACTTTTTTACTACTGAGGGAGGGCCAAATAAAAAACAGAATTCCTGGTAAATAGGAAATCTGTTCTTATTCCATATTCTTAAAGACATCGAGAGTAGTGCCTGCTGAGTTCAACCACCATAGCTCCCATTCTCTCGTTTTCGGGAGTGATTACGCGTTCCACACCCTCTTCTCTTAAGGCTTCTGCCGTCACTTTGCCGACAGCAACGGCTAAACTATTATTTGCAAAACATTCTAAGATAGTAGAATAGAGATCATGCTCTCTTGCAAAGTCAAAAAGGGAGCGCACTTGTACGGCTGTGGTAAAGCATACCGCATCACATTCCTGGTTGATTAACTCCTTGCACAGAAGTGCAACCACTGCTGGGTCTGGTGCTAGATGCTGGTATGGAAGTAATTTGTGTACATTAGCCCCTCTGTCTTCAAAAAAGCTTGTTAATAAAGGTGCGGTTTCACCATGCAATTGAATGGTGACGCTATTCCCGTGGAAATCAAAGCTTTCAAGAGCCTGAATCAGATCTTTCGTTGTACCATCCTCAGCAACTGCTGCAGGCACAACAGTTAATCTTTTTAGTGCAGCAAGAGTTTTATAACCACGGGAAGCCACGTTTGCAGCTCGAATTTTGGATATAAATTCTTGCTCTATACCAAGGTTGCTAGCAATCTTTTGCAATGTTTCAATGCCAATGCCAGTGGTAAAGATAATCCAGTCGGCTCCATGTTGAATAAATTGGATTAGATCTGGCTTTACTTCTTCCTCTGACAAAAAGACGGTACCTTGGAGAGGCCGTGATAATGCGATTCCTCCCTGTTTCTCAATTAAAATAGTTAATTCCTCGATTTTTCGCGAGCCGCAAATGGCCACCCGCTTACCTGTTAAACCTTTTTCCATTTAAGCAATTCCCCCGATTTATATTTTTAATATATTACCTGCCATGGTTTCAATTTCATTTGAAGGATGAATATGGACACCTGTTTTACCAGCTATAGCGGCAGATATCATGGCGGCGGCTACTTGTTTCGCTTTAATGGCTTTAAATGGCTTTAGGGGGCCAAGCATTATGGCATTAAAGAGTCCACTGGCCTTTTCGGCCATCTTTTCTCCAAACCGAAACTCATCCCGCTTTCCTAGCAGCAAGGATGGACGAAAGATATGTATACTAGGTATAGATACTTTTTTTAGTGCCTCTTCGACATCTCCCTTAACCTGGTTATAGAAGAACAGTGATTTAGGATTGGCCCCCATTGCTGTGATAATGAGAAACCTTTTAGCTCCACCATTACAGGCTAGGTTCGCAGCTTCTGCTGGATAATCGTAATCAACTCTTCGGAACGCTTCCTTGCTTTTTGCCTTTTTCATCGTTGTTCCCAAGCAGCAATATACATCATTTACATCAAACAAATGAGCAAATTCATTCATCCGTTCAAAATCAATAACATGGACTTCACATGCTGTATGGTTAATCTCAATTGGTCTTCTTACAAGAATATGTATTTTTTGATAAATAGACTGTTGGACTAGTAGTTGGATTAACTCCTTTCCAACTAGACCGCTCGCGCCAAGGATCAGTGCCGTTTTGTTCATTGTTTCTGCCCCTTTCAGCCAAAAGACTTTCTATTTCTATCATAAAGAAAGGACCGAAATTTAGCTAATTTTTTCTAAGTGAAGTGGTACTTATTATTACTTACTATCCTAAAAAGGCTGCCTACTCGGCAGCCATTTCGCTTTATTCATAACATGATAAAATAACTGCCAAACAGCAGGGAAATGATAATGATGAATATACTTAGTGTAATTATATATTTTCTAGATGCAGTAAATGTTTGGTCATTTATGGTTGTTATTTTTTTAAAATAGACAACAGTCGCCATGATAATGGTAATAATTCCTAGAGCTACTGAGGCAACCCCGATCAAATTTGCTAATATGTCTCCAGCTTTAGAAAGACTAAATCTCATATTATAATGTAAATTTGTCACTAAGAATCCAACACCTATAACCGCAATTGCCGTTCGGATCCACGCTAAAAATGTTCGTTCATTGGCTAAATGCTGTTGGATATATTTTGAATCGACAGTCGGCTTATCTTGGTATTTTACTTGCCTGCTAGTCATCCTATCCCTGCTTTGGACAAAATTATGAGTGTACCCTCAAACATATTATTGGCAAACAATCCCCTATCCATTCGAAAAATAGTAGAACTTAATTATGAATGAGTGTAACCAGCTTTTCCAGACCTTCTAATAATCTTGGTGACGGCCGGCAATACAGTTCTTCTTCCAAGATAAGGATTCGCTTGTCACTAGAAAAAGGAAGGTCATCAAAACCGGGACGTTTTGTCACCAGATTCTTTTGAATCTTTTCCTTTCTAACTCCTACCCATGCAAGGCATATATAATCCGGCTGCCGTTTCACGACATCTTCCCAATTTGTCTGCACGCTGGCCAATTCAACATCATGAAAAATATTTATTGCTCCAGCAGCAACAGATACTTCTGTTAGCCAGTTGATTTTTCCAGGCGTAAAAATGGGTTTGGGCCACCACTCCCAATAAAGCTTTGGCCTAGAAATATGCATTGAGTTTTTCTGCTTTATGTTATTTAATCGTTCAAGAAACTGTTGTGCAGATTCTAATCCTCGTGATGCCTCACCAAGTGCTTCTGCCGTAGTGATCAAATCCAGCTCAATATCCTTTAGGGATTGAGGATTCAATACAATATGTGGTATCCCTCTTTTCTTTAGGGATTCCACATTTCGTTCCATACCTGGGACACTTAAAGAAGCAAGGACTAGATCGGGCTTTAATTGTTCAACCCGATCCATATCAATAGATAAATCAGGTCCAAGCCTTGGGAGTCCTTTAATGGAATCCGGCCAATCTGAGAAGTCATCCACCCCTACTAAATAATGGGTTAGCCCTAGGTACTCGATTATTTCTGTGTTACTTGGACATAAAGATATAATGCGCATCTTCTCCTCTCCCTTCTTCTCGCGTATCAGACACCAGCTTCAACTGTAACCACTAACTTAAAGAGAAACTGATAAATTAGCTGATAGGCTTCACCAATGGTCATATTCTCATCAAAGCCTGCTAAATAATTTAAAGCAAAGTTGATATTCCATAGTCCTTCTTCACTATTAAACAATAAATCAAAACTAGCTTGCTCTCCATGCATGTTATCAGAAAAGTATTGCTTAAGCTGTGGCTGAAACTTTTTCTGCAATTTTAAACCTAACATGACATCGTAGGTTCCAAACACATCATCAAGCTCTAGAGAAACCGCATCCACCAGAACAATATCAAACCACTTTGATTCTAAATAAATGAATTCATTTTTATGTTTATAAAAATAGACTAGTGGCTGTGTGAGAAACGCGAAGCTTTCATTGCGAATTAGATTTTCCGATTCTTTATCACAGCGCTCAATATAGGCATCAGCGAATCGTTCAGTTTCATCCATCTCGTTCAATGGGCCCGTGATGAGTTCATGCTCCTCGGCATAGTCTTTTTCCTCTTTGAATAACGAAACACCTTCTTTTCCTTTAGTTGTCTGTTGTGTAATATACTGTTGTATCCGATCCTTTAGCATGGTAATTCCTCCAGTAGTACATTTTACTATCATATTGATTCTTTTTTTCAAAAAAATCAAATGTTTCGAGGAATTATAAATGAAAAAAAGTGGCCTTATTGGCCACCAATAGCAGTTTAATTATTTTCCGCAAGTTTTGAGGATATTTGCGAATCATCTTGATTTACCATAAGCGGATCCTCCGCCTGTTTAACTCGTTTAATGAAGAAGGCCAGTACTAGAGCGATTCCAGCTACAAATACGGTGACAAAGAATGCGTCATTTATGCCTTCAAGCATCGCTTTCATCAAAGTTTCTTGTTTCAACTGGGCGAGAACTTCTGGTGTTGGCTGCTGTGTTAAGTGTTTCATTGCTTCAGCACCGATTTCTTTGGCATGTGTCTCCGTCCTGTTGGACATTACGGTTACTAATAATGCTGTGCCAATCGCACCGGAAACTTGCTGCAGGGTGTTGTTCATCGCTGTGCCATGTGGATAAAACCGAGCCGGCAACTGATTTAACCCGTTAGTAGATACAGGCATCATGACCATAGACATCCCAAACATCCGAAATGCGTACAAGAAAATCAATTGAGTATAAGTCGTGTCCAATGATAGCTTACTAAACTCATAGCTTGTAATGACCGTAATGGTTAATCCAATAATCGCTAAAATCCGCCCGCCGATTTTATCAAAAAGTTTTCCAGTGATGGGTGACATTAATGCCATGATAATAGCACCAGGCAGCATTAATAATCCTGCATCCATAGGTGAAATGCCTCTTAGGGTTTGCACATAAATCGGCATCAGCAGCATTCCAGAAAACATAGCCATTGTTACAACCATGGAAATGGTAACGGATAATGCATACATAGGATATCTAAAGATCCTAAAATTTAGCATCGGCCGTTCTTTCTTTAATTGGACAAAAATAAAGATGATTAAGCTGATCACCCCAACAGCGATCGTCCCATAAACATACGGACTGTCCCAGCCTTTTTTTCCTGCCGAACTAAACCCGTACAACAGACCGCCAAAACCAGCGCTAGATAAAATTAATGAGACAACATCAAGCCGAGTGTTCACTTTCGCTTTTTGATCCTTAATTAAAAAGAATCCTACAATGAGAATGGTGATCGCTATTGGTGAAATAAAATGGAAAAGCATTCTCCAATCATAGTGTTCAACAATCCATCCTGATAATGTCGGACCAATGGCGGGTGCCCCCATCAAAATTAATCCAAAAACCCCCATCGCTGCTCCACGTCTTTCCACAGGGAAACTGATGAGCATCACATTCATTAATAACGGCATCATAATCGCCGAACCGGATGCCTGAATCATCCGACCCGCTAATAATATGGGGAAGATATGAGCAGTACCTGCTAAAAGTGTACCAAGTGAAAATAAGGTCATGGCGAATAAAAATAACCTTCGTACTGTATATTTTTGAATTAAAAAAGCTGTTGTCGGAATTAAAACCCCATTCACCAGCATAAAACCTGTTGCCAGCCACTGAACTGTGGATGGTTCGACATCTAAATCCTTCATAATCGAAGGCAGAGCAATATTCATTAACGTATTGTTCAAAAATGCGATAAATGCCCCAATCATCAGGACAGCAATAATCCCATATGGTGGTCGTTTGGGCTCCTGAATCGATTGCTCCATTGTGATTCCTCCTCTATTAAACCCATTGTTCATTTTTTTATACCCCTGTTTCATAATTACCTATATTATACTGTAATTACATAATTTGCAATAAAAACCTTTTGGATTTTTGCCTGTTTGTAACTTGGGGAAAAATGGGTTACTATTAACTTGTACACTCAGTACAATTTTTTGACCAAGGTGATCGTTAATGAATGACCGAAAGCAGCATGTCATCAAGATGGCAAAACAGCTTTTTATTGATAAAGGATACCAAGCCACGTCTATTCAGGATATTTTAGAGTACAGTGGAATTTCGAAAGGCACATTCTATAACTACTTTACTTCTAAAAATGAACTGTTAATGGCCATTATTAAATCCTCTATCTCCGAACGGGAGAAAAGTCGAGATGATTTGTTAGTGGGACAAGCCCCCTCAGATATTGAAACTTTTATCAAACAAGTTGAATTTCAATTAAAATTAAACCGAAATACAGGGTTACTTGCCCTTTTTGAAGAAGTAATGGTAACCAACGACGCAGACCTTAAGCATTATATGGAACGCAATCAATTGAACAACATTCGCTGGATCCACTCACGGTTTTTGGAACTATTTGGTGATAAAGCGCAGCCCTATCTATACGACTGTGCGATTATGTTCTTAGGAATTCTTCGTGAGAATATTAAATTCAATCAAATAACGAATCAGACGAATGTGAATATTAGCCGAGTGGTACGTTATTCCGTCAAACGAATAGAAAATATAGTCAAGGATGTAATAGAATCAGAGGATCAATTACTATCGCCTTTGCAATTGGAAAAATTAATACCAAATATGAATAAAGGGAATGAGTCGTTTCATAAGCAGTTGCATCATCTTATATTTACCATCAAGAATGAACTGAACCAAGGCAATAATATTACCAAACAAATGGACTTGCTTGATTTTATCGAGGAAGAATTTCTGGATTCAAAAAAGCCGCGGCAATTTCTCATTCAAAGTGCATTGGACTCATTAAAATCGGATGAACAGCTCGAGATTAACGGCATGTTTTTAAAGCTAGAACGTCTGCTAAAGGATTACTTTTTTGAGGTAGAATCAGAAGCTATGAAAACCCCCTGATTTTAATCTTTCAGGGGGTCTTTAAGTCTGATATGTACTTAATTAAAGAATGCCTTTTGGATTTCCCAAATGAAAAAATGTTGTGAATACTGTCTAACTTCCACGACAGCGTCTTCTCCATTTTTTGTAAAAATCAATCCAGAACCCATTTGTTCTTTGTAATCCCATCCATTTGTTTTCATATATTCCTTCACTGTTTTATAATCTTGATTATTCCTATTCTCCGACAAATATTTTCTCCGTTTTTCAGATTTCTCCACTAATACATAGTCGGAATTGGAAAACTGAAGCTTTACGGTGGAAACCAGCATTGGGATTGGATTTCCCTCTTGGAATATGGATTTGGAACTGCCGGCAATTAAAGAAAATGCGATTCCTATGGCAACTATTAAATAAACAATTCTTCTCCGCATCAGCAGCTCCCCATTCTTCTGATTTCCTACTCTATTATTATTAGACGATTTACCCAAGGATATTGTTTCAAATAAATGAGGATATTTTCCAGATATGAACCAAACTGTAAAAAAGCTGATCCTAAAAGTAGGCAAAGTTACCTCTATAGGATCAGCTTTGTGGTAAAAGTTCTCTTAGACTTTTTTTAATAAGTCGCGTGATAGTTCTGACACTGCTTTTTTTCCAGACAAAGCTAGTGTTAAATCAAAATCGGCCAGTAAATTACGCAATACTTGCTTTACTCCATCTTCCCCTGCTAAAGCAAGTCCATACATATAAGGTCTTCCTACTAGGACAGCTTTTGCTCCTAAACATAATGCTTTTATAATATCAGACCCACGTCTAATCCCACTGTCCATTAACACAGGGATTTTCCCCTGCACTTCATCGATAATGTCTGGTAGGGCATCGATGGCGGCGATGGCACCATCCACTTGTCTTCCACCATGATTGCTGACAATGATCCCATCTGCTCCATTTTCTACAGCAAGACGGGAATCCTCAGGATGGAGGATTCCTTTTAACAATACTGGCAGCTTTGTTTGCTGTTTAATAAATGCCAAATCATCCCATGTTAAGCCAGGATTTCCGAAAACCTGAGCCCAAAGCATAATCGCAGATTGCATGTCCTCTTGTGGAGGACTGTCCAGTCTGGAGAGGAAAACGGGATCTTCAAGATAATTTCCAATCCCTTGAGCTTCCAAAAATGGCAGATATGCATGTTCAATATCTTTTTCACGCCATGCCATCATCGGTGTGTCCAAAGTGATGACAATCGCATCGTAACCAGTCCTTTCTGCCCGTTTGACCATAGAGGCGGCGATTTCCCGGTCATTGCTCCAATAGAGTTGGTACCATTTGGGACTTCCCCCCATTTCGGAGGATATTTTTTCTAAACTATATGTAGAAGCGGTACTGGCGATAAATGGAACTTCCATGCTGGCAGCCGCCCGTGCTGAAGCGAGTTCGCCTTCTGGGTGGACAATCGACTGTACACCCACAGGTGCCAATAAAATAGGATAGTTTAATTTTTTTCCAAACAGGTCGATCGATAGGTCTCTTTTTGAGGTATCACGGAGCATTCTAGGCACGATTTTCCATTTGTTAAAAGCTTGATTATTTTCTCTAGCTGTTACCTCTGCCCCTGCTGAAGCAGCGACATAATAATAAGGCTTGTCACTAAGATACTCTTTCGCCCTTTTTTCTAGCTCCTCATAGGAAACGGGAATAATATTTTTTTCAACATGCTGGTACACCTTAAACTGAACTTGATTGCCAAAACTCACGTGAATCCCCTTCTTTCACTATTAATCTAGCAAACGCTTTCAGTTTGATGATATCATTGTGAATTTAATAGGTCAACGAGTAGACAAAATATTTAGAAAATAGCAACTCCACCCTGTTTCGAAAAGTAAAACATAGAAAAATCAATAGTTTTTTGTTGACTTAATTTTCGAAAAAATTATATTATAATAATTAGTTACACGAATTAACTTTAGGAGGAAACAATCATGGAAAGATTAGCAGAAAAACGGTTGGCCCGTTCTGAAGTTCCTGAGGAACTAACATGGGACCTGAGTGCCTTATATCCTACAGAACAGGCATGGCAAGAGGAGCTATCATTAATTGAACATGATCTAAGTTTGTTTGGCCCATTTAAAGGAACTTTACATACAGGTGCAAAAGCCCTTTTGGATTGCTTGTTGGCTCAAGAAAAGCTCACAGAAAAACTTGTCAAAGCAGGGACCTATGTCGAGCTGCGTCAAGCGGCTGATGGAACAGATCCTGTTAATCAGGGAAACACAGCCAAATTTGCCGCCCTGCAGACAAAATGCATGGCAGGTCTATCATTCATCAATTCAGAGATTCTTTCATTAGAAGAAGGTATGATTGAAAGATATTTAGAAGAAGAGCCAGAATTGGCTGATTTCGAAAAAAACTTGAAGGATTTACTGAAAACAAAGAAACATCAGCTTTCACCGGAAACAGAACAAGCATTGGCTGCATTAGGTGAAGTTCACAATGCTCCATATCAAATTTATCAAATGACTAAGTTGGCTGATATGCAATTTGCACCAATCCAAGATGAGCAAGGAAACGAACTACCAGTATCCTTTGCTTTGTTTGAAAACCGTTATGAATTTACAGCCGATACCTATGTCCGCAGAGAAGCTTGGAAATCGTTTGTTTCGACATTAAAACAGTACACGAACACAATGGCAGCTACCTATGCAACAGAAGTGAACAAACAGGTAGCCCTTGCACGTCTAAGAAACTATGAGTCTGTTACTCATATGCTATTAGAGCCGCAGCAGGTTTCTGTGGAAATGTACAATAATCAAATTGATACCATTTTTAAAGAATTGGCACCGCATATGCGCCGGTTTGCCAAGCTCAAGCAAAAGGCATTGGGCTTAGAGGAAATGCAATTTTGCGATCTGAAGGCTCCGTTGGATGCTGATTTTAATCCAAGTACCACTTTCGAAGAAGCTAGCAAATTAATATTGGAAGCTCTTCAAGTAATGGGACCAGAGTACTGTTCAATTATTGAAAAAGGCTTTAATGAAAGATGGGTTGACCAAGCGGATAACATTGGAAAATCTACCGGGGCATTTTGTTCCAGCCCTTATGGCGCACATCCTTATGTTCTGATTACTTGGCAGGATAATATGCGCGGCTGCTTTACCCTAGCGCATGAATTTGGGCATGCAGGGCATTTTTATTTGTCAAATGAGAATCAAAGAGTCATGAATACCCGTCCATCAATGTATTTCATTGAAGCCCCATCTACTATGCATGAAATGCTGCTTGGTCGTCATTTGCTTTCTAATACAGATGATAAGCAAATGCGCCGCTGGGTCGTACTTCAGCTGTTGGGCACCTATTATCATAACTTTGTCACTCACCTACTAGAGGCAGAGTATCAACGCAGGGTTTATGCGCTTGCGGAATCTGGGACTGCTCTTACGGCTAGCACATTAACCGAAGTAACAGGAGCTGTTCTTAAAGAATTCTGGGGAGACAGTGTCGTCATTGATGAAGGTGCTTGCTTAACCTGGATGCGTCAGCCTCACTACTATATGGGATTATATCCATATACCTATTCTGCAGGGTTAACTGTTTCAACGGCCGTTTCTCAAATGATTCAAGAGGAAGGTCAAACTGCTGTAGACAGATGGCTGGAAGTCCTTCGCGCCGGAGGCACTAAGGAGCCGCTTGAATTGATTAAACAAGCAGGTGTCGATATGTCAACACCTGAACCAATCCGTAGGGCTGTTTCCTATGTAGGATCATTGGTAGATGAATTAGAACACTCTTATAAATAAGCTATATGAAAAAGGCTGTCCTTTTGGGACAGCCAGGCTGTCGAAAAACCCTTCGGCAGCCTCTTATTACATCTAATTACTTTAACAGTTCACCGCGTTAATATGATATAATATCATTAACAATAGATTATTAATGAGGTAAACCTAAAGAGTCCGCCCAAATTGAATATGATTTTGT
>NZ_HG942048.1:110927-133084 GCF_000612665.1 Neobacillus dielmonensis
CGCTAAAGCGCCGAGGAGGCTCCCCGGCACGCCCTAAGGTCCGCGAAGCACCTGGAGCGGAAATCAATAGGCCCCATTGCAGGCGATAATCAATTCTAAAAATCATATTTTAATTCAAGTAAAATGAAAAATTGCCGAGAAAAATAACCTTTCTCGACAATCTGGCTGTCCTTTTGGGACAGCCTTTTTCATATTATGATTATTTCCAAACATCCTCAGCAATTTCTACCACATGGCGAAGTTTTGCCCATTGTTGCTCTTCAGTGAGTAAGTTTCCTTCCTCAGTGGAAGCAAATCCACATTGCGGACTTAAACATAACTGGCTTAAATCAACATAACGGGAAGCTTCATCAATTCTGCGTTTGATTTCATCCGAATCTTCTAATTCACCATTTTTAGAGGTAATCAGTCCCAAAACAATACTAAGGTCGTTTCGATTGACAAATCGTAGTGGTTCAAATCCCCCTGCTCTGTCACTGTCATATTCTAAGAAAAATCCATCAATATTTAAACCAGCAAATAGCGTTTCTGCAACTGGTTCATATCCGCCCGATGAAATCCAAGTTGAACGGAAGTTCCCGCGGCAGATATGCATTGTGATGGACATATCCTCTGGTCGGTCCGCCACCGCTTCATTGATTGTTTTAGCATAAAATGAGCTTAATTCATCTGGATTAAGCCCTCTTGCTTTTAGTTGTTCCCTTTGTTCATCTGAACAGAGGTAGGCCCAAGCTGTATCATCAAGCTGCAAGTAGCGGCAGCCGGCATCATAAAAGGATTGGATTGCTTTTTTATAGGTAAGCCCTAAATCATGAAAAAATTCTGCGTTGTCATTGTACGCTGATTTTTCAATTTCTCCCCTGAAATGGAGCATACTTGGGCTGGGAATGGTCATTTTTGCTGTGTGATCGCCTGCAATACTCTGAAGAAACTTAAAGTCCTCGAGCATGGGATGCTGTCCAAAATCTAATTTCCCTGTCACTTTGATCCCACGAGATTTCGTTTGCTTTTGCTGGAATTGAATACCGGATTCAGCAATGAATCTCTCGACACCTGTTAACCCTTCTAGAAAATCAAAATGCCACCAAGAACGGCGAAATTCACCGTCGGTAACAGCTTTAAGGCCAATTGATTTTTGTTTTTCGACAATCCGTGTAATTTCTTCATTTTCAATTTCCCGTAACCGTTCAGCCGAAATCGTTCCCTCGGCTCTTTGCGCTCGAGCCAGCTTGACAGGCTCGGATCTTAATAAACTTCCTACTTGATCGGCTCTATATGGGCCTTTTTTCTGACTTGTGTTTTCCATTTCTGCAAATCCCTCACTTAACATGTATGTAGCATCAAGAAGTAATCTGAGAATCCAAATTGGATTCTTATAGCAAGTATTAAGGAAATTCACAAAATTGTCAAACTTTCAAGCGGGTTTAATAGAATCTAGTGTATCCTATCACTATACTATCAGGTGGCTTTAAATTAGATATCAAAATGATAGTGATATATCTTCTGCAAAAAAAGATTTGCCCACCTAAAATGGACAAATCTTTTTAATATTTTTAGAGGCGCCTCATAGTCTAATTCCCCTGAGCATATAGAGTTTGGTAAGCAGCTGAAGTTCTGACTTCAATGGTTAATTTGCCTCTTTGGTAAATTGATTTTATGATGAGCGGAACTCCCGTAGTGTTTTGAAATTGAAAGTCCTTGCCGCCATAAGAGACGGTTGCGTCACGCCCTGCAGGCACGTAGCCGACTGACAGCGAATGGTGATTCTTTTCTATATAGTTAACCCCTACTTTATCGATTGCATTATACAGGGTTGAGGAGGTTTGACAAATTCCGCCGCCAATTCCATCCACCAATTGTTTGTTGACAATTTCCTTTGCGGGTTGATAACCATGTTCTACATCACTTGGTCCAACCGTTGTATTAAAAGAGAAAATATCTTGTACTCCAATAATCGTATTGTTAATGGCTTGGGCCGACAATTCAATATTTTTTGACCTTCCTGATACACTGTTGTCAAAGTAGGTGCTGTAAGAACCAAGAAGTACCTCATCTAATGCACCTAGGTCTTCCGGTTTATAACCGCTTTCGGTTACATAAATGGGAAGCAGCACATCCCCTCCATTCACTGAGGTCTCCATAACCTTCTCTACTAACTCTGACTCTTCTAAAATCACCCTTGGTTTACCTTTGATAATCTGACCGGAAGCATCGATTCTATCTGGGACCATTTTTTGGTCATAGCCTGGTGCTGTGGCAGACCCTCGTGCTAACTCCCTTGCCCATTTTTCGAGTTCTTGTTTGTATGCATCAGGGTTGGTTTCAAATCCCATCTCTTTCGGGATAAGTGTTTTCAAAATTGCTTTTGTATTGGGATCGATAACATTTACCACGACTGGTTTGGGCAGTTCTGCTTGTGCAGGTTGTGTTGCTGTATTTGTTACAGGTTGATCTGCTGGCATTGAAACTTTCTTAGGAGTTTGCTTTGCGGAGCTTTCTGCACAGCCTGTCATCCCTAGCAAACTGCCAATTAGTAATATCGAAATCCCCCATTTTTGCCTCATCATTGCACTTTTCCCCTTTAACTTTTGTATAAGTGGATTCTTCAGTGATGTCTTACCCACCTATCCTATTCTGGAGTACATGTCTAAATGCCTATTTATCGTAAGTAGTAAAAAAATAACGGTAATACTTGTGGGATGCTTTTTTTCATTATAATTTAAAAGGTATGTCGAAGTTTGTCCCTTTATCACACTAAGTAAATTTTATTGTTCTAATCTAACCTCTGAGTGCATAACCAATAAAAAAGGAGATGCTTAATCGCAGCATCTCCTTTTTCACTGTTCGTTGTTATTGTTCACATGCCGTCCATTTTGGATTGATATGCTGGATGGGTAGAAGGAACTCCATTCGGGTAAACCTTCCGAAGTTCAGTACAATTTTGGATCAGTGGTACCTGTCGAACTTCCTGTTGTAGTGCCTGTCTCTAAAGTCCCTCCAGATGAAGTACTGTTGGATCATGTCGGGTTGTAGATTCTGGCGTATTAACACCGACAAATCTAATCTTGCCGCCGTCAGATGTTTCAATCGTATGACCATCGACTACTCTGCCAACCGTTACTAGTACTAAACCAAGGCTTGCTGCAAGTTGTACTTTATTTTTCTGTTGCTCGAGAGCATCTTGTTTTTCTTTTTCAGCTTGTTCTGCGGCTTATTGTTTCTCTGTTTCTTTCTCTTTTGCAGCGTTATCTTTAGATACCGTTTCTACCTTTGGCTAGTCATTTTTATCAGTTGAATCCCCACTACAGGCTACTAGGATTAATGGACTGATCATACCTAAGGTTAGCACTTTCATGAATCCGCTCCCCTTTATTACAATTTCACGCTAGACAATTGACTATAAAAATATATTAATTTAGCATAAAAAAACTCCCATCCGATGTAACACTGATGAGAGTTTATCTGAAAACCAAAATTTATTTTCGCTTTTTCCAGTTAGATTTTATTAACCGACCCACTATAAAGGCACCTGCTGCAACCCCAAGCACTGTATTTGTTTTACGATTAAAAACTTGTTTCGCTACTAAATTTAAATTTTGCGGCCGTTCCGCAAGGCGGCGCATAAAGTAACCGTACCAGTCACTGCCAAATGGGACATAGGTGCAAAAATGATAGCCTTCCTCGGCCAGTTTATACTGCATTTCTTTTCGAAACCCGTATAGCATTTGAAATTCAAATTTATCATTTGGAATAGCATGTTTTTTTACAAATTGTTTCACATGGTCAATAACTCGATGGTCATGGGTGGCGATAGACGTGAACTTGCCATGGAGCAAATGCCATTCTATTAGTTTTATATAGTTGTCATCAATATCTTCTTTATTTTGAAAGGCGATATCCTCAGGTTCTTTATAGGCTCCTTTTACAATTCGAATCCGATAATCTTGATATTTTTCTAGGTATTCTAATGCTTGGTAAAGATATGCTTGAATGACTGTACCTACATTATCAAATTCAATGGAAAGGTCATCTAAGAGATCAAAAGTGGGTTGAAGGTGCTTGGAGTCTTCCATATCAATGTTGACAAACAAATCATATTGGGTTGCTTTAGCGACAATTTCTCTGACATTGTTTAAGCAAAGATTGTAGTCAATATCCAATCCTAATTGTGTAGGCTTTATGGATATATGGGCATCTAAATGATGCTCACGTATGGCTTGAATAACTTCAAGGATCTGGTCCTTTGCCGCTTGAGCTTCTTCTTCCTTACATACAAACTCCCCCAAGTTATCTACTGTGCAAGAAATCCCCTGTGCGTTCAGTTCTTTCATGCTCAAGATCGCTTCAGCAAGATTGGTACCAGCTACCACACTTTGTGCTCCTAATCTTAATCCGTACTTTCTAGCTGCTTGGTTTAAAACTTGATTCTGTGACAAGCCAATAAAGATCTCTTTTAGCATCACAATGACCCCTTAAGAAAATGAATATTTATCTAAATTATATCACAGCGCTTTCAGTTATATATTATATTTGAAAGTTTCGTAAAAGTTGAATAGTATCAGCTAGTCACAGGCTAAACTTCATTTATATAGAGTCACTTGATTAGGAAGCTTTACAGAGGTTAATATAGCAGTCTCCCTAACACGTTCTTTATTATAAGATGAGCCTGTCATTAACGAAAAATCCAAGTATCCAGGGTGGCACATGACTTCAACCACCTGATTTTCATCTGCCCGTGACCCCAGGTTATTAAAATAATCCCAGGTAGCCCCATCACCATAAAAATCATGAAGGAAAACATCCGTAAACGCAGGTACTCCTTTGACAGCCATCTCATTTATTCGTCTTACAGGTAATTGATACTTTGCTGAGAGTCGTTGGACAATTGGCAATAATTCTGGAAGGGTGTGAACATGGTGGTGACTATCAAAATGAGTGGGTACCAATCCAGTCGCTAAAAATTTCTCTATTTGCGCTGTCCACTCCCGTTCTATTTCCGAAGAGAGTAGATCTCGATTATCTTTTAAGGACCCCAATTTTTTGAAGTTCCCGTCTTGATTAACCAGAGTCGGGACATCCGGTAACAAAGGTCTGCCACATGTTAAGACAAGATGAATTCCTAAGGGCAGACTGGGTGTTTGCTTCGCCAGTTCTATAGCATGGTCTGCATCCGGCATGTTCATCATCATCGTCGTGGAATTTACAATACCATACTTATGCGCATCGATAATCCCATAATTTACTCCTCTTGAATAGCCAAAATCGTCCGCATTTACAATTAATTTAATCAAACCAACCTTCCCTTTCAAAGTAAAGTAGAAGCATTGCGATCTTTAAAAAAATGGGGTAAATACTTTTTGTGCGCTTCTAACATCTCATCGACAATCTGCTTTGCCAGTGTATCAGAAGCAACTAATGGATTAATGGTAAGTGCCAAGATGGCTAAGTTATAATCCCCCGTTACTGCGGCTTGGGCTGCAACACGTTCAAATGACTTGATTTGCTGGACAAGGCCTCTAACGGCAACCGGGAGATCTCCCATGACCAGTGGTTTTGGTCCTTCTTTAGTAATGATGCAGCTCACTTCCACGGCTGATTCATTTGGAATACTGGCAATCGCTCCATTGTTCATCGTATTAACTGGCTGGATATCACATTTATCGTTGTAAATAGAGGTAATTAATCGGACTGCGGCATCACTGTAATAAGCCCCGCCCCGTTTCTCAAGCTGGGGAGGTTTTATGGCCAGATTGCGATCTTTATACAGTTCAAATAATTCCTTTTCCAGTTGTTGAACCACTTCTGCCCTGGTCCCAACTGTTTTGGCATTGTCTATTTCCTTTTGCACCATTTCCCGGCTTTTATAATAATAATGATGATAAGGACAAGGCAGTACTCCAAGAGCACGAATAAATTCAGGCTCCCATCCAATTCCTTGAATATTTTTCACAAAACTGGAGTTATTCGGGTTCGTTAAAAATTCAATCACCTGATTTTTTACACTTACCCCATCCAGGTACACATCTAGTCCATAAACCATATGATTTAATCCGGCGAAATCAATCCGGATTCGTGAATGGTCAACCTTTAACAACTTGGCAATGCCCATCTCCATTCCAATCGGCACATTGCACAATCCCACCACTTTTCGGAAATGACTATAACGCAGTACTGCTTCTGTGACCATACCTGCCGGATTTGTAAAATTGACCAGCCACGCATTTGGACATAGCTCTTCCATGTCCTTGACAATATCCAGTATGACAGGAATCGTCCGAAGTCCTTTAAACAAACCACCAGGTCCATTGGTTTCCTGGCCGAGGACGCCGTATTTTAAGGGTATCCGCTCATCCTTGGCACGGGCATCCAATAAACCCACTCGAAATTGAGTCGTAACAAAATCTGCATTCTTCATAGCCATACGGCGGTCCAGTGTTAAATGTACTTCGACAGGCAGTCCTGCCTGTTTAAACATTCGTCTTGCCAAATTCCCAACGATCTCGAGCTTTTCTTTCCCTGCTTCGATGTCTACCAGCCATAGTTCACGCAATGGAAATTCATCAAATCTTTTGATAAAGCCTTCCACAAGCTCGGGTGTGTAGCTTGAACCGCCTCCAATCGTGACCACTTTAACCATCTGTTCGCCCTCCTTTATTTCCGATGTGCATCTCTTGACGGAGTTCCACTAATTCTTTTGCTAGGTCGGTCAATGTCATGGCCGTCATTAAATGATCTTGTGCATGGACAAGAATAATCGGAATAGCTATTGGTTCTCCTGAAGCTTCGGCTTGAATTAATTGCGTTTGAAACTGATGTGCGGAGAGTAATTCCGTTTCGGCCTCAGAAAGCTTCTCAAATGCCCCTGTAAAATTCTTTTCCTTTGCTGAAAAGATAGCCTCCATTGCTAAACTTCTTGCATTTCCGCCATGCAAAATCAGCTGAAAAGATAGATTGTATAATTCTTCTTTGTTCATCCCTGACTGTCTCCTTTCTACAAAGCAAGAGCCTGCCACGAATCGGCAAGCTCTTGTATTCTTTTAGTTGCCAGTGCTTTGTTCCTGTTTAAGATTTTGTTTATCCCACATTCTAAAGAATGGGTAGTAAATTGCGAACGCCACTACTAAGTTAATCACTTGCATCAAAGCACCGCGGATATTGCCGCCTGTTGCCAAATAGCCCCCGATAATCGGCGGTGTCGTCCAAGGAACAGCAACACCGGCAGTTCTTGGCGCAAAGCCTGTACTCATGCCGATATAGGTGGTTATAACGAGTACCAGTGGAGTTAAGATAAACGGGATGATGAGTAAGGGGTTCATGACAATCGGTGCACCAAATGTGATGGGTTCATTAATATTAAATATGCCAGGCCCAATAGCCAGTCGTCCGAGTTGCTTGGACTGTTGGCTTTTTGCCATAAACAGCATCATAAGAGCAAAGGATATGGTCGCACCCGATCCTCCTAAATAGATAAAAATATCAAAGAATTGCTGTGTGACCACATTGGGAAGTTCCTGCCCTGCTTGCAGTGCTACACGGTTAGCGTCTGTCTGAGCCAGCCAGATTGGGCCCATGACACCCCCGACGATACTGGCACCATGCAAACCTGTTGACCATAACAACTGAACTAAAAATACAGCGATCAGTGCCCCAATTAATGACCCGCCCAAAGCACTTAATGGTTCTTGAAGGAGCTGTCCTACAACATTGTGAAGCGTCTCAAATGAGGTATTTTCAATTAGCAGCCGCAACAACCAGACAACGAGGATGACTAAAAACGCTGGAAACAAAGCTACAAATGATCTGCTTACACTTGGCGGTACACCATCCGGCATTTTAATGACAATATTTTTTTGAATAATAAATCGATAAATTTCTGTTGATAAAATGGCAATTATCATAGCAACGAATAAACCCTTACTTCCTAAATATGCCATCGGAAGCACGCCTGTCACTTGAATGGCCTCTTTTGCGCCTTCAGGAGTAAACATTGTAAAATAAGGTGTAGCCAGAATAAAGGCTGCAACAGAGATTGCCCCAGCATTTAGCGCGTCCACTTTATAATGTTCCGCCAGTCGGTAGGCAATCCCAAACCCTGCAATCAAAGCCATAATGTCAAATGAGGCACTAACTGGATATAGGAGTTTTGTGGACCATTGGTCCCCAAAGGTTCGGGCCATGAATTCAGGATAGCCGTCAATGGGGAGGAACCCCAAAATTAAGAAAATAGAGCCGATGATAATTAACGGCATGGTCAAGATAATCCCGTCACGTAATGCTTGTAGATGTTTCTGACCGGCAATTCGGGCAGCAACCGGCATAACCTTTTCTTCCAGCATCTGATTAAATTTGCCCATATCGATTCACTCCTCTGTGAATTTATGAACCAATTAAACTCCTAGCGAATTTTAAAACTTCCTCCCCATTGCACCTTCCATAATGTACCGGATTAATCGCATCGACTGGAATACCCTTTTCTGCCCCTTTTTTCTTCAACTGTGGCAACAGATAACGAACCTGTGGTCCCACCAGCAGTACATCTGCTTGATCAAGATGTTGATTGACCTCACTCGCACTTACTGCCCAAATTTTTGCCTCAAATCCCTCCGCCTTAGCGGCCGCTTCCATTTTGGTGACCAACAAACTCGTAGACATCCCTGCTGCACAGCACAGTAAAATGTTCATCATGATCCCTCCCCTCCTATGGAATCGCTTACAAAAAACTTACAATTCATGATGAATTGGATTAATTAAATATATTCATGTCAATTTCATTATAGGACTCTCGACTTAAATTCTAGAAATAGAAGAAATAGAAAAAAATAACCCTCCAATTATGGAGGATTATTAGTTTAATCCTGTTTTTAACAATGATTCAAATTCCTGTACAGAGGCAGGTTTAGCAAATAAATAGCCCTGGACCTGGCGGCAATTCTGCTCGCGAAGAAACTTCAGTTCCTCGTAGGATTCGACTCCCTCTGCAATGACATCTGTTTTTAACAGGTGGGCAAGCTGAATCATAGCTGCGGTGATTCCGGCATTTTCCGACTGACAAGATATATTATGAATAAAGGAACGGTCAATTTTGATGCCATCAAGGCGAAAGGACTTAAGGTATGAAAAGGATGAATAGCCGGTACCGAAATCATCTATATAAATTTTGATGCCCATGGCTTTTAATTCATTAATGGTTTGGATGACCTCAGCCTCATTTTTCATAAGGGAATTCTCGGTAATCTCAATCTCCAGTAAATCCCCTTCTAAACCATACTCGTTTAGCAATTGTTTAAAACTTTGGGAGAAATCTCTTTGTATAAAATGTTGTGGACTAATATTAATACTGATAGGAACTACCGGCACTCCTGCATTTTTCCAACAGACCAGTTGTTCACAGACAGTTCGTTTCATCCAATTTCCAATTGGAATGATTAAACCAGTTTCTTCTGCAAGTGGAATAAACTCTGAAGGGGAAATTAATCCATATTCAGGATGATTCCAGCGAATTAAAGCTTCTGCACTAATAATTTGTTTCGTCTCGGTATTAACCCGCGGCTGTAAATGAACCAGAAACTCATTATTCATCAGCGCTTTTCTTAAATCTCGTTCCAGAAAAAAAGACTGATAGCTCATCGTGTCCATAGTTGAGGAATAGATTTGGTAATTGTTTCTCCCTTGATCTTTTGCTTTATAAAGGGCAATATCTGCATGTTTCATTAAATCGTTGACAGTTTCACCATCGGTAGGAAAAATACTTATACCAATACTTGCTGTTACATATAGGTCAAAGTCATGAATCATAAATGGTTCAGTTAACCAAGTTAATAATTCCTTCGCATAGGCAACAGAATCTTCTTCACTATGAATGCTGGGACATAACACCATAAATTCATCCCCACCCATACGTGCAATACAATTTTCATTGCCAATCCGAGTTACTAACCGTAACGCCAACTGCTCAAGGAGTTGGTCTCCGGTTATATGCCCTAGTGTGTCGTTAATGTTTTTGAACCGGTCTAAATCGATGTACATGACTGCAAGTCGGGATTGTTGGTTTTTGGCATGTTCTATTGATTGAGTTAAGGCTTCTTCAAATCCCCGCCGATTCGGAAGCTTTGTTAATTCATCGTGACGTGCCCAAAAGGCATTTAATTCCTGGGTTCTTTTTTGTTCGGTGATATCCTTGCCAATACAGTAAATTCCTGTAATCTGCTGATCGATAATAATAGGCAAATAAGTGAGATTTAGATAGACTTTGTGGCCATTTTTATGATAAACAATGATATCAAAATTTTGCGGTTCCCCAGTCAGGGCTCTTTTAAAACATTGCACGGCTCTTTTCCGATAATTTCCCTCAATTAAATTGCGTATTGTTAAGTTCTGTACACAGTCCAGTGAGTATCCTAAGATTTTTTCTGTTGCAGGATTCATATTCACCATTTTACCTGATTGATCATAGGTAAAAACCGCATCCTGGCTATGCCTGAACAGAGATTGATAGAGAAGTTCATTTTCTTGGAGCTTTTGCTGTGTTCTTCTTAGATCCGTTACGTCATGCAAATAGCCTAAAAGCTCTACAACCTTGTCATGTTGCTTAATTGGAATGACATCCACGTAAAGCATTCGGCCTCCCAATTCCACTTCATAATTGACACGTAATCCATTTTTGAAAGCTTTTTTATAGTTTAATAGCTTAATTTGGGCGATGTCGTAAGGGAAAATTTCTTCTGGCGTTTTATTTTTATGCCTTTCCGTCGTAAATCCTAAGTTCTTCAGCAATTTTCCTTCAGCCATTTTATAAAGGATGTTCCCATCCGAATCCTGTTTTAATTTAAAGATGCCATTTTCAAAGTTTTTAACAGTTTGATTAAATTCGTCCTTTAATGCGTTCTGAAGGTCCCTTTCCATCAGCTTATGCTCGGTAATGTCGACGCGGATGGAAATATAACGCGATGGTTTTCCTGTTTTGGAAAGGATAGGAACAATCGTGGTGTGCACCCAATATAAGCTGCCATCTTTGGCCCGGTTGCAGATTTCTCCGCGCCACACGTTTCCGTTGCCGATGGTTCTCCACATTTCTTGAAAAAATTCTTTCGGATGAAAGCCAGAATTAAGAATCCGATGATTTTGGCCAATCAATTCTTCCTTGCTATATTGTGAAATATCGCAAAATTTTTTATTAACACCTTGAATTGTACCCCTTTGGTCAGTTATGGCTATGATAGATGACTCGTCAAGAGCATACTTTAGTTCTGCAAGTTCTTTATGGAGGCTTATGAAATCACGAATATTGTCCATTTGTTCTTCTCCAAAATGCGTAACGGATTCTTGTTTAGATGTAGTCATTAGGGAGCTCCTTAATCCTTCTATCCTATAATGATTCGTGAAAAATTCGTCTATATTTGTAATATATCGGCAGCATCATCAATCTGTCAATAAAAACACAAAAAGCCCTGAAACAAGGGCTTTTTGCATGATATTTTAACTCTTAGCCAATTTAGGGACGACTGTTTGATTAGCTGGTTTCGTTGGTGTTCCGCCAATCGGGTCCTCTGCAGGTTTTGCCCGTTTAATAAATAGAGCTAAAACAAGGGCCACAACTGCGATGGCCGTAGCAACTACGAAAGCAAAATTAATTCCGTTTAACATGGCCTGGGCAGCAATCTGCTGTTTCATTTGCGCGATAGCCTCAGGTGTCGGCTGTCCGGTAAAATGCTTCATAGCCTCTTCCCCAAGCTGTTTCCCTTGGGATTCGGCACGATTGGTCATAATTGTAACTAAAAGGGCCGTTCCAATAGCGCCCGCTACTTGGTTGAGTGTATTATTCATGGCCGTACCATGTGGATACAACCGTTTCGGCAGCTGATTTAATCCATTTGTGGAAACCGGCATCATAACCATGGACATTCCAAATGAACGAATCGAGTAAATCAGGATTAAATGCGCATAAGTTGTTTCTAGAGTCAATTTACTGAACATATAGGTTGTAACAACGATAATGGCCAAACCGATAACGGCTAAGATTCGTCCGCCAATCTTATCGAATAATCTTCCGTTAATCGGAGACATCGCAGCCATGATGATGGCACCTGGGAGGAGCAACAATCCTGCATCCATCGGTGATATGCCTCTTAAGTTCTGTGTATAAATTGGCAGCAGAATCATTCCAGCAAATAGAGACATGTTGACAACCATTGTAATCGCTGATGATAAAGCAAACATGGGATATTTGTATACCCTAAAATTCAACATTGGATCATCTTTTCTCAATTGAGTTAAGATAAACACAGCCAAGGACACAACCCCAATGATGATGGCCCCATAAACTTGAGGGCTATCCCACCCTTTACTACTGGCTGTACTGAAACCATAAAGGATTCCACCAAAACCGATGCTTGACAGCAATAATGATACAAAATCAAGATGCATAGTAAGTTTTTCTTTTTTATCTTTTAATAAGAAGAAACCGATTAGAACCACTACAATCGCGATTGGAGTGACAAAGTGGAAGAGCATACGCCAGTCATAATGCTCGACAATCCAACCTGATAAAGTCGGTCCAATTGCCGGTGCAAACATTAATATAAGTCCAAATACTCCCATGGCAGTTCCCCTCTTTTCAATTGGGAAACTGACTAACATAACATTCATTAACAATGGCATTAAGATGGCTGAACCTGATGCCTGTAACATCCGGCCCGTCAATAAAACGCCAAACACTGTCGCGGTTCCTGCCACGATGGTTCCGATGGTAAATAATAACATTGCGGCTAAGAACAGATGACGTACCGAATATTTTCGAATTAAGAATGCAGTGGTAGGAATCAAAATGCCGTTAACAAGCATAAACCCGGTGGTGAGCCACTGAACGGTAGATGCTTCAATGTCTAGGTCCTTCATGATAGAAGGTAAGGCAATATTCAATAATGTATTGTTTAAAAATGCAATAAATGCACCAATCATTAATACCGCTATAATGCCATATGGCGGACGTTGACTGTTTTTTTCAGTTTGACCCATAAATATATTTCCCCCTGTGTGTTTAGTTCGTATTTTTCTCTACATATACTATAGCAATAGAAAATATCATATACCACAAGTCCAATTTTTGCAACAAATAAATCCTGTAATGTAAAGGCTTGCAAAGAAAGTTGTCATACAGGCTTTTAAAATTTGTACTATTGGTTCAATTTTTTTATTGCTATCATTTTGGAAGGTTTCTTTTTATTTTTCTACTCTTTTCATATAATAAACAGTATTTTTTTAGCCTTATATTAATCCACAAAAAAAGCCCCCATAAAAATGGGGACTATCCAGATATTTGTTGTTTATTTGCTGCACTATTTCTCTTATATAGGTACTGTAATGCTAATAAGCCGAAGAAGATCACTAAACCAACGATATCAGAAATTTTTTCTGGATAAATGAGCGCCAATCCTGAGCCAAATGCAAGGATCCTTTCGTACCAAGTCAGATTACGCATCCAGAATCCGATGACACCTGCGCTGATGGCAATCATTCCAATAAATGCTGTAAAGCACACCCATATTAAATAAGTCCAAGTAGTATCAATCATTAGCAATTCAGGTGATAGAACAAACATATACGGGATGATAAAGGCTGAAATGGCCAGTTTCGACGACTCGACCCCCGTTCGGAACGGTTCACCTCCTGAAATGGCAGCAGCTGCCATGGCTGCTAAAGCAACCGGAGGAGTAATATCAGCAATAATTCCAAAATAAAAAACGAACAAATGGGCGGATAAGTCAGGGACACCCAGTAAAATGATCGCTGGGGCAGCAATGGTGGATGTAATAACATAATTAGCAGTTGTTGGCGAGCCCATGCCGAGAATCAATGATGCAATCATGGTTAAGAATAATGTCGGCAGAAGCAGTCCGCCCGATAAATCTAGCAACCCATTCGCCATTTTCAATCCTAGACCGGTTTTGGTAACCACACCTACAATAATACCTGCTGCTGCAGTAGCTGCAGCGACACCTAATGCGGACCTAGCTCCATCTGCAAGAGCATCAATAATTCCTCTGAAACCAACTCGAGTCTCTTTTTTTAGTGCACTGACCACCACGGTAATCACAATCGACCAAAGTGCTGCTCGAATGACACTCATTCCCGACATCATTAATATGATAATCGCGATGATAGGAATTAATAAATACAATTTACTCAGTACCATCTTCAAACTTGGCATTTCTTCCTTCGTTAATCCACGCAGTCCGATTCGCTTTGCCTCGAAATGGGTCATAATCCAGATTCCAGCAAAATAAAGAACCGCAGGAATCGCAGCAGCTTTGGCAATATCCCAATAAGTAATGCCGCCGCCAATAAATTCAACCATTAAGAATGCAGCAGCCCCCATAATCGGCGGCATGATTTGTCCACCAGTGGAGGATGCTGCCTCAACGGCACCAGCAAACTCTTTTTTATAGCCGAGATTTTTCATCATTGGAATGGTAAATGCTCCAGAGGTTACAACATTTGCAACGGAACTTCCGCTGATGGTACCCTGAAGAGCACTGGAGAAAACCGCTACTTTTGCGGGTCCCCCCACACTCCTGCCGGCAACCGCAATCGACAAATCATTAAAGTATTCACCAACACCTGTTTTAATTAAAAAGGAACCGAATAATAAGAATAAAAATATAAAGGTCGATGATACCCCTAATGGTGTACCTAAAATCCCCTCTGTCGTAAAGAACATCGTTTGCACCAGACGGTCGAGGCTAACCCCGCGGTGGGCAATGAACCCAGGCATGTACGGACCGTATAGTGCATACAGGATAAATACTACAGCGATGATGGTGATGGGAAGTCCAACAGCCCTGCGGGTAGCTTCTAACACCAGCAGAATCGCTCCTAACCCAACATAGAAATCTAAAGTGGTCAAATTACCTGTCCGCGATACTAATTCGTCAATCATAACAGGCCAGTAAGAACCGACAATAATGGATAGAGCTGCTAAAATCAGGTCGTACCAAGCTACTTTATGTTTTTTCCCAAGGTTTTTCTTGCTTGCAGGAAAAAGTAAAAAAATGAGAGCAAGGGCAAAGCCTAAATGAACAGACCGTTGCAATTGCGCAGTGAGCATCCCAAAAATCCCCGTATATACATGAAATAATGAAAATGCTACTAGTCCAATAAAAACAATCCACTTAATAATTCCCTTTAATTTTCTTGTTCCCGCTTCCGGATCATATTTCTCCAAAAGCTCCTGTTGTTTCTCTTCAGAAAGTGCCTCCTCAAAATGATTCAAGGATATTCACTCCTTTCCATTGTTGTAATAAGTTCAGGTTTCTGATTGCGACTTTTACAGAAGTGCCTGGCTTAATTGATTTTGATAATTGATATTGTTTATTTTGAAAAATCACTCGATGATTGGCCCGGACTTGGCCAATTCTTAAATAGAAGTATGGAAAAGTCCGTTTCATGTTTTTGATGTAATATTTCCCGTTCTTATGTTCAAATTTCTCCCCTTCTGCCGCGTTTGCCGGCATTCCGACTGCTGTTTCGGCATACATTAGTTCGTATTGCTGTATCTCTTTATTTGGGAGTATCTTGTAGCTTTCGACCACATCGGATAGATGGATAGAATGGGTATATTTAATCTTAAATGTCTGGTCGTCATTAATTGGGAAATAGGCAAACACCATAGAGTGATCCCTTGGCTGAAATACAACCGCCTGCCTGTAAGGGAAAAAAATTAAAATGGCCATTAGAATGATAATGATTAAAGTTATTAACCGTATCCTTGTTTTTTTCATGGTTTCACCTTAAACAGCTGAGGAGTATCATATTTATTTGAGGTAATAGGTAAGTGGAAGTTATATCCATAAATTACCACTTAAAACAATTAGAAAATGAGACCGGCTATAAACAACAGCCGGTCCACATAATATCGAACAAACCTACATGAAAATGGATTATTTTGCCGCTTTTACACCTTTTTCATCAAAGTATTTCTGTGCGCCTGGGTGAACTTCAATACCGACACCGTTCAATGCATTTTCCACTTTGATCAATTTTCCTTTTGCATGTGTTACTTTATCAAGGTTTTCAAAGATAGCCTTTGTCACATCGTAAACTACTTTTTCAGAAAGGTCGCTTCTTGCTACAAGCATCGCCTGAACAGCAACGGTTGGAACTGCTTCCTTCAATTTGTAAGTATTGGCAGGCACTTCATCCTTGATATAGTATGGATATTTTTTAATTAAGGCATCGATTTTGTCCTGTTTAATTGGGACAATCACGACATCCTCAGTGGCGGAAAGACTTTCTACAGCACCAGTAGGAGTTCCGGCAGTAACAAATGCTGCGTCAATGGTACCATCTTGAATTCCTTGAGTAGATTCGTCAAAGGATAGGTCCTGTTTTTTAATGTCATCAAACTTCAGATCATGAACCTCTAAAATTTGTTCAGCATTGGCTACCGTACCGGAACCTGGTGCACCCACTGATACTTTTTTGCCTTTTAAGTCTTCCACGGATTTAATTCCTGACTTTTTCGTGGTAACGATTTGAATTGTTTCTGGGTAAAGAGTTGCAATTGCCTTGATATTGTCTACCTTATTGTCTTTAAACATTAATTTGCCTTCAGTGGCATAAGAGGCAATATCAGTTTGTGAAAAAGCTATTTCACCCTCACCATTTTTTAGAGTGGTCATGTTTTCAGCAGATGCTCCAGTGGTTTCAGCATTGGCATCAATACCTGTTTCATCCTTAATGATTTTGGCAAAGGAACCACCTAGAGGATAATATGTACCACCAGTCCCCCCAGTTAAAATACTCATAAATTTTATGGTTTCTTCTGCTTTTTCTTCTCCTTTGTCCCCGGAACCCTCAGAACTGCCGCTGGTGTCTTTGCTGCCACATGCAGCAAGAATCATAGACAAAGCTAATAGAAAAACCATTGAAAATAGAAACTTTTTCTTTTTCAACCAAATACTCCCCCTTTTGTTATTTATTTACTATCACTTGTTCATTTTAATAAATTGTACAAATATTGTCAATTGACGCAAAATTGAAATAGTGTTAGATTATTTTACTATTTTTTAAACGGTAGTTTGTAATCATTTACATGAAATCGGCTCATAACAAGCGGTTCGCCATTCAGATAGTTGATGATGGTCTTCAGTGAATGAAGAGTTGGCGGTGCAAGCGAGATTTTCCCACTCTCGTATTCTGATATAGCTTCTGAAGGTGAAATCCAAAATGCATCACTAATCTCGTGACAATCCGGATGGGGCAATTGACCATTTGGAAGTTTGGCAAGAAAAAAACGGGTATCAAAGCGAATAGGGCTTACTTCAGGTGTAACTATATGACCAAAGTATTTCAGGTTTTCAAAATCAAGCAAAAGATGTTCCTGTATGAGAAAATCATAAAATGTTATATCTTTGTCAAGTAGTTGACGGCGGTAGGCTGCCTGCTTTTCTATATCCAAATGAACCACAGAACCCTCCTGGCTTTTACAAATTACTATCCCAACTTCCTCAAATAATTCCCTTGCAGCTGCCACGTAATGGGCAGGATTAAAAGATTCATTGGTTACGCTATCATCGATTACTTTTGGGAGGTGTACTTGATCCCCTTTGTCAACAGCACCACCCGGAAAGACATAAAATCCTCCCATAAATTTCATTGTCTCAGGCCTTTTCGTCAAATACACCCTCGATTGACTATCAATTAATACAACAGTTGATGCTGGCCGTGGAATTGCACTCATAGTAAACCCGCCTTTTTAAAATTAAATTTTACAAAAATTCTGTATAATTATATTTATATATTCAAGTCCTCCCGGTTATTTCCCTTCTTAAAAAAGAAAAAAGGAAGCAACACGCCGAACCCAAAAATTCGACGTCATTGCTTCCTTCCTCGTTGTAAAAGCTGTTATATAAGTTCAGCTGGATTTAATAAGACTTCAACTAACCGATCCATGCCAAGTTCAATTTTTTCTGGAGCTGAATGGCTAAAGTTTAACCGGAATGTATTTAACTTTGGCTCTTGTACATAAAAAGGAGCTCCCGGTACAAAGGCGACACCTTTTTCAACTGCTTGGTGAAGCAGTTTGGTCGTGTCTAACTGCTCATTTCCTTTCACCCACATAAACATGCCACCTTTTGGCTCATTAAAGGTAAACAGGTCTGTTCCCAGTTTGGCTAAATAATCTCTCATAATGGTCATCCGGTGGTAGTAAACGGTGCGAATTCGATTAATATGTCCGTTCAAATCAAAGTCGCGCAACAAATAGTAAAGTGCCTGTTGGTCAATGCTGCTAGAATGTAAGTCGTTCATTTGCTTTGCTTTCGCCATCATTTGGATTACTTCAATAGGACCTGTTACCCACCCCGTCCTTAGAGCCGGCACTACTGACTTTGAGAAAGTACTTGTATATAGGACGTGGCTTTGATCACTGTCCAATGCCGCAATGGGCTCGATTTTATCTTCAGGATGGAATTGAATATCTCCATATGGGTCATCTTCTAGGATCAATACATTGTGTTCTTCGCTCAACTGCAATAAAGCATCCCGTCGATCTTTGCTCCAGAGTTTCCCGTCTGGATTTGAAAAGGTTGGGATCACATAGACGAATTTAGGATTATAAAGTTCCATTTTAGCCTTTAGATCCTCTGGGTCCATACCTTCATCATCACTATTGACCGCTATCACATGTGCCCCGTGAGATCTGAAAACCTGTAAGGCGGAAAGATAGGTAGGGTCTTCCGTCAGAACCACATCTCCGGGAGCTAACATAATTCTCGAAAACAAATCAATGACTTGCTGGGAACCAGTCGTGAGCATGATGTTATCGGGTGTGGAAGATATGCCTTTTTGCTGCATCCGCGATTGGATCGCTTCTCGAAGTGGGATAAACCCTTCCGTCAATCCGTATTGCAAGGATGATTTTCCTGAAGCAAACACTTTTTCATAGGCATTTTTTACAGCATCTAACGGAAAAATATCCTCAGCAGGCAGTCCCCCCGCAAATGAAATAACATGCCCTTGCTGGGTCACTTTTAAAATGTCTCGTACTGCAGAAGATTCGTAGTTTGCCGTCTGAGGTGCGAATAAATAATTCAACGTTCGTCGCTTCCTTTTTTTAAAAATTATGAAATTTATAATATGTTTTCTAGTATAATATAAAATTCCGATAACGCAAGGGAAAAGTATCGAAATGTTTAGAATAATTGGCGAAATCAACCAGTAAAAAACCTCGAAACTCGCTTCTTACCTCAAAATGAAAAAATATGTTATAATATTTAAGTTGTCTTAAAAATTATTATTAAAATTTACAACAATAGATGCATGTCAATCAATTACCATGTGTAATTTATTATATCAATCCTCATACAAATCAATAGAAAGGGTGTTAAGATTGAAAAACTCAATCGAAACCATTTATATTTTAGTAAATCCGGAAAAAGATATTGTTAAATTTGCAACCGATTATCAAGTCCGATATGAGGATACGATTAAAGATGTTTTTGGTGTAGCGTGCATAAGTGACCTCCACATGATGTTGCAATTTAATAAAGGGTTCCAAGAAAGCATCAGCAAACGAAATGGAAATAAAGAAAATAAAATTTCGCTTGATTCTGTCATTCGGGTAGCATCAAAAGAAGAATTGCTTCAGCTTAAAAAGCAGCTAACCAATGACCAGCAAACATCCGATAACAACGCCTCTTCTATTACCTGCCCATTTAATACGGTGATTCAATTGCGTGATGGAATTTTCCAATGGGATGATAACCATTCTGCCTATATACCTTATAAGCAAGGTGCTTAATTTAATATTATATATAAGAATCCCGATTTGTTAGCCGCTACATAGCAGCTCGATTCGGGATTATTTATGTTGCTTATTAGAAAGGAAATACAAAATGAAAAAAGGTATACTATTGTTAATTTTAGCGACAATCCTGTGGGGCGGAAACTACATTTGCGGCAGGATTTTAGCGCCCGCCTTGCCGGCTACCTTGCTTAACACGATCCGCTGGGCAATCTCTAGTCTTCTACTTTGGGGACTACTGAAGTTGAATAACAAACAGTTCCCAGTCTTTGTTCGATGGAAGGAATTCTTGGCGCTCGGCTTTTTTGGGATATTTGCCTTCTCCACGTTAAATTATTTAGGCTTACGTTATCTAAGCGCTTCCTATGCTGGAATGATTTCTGCGGGTATCCCTATCGCTATTTTATTTTTTACTCCTTTTATTCTAAAAGAGAAAATAAATCTTAAATCATGGATTGGAGCCGTTGTATCCATTATTGGAGTTATTCTTTTACTTCAAGGAAAACATGACGGAAATGCCCATGCGTCGATAAGTGGTATTATCGCAATCTTACTCTCTTGTATAGCTTGGGGTATTTACACCGTTCTCGGGAAAAAATACGGCACAAAAATGGATCCGCTCACGATGACAGCAGGTGCTGCATTATACGGAACATTCTTGAGCGCATTAAGCTGTATTGGGACTGTTCATGCCGATATGATTCATATGACCGGAACCGCATGGCTTGCGTTAATGTATGTAAGCACATTAGCATCAGTGGTCGCTTTCTTCTCTTGGTCAGCTGGTGTACAAAGAGTTGGGGCTGCATTGGCTGCTCCGTTTATCAACCTCCTTCCTGTTTGGACGGTTGTGTTTGGTGTCTTGCTGTTACAGGAAAGTGTGTCATTGATTACACTGGTTGGCGGATTGATAGCGATCCTTGGAGCGGTTTTTGCAACCTATCAGCCAAATAGCAGCCGGAAGCTAAAAATACAACATTAAATGACTGAATGGATACTGGTTAGGAAGCAGTGGATTTATAGTAAAAAATCCGCTGCTTTTTTTTTTCACAGGGCTTCATTGATTTCAGTCAGTGTTTGGCCAATGGATTCGTGAATGACATGTGTATCGGGTTGATGATCGTATGGTGTTTGGCCAATGTTAATAATAATTAGTGGCACTCCCTCCTGCTTGTATTGCGGGAATGTGGAAAAAGGTGTGACATTCAAGCTCGTACCCAATACTAATATACAATCCGCACTTTCCATCTTGTTCAAGATGGTATGAAATCCTTCTGGGGTAAACCATTCCCCTGAATCCCCAAATAGGACAACATTAGGTTTGATATAATGCTCGAATTTTTGAGCCGCTTCGCAAGCATCACAGACATAAAAATCCTCCATCGTGTTCATTCGGCGTCCCATCTCATCAGCTGAATAGATCTTTCCGCAATTGAGACATATGGCGGTTTCCATCGTACCATGAAACTCGATGACATGTTTGCTTCCTGCTTTTTGGTGAAGTCCATCAATATTTTGCGTGATAATCTGTGTAACCATGCCTTGTTTTTCCCAGTAGGCGATTATGTCGTGTCCTTTATTGGGAACAGCATTGGGATGATACAAGTTTTCAAAAGCAAATTGATAAAATGCTCTTGGCTGTTGATAAAAATAATCTAAGGAAAGTATGTATTCTGGAGCCAACTGATAGATTCCAGTCCGCGACCGAAAATCCTTAATCCCCGACTCGGTGCTGATTCCGGCACCAGTAAGCACTACCATATTCTTCGAATCCCGGATCATACCTGCACATTCTTGAATGGTTGATTCCATTATGATCACTCCCTGATGTATTCTGTTTTATTTGTATTATATTTGGATGGAAACCACTTGTTAAATTTATAAGACTAAGTCTTTGTTAAATGACAATGTTGATTTTTTTAACTCTGTTGATTGGAGATGAAGGTGCTCAACTCCTCGAAAATCCTCCATTATTCTATCGCATAATTTCGTTCGAAGAAAGTTCATGGATGCTTTCCTTATGCTATCGTATTTTCTTCGTGCGTGGGCGGATTCGAGGATGAATTTCAATGCCCTGCGGGAGCAAGGGGCTGGGGACCGGTCCCCCTTAGAAAGCGAGCGTCTGGAGCGGAGGTCAACAGTCTAATTTAACAGAGACACCCATGCAAAACTTTTGCACCATGGGGTATGAAAATAAGCGACCTTGTCTCTAATGTTTGGTCATTATTTTAAACTCGCTTATTTTCCGGGTAGTCAAGACTAAAAAAAAGAGACAGAAACCTGTCTCTCAGGCTGTCGAAAAACCCTTCGGCAGCCTCTTATTACATCTAATTACTTTAACAGTTCACCGCGTTAA
>NZ_HG942048.1:133151-187155 GCF_000612665.1 Neobacillus dielmonensis
CGAGGAGGCTCCCCGGCACGCCCTAAGGTCCGCGAAGCACCTGGAGCGGAAATCAATAGGCCCCATTGCAGGCGATAATCAATTCTAAAAATCATATTTTAATTCAAGTAAAATGAAAAATTGCCGAGAAAAATAACCTTTCTCGACAATCTGAGAGACAGAAACCTGTCTCTTTTTTAGTCGTGAAAATTAGTGCCGTCTGTGGTGGCTTTTATAATTTCCGCACGGATGACAAAGTCACCAAAGTGCTCTCCATCTTTACGTTCTTTTGCGTAACGGGAGAAAAGTAATTTAAGTTCGCTTAATATTTCATCTTCCCCGATGTTTTCACGATACATTTTATTCAAACGGCTTCCGTCATGAGCTGCACCAAGATACATATTATATTTACCAACAGCTTTTCCAATTAAGGCAATTTCAGCAAGTGCCGGACGAGCACAGCCGTTTGGACATCCGGTCATGCGAATGGTGATTTCCTCATTACGAAGGCCATTTTCATCCACAATTTCTTCAATTTTATCCATCAACACTGGCAAGTAGCGCTCACTTTCAGCAAAAGCTAAACCACATGTCGGCAAAGCAACACAAGCCATCGAGCTGCGGCGTAATGCAGTATGGTAATTACCGTCGGTTAAGCCGTATTGCTCCATCAGTTCTGCAATCTTTTTCTTTTTCTGACTGGAAACATTAGCAATCACCAGGTTTTGATTTGGCGTCAGCCTAAAATCACCTGTATGAATCTTGGCAATTTCTTTTAAGCCGGTTTTTAGTTTATAATCCGTAAAATCTGCTACCCGGCCATTTTGGACAAACAGGGTGAAATGCCATCTTCCCCCAACCCCTTTAACCCAGCCATAACGGTCACCGTTATGATCAAAGTGATAAGGTTTTGCTTCCTCTAACTTCCAGCCAAGCCGGTTCTCCAGCTCTTCTTTGACTGCTTCTAATCCGAGACGGTCAATCGTGTATTTGAACCGGGCATTTTTCCTCACCGATCGATTTCCGTAGTCACGTTGGATGGTGATCGTCTTTTCGGCCAATTCTACAATTTTATCAGGTGTGCAGAAGCCAATCACCTTTGCGACCTGCGGATAAGTAGCTTTATCGCCGTGGGTCATACCCATGCCGCCGCCGATTGCGACATTAAAACCAATTAACTTGCCATCTTCCACGACCGCAATAAGTCCCAAATCCTGCGAAAAAACATCCACATCATTGGATGGCGGGACAGCGATCCCAATTTTAAATTTACGAGGTAGATAGGTAGGTCCGTAGATTGGCTCCTCTTCTACATCGGGTGTTCCGGCTACTCTTTCTTCATCCAGCCAAATTTCATGATACGCTCTTGTGCGAGGCAGTAAGTATTCACTTAAATAGCTCGCCCATTCATAGACTTCTGCATGGACTTCCGATTGATATGGATTTGGATTACACATGACGTTTCTGTTAACATCTCCGCACGCTGCTAGAGTTGTAAGCAGAGTATTATGGATTCGCTGAATCGTGTCTTTCATATTCCACTTTAAAATTCCGTGAAATTGGAACGACTGGCGAGTTGTTAATTTAATTGTTCCGTTGGCGTTTTGATCAGCTAGCCCATCCAAGACAAGCCATTGCTCTGGAGTTACCACCCCTCCTGGAGCACGAACGCGGAGCATAAATTGGTAAGCCGGTTCCAGTTTTTGCTTTTGGCGCTCAGTCCGTAAGTCCCGGTCATCTTGCAGGTAACTTCCGTGATGTTTCATCAGCCGGTTGTCACTTTCCGGTATTCCAGCACTAAGAGGTTCTTGCATAACTTCTTTCAATGTTCCACGCAGATAGTCACTATTAACTTTAATTTCTTCAACATCACTTGGAGGACCATCAGGCGCTTTTAAAATTTGATTCACCATGTTGAAAACTCCTTTCCACACCAGGTCAATAAACGTCCCGTTGATAACGTTTTTGCTGTTGCAATTCAGCTATATAAGTTTCTGCTTGCTCACGAGTCATATTGCCTTCCTGTTCCACAATGCTAATTAGAGTTTGATGGACATCATGAGCCATGTTCTTTTCATCACCGCAAATATAAACATAGGCGCCTTCTTCTAGCCATTGGAACAATTCCTTACTGTGTTCAAGCATGCGATGCTGCACATACACCTTTTCATCTGTATCGCGAGAAAAGGCAACGTCCATTTTCGTAAGGACACCATTCTTCAGCCATTTTTGCCATTCAATTTGGTATAAGAAATCTGTGCGGAAATGCTGGTCTCCAAAGAACAGCCAGGACTTTCCATCTGCACCTGCTTCTTCCCTTTCTTGCATAAACGAACGGAACGGCGCGACACCGGTGCCAGCTCCAACCATAATGATCGGGGCATCCGAATTCTGCGGCAATTTAAAGTTTTCGTTATGTTGAACAAAAACAGGAACTTTATCGCCTAACTGCAGACGCTCCGCTGTTAATGTGGAGCAAACCCCTTTTCTCTGTCTACCGTTTGCTTCATATCTAACAGCACCGATTGTCAAATGCACTTCCTCAGGATTCGCCGTTAAGCTGTTGGAAATGGAATACAGACGGGCAGGAATTTTTCGAAGTAATGAAACAAATTCCTGTGCAGATTCACCCCATGCCCCATAATCACGTACCAAATCGAGTAAATCACGTCCGGAAAGATATTGTTTAAGCTGTTGTGCATTTTCTGGTGTTAAAAGGTCCTTTAACCCGGCATTGTTTGTCAGCTGGCTGACTTTTTCAAGAAGAGGTTTGGTAAGGACGGTTATTTCGTAATAAGAAGTAAGTGCCTCTCTTAGTGAAAGGACCTCTCCCTGTTTATTAATCGTCACACTGTCTTCTGGACTCCATTTTAAATCAGCAAGAAGCAATTCTACGAGTTCCGGATCGTTCTCCGGATAAATTCCTAGGCTGTCACCAGGCGCAAACGATAGGCCAGAGCCTTCAAGTGATAACTCGAGATGACGAGTTTCTTTGTTGGAGCCTCGCCCATTTAAATTGATATTTTCAAGCACTTCCGCTTTAAATGGATTTGTTCTCGAGTATTCCGTTTCCACTGCTGATTGTGGCGCAGTAATGGAAGCAGGGGCAGCACTTCCTCCCTCTGATTCGTTTAAACTGCTAACTACACCTTCGAGCCACTCTCCTGCCGGTTCTTCATAATCGACATCACAATCGAACCGAGGATATAGTCGTGTACCCCCTAGTTCCTCTAATCGGGCATCAAAATTTTTACCTGTTTGACAGAAGAATTCATACGAGCTGTCTCCCAGTGCCAGTACAGAGAAGTGAAGGTCGTTCAGTTTTGGTGCACGTTTGCTAAATAGGAATTCGTTGAATGAGATAGCATTATCAGGCGGATCTCCCTCACCGTGGGTGCTGACAATGACCAGCAGGTTTTTAACCTTTTTTAAATTGTTTGGTTTAAAGTCACTCATGGATGAAAGGGTTACTTGGAAGCTATTTCCTTCAAGAGTTTTGGCCGCTTTCTTAGCCAGACCCTGTGAGTTGCCTGTTTGCGACCCGTACAGAATCGTTACATCTTTTGTCACTGTTGCCGTAGGTGTACTTGGCGTGCCCTGAACAGAGGTAAACTGGGACGCGGCCAAATATCCACTCAGCCATAATTTCTGAGAATCGGTCAATGTTGGCAGAAGGCGGTTTAGGAGTTCTGCCTGCTCCTGATTAAACGGACTGTTCAATACCTGAAGTTGCAACAATACCACCTCGCAAATTTTTTACTGTAAAAAGCGTATATTTCAAAGCTACTGGACTTTTCCAATCACTTTTTCAGTCATAAAAATTGATTACTATAATCATAGATTTAGTATTCCTATTAGTCAAGTAGGAATTAGGGGTTTATTAGATTATTTAGAAATTATTTATTAATCTGCGTAAGATTTCTGCCTGCTCCTTAGGTTAGAAAGTTTCACGGCTATGGTTTATAGCTTATTTATTTGGGGGAAATTGGGGGTAGGAAACCGTTTTTAAAGGAGAAGATTATGATCAGGGATAAAAACTATATACATAAAACAAGTGCTATACCAAATTCATTCATTCATCGTAATCTTTGGTCGGGGATGCTATTTGGACTGGGACTTATAGCATTCGTAGATGAAGTTGTATTTCATCAATTGCTTCATTGGCACCATTTTTATGATAAAGCCACGACTGTAATCGGACTGATCTCAGATGGATTTTTCCATGCGCTTAGCTGGTTTGCCACCGTGGGTTCTTTGTTTATGGTTGCGGACCTGCGCCGGCGCAAACACTGGTTGCCTCTACGATGGACTTCAGGGGTTTTGCTTGGGGCAGGTATATTCAATTTATATGACGGAACCATTCAGCATAAGGTAATGCAACTCCACCAAATTCGGTATAATGTAGACATTCTGCCCTACGACATGGCATGGCACATAACCTCCGGAATCATGATTATAATTGGCATCACCCTTTACATCCATTCAGGACGGATCATTAAAAGTACAGGGGCAAATCCAGAAAATGCTTAATCAACCTATGGTGCACGAATCACAACTCCATGTCCATCCGGTGTATAACCATTTTCTTTTAGGATTTCCTTTTTTATTAATGTTGGCAATCTATCTACTCGGAGTGGTTATTTCAAATCGTTCCTATAAAAAATGGCCGCTTTATCGAACCGTTTTTATGATTGCAGGTGTGATTTGTTGTTTAACTGCTATATCGAGGCCGGTTGCGGGCCGTTCACATGCTGATTTTATCGGACATATGATGGTTCATCTGTTATTAGGCATGCTGGCCCCCTTGTTAATGGTCTTTGCCGCACCGATTACTTTAGTTTTAAGGGCACTGCCCATTAACTATGCAAGAAAGGGATCAAAGGTCTTGAAAAGCAAATTCTTCCGCTTTATAGGTGACCCTTTAACTGCTTCGGTCCTAAATATTGGCGGACTTTGGCTGCTGTATACTACGGATTTATTTGCAAAAATGCAGCAAAATGGAATGGTCCATTTGTTCGTTCATAGTCATGTATTTCTTGCTGGATTTGTTTTTACAGCTGCCTATATTTCGGATGATCCACCCTCCCATCGGACTAGTTTTGTGTATCGCGGCATTGTATTAGTGATTGCTTTGGCCAGTCATAGCATTTTGTCTAAGTATATTTATGCACATCCACCGGATGGGGTCCCCGATAGACAAGCACAAATCGGCGGTATGCTCATGTATTATGGCGGTGATTTGATTGATTTGGTCATTATCTTTGTCCTCTGCTATAAATGGTATAAAGCATACCGGCCGAGACCTAATATGCAGCAACGGGTATATGATATTAAATAAATTTAACTATTAGGAAATGTCTTTGACGCGTGCTCCTACGAGGGTCCGTTAGGTGTAGTTATATGAAGAAACCCGCTGCCTTCAATATAGTGCTATACAATAGGCAGCGGGTTTACATTTTTAATTTACATCTTCAAACTCTTTTGCTATTCTCTCAAAGGCTTCCTGAATCATCGGTCTTGGAGAAGGGATACAAATTCTTTGATAAGGGAGTCCCTCTTCGCCGAACATTTTTCCATCCTCCAAGATGACATTTGCTCTATGGTATATACGTTCATGCACTTCGTCAGGGGTAAGTCCGTAACCGCTAAAATCCATCCACATAATATAGGTGCCTTCTGGAATTCTTACTTTAACTTTTGGCATCCTTTTTTCCAAAAAGTTAACCACCCATTCCATGGTCCCGTCAATATATTCTTTTAATTGTTCCAGCCAGTCCTCACCCTCATTGTAAGCAGCGATCAGTGCTGAAATCATAAATGGAGACGGTGATTGATGGCCCATTGCTTTACTAAATTTCTCCCGAAGTTCCTTGTTAGAGATGACAGCATTTGTGCAATGCAGTCCAGCAACATTGAACGTTTTATTGATGGCCGTAAACGTGATAATCCGGTCATTTTCCTCCGTTGCTTTGGCAATAGGGACAAAGGTTTGGTTTCGGCGGATAAGGTCACCATGAATTTCATCAGCTACGATTAGGACATCATTCTCCGCACAAATCGCCGCCAGTTTTTTTAATTCGTCGACAGTAAATACTCTGCCAGTCGGATTATGAGGATTACACAGGATAAACATTTTCGTGTTTTCTTCTTTTGCTTTTGCTTCAAAATCTGCAAAATCAATATGATAATAGCCTTGTTCGTCCGGCTTCAAAGCATTGTTTCTAACGACTCTCCCATTTGCCTCAATTGCCGAAGTAAATGGCGGATAGACAGGGCGCTGGATAATGATTCCATCACCCGGTTCAGTAAAAGCTCTGACTGCCACATTCAGCGCATAAACCGTTCCCGGGCTATAGACAATCTCATCTTTTTTGATTTCCCAATCGTGATGTTTTTTGAACCAATGCTGAATTGCTTCAAAGTATTCTGGAGGAAAGACAGTATAGCCAAATATTCGATGGTCTACCGTTTTATGCAGCGCATCTATCAACGGCTGCGGTACCGGTAAGTCCATATCTGCTGTAAACAATGGGATGGTCTCTTCATCATATCGATTTGTTAAACCTGCTTTTTTAATAAACTCGCCGCCATCCCATTTAACCGAATATGTACCACGGCGATTGATAATTTCATCAAAGTTATATTTCATTCGCATTCAGCCCTTCCTTTTATTAATCTTTGTTCATTCTCCTTTATTATATCTTTCTATTGACATTGTTGAAACTTTAAGAAATGTTTCGTTGGCGAAAATGTAAAAAGCAGGGAACCCAAACCATTAAAATAGTTTGGTCCCCTGCTTATTATTAGACGCCTTTATATGCTAAACGATAGATTTCTGCTAATTCTGATACAAGCGGAAGCTTTGGATTGGCCGTGGTACACTGGTCTTCGAATGCACGGTCGGCTAGATAATCAACGCGGCCCTCGAATTCTGTTTTGTCTACTTGGTTTGCTTCAAGGCTCATTGGAACATCCAATTCTTTCGCCAGTGTAATAATTGCTTGAATTAGGCTTTCTACACCCTCTTCCGTGGTCCGGGCAGGCAGGCCAAGAGTCCTGGCGATTTCCGCATAACGTTTATCCGCGACAAAATGAGAGTATTTTGGAAAGGCTGCAAACTTTTTCGGTTTGGTTGCATTATAGTGAATCACATGTGGCAATAAGACTGCATTAGCTCGCCCATGGGCAATATGAAACTCCGCCCCCAATTTATGGGCAAGGCTATGATTGATCCCTAAGAATGCATTCGCAAAGGCCATACCAGCAATAGTTGAAGCGTTATGCATCTTTTCACGAGCCTCTTCGTCCTGATTGCCAAATTTATAAGCCCTTGGTAAATACTTGAACACAATTTGGATTGCCTTCATGGCCAGACCATCCGTGAAATCGTTGGCCATATTGGATACATAAGCCTCAATCGCATGGGTTAAAACATCCAGCCCTGTATCTGCCGTGACTGTCTTGGGAACGGTCATAACAAACTGTGGGTCAATAATCGCTACATCTGGTGTTAATTCATAATCAGCTAATGGATATTTAATATTAGCCTGCTTATCGGTGATGACCGAGAATGATGTCACTTCAGAACCTGTACCAGAAGTAGTCGGAATTGCCACGAATTGAGCCTGTTTACCTAAATGTGGATACTTCACAATTCTTTTACGAATATCCAGGAATTTTTGTTTCAAACCAAAGAATTCGACATCAGGATATTCATAGAACAGCCACATTCCTTTGGCTGCATCCATTGCCGAACCTCCGCCTAGAGCAATAATCACATCGGGCTGGAACCTCGACATCATTTCCGCACCTTTTGCTACGGTTTCAATGGATGGATCTGGTTCTACATCGGAGAAAATTTCACAATGCACATAATCAGGGCGCTTCCTTAAATAGTACAGAATTTTATCGACATAACCCAATTTCACCATGCCAGGGTCAGTAACAATAAAAGCTTTAGAAATTTTAGGCATCTTGGCCAAGTATTGAATCGAATTTTTTTCAAAATAAATCTTGGAAGGCACTTTGAACCACTGCATATTGACGTTCCTCTTTGCCACTTTCTTTACATTGATTAGGTTTAGGGCACCAACGTTTGTCGATACTGAGTTTCCTCCATACGTTCCACAGCCCAGTGTCAAGGATGGCATATATGCATTATAGATATCTCCAATAGCACCTTGGGAGGATGGTGAATTGACAATAATCCGTCCAGCCCTCATTCGAATACCGTACTCCTCAATAACGGTTTTGTCTGAAGAATGAATCACGGCTGAGTGGCCTAGACCGCCAAATTCCAGCATTTCTTCTGCCCGCTTGTAGCCTTCTTCATGGCTATTCACCCTGAAACAAGCTAAAACTGGACTAAGCTTTTCTCTTGATAGCGGATATGCAGGTCCTACTCCTTTTAACTCTGCCACCAGCATTTTCGTTTCTTCAGGAACCTTTACACCAGCTAATTCGGCAATTTTATAGGCGGGCATGCCAACAATGTCTGGATTAACAGCACAGGAATGTTCATTAATAACCAGCTTTTCTACCAGTTCTCTCTCGGCGTCGGTGAGGAAATAGCAGTTGTTGTTGATCATTTCATTTCTTACTTCTTTGTATATTTCTTTATCAATAATAACGGCTTGTTCTGATGCACAAATCATCCCATTATCAAATGTTTTGGATAATATCAAATCATTGACTGCCTGTTTAATGTTAGCAGTTTTCTCTATATAACAAGGAACGTTTCCAGGACCAACCCCAAGGGCCGGTTTTCCAGAACTGTAGGCTGATTTCACCATGCCTGCTCCACCGGTTGCTAGGATCATTGATACGTTTGGATGGTTCATCAATGCCTGAGTGGCTTCAAGTGATGGGGTTTCAATCCATTGAATGCAATTTTCTGGAGCGCCTGCTTTAATAGCTGCATCTCTTAATATTCTTGCTGCCTCACTGCTGCACTTTTGTGCGGATGGATGGAAGGCGAAAATGATTGGGTTTCTTGTTTTAATCGAAATAAGTGCCTTAAACATAGTGGTCGAGGTCGGATTCGTCAACGGTGTTACCCCTGCAATGACCCCAACAGGCTCGGCAATTTCTATGATTCCCTCTAGTTCATTTTCGCTAATAATGCCAACGGTTTTGTTATATTTGATATTATGATAGACGTACTCTGTTGCAAACATGTTCTTGATAATTTTATCTTCATAGACGCCTCTTTTGGTTTCTTCAATTGCCAATTTCGCCAACGTCATATGTTGGTCAAGACCGGCTAAGGCCATTTGCTTAACGATTTCATCAATGGTTTCCTGGTTGAAGCCGCTGCGGAATTCATTTAAGGCCAAACGTGCGTTGTTTACCAATCGGTCAATCATATTCGTAACAGTCTGCTTTTCGTTTACGGTCTTTTCAGTTACTGCCATTGAAATTCACTCCATCTCCAATTTTTATTTGTGAAACAATTCACAAATGTCGTTAAAAAAATAAGCATTGCTATATGTAGATTTTATCTGTGAAGCGTTTCACATATTTGTGTGAAACATAAGCTGACTAGAGTTCATGAAACATGATCTTGTCTTTCTTATGTTGTTATCATAACATGATTTTTAAATAACGGTTTGTGAAGTATTGTACAAAGTTTGACAGATTGTTATCAAGATAATTCCTGTAAATGTCACTAGCAGCCCCAATAAATAAGGTAAGCGTTTACAAACGTAATATTATTTCGATATAATTTATTTGTTTCCTTAAAACACAAGCTGAGAAGGTGTTACCTTAAACCACCTTCTCAGCTTATAGTTAACAGTAATGATTAGTTCGGATTGGCCGCATATTTCAAAATGATTTCAGCCAATAACGCGGCCCGATAAGGGAGGTTTGTTAAATCAACGTGTTCATCTTCAGAATGGGCTCCATCTCCAACAGGCCCTAGACCATCGATAGTAGGAATCCCGATTCCTGCCGTGAAATTGCCATCACTGGCACCCCCTGTGGAACCTTCTCCCAATTCATATCCATGGGAAGCGGCAATCTTTTTTAAGTCTTTATATAGTTTAATTACCTGCTTTGTGCGTTCTAATGGGTATCTTTCTATTTTTCCAGTAACCTCAATTTTTGTACCTTTAATAAAGGTTGGACGCTTGATAATTTTTTGGGTCAGCTTTTCGGCATGTGCTTTTTTAGTAAATCGGACATCAATTTCCGCGGTTGCTTCTTTAGCGATCACATTCGCCCGAGTCCCCCCATTAATGAGGCCGATATTTATCGAGATTCCTTCCTTTCGGTTCGCCAATTTTTTGAGATCGAGGATTTGATGGGCCATTTCCTCAATGGCACTTGCCCCTTCCCAAGCATTAATTCCAGCATGAGCAGAAATTCCTTCGATTTTCATCGAGAAGTGACCAGTCCCTTTTCGTTCCGTTTTTACAGACCCATCTGGTGCGATACTGGATTCTGGAATAAATACGACGACGCTTTTTTTTGCTTCTTGGAGGATGATTTCTTTAGAGTGTTCGCTGCCAATTTCTTCGTCTGTTGTGACAAGGAAGGTTATGTTTCGATTAATCTTTAAATTGGCATCTTTGATGGCTTTTATAGCCCAAAGAGTGATCGTGAGGCCGCCTTTCATATCGAATACTCCGGGGCCATAAAGAGTATTTCCCTCTTGCATTATTTTCAGGGCCCCTTCATCCCAAACGGTGTCCAAATGTCCTATGATTAATACCTGGTCTTTGGCACTTTCATTTCCATAACCAAATTTATATTGATTACCAACTTCCGTTTTTTCAATCACTTCTACAGAACCGCCGATTAGCCGTTCAAATTCTTCCCGTATAACTTTACCACAGCGGTCAACCAAGTCCTTATTAGTAGAGGGAGACTCTGCTTTAGTCAGATTAATCAAGGTTTCAGCAATGGCATCCTGCTGCCCTTTCAAGTAACTAAGAATCTCAGACATTCATCCTGTATCCTTTCATCGTTTTATAAACTGCTTTTCCAGAATATAATATAATGCCCTACAGGCATTGCAATTGTTTACCAATATAAACTAAAACACCAATAAAAGCAACCTTGATATTTAAATATTCTAAATATTCTAAAGTAGGATAGCTTCGATACACTAAAACTTTACTGTGTTGGGGGCCTGTCCCCCAGTCCGTTAAAGCTTTACTGGGTTAATGGGCAGGAGCATAATGAAAGCGATGCTTTTTAGTTGGCATCGCTTTTTAGGAGGGTTTGGATTAGGTTTTCTAGTGTGCTTTTCATGGTTTGGAGCTCTTGTTCATTTTTGGGTTGGAGTTCTAAGTTGGTATCTGTTTCAAATTCTAAAGCGAATTGCGGGAGTGTTGCGTGACTTGAATTTACATCATGGGCTAGTAGTTTAATATCACGGAATCCAATTTTTCCTAGTTCGGGAGCGTAAATCTGTTTAAATTCGGCATTGGAGACCTTTAAGGAAAGAGTTTTGAATTGTACAGTGTCTTTAGAAGTTATTTTTGTCATGACGATGCCATTTTGTGTTTTCACTAACTTTTTTATGGTTAACCCCTGCACCGAACAGTTTGCAAATTTAAACTCCAGCATCGGTTGGGCTTTTTGGTTTGCAGTTTCACCGAGGGTCGGTAAAATCCCTAGGGGTGTTCCCTCCATTTGACTTGCTTCTATTATAAAACCAATGGTTGAATCTTCGACCGCTAAACTATGCTTTGTCGGTATTATAAGAGCTGAAATCATTAATATAAGTATTATGACGTTTTTAGCAGATTTAGTTGTTTGTTTCAATGCAATCACCGTTTCTCTCTATTACTGTGTGTCTTTTTACGGCAAAGGAATGTCTCTTATCCTTTAATTGTCTAATTCAGTAGTGGCTATTTCTTTTTCTGCCCCTGATTCAATGGTATGGACAGCAGCATTTAAATCGAATTCTGGTTTCCAAGCAATCATCATTGCACCGCCGAGAATACCAAGAATAGTACCAATTAGGAAACCTCCTAAAGCCCCCATAATCGACAATACCGATGAAAAGATTGCCAAAACCCCTAGCAGTGTAGATAACTTTGGCATGATATAGCCTAACACCCCTAATAACAGGGTTAGTCCGCCAAGAAAAAATCCAACAAATATAATGCTTCCTGGAGCAGCGGCGACTTCGTAAAGTTTCGCCGGTACCCATAATATGACGAGTCCAGAAAGGATGCACAAGGTCGCCCCCCAAAACGGACGCCTTGCTCTCCAATTCTTGAACTTCGCACGTATTGATAGTGTGGAGTTCATATTTATCATCCTTATTTTAGTAATCTATGATTGTGGAAAATATTATTTTATATGCTCAAAATACACCTTCATGCCTGGAAGTGAAACCGTTTGCTGGAATAGATATAGTGTCTTTAAATCACCATTTGTTATCGTGATGGTGCCAGCATCTTGAGTAAATTCTTTAGCAGCTGCTTCTAAAGGGTTTTTGATATCACCTACATAATGCTCTTGCATTGTCAAACTTTCAAAGCTTGCATCACCATTAATCAAGGTCGCTTTTTGGACTAATCCTGTAATTTCAACCGGCTCGCCAGCCTCTATTACAGCTTTGAGATTGAGAAGTGGGAATTCTTTTGTAATCTTTAAATTAGTAATGGTAGCGTCATCAATTTCGTTTACTGCAACTGGGTTTTGTTCATTTGATCCCCCTTCAGCAATTCCTCCGTAAAGATGAAAACCACTCCCAACCATTTTGTCAAAGCTGACTGTAAATTCGCCAACACCGCTTAGCGGTACAGCGTAGGCAACACCAGTCAGTCCAAAAGTCCCCAGCAGGGCTCCTAAGAATAAAAACCCTCCCAGTATGGCCAGCATTAATTTCTTCTTTACCGTCTTACCTCCTACAATAATGGCTTCAGCTGTCATTTACTTTCCTCCCTTTTATTTTTTATAGTACCAAGATATAAAAGAACATAGATATTCGGTACTATTTGTCACAATTTTAAGACAAATAATAAAATCGGTTAACCCCTACATTTGTAGGTTTTTCTTACATTCCTATCCGAGGTTCTATAACTTTCGGCATATTATTTCAAAAATTTTACAACAACAAAAAGGATTTTGGGATTATTTGAGGAATTATGAAAGGGATGTTTATATAAGAACTTAGTGTTACTCGCTAATAAGTCTGCCATATTATTTTAGGAGTGTAGGACCACATGTCGAAATCTCTTAATCATCATTTAAATCAATTATTGGAGGATGCCATTAAGCTGCTAAGCCGATATAACCATGAGCTGCTGGAGGAATGGAATTTTACTCTACAATCTTTAAAAAATACTAATAAAAAGTCGATATATGTATATGAGTTTATCAGCGGATTCTTGCAAAAATTTTTGACAGCTGTCCGAAACGAACAAGCTAATTTATATCGTATGTTTGATGAGATATCGAATGCTTGGTTTGAGAGTTTCCAACGTGAACCTGATCCGGAGGCGTTGATTTTTCATTTGAATTTGCTTGAAAATTCAGCCCATCGCGTGGTAAAAGCACAAATCTCTTATTCTTCAAAATTACATCCTTCCATTCATTATTTATTTTCGAAAATTAGTGAAGTCATGTTATTTAGAACGAATCAGGATAACTATAGTGTTTGGAAGGATGCCGTTATTTTGTTTAATGAATGGATAATCCGTTCACAGACCTTTCAAGAGGCAGTCGAAAATATTTGTTATGGTTTTGGGTACTTCCTTCCTTTTAAACGTTGTGCCCTGTTCAGGTTTACAAATGAAGAAAGCATGGCAATGGGGCAATGCGGCCATCATTTTAATAATGAAGAAATTCAAGCAATTGCCGAAAAGATTACCAATATCCCTGTTCTCAACGAAAGTCTCGTTAAGTTAAAATCCCAGGGAATGCAAATGAAAAACTTCCAGCCTATTTATGTACCGTTTGCAGAAAACGAATTTCCTGAGAAGTATGTAAAAAGTTTTAAGCTAACTTCCCTCATAATTGTACCAATCTATGTGCCTGAAGAAGGAAAGATTATTGGTGGAGTGATTTTAGACCAAGGACCGGAAACTTATTTTACACTAGATAGAAGTTTGTTTCCGGCACTGATCAAATTTGGCCAAAGCTCAGGAGAACTATTGCTGAAGTATTTTCAGGCAGACACCCAAAAGAGTGACACAACAGAAGACAAACCAGTATATCTAACCCCTCGCGAAATTGAAATAATCAAATTGCTGGCAGAAGGTGCCTCCACCCAAATGGCTGCCGCCAAATTATACTTAAGTGAATATACAGTAAGAGATCATATCTCCAACATCATGAAACGACTAAACGCCCAAAACCGAACAGAAGTCGCCGTTAAAGCCATACGCATGGGCATCATCGATTGAATTTATCGCTTTAAAGTGGCGGGGGACAGTCCCCCACTGCTTTAAAGTGCTACCAGATCGGGGGACTGTCCCCGGTTATTTAATAGCTGCTGCTTTTTTACGGCAGGCGATGATGGCTTGTTGGATGCTTGTGTTGAATTGATTGTTGTCGAGTGAATCTAGTCCGGCGGCGGTGGATCCTCCCGGGGTGGCGACTTGGTTGATGAGTTCGGTTGTGTCGATGTTGGTTTTCAGCATTTCGGCTGAACCAGCAATCATTTGAGCGACAAGTTTTCTTGCCTGTTGTTGAGTGACACCTGTTTCCAAGGCCATTTGCTCAAGAACCCCAGCTAATTTGTAAATGAAGGCTGGTGCACTTCCGGTGATGGCTGTTAATTCCTCAATTTGTTTTTCTGTTACTTTTTCATACTCCCCTATGCCGCTTAATAAGGTTTCAATCCATTGGATATGCTGCTGATTTACATGTTGGCCAGGTGCATACAGGGTAATCGATTCCCCTTGTTTTGCTGCTGTATTTGGCATCACCGAAACGACAGGTGTGGCATCTGGAAGCATACTCTCCATGTATGTGGGGCTAATTCCAGCTGCAACAGTCATAACCAATTGCCCGCCGATCTTTTCAGCTAACTCTTTTAATATGGAGGCATGGGCATCTGGTGGCATCGCTAAAAAGATAATGTCCATTTCACTAGCATGGTTTACCCAATGCTCCGTCGTTTCAACTCCATAGTGGTTCTTCACAAATTCCAGTCGTTCCTGATTGCCTTTATTAGCCACAGTGATTGCAAATTCAGTTTTATTGACCAGTCCCTCAATAATCGCTTGAGCCATCCGGCCTGCTCCTATAAATAACACGCGTTTTTGAACATTCGTCATTTTCTCACTCCTCACGGTGAACATTCTACCCTATTCATTATTTTTAAGCTAAGCATATTACTTATACATTTAAACTAGATTGGTTACAATTCTAATAGAAATGGAGGGTGAATTTATGGGGAGGTTTCTTGTACTATTATCCCTATTTGTACTTTTTGGCTTTTCAGGCTCCGCAATTGAAAAAAACATAAATGACAGCAAATGGACGAAGCCGATGGATACTCTTCAATCTCAAATAGATGTTCCCGATACACTTGCTGAGGTCACTGGGATTCTTGACCAGCTTCAACAGCTTTGGAAAAAGTTGAGCAATTCATTTGATGGGCTGGTACTAAAACAAAAAAATAACGAATCTGAAGAAAGTAAATCAATAAAATTAGTCGCTCCCACTGAGCAGCCATTTTCCATCCATAATGTCGAGCTTGGCGAAACAAAAACTGAAATCGAGGCCATAACGGGACCAGCAAAGCGGGTTTCCCTAAACGAATATGGTACGGATTGGTATACCTATCACAATAATTATCAGCAGTTTTTTATGGTTATGTATGACAAAAACAACCAAGCAACAGGCTTATATACCGATCAGGATTTAATATCATCAAAAAGTGGCATTAAAATGGGGACTCCCAAAGAGACCGTACGGGAAACTCTTGGAGAGCCACTAACAAAACTGCAAAAAGGCTTTATAATTTATCAATTTGAAAAAGACCGTGATTATGACATGTATTTGGTTGATGACGTCTATGTAACTATTTTTTACGACAAACACGAAGGAAATACAGTTACTGCCCTGCAACTAATAAGCAAAAATATGGAGGAACATAAATCGGATTATTATACAGAAGCAAGCCCAGCCTTAAAAGAAGGCTTTGAGTATCAACTGTTCGATTTGACAAATGCATCACGGGTCAACCATCAGCTGCCCATTCTAACATGGGACCAACATGTGAGAGAAACGGCGCGGAAACATAGCAGCGATATGGCAAAAAATGATTATTTTTCTCATACGAACTTAAAAGGTCAATCTCCGTTTGACCGAATGAAAGAAGATCAAATTATCTTCCAACTAGCTGGTGAAAATCTTGCTTACGGACAGTTAAGCAGCATTTTTGCCCATGAAGGATTAATGAATTCCCTCGGACACCGGGAAAATATTCTACGCAATGGCTATGTATATTTAGGGGTTGGCGTTGCTTTTAATGACAAGTCTCAGCCTTATTATACGGAAAACTTTTATGCCAAATAATGTTTCACCACTCTAATCTGTGAATTAGGATTTCTAAATTGGACAAATTATATTCGAGCAATTAATGATTGCTCAAAAAAACTCGAGTCGGGAGTGATGTATCATGGCTAGAAACAAACTGTTGGTTCCTGGTGCAGGCAATGTTCTGGATCAAATGAAACAAGAAATCGCCAATGAGTTTGGAGTTCAACTTGGTGCTGATACAACCGCACGAGCAAATGGTTCGGTCGGTGGCGAAATGACAAAACGTCTCATTGCCTACGCTGAACAAACATTACAAAATCAGCAAGGCCAGTAACCTGATGGTCCTGTGAATTAAAGGAACATTTCGTTCCGGAACCTGCAAAAGGCTGCTCCCATTGGGGCAGCCTTTTTCCAGTAGATTTAAATCGTCCGATTGCATATAAACTACCTGCTAAACAGACTCTAAAGAAAAAGAGGGGGATTATCATTGGACCAAGATTTTACTGTCGAGTATGGCCAAATGCCAACATTCCACAGTCATGAAGAAGCTAGATCCTGGTTTAAAGAACAATTTGGCGATAATCGCTTTTTATTAAGATTAAGTAATATGAAGGATGGAAAAAGAACGTACTTCTACCACCTTGTAAAAGATCCTGAGGTATACAAGCCTTACATGGAGAGTTTCTCCAGCTCCGTTAAACATGAAATCACGCACTTTGATACATTCAAAAGTTATTCAACGATTGAAATTACCGAAGATGGAGAAGTAATTTTTCAACCATAAAGGAGGTCTTTTTCTTGGACGGAAGGTATAACACTGGCGAGGATGCAACTATTGAATTAAAAAAAGCTTTAAGCAAAAGCAAATCACGGAATAATCCCGTCATGAGCGATGCTGAGTACAAACTAAAATATCAAGGAAAAAAAGAATAAACGGGCATATTCATCTGCCCGTTTATTCACTGCTTATAGCTAACGAAACATCATAACCACTTAAATCAAGTTCAGTCTCTTTGCCTAGTACAGATTTCGCAAGCTCACTGCCAAGATAAGGACCGCTCGTTAATCCGGAAGAACCAAGCCCATTTGCCACATAAATCCCTTCAAACCCCGGCAAACGACCTGCAACAGGTAAAAAACCAGGTGTATATGGCCGAAAACCAACTCTTGTTTCAAGAAAGGTGCTATCCGCTAGCCCTGGGGCCGTTTCTAACACCTGATCTAAAATCTCCCGTATTCCTCCTGGTGTGACTCGATTATCAAAACCCCTATCATTTTCATGGGTAGAGCCTGCAACTACCCGTCCATCATCAAATGTAAGGAGGTATTGAGTATGGGGCGGAATAACAACCGGCCAGGAACCTGTATCCTCTCCAGACAGTTCCATATGGACGATTTGTGCTTTTTGTGGCTTCACTGCAAACTCAACACCAAGAGGCTTTAGCAGTTCCTTCGACCATGCGCCGCCGGTAACAATAACCTGATCCGCATCCATTCTTTGGTCATCCAACTCAATGCCGACTATTTGCTTACCTTCATATCGTATGGAAGCGTTTCCTGTTAAAAAGCTTGCTCCACTTTTAACGGCTGCGTTAATCAAAGCATCCCTTATCTCTCTCCCATTCACACGGGCTCCACCACTGACATAAACGGAACCATATTCTTCTGATAATGGTGGAAACATCCTCTTCGTTTCAGACGGCGACAAAATTTTAATTTCGCCAATTTCCGGTGCATCCTCCCTGCGTTTTCGGGCACGTTCTGCCATTTGCTCCAACTTTTTTGGATCGGAATGTAAACTAAGAGCACCTACTCGCTTATATCCTGTACTTTTTTCACCATCAGCTTCTAAGTGGGCGATTAATTCGGGGTAGTATCGGGCTCCGCCTTTTGCTAAGTTATACCATATCTTGTTTCGCCGTTGCGATAACCACGGGCAGACAATTCCAGCAGCCGCATCGGTAGCCTGTCCAGGGTCTTTGCGGTCAACAATCACCACTTCTGCCCCATATTTAGTGAGGTGGTAGGCTGTAGACGCACCTAATATACCAGCTCCTACCACAATGATTTTATTCATAACACCATTCCTATTGTTTAAAGTTTATCCCTTTCATTATAGCTTAGAGGGTTTATTTTTAAAATTTCAGGTGCTTAGATTTAGTGATCACTGTTGGACAAACACACATTTATCACCATATAGGTCTTGTACTAAACCAAATGGCTTACCTTACATATTTTATTCTAAAGATAGGAGGTGATAAACTTTGGCTTTTGATTATCCTCGTTGGTCCAAGCTCCCCTACACGGGGGAAAAAAATCCTCCAAAGAACCCAGAAGAACCGCTTGCGGGTTCATGGCCATTGATTTTTTTAAAGCGAGATGGAATGGGTTGGTTTACCGATCCGCTTGGCAATCCAATTCCAAGAGTAAAGGATCCCAATTCCATCGACTGGAAGGAACAGTTAAAACAAGTCCAGAGAACACTTGCGGATTTGTCTCCTGTCGAGCAGTTGATTGCTGATTATTGGGGAACAGGGCATGTAACCAAACAATGGACGCCCATCATTGATCGATTAATTGACACCTATACCATCTATCGGTCAGCACTCCCGCCCCTCTCTCTAGCGACTCCGGAGGCTGGCCGCATACTAGCGATTACTCAGGGCGCCATTAATGATGCCCTTATCCTCTGTTGGGCTGTGAAATATCGTTATGACGCAGCCAGACCAAACCAGCAAGACCACGATTTGCCAACCTACCTCTGTACACCGCGGCATCCTACTTATATTTCTGCTCACGCTATCGTTGGGGGTGTTGTTTCAGAAGTTTTAATCCACTTTTTCCCGGCCGAGAAAGAACGCCTTCAGGAGTTGGCGGAACAATGTGCAATCGCACGTGTATATGGAGGGGTTCATTATCCGATTGACAGTAGCGAAGGCTTAAGGCTTGGACGGGCTATCGGGCGAATGCTGGCCGACTATTTTACGATTCAAACCGATGCAGCTGGAAACTCTGTTGACCGGCAATTCACCGAAGACAGGAATGCCGAACTTCCTCCAGGTCCTTTTCCGTTTGAACAAGCCATACCATATCCTTTCGTAAATTTTTGCCAGTCAGCTGTTATTGAGGAATCCATAGTTGATAGAATCGTAAAATTTTTCTTGAGAATATTTAAACGAAGAATAGACAATCCCTAAAAACTAAGGTTGTAGTTTTAATAAAAAACCTCTAATGGTTAAGTATACTTCTCTTTTATGGTGCAAATATACTAAATGGAGGTGGCTGTTTTGGCGGGTAAACTTGACAATGAACAATCAAACGAAATCAAGTTTAGTATCTGGGATACACGTACGAAGGAAAATCTTGGGCTAACCAATGACCAATATGAACATGCGATGGAAGACAATTCCCAAGATTTAAATGCTACAGAAAAACCTACTAGCTGAAAGAGCAGCCCTACGGCTGCTTTTTCATTTCTGGCTATATTTTAAAAAAAGAAACGCAATAGCATCATGCTAATAATTCCACACAATACAGTTGCCAGCAAGCTTCGCGTTTTTACCGCAACCAAAAAAGTGGGGATTGCTGCAATCAAATCAAGGTTACGGAAAGACAGTGACAGCTCGCCATCATTCATAAATATCTCCTGACCGACTAGTGCCGCCATGACGGAAATAGGAACAAAACTTAACCATCGTGTCCCCCACTCCGGTAATTCAAACCGACTAAGGACCATTAGTGGGAGAACTCTGGGCAGAAATGTGACTAATGCTGTTCCTATAATAATAATCAAGATCCCCCATCTTACTTCCATTTTTCAATCACCATCCCAATCGTCGAAGCGAATATCGTTGCTAAAATGACCCCTAAACTGCTGGAAAACATCATGCTGACACCTACTGCTATCACGATTGCCAGAACCCCAACAATGATATCAAGGACAATTTTTCTTCTGCTGATCATCGACAGGACCAAAAGCCCGATAAACATCGCCGGCAGCGCATAATTCAACCCGAATTTTTCCGGATTGGATATCCAGTTTCCAAAATAGGCTCCTGCTATATTGGCGACCACCCAATTTATCCAGGCGGTAAGATTTAAGCCTTGCATCCATCTTTCACTAATCGCTTTCTTCTCTGCAGCCTTATTTATGGCAACTCCGAATGTTTCGTCTGTGAGCAGCGTCCCAATCAGCATGTTTTTTAATGGTGAAAGATGGCGAAAATAGGGTGATAATGCGGCACTCAGTAAAATATGCCGCAAATTCACAAAGAAAACCGTTATGATAATGGCCATCGCTGAACTATTAACAGCAATCATTCCAGCAGCTATGAATTGGGCCGAACCCGCGTAAAGAATAAAGCTCAATAGGACGATTTCCGCAATGCTCAGGCCAGCCGTTTTTTCCACTACCCCAGCCGCAAAACCAATACTTAAGTAACCCAACAATGTGGGAATACAGTCCTTCACTCCCTGGATAAACGTATCACTATTCTGGGGTGCCGGAATGGTCTCCATTTGGGCATTCACTTGACCCATACTATTCCCTCCAACATCTATCTAAAAATAAAGCTTGTTAACATTCAAATGGCTTCCCTGTAACGACATGGTATAGTCCTGAATGACTTTTCCATAGGGATTCTACTTTAGCAGGGCCCAATTCTTTCACTAGTTCCGCAAACATAATGTCATGGCGAATATACTCTACGGCCACTAACACAAGCGCCGGATCCTGAGTTTTGATAGCCCATGCAGGACTGTTTGGTGAAAAATTGGCAATTAGGACTTCCTCGTTATCCCTCGATACAATGGTTAGCCGGCCATTCATCCGTTCTTCTGCTACTTCTGGTGCCATATAATCATGATGGGTGGTAACGCCCATTTCCGTGTCGGGCGCTCCAAACAGGATAGAAAAGACATGAACACCCTTATTAATTTTCAGCCTAACATCCGGTTGAACCAATGAAATTTGCGGCTCCCAAATAGACAGCCAAAGCTCTTCTTTGGCACTATTAATCATGGCAGCCATCTCTGCCAATACGTTCTCATCACTGCTAATTCGGCGGATTACGTCAATTTGCTGTTCACTTTCGATCGCAGCCAAATTTTTTTCCAAAAAATCAAAGGATTGTTCAAAGGAATTGCGTAAACGGTCAATTAATTCTTTAGCTGGTAATGGAGCATATGTCAAAGGGTCGGTAGGGACCGTATAAACAGCCCCTTTATCTAGAAGCTTTCCCAAAACCTCATAAATCATCGACCTGGGGACTCCTGACCTCTTGCTAACTTCATAGCCGGTAATGGGGGAGTTCTTTAACAAACCAATATAGGCTTTGCATTCATATTGAGAAAACCCTAGCTTCTGAAGTTCTTTAAAAATTTCCTCCATACCGATCGTCCTTTACCGAATTTTTAGTAGTTATTATTATACTTACTATTTATTTCGTAGTTATTATACTGCTGACTAAGTTTATTTTCAAGAAAATTAGGAATTGTCCATGGATATTTTGTTTCAAAAATAAAACTGCCAGGATTTTGATACATCCTGGCAGTGTGTAACTATATAATTATTCGTTGACAAGATCAACAAACCGGTCAATCACCGTATCAAGGAAACTGATAGTTGCTTCATCCGTTAGCTTGCCTGTTTCTGCATCAAACTTGTTTTGAGCCTGGCTGATGAGAATTTCATTTCCTGCCGGTGGTAAAAGTTTTACCTGCAAAGCAGTTAATATTTGGCGTAATTGAAGCTGTGCTCGGATCGTACCCATGATGCCAGTTGCGGCCCCTGCGGTCATAACTGGTTTTCCGATTAGAACTTTATCAACTCGGGAAAGCCAATCTAGCGCATTTTTTAATACGCCTGGGATTGACCAGTTATATTCAGGTGTAATGATCAGCACCCCGTCGGCTTCTTTTACTTTCTTTTTAAATTGGACAACCGATTCAGGAGGATTGAGTTCTTCGTCCTGGTTGTAATGCGGAAGTACTCCGATATCAAGGATCTCTAAATCGAAATGACCAGTGTTGCGTTCTTGAATTGTTTCGGCCAAAAGTCTGTTATAGGAGCCGTTTCTTAAGCTGCCTACTATGGCTACAAGTTTCATTCCCTTATGCACCTCTTATATGTATTTTTGTTGAAGTTACAAACTGATTATAAGGATATAAAATAGAATTTTTCAACAATAGTGACTCGCGAGGCAGATTTTTGGGCCAAAAGGTTGATTATTCATTTGATAATCCTATGGATTGACTCTATTGTAATTTATGTTATTTAAAATAGTTTACGATATTGATAGTACGTAGATTGTCGGTGATAAAAAGTGAAAGAATCAGTCTTATATAAAGATAAGAAAATGAAATGGAGTCTTCCCAAAATAGACCCCGTGTTGGCCATTTCCCTCAGCTTGGCAACAGCAAGCTGTTTTTTTCATGCTCCAAGATGGGAATATGTTGATTTTAAAGTCCTAATTAGTTTATTTAATCTGATGATGGCCATCAAAGCCTTTGAAGGGTTGAAGTTATTAGATAAAGTTGCCATCGGCTTGTTAAATAAATGCGAAAACAGCAGGACGATTTCGGCCATTCTAATCTCGTTATGCTTTTTCAGCTCTATGATTGTTACCAATGACGTGGCCTTATTGACCTTTGTTCCGTTAACGTTGGTTATAAGCAGGACAGCAAAAGTAAATATGATGAAAACAGTCATCCTGCAAACCATTGCAGCCAATATCGGCAGCAGCTTAACGCCGATGGGAAATCCGCAAAATTTATTCCTCTTCGCTACTTACGGATTAAAACCATTGCTGTTTTTTTCAACGATATTATTAATGGGTGTGTTAGGAATTATTGTCGTGGTATTCCTGATAATACGGCTTCCGAAAAAAGAATTGAACAACATAAATCTAACTCCCATCCAAGTTGGCAATCCGAAACACGCGGGTTTTTGGGGTTTATCATTAATAGTGACCATTGCTTCCATATTTGGATATATTTCTTACCAATTGGCTTTTATAGTCACGCTAGTCACATCCATTGTTTTGGATGGCAAATTATTGAGACGTATCGATTATCAGCTGTTAATCACTTTTATCGGCTTTTTTATTTTCGTTGGAAATATTTCAAATACCTACGCGGTGCAGGCAGCTGCCCAGGCCAGCCTCGAGGATTCTGATTCGGTTTATTTCACATCGATCTTATTAAGCCAATTTATTAGCAATGTTCCGGCCTCTATCTTGCTTGCACATTTTACTAGTGATTGGCAGCCGTTATTAATTGGAGTGAATATCGGTGGCCTCGGTACCATTATCGCTTCTTTAGCCAGTGTTATTTCTTATAAGCTATTTACTGGAGAAAACCCAAAGGAAAACAAAACATATCTGGTCAAATTTACAATCTATAATTTTTCCTTGCTCGCAATATTGACGTTATCTTTTTATTTTATTAAAAAATTTTTGGATTTACTGTAACACAAAAAGACGATGACATTTTGCTCATCGTCTTTTTTTCTTTATCGAGTTTTTATTTTCCCAATATAATGGACGATAAAAGTGGCGAAGAACGTAATCGTAATTAAGCTAAAGAAAACTACCTCATCCATATGGAAACCAAAGGCAGAAACAATCATTCTAATTCCGATGATGGCCACTAGGAGAAAAGCGGTCGTTTCAAATTCTGGAACTTTTTCAATCAGCGCCAAAAATAATTGTGCCACACCCCGCATCATTAAAATCCCCAATACCCCTCCCAAAAGCAAGATCCACTCCTGGTCAGACACGCCAAACGCAGCTATAATGCTGTCCAAACTAAATGCAATATCCATTAATTCCACTGTCAAAACTGTGCCCCAAAAGCCCTTTGCTTTCGATTGCACTTCTTCTTCTCCATTATCCTTCTTCACGAAGTTTTGCAGTACAATCCAAAGCAGATAGTGTCCGCCAATAATTTTAATCCAGGGTATATTGATTAAGGTAACACCTAGGCCAATCGCCAAAACACGGAAGAAATAAGCCCCAAAAATTCCATAAAACAGTGCTTTTTTTCTCTGTTTTTTTGGCAAATGCTTTACCATCACCGCTAGAACCAATGCGTTATCGGCAGACAGGAAGCCTTCAAGAACAATTAGAATCCCAATGACTCCCCAACTCGCTGGATTAAAGAAGGCGTGTTGAAATTCCTCTAAGGAAAAAATGGTCCCATAACTGGTTATGATATCGTTCAGGAGTTCCATACCTATTTCTCCTTTACCTTTCAAGTGTCATTTTGACATCTTGTCCAATTTAAAACATGTCAAAGCATTGCCTTGATAGTTTAAATGTATGAATCAGAATGGATTATATGTACAAAAATAGGGAAAGCCGTTCTCTCTGTTAAAAAACGGCTTTCCCTCAGCTTTATTCGGTATCCTCGAGCAAAGGAATTTTTACTTCTACTCCTAAACGCGTCAATAATTTTCCAAGTGTTTCGAGACCTGATTTTGGATTAATTTTCGTTTCTAGATAATAGGTCTTCCCTGTTATCTTAGATTCATAGGTATGCTTTTGAGCAAACGGGCGTCGGTCCTTGTGAATCGGTTTTAATGCGATGGCGTACCTTTTTCCATTGTCAGTGGAACCGAGTACAATCCCTTCTTTTACAAGAGGATATAGCGGAAGCTGGTGTCCTTCAATCCATTTTAATCCTTCTTTCCAAAGCGAAGGCACACTATCACCACGTATGACCGTTTTGCTTTCTCCTAATTTGACTCTTACAAATAAAGATTCCCACTTCTTGTAGCTGCGGCTTTCTTTCGAAACATCCGTTAGACTGGCAGTTGAAATTTTAGCGTCTGCTTTCTTTTTCAATTGCTCAAACAGTTTTTCTACCGTTCCGACTCCTACATTTTCATATTTTGCGAGAACCACTAATTCCTGCGGCAGATGACCTACAATTACTTTACCATCGCCGTTTAACTGCCTAAGCAGGCTTGGTATCCCTGTGAATTCCTCGGAAGTGAGTCCAACGTTTGCAAGTTCCTCAGTCACAACAATACGGTCAGCTTTATAAAAGAAGAATAATTCACCAGGACGTTCGTGAATAAGCTGTCTTCGGGCTTTTTCTTCCTCGATAAACAACCCTAATTCTTCAAAAAAGATTTCGTCATTTTTCTCACTGAACCGTTTGATGTGTTTGTGCAACCCGTCCAAATTATTGGGCAGCTCACTCATGATTCGCGCCTGTTGCTCTGCTCCCAATCGGATTAGATAGGTCTCGGATTTTTGAAATCGCTGCGGCAAAAGAAAGGCATCACGTAGAAAGTAAGGCACCTCAAGCTTGCGTTCCTTATAGGCTATAGTCCGAATGGTGGTAAACCCAGGAATATCTTGTATATCATCAACCAGATCAACAGCAGCCGCTATTTCCTTCGGTACAGCATCTCCCATTAGAGGGACAGATGGATTCCGGAGAAGTTCCTCTAAGGTATTAAGCCTTATTTCAAGCTCGGTCATATCAAAAGATTGTTCTGTGTGAAACAATGGTTCCTGATAATCGGGAACGGTTACATCAACAGGCCCGTATACTTCTACATACCATTTGACAATGGTATACAAGGCTTCCCAGCATAATAACGCTTCCGAATACCTGAATCTGCGGGCATCATGTGCCGCCTGGTTGCCGGTTTGCCTTACAAAGTGGAGCACTTCCCTGATCTCAGGTATTAAGTAGCCTTTTTCATTCAGCATATCAAGTCTTTCTTTTAAGTTAGTCCGTGGTTCAATGGGCAGCTGTTCTGCCTTTATGACCAGCTGCAGAATGTTTTCAACAAACACCCGAGCATGGGTCAGCATCGTGCGCGGACTGGTGAAAATACTATTTTCCAGTTCCTTTGCAACGAGCGCCAGTTCCTTTGAAATGGGTTCTAAAAATTGATAGAAATATTGCTTGTTCATTCCGTTTCCCCCGGTCCCTTTATAGACCCATTTTACCATAAAGCTAATAAAAAAAAGCTAGAATATCGAGGATACCAGCTTAAAAGGTTGGGAATAATCTGAAAAAATATTTAAGAAAACAGCTTTGTTAGTTTGATTTGAGTCTTTTATCCGATAAAGTTTTTTTTGTAATTCTTCCAGTCTGGTCAGGAGAAAGGTAGAGCTTCGACATAGAAGCGATTTTTTCTGCTGTTGCCTCAATGATCATTCTGTCAGCGTTGATGTGGTATTAAAATTGCTCGTTCGATAATCCTTCTAAACACCTGTCATTTTTTTGAGCCGCCCATGACTTTGGCCCGTCGCCCCTCCTTTTAAGTCTTTGGAGCAGCACTTCTTTTCCGGACATTAAAGTATACTGGTGTACCTCCACCCCTTCTTGTCGTTAATAAACCAATAATTTCTTTGAAGTAATTTGGATTCACAATGGTCATTGGAATGATTAGTGTACCATCATATTTTTCCTCAATGTCTTTGATCAATGTATAATCTTGAAAGTTATCTTGTTTTACAGTCGCTGGGACGTTTCTTGATAGAAATGTACCTAGATTTTCAGGATCATAGACAAATGAAGTTGAAGCTCAAAGGCGGTCCTTCTTTTGCCAGCACCAAAAGGACCGTTTATCCATATAATCATTGCATATCTCCCATATCTTCCTGCCTCTTGACGAAGATCGAATAAGTGCTAGGATGTTCGAAGCCCAACTTTTCTGCTAGTTTAATAGAAGGCAAATTGTTAACATCACAATTCCAGATGGGGGCGATATTTTTTTTAAGGCAGTAATCAATAAATAATTGTGCTGCAGTCAGTGCTAATCCTCTGCCGCGGTACGGCTCCTGTGTAACTATATCTATCTCAGCAAATTTTGAAGAAGTAAAGATGGTTAGACATTCGCATGCTATTTGGCCATCCTCTAACAAACAAAAACCAAAACCATTCTTCAAAAAGTTTGTGGTAGAACCCCAATATTCCTTTATATAGGCTTGATTAAACTCGTGGCTTTTGGAGATAAGTTCACTGTCATACTTATGAACAGAAAAGCTTTGACTATGATCGACTTTTACTAGGCGTCTATAATTATTTGGATTAAAAATAAAGGAATGCCGTTTATATTGTGTTAGGTCATTTTCAAGTAGCTCGTCAATCTTTAGATCCCATTCTTGTGATGGTGAAAATAAAGTAAACCTCTTTTTTGCAGCCTGTCTAGACTGAAAAAGTCCCGCTAATAATCTTTCACCATCCTGATCTCGCACGTCCCCAATAACAGCGTAAATGCCTGAGCCTGTTCCCATTATGGCAGATGTTTCTGATTTAGTGAGATAAATTTTCCCAGGAATGTATTGATCAAGGACAGAGTATACAAAGGTAGGATAAACAGACTGCTTAGCTTTTTTCATCAGTGCTGATGCTTTTATAGCTTCATTTAACATGGTGAGTCTCCCTTGTTGGATATAATATCAAACAACTCTTCGGTGGAATATTCTCCTTTAATTCCGGGCTTATTTATAAAATAAGTAAAAATATCTTCATCCGTATAATGTTCTTTTGCCCCGTTAACGATGGTTGATAAGTAGGCTGTTGAAGGCTTCCTTGTGTATGTTTCCGTTATGTCCCAAGGGGCTGTGAAGGTGAAAATAGGATAACCTTGTTCTTCTCCCAAATATACTAGATTTCCATACCAAGAATGGCGAAAAACCTTAGAACCTGCTTTCTTTACTTCAGATAAATCAAGGTGAAAGTCGATTCCGTTATTTTCTTGTTTCACCACATCCACAAATTGTTCCGCTGTAATCAAATATTTCTTACTAATTGTAGGATTCACAGGATTTTGATTTAATCCGATAAACGCAACTCCCATCGACTGCCAGCCCGCAGCCTCCTTAGCAAAGTATAACGGATAGGGAATCGTAAAAAATGATTCAGCAACAGGAAGCGAAGCATCCCTGCAGCCAACCTCCACCCTAGTAGAACCCGCTGGGCTGCCTCCTCTTATATAACACAAAAACCGATCTCGATTCATATTCGACCCAAAACTCGCATACCACACATATTGTTGATCAAAACTCATAAATACACCTCTTTTTGGGGCCTGTCCCCCACTAATCTACCGCGGTAAAGCGGCGGGGGACAGGCCCCCGCTATGGTAAAGCATCAGTGCGGTGGGGTGTCCCCCATTTGGATATGTTTCAATTTATCTGGATTTCTTACGATGTAGATTTCTTGGATTTGGTTGTTTGCTGCGTGAAAGCTGATGACGGTTTTGTTGTTGTCGGGTGTCGCTGCAATGATGCCTGGCTGCCCATTGATGTTGGCGATTTGGATTTGCGATGACTGGTCGTCTTGATATACCTGCCCGTATAAATATTGGATAAACCGCAGGACATTTTTCTTGGTAGAGATCGGCTTGAGTGCTGCAAGCACTTTACCACCGCCATCTGAATAAAGCGTAACATCCGAAGCTAATAAAGTTTCTAGTTGCTGCAGATTTCCTTCAAAAATGGCTGAAAGAAATTGACTGACAATCGCTTCCTGTCCTTGTTTTCGGTTCTTTATTTCAGCCTCATTGTTGAACGGAAATTTCTTTTTTACACGGCTGAAAATCTTTCTGCATGCCGGTTCCTGCCGTTCAACAATCTCGGCAATCGTTTGATAATCGTACTCGAACACTTCTCTTAAGATAAAGATAGCTCTTTCAATCGGTGTCAGTTTTTCCAAAAGCAACAGTACGGCGAATGTTATCATTTCATCTTTTAATGCTTGCGTATACGGGTCATTGTCCAAGAGGACGATTGGTTCCGGAAGCCATGGCCCCGTGTATACCTCACGTTGCTTTCGTGCCGATTTAAGCAGGTCAAGACAGGAGTTGGTAACCATTTTGCAAAGATAGGCTTTTTGATTTACAACGTCTGTCATATCTTTTTCCTCTACGCGCAAGAATACATCTTGAACGATATCCTCCGCATCAGAAATAGTCCCGAGCATCCGGTATGCGATGGAAAATAACAACGGCCTGTATTCATGATAGAGCTCAGCTAACCCCATTCCCTTTTTACCTCCCTGCTACTGACTAGCATATTCCCATGTATATTCACGAATTTTAGCTGCCAGTTTCCCCGTGAGGACAAAATTCAATCCCCATTTTTGCGCCCAAGTAACGGCATCCTTTGGACCAAGTCCGATACAATACGCCTGAGGAATTGATTTATGGGCTTCTGCTTCTACTCCCTGTAAATCTGCCAGAATTATTTTAGCCAGTCGCTTTGCTTGAATAATGGCTTCTTTGCAGCTCATTGCCGCTGCCTTTCCAGACAAGGTGTCAATTATATGGGCACAATCACCTATAGAATATAGATGTTTGGTATTGTCCACGCGGTACCACGAATCCGTTTTGATTTGGCCGTTTTCCTGTAAAGGAAGTCCCAGCAGTTTAAGACTTGGATTTGGAGACATGCCGATTGTCCAAATGCAGTAGTCTGCCATTAGTTGGGAACCATCACATAAATGTATGATTCCATCTTGAAATTTTTCCACGCCAGCTTGGTGAATCGATTGAACACCCTTAATTTTCAATTTGTGCTCCAGTAGTTCACTTGCTTTTTTCGGAGCATCCGGGAGCAATCCTTTTTGCTTATTAATCAACAAGACTTCAACATGTGAAGGCATCATCCCTGCTGAGATTGCCTCGTTTTTTAGCCACACTACCAACTCTGCTGCCGTCTCTACCCCGGTAATGCCTCCCCCGACTATTGCAATCCGCAGCCCTGACTTGCCGGAATGTATCTTCTCCAGAAGTTCTTTTCTGATTGTCATTGCACTCACTAAATCAGAAAGCGATCTCCCGCCAATGCCGTCTTCCTGTTTTTTTGCAACACTCCCTAACGCAAGGACCAAGTTGTCATAAAGTAATTCTCGGTATCCGCCCAATGGGTCTCTCAATTCAACTTTTTTATTTGCGCGGTCAATTGCACTCAATTCTCCTTGAACAAATTGAACCCCTGAGCCACAATATTCTGTAAGGGGCACCATAAGACGATCTTGTTTTTCCTCCACAATCGTTTTAAAAAGCTTTACCTTTTTAAAATGAAAATCATTCTTGTCAACCAATATGATTTCCAAATCATGATTAGACTCTTTTCGCAAATGCTTGATTACATGAATACCGGCATAACCGCCGCCAACAACGATTATTCTTCGCTTTTGAAACATCCAATCCACTCCTTCATCATCTTCTAAAAAGCAAGACGATTAAGGGGGCATTATTGTGACCAATGGGTGCAATCATTTTAAAAAATAGGAATGCAAAGAACCGTCAAAATGGACCCGGTTCTTTTTTCTAAGTGTATTAAACTAATATCAACGTGCTAGCACCTTGCAATTAGTTTAATAGTTTAGAGATATCACTTTTATTCTTTTAATCTATTAATCAAAATTCCTAATCCCTTTACTAATCATTGACAAGACCGCTATAAGAATAATAGTTACACTAAACACAATGAGAGTGAGAATCTCTCCTATGCCCTCCGCAAGCCATCCCGTGATTAAATAGCCCACCGGCAGGAGCGCAAAAGACCCGAGCATATCTAAACTGGCTACCCGTCCGAACTTTTCTTCCGGGACTAATTCTTGCAAACTTGTTTCCCAGATGAGGCCAAACAGCATAATGCCAGCTCCTTCCATAAACATACAGAATGCAAGCATCGGAACACTGGAGGAAAATCCCATTAGCAACAGAGCAACACCACTTACCGTTACTCCCAGATAGGCCAGCAGGCCCCTTTTTCTCCATGTAGACCTTAAGCCAAAAATGATTCCGGTACAAATGGCACCTGCCCCTGAAGCACCAAGAACCAAACCGTAAACAGATGGATCCAACTTATAAAAACTGTTAATCAGCCAAGGAATGATAATTCTGATAATTCCTCCAGAGAAAATGTTAATTAAGGAGAATGCCAGGATCGTGATCCAAAGCCAGGACTCTTGTTTTAGGACTTCAATCCCTTCCAAGAAGTCACGTTTAATAGAAAGTTTATTTTTTAATGGCAACTTATCATTCTGGAAAGGTAATGTCCGTAAACGAAAAATAAAATATAACGATATGAGATAGGTTGCAGCGTTGATGCCAAAGCCCCATCCAGCTGTAAAAGCAGATATAATCACACCGCCGATAATCGGGCCAAATATTCGTAAAGCCTGAACACTGACTTGCGTCAATGAATTGGCCGCATTGCGAATATCTGGCGTAAATATCTTTGCCCTCACTCCAGAATAGGCCGGCTGGAAAAAGCTATCCATGGTGCCCATAAAAAACATAAAAATAAATAGAACCATCATATTTAACTGATTCAAAAAAGCAAAGATGGCTAACATCAGCATGAGGATAAACCGGACGACATCGACAATAAACATAATCCTAACCTTGTTCATTTTATCAGTCAAAACACCTGAAAACGGCAGAAGTATGACAAAAGGAGCCATATAAATCGCCATGACCGTTCCCATCATAGCAGTGGAGTTCGACAATTGAAGAACAACGATAGGGAGAACAACATTTGTTATGGAACTGCCTAATAATGAAAAAATCTCTCCGAATAAAAGCGCGGTGAAATATTTGGAGCTTTTAAATAGTTTAATATAGGTGACCTTTTCCGCAGCTTGATTCGTTGGTATTGCACCCACACAAATCCCCCTTTACCCAAATTTTTCCGAGCAATAGGTCTATTTTAATAAGTTTCCGCTAATCAGTCAATTCAGAATTCACCAAACAAAAGGCCATTTTCACCAATCGAAAATGGCCTTTTGTTTAATACATATACTCTCGTGTCCAAGGTATGGAATCATTGATCCCTTTTGTAAAGATAAATTGACTCAGGTCAATGTTTCCTGTTTGGAATGAAGCAGAACAGGCATTTAAGTATAATCTCCACATCCGGATAAACCGTTCGTCTTTCGATTTTCTGACCTGGTCAAGAGCAGCTTCAAAGTTAGCTGCCCAATTATCTAATGTCTTGGCATAATGTCTACGCAAGCTTTCATAATCTATTAAGTAAAACTGATTTTCGGCAATCTGGCTCACTAGTTCACTTACGGAAGGTATGTAGCCACCGGGGAAAATGTACTTTTCAATCCAAGAATTCGTCGCACCTTCCCGTGGAGAAGTGATCGAGTGAAGTACCGATAGGCCGCCCTCTTCCAGCAATCCGTTTACCGCTTTAAAATACTCTGGTAAATGCTCTTTGCCAACATGCTCGAGCATTCCGACACTGACAATCCGATCAAATTTTTGCTTTTTTAATTCCCGATAGTCGATTAGTTGCACATCTACCAAATGGGATAATTGCTCTTCTTTAATCCGCTCCTGCACTCGTGCAAACTGTTCATCCGACAGCGTAATTCCTGTTGCTCTAGCTCCGTAACGTTTTGCGGCTGTAATAATCAATTCTCCCCAACCGCAGCCAATATCCAGAAGTTTCTGCCCTTCTTTTAGGTTCAATTTTTTTAATATATGAGCCACTTTATTTTGCTGGGCCGTTTTTAACGAATCATCTGGAGTTTTAAAATACGCGCATGAATACGTCATGGTTTCATCCAGCCATAGCTTGTAAAAATCATTGCCGATATCATAGTGGAAAGAAATATTTTCCTTGCTGCGCTTGGTGGAATTCGTTAGTTTTTTCATCAATTGTACTGCTAGCTGGCCCTGACCTAAAAAGCCTTCACTACTACGGTAAATGGAGGTGACAATTTCCTTTAAATTGCCTTCCACTTCGATGACTCCATCCATATAGGCTTCACCAAAGGCCATGGAGGGGTCTTGAATGAGCAATGATTTTGACGGGACATCATGAAACTTGAGCTTGAAACGGGGTTCCTCGTTACCATACTGTACGGTTTCACCGTCCCAGAAAGTAATCTGGACAGGATCTGAAAAGGTTGTTTTCAACAATGTCTTATAAAATAACTTATCGATCATCTCATCACCTCTTTATTCTCTTATTTTAAGGTGATTTATGTCACAACACAAAATAAAATACAAATTTTCCCTATTTTATTTTTTCTACGAAAAAAAGCACTATGTCAGCCATAGTGCTTAGAGTGTACGGGCTATCTTAGCCTTTAAAAATCTGGTCAATTTCGTTTATTTCCTCGTTTGTTAACTGAACTTCAAGTGTTTTGAGGTTTTGCAGTACCTGCTCAGCCCGTTTAGCTCCAGGTATAATAACATCGATGACATCACGTGTTAAATACCAAGCAAGCACCACATGGGCAACCTCTGCCCCTTTTGCAACAGCAATCTCACGGACTTTCTCGATCTTGACCAAGTTCTCTTCATAGACGCCTTCCTTGAAATGCGGTCGTTTACGCATCTTTTCACTTAACTCGGTATCTTTGCTATATTTGCCAGTAAGTAATCCGGATGCAAGCGGAAAATAAGGAATAAATGAAATTTGGTGCTCTGCCACGTATGGGAACAATTCCTTTTCGGCCTCGCGGCTTAGCAGGTTATAGCCACCTTGATAGACATCGACATAGCCGTCCTTGTTGGCTTCTTTTAACTGTTCGATGGAAAAATTGGATACACCAATGGCCCGGATTTTTCCTTCATCTTTCAATTGTTTTAATGCTCCGACTGCCTCATCTTTTGGAGTATCCTGATCTGGAAAATGAATATAAAACAAATCTATGTAATCTGTTTGCAGACGTTTCAGTGCATCTTCTACTGATTGCTGTAGAAAGGCAGGAGAATTGTCCATCAAGGTCTCGTTGCCTACGATTTTATGGGCAGCTTTTGTGGCAATCACAATTTCAGAACGGTTGCCCGCTTCCCTTACCACTTCGCCAATAATTTCTTCTGAGCGCTTAGGACCATAAATAAACGCCGTATCTAAAAAATTGATTCCATTCGCAATACCAGCCCTAACCAAATCCCTCCCCGCATCCTCATCTAAATTGGGGAATAAATTATGGCCACCAACAGCATTCGTGCCCAATCCAATCGGATTCACCAGCAAATCCGTTCTACCAATCCTTGTTCTGTGACTCATCAAATCCAACTCCTTGTATTGAATTTGCCCAGCGGTACTTTAACACAGTGCAGTACCGGGGGCCTGTCCCCCGCCCATTTAACGCGGTAAAGTAACGGGGGCGCTTCTCTTTTTTATCTTACCAAGTTTCTCCTTTTATTAATAATGGAACGACTCTTGGAGGCTTTTATTTTTTTTGGGGGGGTATTTTGGTATAGTGTTGATTATCATGAAAAGGAAGGAATCTAATAATGAAATGTTTTTCTATTGATTTAGATGGGACGTTATTGAACTCTGGGCATGAAATTTCCGATGAAAATTTTAAGGCGCTGCAGGAGCTGAGGGAACAAGGGCATACCGTCATTGTTAACACTGGCCGGGCGGTTGAAGATGTGGTTAAATTCGAAGCTATTAAAACACTGCAGCTGCCTATTATTAGCATCAATGGAACGGTACTGTATTCTCATGCTGGGGAAATTCTGTATGAAGCCTCACTTCCAGTTTCATACTATCAGATTCTGATGCCAATTTTACAAGAGCTAGGATTATGGATTATGGTCTACACCAATCAAGGCGGTTTTCCATGTAGGAATCCAGAACTGCAAGATAAAAGTGTTGAAGAAATTGATGCGATTTTCCGGGAGTATGATTACAGCGAAATACTTAAGAAAGATCATCTCAAGATATACAAAATCATGGCGGTATCACGTGCAGATGAAATGGAAAAACTCGATCAGGCCCAACAAGCCGTTAAGGGGAAATTGGAAGTATCTATGGCTTCCTCCCATCTTAACAATGTTGAATTTACTTCCATTGAGGCTAATAAAGGGGCAGCATTGCTGCGTTATCAGCAATTGACTGAAACCAAATTTGATGAAATCTTCGCATTCGGTGACGGTGGAAATGACCTGGAACAATTCAAAGTGGCCACCACTTCTGTTGCAATGGGAAATGCCCCATTCCATATCCAACAAGAAGCGGATATTATCACCAAAACCAACGATGAAAATGGCTTTGCTTATGCCGTCCGCCATTTATTAAATTTCTAACAACTAAACCCCCTGGACCTTATAATATGGTCCAGGGGTGTTTTTGCAAACTAAAAATTATCTTTGACCGCATACCCTTTGTTCTTAAGCACATTACATACTGTCTGAATGTGATCTTGATTTTTAGTCTCAAGTGAAAGCTCTAGTTGGGCATAGCCTGGATAAATATCCTCTCCGGCATGCTGCAGATCGACTGATAATATATTTGCATCCAGTTCAGTGATCGCACTCAGCACTCGCTGCAATTCGCCTGGCTTGTCTTTTAAAATCATGGAAAAATTAGCATACCGGCCTGACTCCACCATACCGCGTTCAATAATTCGTGAAATAAAACTGACATCCACATTACCGCCGCTTATCACAGCAGCCACTTTCTTTTCCTTAAAATTGACCTTTTGATACAGCAATGAAGCTAAAGAAACGGCACCGGAACCTTCAACCAAAAGTTTATTCCGTTCCAGCAATAATAGCATCGTCCTGGCAATCTCCATTTCATCAACACAAAATATATCATCGACATATTTCTTTACTATCTCAAAAGGATGTTCACCAGGCTTCTTGACAGCGATTCCGTCTGCCATCGTTGGAGTAGAGTCGACCATGACCGGTTTGTTTTCCAGCAATGACTGCTTCATGCTTGGGCAGGCAAGAGTTTGGACCCCATACACATGAATATTCGGGTTTGTCTCTTTCACAGCCATGGCAACTCCAGCAATCAGTCCACCACCGCCTACAGGGCACAAAATTGCTTCTACATCCGGAAGCTGTTCTAAGATTTCCAACCCGACCGTACCTTGACCAGCGATAATCGCTTCGTCATCAAAGGCATGCACAAAGGTTGCCCCCATTTCTTCCTTCAGTTGTAGTGCATGGGCTAAGGCATCATCAAACACATTTCCCTCTAATACTACCTCAGCACCATATTGTCTAGTAGCTGATATTTTGCTAAGCGGCGCCCCTTTTGGCATCACAATTGTACAAGGAATTCCCAGCATTGAGCTAGAATAGGCGACACCCTGGGCGTGATTGCCGGCGGAAGCGGCGATTACTCCTTTCGCCAGTTCTTCTTTTGATAAGGAAGTAAGCTTATTATAGGAGCCTCTTACTTTAAATGACCCCGTCTTTTGTAAGTTTTCCAGTTTTAGATACACTTGATTATGATGGGAAAGGTCGCTGAATGTTTGAGAAAAATCCAGCGGCATGGTATGGACTACTCCCTTCAGCTTTTCTTGGGCGGCCATAATATCATCCAAAGTGACCAATTTCCAGACCTCCTAAAAACCTTGTCTTATTTTAGAATGCACTGGAAAAAATAAACTATTCTAATGGCAAATAGAAATAGAAAAACGCCAGAACCCAAACTTCTGGCATTTTTGATGCGTTCGTCATTCTATTGGGGCCTGTCCCCCATCTCTTTAACGCAGTACAGCAGTGGGGGACAGGCCCCACCCTTTTATCTGCTCCCGGTTTTGGCGATTGGTTTGACGGCCCGTGGTGCGTTAAGTGGCGCTTCGGTCTTTTTGTACGCGTGGAAATAGGCCATTGAGATGAATAGGACTCCGCCTATAGCGTTTCCCAAGAAGACGGGTACGAAGTTTCCAAGATATTCTGCCCAAGTGAATTGGCCTGCAAAAATGGCTGCTGGAATCACAAACATGTTGGCTACAACGTGCTGGAAACCTACGGCAACGAATGTCATGGTTGGCAACCAAATGCCAAGGATTTTACCGGACATATCTTCTGCCCCATAGGAAAGCCATACAGCCGATGCTACCAGCCAGTTACAGCCAATCCCAGAAAGAATTGCTTGCAAAAACGACGCGTCTAGTTTATGCTGCGCCACATCAATAGTTTTAGTTAAAAACGGTTCTGCTTCCGTTAATCCAACCAAATGTCCAAAAACATAGGCTACAAAGACAGCACCAACAAAGTTGCTGACAGTCACCAGGAACCAGTTCCATGCAACTTGCTTTAATGTGACTTTTTTAGCCAGTTTGGCCATCGAGACTGCCATCATGTTGCCAGTTAAGAGTTCTCCCCCTGCCAGCAATGTTAAAACAAGCCCGATTGGAAACACAGATGCTCCTATTAAACTGCTAAGTCCTTGAAAATCACCTGTCAGTGTTGCCGTCACACGGATAAACAGCAAATAGCCCAATGCAATAAAGGCACCTGCTTCAAACCCTAAGATTAATGTCCTTAATGTAGGATAATTGGCCTTCTTTGTTCCATAATCGGCCGTGAGTTCCATAATTTTATCAGGTTTACTATACGCCATACGATTGTCTCCCTTATGTAAAAATAAACTTTGTGAAACAATTAACATATTTATTTTACCTTACATAATAGGAAAACAATGTGAACGTTTTAGTAACATTATAATCCGACGAAATAATTTAAATGTTTAATATTTGATCAGTCAGATATTGGCTTTCAATCATTTTTATTTTTTCATAGAGTTGTTTATTTACAGGTACAGCTGCACCATGTTTGTCTGCTAATTTTATGACCGCTCCCGAAAACAATTCCACTTCGCTATAACGTTTTGCTTCAACATCTTGAGCCATTGAAGGCTTTCCGTCTGGACTCAGTGTGGCAAGGACACGCAGCCAATAATCCAAATCCTCTTCGGTTAAAGGAATCCCTTCTTTTTCGGAGAGTGCAATGACCTCACGCATCGCGGCAATCATTGTATTCCTTGCTTCGCCCTCTCTTTGTATCTCCCCATAATTGCTTTGATAGACTGCCACCGTTTGATTGACACCGACGTTCAGCATGAATTTTCCCCACAGACGCTTCATCATATCGGAATCCAACTGGTAAGGGACCCCTGTCTTTTCAAAAAATTCGGCGACTGCCTTCATCCGATCGGATATGGCGCCCGGTTCGCACTCACCAAAGCAGAGCATCCCCATATGGTCATAGGTAAGCTGATTCCCAACTTTTACCGCATCCATCCCTTGGGCGACACAATATAAAAGCTTATTACGCCCATAGGTTTCACCAATAATCTCTTCACTTGAAATCCCATTTAATGCTGATAGAATGATGGTGTTTTCTCCAACGTGGTTTCTTACTTTTTGTATCGCATCTTGCAGCCCATCAAATTTCACGGTAAAAATAAGCAAATCCGCCGGTTCACAAGCTTCGTCTGGTGTTACATAATGAAAGTCACAGCGTTCCCCATTACAATAAACGCCTTCTTGTTCGTACCGATTCCTGCGCCCTTTATCAGCAATAATTCGTAAGTCTGCTTTCGGCATATTTTTAGAAAATTGATGTCCAAATAAAATTCCTAGTGCACCCAATCCAATAATTGAAACCTTTCGTATTTCCAAACCTAAACGAATCCCCTTTCTGCTGTTAAACTCTAGCATTATTATACCGTTTCGGATAAATTATTTTCAAAAATAAAAAAACTTAGAAGAGTAATAAAAAGACAATTGCAAATCTCACTCACTCTTCTGTTCTAAATAATCCATGATAGCAGGTAATACTTTTTCAAAATAAGGCGGAACATGCTGGACAAATTGTTCCTTAGTTAAATCCTCTAAAAACTTCTTTCTGCTTCCGTCATCCTGCACCTTAAACCCCTCCGCTGGAACCCGTTCAAGTTCGCCTAGCCAAAGTTCAAAAAAGGAGCGAAAGGGTATTCTGACGATCCCCGAGACTTCCTCTAACTGAAGCTTATAGTCCACAAAATGATGCGTGGACTCATACAAGAAAACATGGGCATGTTCATTATCTTTTAAACTTTCACTAATAGCACTGTAGGAAACAATTCCTAATGGAACAAGTTCGTCCATTGATAGGCTAATACCAATCTCTTCCTTTACCTCTCTGATGCCATCTTGGACTGTCTCATCCGCTAATAAATGACCTGCTGCAGTAATATCCAGCAAATTAGGGTAATCTTTTTTCCTGTGGCTGCGAATTTGCAAATAAATATAGTCAATACCAGCCTCATGCCCTATAAACCAGCAATGAAAAACTTCATGCCAGAGCCCCAGCCGATGTACTTCAGACCGTGGCGCTGTTCCAATATAGTTTCGTTCTCTATCAAAAATTTTCAAGACTTCGGTTTCCATAAATACATCTCCTTTATGATGTAATTTTATTGCTCTATAGGATTCGCTTCGCTCCATTAATTAGATTTTCTATTAATTGGGCAGCCGATAGGTTGGACTGTAAAAGCCTTGTACCCTGTCCAGCCCATAGTGCCATATATTCAGGGTTGTTTTGACTTGAAGCTTCCCTACGGATATCACCCGTTAAAGTATTTTGAGTAGGGAAATCTGCCGGGGCGATGCCGGCTTTTTCGTATTCCTGAATGAATTGATTTTTTATGCCTCGAGCAGGACGGCCGGAAAAAACTTTCGTTATCACCGTACTTTCTTCGTTGCTGCTGATCAAAGCATGCTTATACTCAGGATGAGCACCGGACTCGAGAGTTGTTAGGAATGCTGTTCCCATTTGTACCCCTTGCGCTCCTAATGCTAATGCAGCAACAAGACCCCTGCTGTCCATAATTCCTCCAGCTGCCACGACCGGAACTGAAACGGCATCAACTACTTGTGGGACAAGCGAAAAGGTTCCAATTAATCCCCCATTGGTATCGCCCTCAATTTCAAAGGTTCCGCGGTGTCCGCCAGCATCGCTTCCCTGCGCCACGATGATATCTGCCCCATTTTCTTCAGCAATCAACGCCTCACGAACCGTTGTCACCATTGAAGTTATTTTGATATTCCGTTTCTTTAATTCTAAAACTTTATGTTTCGGTAGCACACCAAACGCTGTTGAGGTAATCGGCACTTTTTCTTCCAGGATTATTCTAAACTGATCTTCAAAAAAATTAGTCGTTATTACTGGTTGGGAGATATCTTTAATTTGTAGTTTGGCCCTAATGGCGTTTAACACCTTTTGCGATTCTTCCACACCTTCATACTGATCGTTCCAATTTGTACAAAACAAGTTAACCGCAAATGGTTTAGTCGTTTTTTGTTTTATTTTTCGGATAGCCGTCTTCATATCTTCAGGCTTCATGTAAGCCGCGCCCAGTGTTCCAAGTCCGCCAGCATTAGAAACATTAGCCACTAGTCCTGGTGTTGTCGGACCTCCGGCCATACCTGCCTGAATGATGGGATAAGTAATCTCAAGAATCCTACATAAATCGGTGTTTAGTTTCAATGTTTTCCCACTCTCCCATACCCTTTTCCAAAATTTATTTATTCTTATTCTACCGAACTTTTATTCGAATGAAAAATAGGAATTTACTCATTATAATCTTGTTTTTTCACATCCTTGAAGGAATATCACGTTTTCACAGTGAATAAATTAGTTAAAATTTACTTTGTGCCATTCACGAAAGGATGTCCTTTATGACAAATGAACTAAAGATTATTCGTGTTCCTATCCATACACCAACCATTTTGCCGCACACAACCACTAACTGTTATTTAATTGGTAATGAGCAAGAATGTTTGCTAGTCGATGCTGGATATGATGTCCCAGAAACCAAGCAGCTTTTAGAAAAAGCAATCGCTGAAAACAAATTGGCTGTACCAAAGACTATTGTCCTTACGCATTCCCATCCGGATCATGCCCCAGGAGTCCGTCAATTAACGGATTGGGGCCCTACAGTTTATTGCCATAGAGAAGAAGAGCAAACGTCGCTTGATGCGATATCACCGTGGTCCAAGATTGCTTTTTTGGACGATGGTGACCTTCTCACTATTGGGAATGAGAAAATAACTATTCTACATGCGCCTGGTCATACTTCCGGTCACTTGAATCTTTATATTCCTGCAAATAAAGTGCTTATTGCCGGTGATAATATTGTCGCCGAGGGTACGTCGTGGATAGGGCCGCCAGACGGTGATATGGGCGATTATTTGCAAACGCTAACAAGATTAAAGCAGTTGGATTTAACCAGGATTGGTCCAGGCCATGGCGGTTGGGTGGAGAACCCTTATGAACACATTAATTTTGTCATCAATCGGAGATTACATCGTGAAAACCAGATTAAGAGTTTGCTATCAGAACATAAAGAGCTAACTTCTGAAAAACTAACGAGTATGATTTATCAGGAGCTTCCCCATCCCAGCGTTTTTGAATTTGCCAAACGAACAACCGAAGCACATTTAACAAAATTAATGAAAGATGGCGCCGTGTCCCTGCAAGATTCTGTTTATTCATTAGTATAATAGCTGTTATTTCCAAAAAGAAATGGGCACTGAATGACCAGTGCCCGTATTTTTCTTTCCTACCAGGCTGTGCAACAGATTTACCGGCACTTTTGGAATGCTTATCGGCATTTCATATCCCTCTATCAACCGTTTTGCCTTTATTACCGGCATGTTTCATTTCCAACATTTCTAAAGCCAGGCCGTAGCCTGGCTTACTTATTGCTATCTTTTTTCATGTTTTTCCATTTAAAAAATACAAAATCGCAGTCCGATAGATTTGCGTGGTAATTGCCAATTCCTCAATGTCCACATATTCATTGACATGGTGTGGAATCTCGCGGTCGCCGGCACCGGTGGTCACAATCGGGACACCCGCCAAATGCAAAAATGTTCCGTCCGTCGCGCCGGGAACACCATTATAGACCGGTTCCTGCCCAGTAGCTTGCCGGTAGGCCCCAGAAATCGCCGTCACAATTGGATGATTGGGGTCCGTTTTTGTCCAAGGCCTGTCCTCAATCACCTCAAACTCCGCCCTGAAATTGTGATCAATTTGTGTAAGCCGATCAATAATGGATTGGATATCGGCTTTAAGCTGCTCATGGTCCTGCCCTGGAATCGTCCTGATGTCGAGCGCGGACATGCAATGATCCGGCATCACATTAATTTGCGGATCCCCGGATACGGGTGCCTGCAAAATCGTCGGGGTAATACTCGGCCAGCCTAGTTCAGGGTCACGTCCCACCCGCTGTTTTTCTCTCCGTTCCAATAGTTCTAGTTCGCAAATAATCTTAGCCATTCGGGTAATCGGGTTGATGCCGCTTAATGGCATCGCCCCATGGGCCATTTTACCGAACGTCCGGACGAGCACGCGCATGGCCCCTTTTTGCGAAATACAAATTTGATTTTCTTCGGGTTCGCAAATAATGGCGCCATCCACTCCATTGGCCCAGCCCCGCTTGATAAAATGCTTGATGCCGATCATCATGTCTTCCTCATCGCACGGGATACAGAGAATAATTTTTCCTCTGAAACTCTCTTTACCTTCCAAAATCGACTGAACCGCCGTGATGGCGCAGGCCAAATTTCCTTTGGTATCATTTGTCCCCCTGCCGTACATCCTGCCGTCCACAATCTCCGCGCCAAACGGGTCGTAGTTCCATTGCGACCGGTCGCCCTCTGTCACGACATCCGTATGGCCTTCAAGGAGAATCGTTTTTCCGGGAACACCAGAATCGAGAATCCCGATGACATTCAGCCTGCCGGGTACAACCTCCTCAATATGAACTTCCAAACCCAGCTGTTTTATAAAATCAGCCGTAAACAGAGCCACTTTTTGCTCATTTCCATCCGGCTGCTTGGGCCGGTAGACACTTGGAATCCGGACTAGTTTTTGTGTCAAATCTATTACTCTTTGCCTGTCTCTCAAAAAGCGTTCATCCTTTGCTAATGTCAAACCACTTCACCTCAAAGATTTATTTTGACCGATGATCGGTTAAATCCCGGATGCCATTACTTAACATGTAAAAACCAAGAACCAACAAAGTAATTGTAATCCCCGGGGCCAATGTGAACCAAGGGCTGGTCGTCAAATATTCCTGTGATTCCTTCAACATCCGACCTAAACTCGGGTCAGGCGGCTGCACGCCCAGTCCTAAATAGCTTAAAGATGCTTCAGCCAGCAAAGCGATGGCGAAAGCAACCGATGCTGCCACAATCAATGGTGAGTAAATATTTGGAAGTATTTCTCGGAATATTATTTTTAACGGATGGACCCCAATTGACTTGGCGGCCGAAACATATTCAAGCTGTTTATTTTGGATAAATCCGCTTCGGGCAATCCGGGCAATGCCGGGTGTGGCCAGGATGCCCAAGGCAATCGCGGTATTTAACGTTCCTGTGCCAAAAACTGCTACAATCATAATCGCCAGGATGATTCCCGGAAAGGCCATTAGCGCATCAATTGCCCGCATGATGATTTCATCCAGCCAACCGCCCACATAACCGGCAAACCCGCCAATTAACGTGCCAAATACCACCCCAATCAGGGTCACTACGCTTCCGACAAAAAAGGCGGTTTGCGTGCCGGCCATGATCCGGCTCAAAATGTCCCTTCCGAACGGGTCTGTCCCAAACCAATGCGCCGAACTAGGAGCCTGCAATTTATTGCTGACGGCAATCGCGTTCACATCGTACGGGGTGTAGAAAAAACTGACGACCATCGTCACTAAAAAGAACAGCAAAACAAAACAGCCAACTAGTAAATTTAAATTGATTTTTTTACGTTTCATCTCTTGTCCCCCTTAATCACGACTTCAGCCTGATTCTCGGGTCGAGGACCGCGTAAAGGATATCCACGATAAAATTAATCACGACGACAACAAGGGCAATATAAAGCACAATCCCTTGCACGACAGGGAAATCCCTATAACTAACAGCAGTAATTAATAAGCGCCCGATCCCCGGCAGGGAAAAGACCTGTTCGACCACAATGGTGCCGGCGATCACTTCGGCAAGTATCAAGCCAAACACCGTTACTACAGGAATCAAGGAATTCCGCAGGACATGTTTATAAATGACTATTGCTTCAGATACCCCTTTTCCACGAGCTGTTCGAACATAATCCAGCTTTGACTGCTCTAATATGGCGTTTCTTACATAACGAAAACTAATGGCGATTTGTGGAAGAGCGATCGTAAGGGCGGGCAGGATCAGCGAGCCGATAGCACCGGTTATACTTTCACTCCAAGGCACATAGCCTCCAGTTGTAAAAAATTGAAAACTCATGCCGATAAACAGAATCAAAACCATTCCAACAAAAAAAGTCGGAACAGCCATTCCCAATTGGGTAAAGGATGAAAGGAAAAAGTCACTCCATTTCTTTTCCCTTTTAGCTGAAAAGATCCCCAATGGTATCGTAACGAGTATCACTATGATGAGGGAAATTACGGCCAACGAAAGAGTGATGGGCAACCGTTCCATAATCAGCCCGGTAACTGGGCGGGAAAAACGAATCGAGTCCCCCATATCCCCTTGAAAAAATCCTTCCACCAAATGCAAGTATTGGACATGCCCCGGCTGGTCCAAACCAAGCTGTTGTTTAAGCGTTTCCACTTGGGCCTCATCGGCATCCGGACCTAACATTGTGCGGACCGGATCCCCTGGAAGGATTTGAAAAACAAGAAACGTTATGACAGAGATAAAAATTAAGGTAACGACCAACAGTAAAAAACGACGGACAACATACGTCAAATATCTACCACTCCCTTTATAGACAGGTCCGTCATCCAAACCTGACCATAAAACCTGGTTAGCTGACGCTGCGATCAGATAACCAGGCTTCTATTGACTATTGCTTTGGTTTCATATGGGCCATATCCATATAAAAGATAGGATAAGATTTGAACCCTTCTACTTTTGGATTCATCCCCCACAAAGTTTTATAGTCTGCAATAAACACAGCAGCTGCTTGCTTCGTTAAAATCTCCTGCGCTTGTTGATACATGGCGATTTGTTTGGCTTCATCCGTTTCTAACACAACATCAGCCATCAGTTTGTCGAACTCAGCATTATTAAAGTTCATCAGGTTGCTGCTTTTATTGGTTGACACATAACGGCTTAAGATTTTATAGGGATCCAGCTTTCCGGTAAAATCAATCATCGTCATTTCGTAATCTCTTTTTCCATATACATCCTCCAGCCATTTGGCCCATTCCACCACTTTAATTTCTGCTGTAATGCCCACTTTTTTCAGCTGTTCGACCGCAATTTGAGCGGCATCAGAATAGAGCTCGGCATGGGAGGAAATCGTTAGTGTTGTCTTAAAGCCATCTGGATAACCTGCTTCGGCCAATAATTGCTTTGCCTTTTCTACATTAGCAGGATAATAGTCTTCCAGGCCCTTTTTATAATATTTCCCCATAATTGGGCTTAAATTGGAGCCTAACTTGGTGGCATATCCTGAGAAAGCCCCCTCAATGATTTCGTCCTTATTGATGGCATAATTGATGGCTTGCCGTACCTTTAAATCGGAAAATGGCTTCTTCTCATTGTTAAAGCCGAGCAGGAAAACAGAATTATTTTCTTGTTCTATAATTGTAAAATTCTTCTCCACTTCTGCTTTCTGATGGGCCGGGATATCGGTGAGATCCAGTTGGCCGCCCTGCAGGCTCAATAAGGCGGATTGGTTATCCGATTGAAAAACAAAAGTTACTTTATCGAGGTAAGGGACATCTTTTTTCCAATAATCCTTATTTTTTTCGATGATTAAATTGTTTTCAGGATTATACTCTACGAATTTAAATGAACCTGTCCCAATCGGTTTGGTGTTTTGATTGGCGTCATTGCTTTCCGGTATTATGGCCGCTTGCTCGGCCGTTAGCCGGTAGATAAAGGTGGAGTCTGGTTTCTTCAGTTTCATGACAACCGTTTTATCATCCGGGGTTTCGACCGCTTCAACATTCACAAAATCGGATGACAGTGGCTGTCCTGTACCGGTTCCCATTAATCGGTCGAACGAGTACTTCACATCCTTGACTGTCACGGGATCACCGTTATGGAACTTAACTTCATCTCTTAATGTGAATGTGTAAACAAGGCCATCATCTGAAACCTGATATTTTTCTGCAATCGCAGGCTCGACACTACCATCGGGTGACGGATTAAATAAGCCTTCAAATACATTTAACATCATTCGGAAGGTCAATGAGGCTTCCGCTTTATGTGGGTCAAGAAAATCGGGGTCGCTGTTTATCCGGACACTCATTTCCTTAATCTCGCTCTTCCCCTCTTCCCCTTTTTCGCCCTTCTGGCTGCTTCCCGAACACGCGCTTACTAGTAAACTCATAATCAATAAACTAGCGAAGATGATCCATCGTTTGCGCATTTCTTTTTACACCCCTTAAAAGTCTTTTTTACTTCTCCAACCCTAGAATCTTGAGAAGCCCCGTGGTGTTTTGTACTAAGTATGGTACTTCAATCTCTTCAATTCCTTCCCTGCCGAAACGATTGATCAGGACCGTTTGAATCCCCAGTTTCCCTGCCCCCACCACATCGTCATAGTAATTGTCCCCGACATACAATACTTCATCATGTGCACAGTGAGTGATATCCAATAAATATTTAAAAATACCCACATCCGGCTTACTGATGTTTATCTCCGATGAAACGATAATCTGTTCGAAGTAATCATAAACCCCAATCTGTTTAAGTACCCTGCGGCAGGTCAAATCCCAATTTGATAACAAGGCAAGTCGGTAGCCATTGTTTTTTAAGGTGTCCATCACCTGGGTTGTCCATGGAAATGGCTGCCAATACGAAGAGCCCGGTTTCCCTTGTGCCATAATGAAGGTTACTTGATGAATCAGATCAAATTTAACATTTAAAAAATAATTGACCAGTCCGATATACCAAGGCATGTAATACTCCGGTGGATTTCCTAAGACTCCGTGATAGGACCGCATAAATGTTTTATCCGCAAGATGATAAGCTTTTTCTACTTTTTCCCTTGGTATAATCACAGATTCCGATTCTAAAAAATTCATATAATGATCTTCACGCCGGTTGTAGGCAAGTGTATACCCTAAATCAAAGGCAATTAATTTCAGCCTGTTATTATTCATTTATTAAACCTCCAATCATTTGTTTTATGCCCCACCCTCTTTATCAACTGGAGTGAATATCCTGCCAACTCGGACTCCCATTAACGACTTTTCCCTTTTTATGGCTTGAACGTCGGAAACTTTATTCGATGACAATGGCAAATGATATAAAAGCAACCTGGGTCATCGTTGAGGATACGGACAAATCGGCATTGACTTGTTACTGCTCAATCATGGTATTGGCTCCTCGGCAAGTTCCACCTCCTGGCCGTTTGGTTAGTCAAAACACTTTATATGAAATGACAGGCGGCAGCATGGCCCTGTTCATCCGTTATTAACTCGGGCCGAACCTTACGGCAAATGTCGGCTGCCAGTGGACATCTGGTATGAAAAGCACAGCCTTCCGGAGGATGAGCCGGATTCGGGACATCGCCAGATAGTATGATCCGGTTGGATTTATTCTTCGGATCAGGGACGGGAACGGCAGACAGTAAGGCCCTTGTATAAGGATGTTTGGGGCTTACGTAAAGCATGTTGCTATCAGCTACTTCCACCAACCGTCCAAGATACATGACACCTACTCGGTCACTTATGTGGCGGACTACCCCCAAATCATGCGAGATGAAAACATAAGTCAATTTAAATTCGCTTTGGAGCTCTTTCAGCAGATTTAATACTTGTGATTGAATCGACACGTCTAGGGCAGATACTGGTTCATCAGCAACGATTAGTTTAGGGCGCACCGCCAAAGCGCGAGCGATACCGATTCTCTGTCTTTGACCGCCGCTGAATTGATGGGGGTAACGTGATGCAGCATAGGCATCGAGGCCGACTGTTTCCAATAATTCTTCCACCATTCGGGATCTTTCCTTTGAAGTCCCCAACCCATGGACAATTAGAGGTTGTTCAATAATCTGTTGGACTGTATACCGCGGATTTAACGAGCCGAATGGGTCTTGAAAAATCATTTGGATATCGCGGCGCTTTTTCCGCATTTGTTTTTTGGATAAGTCAGTAAGTAAGGTTTCATCAAATTCAATCGTCCCGGCACTTGGTTCGGTCAGCCGAAGAAGCATTCGACCCGTTGTTGATTTTCCGCACCCCGACTCGCCGACCAGTCCAAACGTTTCGCCTTTTTTAAGGATAAAAGATACCCCATCCACGGCCTTTACTTCACCAACTTTTCGGCCAAAAATCCCGCCTGAAATCGGGAAATATTTTTTTAAATCATCAACTTTTAATAATGTTTCGGTCATGCTTCTCCTCCTTCAGAGTTCCATGAAGAAAACAGCGGACAGCATGGCCATCCAAACTAACAACCATTTTAGGGGTTTCCTCTTTGCAAACATCAAACGCATGCTCACATCTTTGTGCAAAATGACACCCCTTTTTAATAGTCCCGGGTTTCGGCACATACCCTGGGATGGAATAGAGTCGGTCTTTTTTAAATCTTATGTCGGGAATGGATTGAATCAAACCAATGGTATAGGGATGTTTCGGCTGCTGAAAAATAACATCAACAGACCCTTCTTCGACAATTTTTCCGGCATACATGACGGCAACCCGGTCGCAAAGTTCCGCCACGACCCCCAAATCATGGGTAATCATGATAATCGATGTATTCAATTCCTGATTTAAATTTTTCATAAGATCGAGGATTTGGGCCTGAATCGTCACATCAAGGGCTGTGGTAGGTTCATCGGCAATCAATACCTTGGGACCGCAGGCTACAGCCATCGCAATCATGACACGCTGGCACATCCCACCTGACAATTGGTGCGGATATTCATGAATGAGTTCATCTGCCCTTGGCAAGCCAACCAGGTTTAGCATTTCAATTGCCTTCTTGGCTGCTTCCTCCCGCGATATTTTGTTATGGGTGCGGATCGCTTCCATTAGTTGACTGCCAATGGTAAACACTGGATTGAGTGAAGACATCGGTTCTTGATAAATCATCGCGATTTCTTTCCCACGGATTTGCCTCATTCTTTTGGCGGTGGCCTTCGTTAATTCCTCGCCATGGAACCGGATACTTCCGCCAACCACCTTTCCATTTTCTGTTGGAACCAGGCCCATGATTGACAGAGATGTGACACTTTTCCCGCAGCCTGATTCCCCAACGATCCCCAAGATTTCCCCCTCTGATAAATGGAAGTTCACCCCATCTACCGCAGGGATTTCGCCTTCAGGCGAAAAAAACGATGTCCGCAAATCCTTAACTTCAAGCACCTTTCGAGTCATTGTTCGCCTCCTTGCTACGAAAAATGGATGTCGTTGTTTAATATTTCATTGCCACATTTGTCATCCGTGTATGGTTTTAAGGGTTTAAATTTCTTTTTTTCTCAAGTTTGAGGAGTGTGGGTTTAAAGTAATACCCAGTTTCTAAAGTGACATAAGCCCATTCGCCGTCAGTATGCTATTAAATCTTTTGCTTTACAACTTCAGAATCTGCACTACTGTTAAACTGTATTTCTGATAAAAGCGACCCAATTACTTGGTTCGTTCATACCGGACAAATCAATGGTGAGTTTCGACTGTACTCGGAAAGGTGAGAATCACCGCTAATGAACATAGTCCATAGGCCTGTTCGTTACACCCCCTTCCGTTTGAAAGAATTCAATTGTTTGTCCATATCCATATATATTCCTGAAAAAATGAAGCTATTCCGAATTATTGCTCTTGTTCTAGCCAGAAAGGCCTATATGCTTATATTTGCAACAAAAAAACCATCCTGCGCGATAGGCTGCAGGATGGGGCTCAAGATTTTGGGACTATTGGTTTTTCTCGGCTATGCAAAATAATTCAGCAAAATCAGTGACAATCGTTTTTTCTGGGGCAGCGGCCACCTCGTAACACATGCGCTCTATCCCTTGCTGGTAGTCCTGGTCGGACAATAGTGTTAACACAGAAATGTCGCGATTTTCCGCGAAGCTTAAATAATCAGCAACACGAATTTGTTCCATTCGATAGTTGACGGTTAATTTGACCGTTAAGCCTCTCAAACTCAATTCCTGATACAGAACCTCTTTGGTCCAGTACCTTTTTTGGTCTTCATAATAGGCTGCGGGAAAGTACTGGTACACCCACCATTTTGGCATATCGTGAATAGCGATATTATGTAATTTATAGATGCCGCCCTTTTTTAGCACTCGTTCGATTTCGTTTAAGACCTGTTCTTTATGGTCATAGTGATGGAATGCATAATTATTAGAAATAAAGTGAAAAGATTCCGAATCATAAGGCATATTCTCAGCAAATCCCTGAATCAATGATGCAGTCTTTACCCGTTCCTTCGCCTTTTCAAGCATCTTCTCCGATGCATCAAGCCCATGCCAAGTCACAGGAAAGTCCGTAAAGCCCCCCATCTGCTTCTCCAAATAAAGCCCTGTCCCGCAAGACAAATCCAATACCGCGTACTCCGACTGAGATTGATGCACCATATACTCCCTTAAATCCGCATCCACCTTTACCTCCTCAACTCGATACTGATTCCGATCATACCTATCCGCAATCCTCGAATAATTAGTAGATTTCATCTGGACTCCTTTCATCGGGCCTGCCCCCCGCCGCTTTAACGCTGCAGTACAGCGGGGGACAGGCCCCCACTGCGTTAATGCTTTGCTGTGCTGGGGGACTGTCCCTCCTTATTTTATTCACTACTTTATACCGTGCCATTTTTTTAGGTGCTGGGCGTGGGTGTGTAGATAGGAGTTTGGTTCAAAAAGGTTGTCGTAATAGTCAAGGTCAAGGTGGTGTGATTGCAGGTACATTAGGGAATAGACGGACGGGATGGTGGCTGGGAATTTTCCAAATGTGTCGTACATGTACTGGGCTTGGATGGTGATAATTTCTTTGAATTCTTCATCATGCATTTGCGCACTGCTGCGAACCTTAGCTGGATTCTTCCAAATGCCAGGCGTTTCTGGATGGAATGGGCCGCTTTTTCCAAATTTCCGCTCCACTAATGCTTCAACGGCGTCTCGCATTGTCGGGTAATGCGGTGGCGTGAACGAAGTAAATACCCCATCAAGACCAGTTGGATTGGGGATGGCCCATCGGTCATCGGTATCATAACGGAACCCAAGACCAGGAACATCCGGGTCACCGCTGGCCCCCAACACCGTCAGGCGGTCAATTCCATCAAACATCCATCCCCCAAGACCAATCGCCTGCTGCAGGAGCATTCCTGAATAGGTGGCGGTCGCCAGTTCTGCAGACAATTCAGCTAGTGAATACTGATCCAAAAAGCTGAGTGGTACGGGATTATCAACATCTATGACATTTCGATATTTCTCTAATCCTGGTATTTTCCGGTTATGAATATCGTCATAAATGGCTAGTCCATTTTGCACATAAAAGCATAAATTTAATAGCGTATGCTGCGCCAAATCCCCAACAGGAAACACTAAAAACGTACCTGGTTTATTGGCAACCCAGGAATTATGGCCCTCCATGTACGGTTCATAATTCGGTATATGAAGGCGCTTGTCTGATAACTTCTGGATTCTCTTTTGGTGTGCCAGCAGCATGTCTTTAGTAGAAAGTTGTCCTGATTCCGACTGCTCCACTTCTGGAGCAAAATCGCGGGTGCGAAAAATATAAGTGCCAGTATCGTCGGTAAAAAACACCTCCGACGTATGAAATCCAGCAGCCGACGGGTGTGTCCTTCCTGATGCGGACCCAGAATAATTAGACAAATGCGGTTTGTACCGATCGTGCCTTGTTACCGAGTGATGCCAGCCTGTCACACCGCTTACACCTAACAAAATCAGCATTTTTTCAAAATTGTTCAGTGGGTGCGCATCATGCTTCGATTTGTAGGCCAGTGGACCATCAGGAATCTCGGCACCTAGAAAAAACCGACGAGAGCGCCGCCCGAAAATTGCATCAAGAAGTGGGAAGGTTCCCAGTTCCTTTAGCAGGTCTTCATTTATTTCTTCATCAGTCAATTCAAATCCATTTTTTTCAGTCATTTTAGTATCCCCCTTATATAATCACATTTCCCTATTACCATAGAATTGGTAAATTATATGTACAAGCAGGTCCAAATATCCTTCGGAAATATGTGAAGTTTATAAACACACTTAAGGGTTGGTCAACAATAAAATAAGATAAGGAGGGACGGTTGGCCATGAGCTCAGTTTGGGGATTTTCTCAAGAAATGATCACTTTGTATGGGATATCATTATTAGGCTTTATTTTAAGAAAAACAGGGACTCTTAACGAGCACACCAACGATGTGTTGACGCAACTCATCCTATACGGAACCTTGCCTGCTCTTATTTTACTTTCTTTAGATATTTCCTTTTCTTTCACATTGGTAAAAGAATTAACCCTGCTTATAACTATGTCGATCTTTATCTTAACGATTTCATGCTTCATTGCGGCCTGGATGAGAAAACACTCGAAACTTCCAGATCAACAGAAAAGTGTTTATGAAGGATTGATTATTTTTGGAAATCAAGGCTTCATCGGGTATGCCGTCAGTTATCTGCTTTTTGGTGATAAAGGCATCGTTATCGCCACGATGTTTAATTTATGCTATTTTGTTCTCATTTGGACCTATGGCATCTATTTATTTACTAAAAACAAAGATCGCATTAATTGGAGAAATATCTTCTTTAATCCCGGCATTGTGGCCACCTTGATTGGCTTAATTTTTATGTTTTCACCGCTTAGCTGGCCAGAAGTCGTGGCGAATGGGCTAGAAAGTGTAGGAAAGATGACTATTCCACTTTCGATGATTTTAATTGGCAGCTTAGTGGCTAACGCCCATCCCAAAGAATTTTTCACTTCACTCAAAAATCAATATCTATGGAAATCTGCTTTCGCAAAACTTCTATTCATTCCATTATTCCTACTGCCATTTGCCTTTTTTTCTGTGCCATTTCCCTTATTAGCCACCGCAGTGATTGTCTCCGGGATGCCCTCCGCCTCCACCGTATCTTTATATGCGCAAAGATATGGTGCAGATGCCCTTTTCGGTTCTTTTGGGGTCCTGTTAACCACCTTGTTATGTCTCGTTTCTATTCCGATATTGTATTGGATTTGTACCATTATTTATTGAATGCCAAAATAAAACGAGGCACCCCTTTTAAAAAGGAATGCCTCGTTTTGACTAATTGAATAGGCTGAAATTAATATCAGCTTCAAGTGCTTTTTTCATCTCTTTAACATCTTTCTTGGTAGCTTTGCCGCCTTCAGCTTTTTCTTGAATTTTTTCTAATACTTGTTCTCTTTGTTCAAATTTGTCATTTGCAAAATCCTTCACTTTTTTTCCGATGACAGGAGTGTCAGCGTTTTTAATTTCATCGACGGCATCCAATAAACTGCTAATTTCCGTGGCTAGTCTTTTTTGGTCCTTTGCTTTAATCGTTTGCTGATCTTCTAGTTCATCGGCCAGTGCCATCAATCCATCATATTCATATTCCAGGGCATCCGCCTTTTCCTCTAATTGATTAGATTTGGAGTTAACAGAAGACCTAGTAGTATCCAGTTCTACGGAACATCCTGTCGCAAATAACGTTACCAACACCATTGAAGCTACAATCATTTTTTTCATTTTTATCCCATCCTTTTTAATATTTAGTGCTTTGCACCATTTCCTTATCTGAAACCTATTCTAACCATCAAAGTTTTCTTTTTTATTAATCAATTCTTACGTAATTCTTAAGAAAGGCAAGAACTTTATCTAATAGAATTGTCATCCCAAATAGGCTGGATGAAGCGTAGTTCACAATCGAGTAGGAGGGGGT
>NZ_HG942049.1 GCF_000612665.1 Neobacillus dielmonensis
CCATGCTGGGCGCACGTAAAGAAAGCCAATCGAATAATTTAGATTGGCTTTTTTAGACCAGTATTACTACTAAAATATATTTATCTTAAGCAGCCTTCTTTACGTTATCTGTATTTTTCTGGCTAAACAGTTGATGAATGGATAATAACTTGCTGTCGTTCATTGTAAGATAGACAGATATCACTAAAAATGCGAGGTCCAGTTCATAGCCAGCCATTTGTCCGTTACCTAATAAACCCACAGAAAGTTTTACTTTTACGATCGCGCCAATCATTAACAATACATACAAAGCAGATACATATCTAGTAGCAAAACCAATAATTAACGCCACACCACCGATAATTTCGATTAAGGCAACTGCATAGGCCATAAAACCTGGTATTCCAATGCTGCTGAACCAGCCTACTGTATTTTCAATTCCACCCTGAAACTTTACAATCCCATGTATTAAAAATAATGCGCCTAATGTTACGCGTAATATTAATGTTCCGATTTCGTTTTTTAATTGCATTATTATTCTCTCCCTTTTAACGTTTTATCTCAAAACTAAATATTATCAAATCAAGATATATGAACTACTTAAGACATTATCCTAATTGCCAAACACTGTGACTTAGGCTTCCATATCGGAAACTACGATGGAGTAAAGTCACTTTTTGACTATTATCCGCTGCACCCAATGCATAAAAGATTGGAATAAAATGCTCTCTGCCGTATGGAGGTACTGCATATAATGCATTCGGAGCAAGTGATTCATAGTTAAATAAGGACTGCAAATCCCAGTGTTCAAGATGATAGGCTAACCAATCGTCAAATTCAAGTGCCCATGAATCAGCCTTTCCATCGTCAGACCATTTTAAGGCTCTTAAATTATGAACCGTTCCCCCACTACCAATGATTAATATATCCTTTTCCCTTAACTCCGATAGAGACTTTCCGATTTTATACTGCTCCTCAGGAGTTAGATTTGGGTTCACCGACATGGCAATAACCGGAATATCAGCGTTCGGAAAAAGCATACGCAAAACTATCCATGCTCCGTGATCAAGACCACGAGTTGTTTCATTTTCAAATGAGATACCATTTTGATTGAATAGCTCTTCTATTTCTTTTGCTATAGCGCTGCTTCCATAAGCAGGATATTTGATTTTGTATAATGATGGATCAAATCCACCGAAATCATATATGGTACTATATTGATCGACCATGCTTACCTGTTGAACATTCGATTCCCAGTGGGCTGAAAATATAACAATCGCTTTTGGACGAGGTAAGTTTTGACCCAATTGATTTAAAAATTGCGTGTACTCATTCTTTTCAATTGCAAGCGATGGTGACCCATGTGCGATAAATAATGATGGTATCATCGTTTTTCTTCCTCCCTGTTTTTATCTTTGTAAATCATTTAAAATCCAAGATTGAAAATCCTGAAGGTTTTCTTCCGATACTGTGTGCCCTACCGGATAAGAATGAAACGTCACTGGAATTCCAAGTTTAGTAAAATACTCAGCATTTTCAACTCCCCATTCATATGGAAGAGCCTGATCATATTCCCCGTGTGATATAAACAATGATAAATGATTGCCCGGGTTGATCTTGTATTCTTCCTTTACAAACTGCGGAATATAGCCACTGAGCGCTACAACACCCTTGATTTTGTTTCCAAGGGAAGCTGCTAATGTCATGGAAACAATCGCACCTTGGCTAAAGCCCAACAAGTAAATTTGCTCAGGGTCGATTGGGTAATGTTCTGATGCATAATCAATAAAGTTAGCTAATCTTTTGATACCGTCATCGAAAACTTCTCGATGCGGTTTGCCATACCCTTGGATCGTAAAGTAGGCATAACCAGGACCCTGGGACAAATGTCCCCGAATACTATAAATAAAGAAAGAATCCTCTAGACCACTAACAAGTGACAGCATATTTTGTTCATTACTTCCTATGCCATGCATCACAAATAACGCAGGATACTTTTTACCAGGTAGTGCATTTTTAGGACGACGAAGTTCATAAATCATATCCGTTTCCATTTGCAAAACCTCCTTGTATATAAACTAAGTAATAGCAAAAAATAATGTATATTATTTGTTTGTTTTCTAATACGAAATTTTGTTCTTTTATAAAATACCAAAACTAAATATGGATTGTCAACAAATTATTTGTTAATATGAAACTAAGTTCTTTATTAGTAAACATATATGAGGTGAAATAAATGGATATCGGATCTAAAATCCGTTCGATTCGAAATAGAAAAAAATTAACTATTGCACAGATGTGTGAGAAAACGGGTCTTTCGAAGGGATTTATTAGCAATATTGAAAACAACAACACGTCTCCATCCATCAGTACCTTACAAACCATCGCTGCAGTTTTAAAAGTTCCTTTACCCTATCTTCTGTTAGAAAAAGATGAACACATGACGGTAAAACGTAAAAATGAACGAGAAGTATCAACCTTCAAGGAGTCCAATTTAAAGGTGGAGCATTTAGCTTCAAGAGGAGGTTTAAGCGTTAGATTGGTGGAGTTCCCCCCTGGAGCTTCTACTGGAGGAAAAAATGCCCATGAAGGGGAAGAATGTCACGTCGTTATTAAGGGAAAAATTCTCGCAGAACAAGGAGAAGACTCTTATACCTTGGAAGAGGGAGATACTTTCAGCTGGTGTGCAAGTGTCCCTCACTACGTGAAAAATATTGGAGTGGACGTTGCCAAAGTTTTAATTGCTGTTTTTTCCGAAGAATAGTTCCTAAAAAATAAACTAAGAGGGTGTCCCAAAAGTATAACTTATAGTGGCACCCTCCGTTATTATTCCCACTCCTTTATAATCAGCAAAAAATCCAGTTAACACCAGTTCCTTAGTGACAAGGAAACTAGCTCTTTTGTAAAAAAAAGGTGGAACTGTCCTTAATAGTCCTTATAAGCAATCAATCGACCTCAAAACCGCGGGTCCGGTCGTTAATCCTCCAATCAAATTTCCAAAAGCATTTCTTTTCTCACTCCATCGCCGAGACAAAGATCAACTAATATAATTGTACATAAAATATAGTCCCCAGTCTTGATCGTTTGCCCATGGATCATAGAAACCGGCTTTTACTCCATTCACCGTGAAAGGAGTCAGTTTCGCACATGACGCACTTCCATCCGGTGAAAACAGATTTAAGACGCCTCGAAAGGAGGATTCCGCTTTTTTAGCGTATTCAAGATCCTTCGTTACTTCGGCTAAATTTTGAAAAACTCTTCCCGTTAAGGCGCTCCAATAATGCGGAAACGTATCACCATACAGTTTATTTTTGCCAAACCAGTATCCGTCCCAGTGCCGAATAGCGTTTTCGAACAGGTGATAATCGGGTTGAAGACCGTTGAAGAGGTCTAATAGTTTCACATGCTTCCTTGCTTCCTCAAGATACCTAGGATTATCCGTCAGTTTATACATTTCGAGCAAAAGAAACGCAGCAGGGGCCACAATGGATTGCTCGAAATTAACTTCTGATTTGGGATAATCGATTCCATAACCGATAATCGTCTGGATGTGTTCCTCAAAGTGGTTGAAAATTTCTTTTTTTTCCTTGGTTAGCCCCGCTTCCTCCAGTAATTGAAGAATTTCAAACATCTGCAGCTCAATAGGATAGAAATTGTTCCCCCCATGCCTGTAGTACGCCAACAATATCTTAGACATATCCTGTAAAAAACCTTTATTTTTCCATGTCAGGTATAATTCTTTAAACAAAACAGCAAACCACGAATAGTTATATAAACGGTGCCAATCATTATTTCGATGGATGTCGTTAAAGACCACACCTGTCTCCTCATCATAAAGCTCTCTTCTGATGTAATTGATATACTTCTTTAAGCTTTTCTCCATTTGCTCATTCTCATTCTCTCGCAGAAAACGGGCAAGTAATACTCCCATTCCGACCCGTTCCCTGCCGCCATTATGGTCATTTCGGTGAGAATAATAGCTGCGGTGTTCCTCATTATCATAAATGAGGTAGGCGCCATCCAATGGGCTTCCCGGCTTATGGTACTGTTGGTTATTGACAATAAATTTACATCTGCTAGCCGTAAGTTTTTTTATATCGGGAAGCACAAGAATTTTTGTTTCAGTCGTCACACCTCCAATGCTAATCGAATAAACATATTCGCCGGCAACCAGGTTCCCCTCTTTGACAATGATGCTATTATTTTCTTTCAGATAATGGATGGGCCTTCCCTCTCGCAAAACATGAATGACAGGATTTCCTAAACCCGGATGGAAGATAATCTCCAATTGGACTTCTTCTTTCTCGAACACAGTGTACTGTTCTGCTTGGATTTGGATATAGGTAGGATAGGTTTGTAGTTTTTTGTAAAAGTCCTGTTTGCCTTCGTGCCAAAATAATTCCCATTCTAACCGGTAGGTTTCTCCTGGCGCCAGATCAAATGGCGCGATATGCAGCAAAAAGTCCCCCCGGTCGTTGCTGATTAACGATAAATTACGCTCCACACTATAGGAGGTTATGCTGCCTTTTGTTAGGATCAATCCCAAATGGGGGCCTTCGCCACCCATCCGCAAACCCATCACGTAACTTACTTCCCCACCACACCAAATGTGCGCATGACATTTTTTCACGGTGCAGATCTCCGCTGATTCATAATCATCATTAAATGTCGTGTAGATGGAGGTATCACCGACTTTAGAAAAAATATCAAACCCCGTATGATTAGTAAACTCATAGACCTCCCGAAGCGTGGCTCGTTCCGTTATAGTTCTTGACACCTTTATCGCTATCCCTTCTGGTGCTTTAACGGTCCCCCAGTACTGTGTTCCTTCCACCCAATTCATTTGATGGGGATCATCCTTATGGGATAAATAGCTAATATTCATGTCTTTTGTATATTCAATATGAAAAGAACTTTCCTTTATCTCCTTGCGACCTTCTCTGCTCATATTCTACCACCTCTATCAGGAATGCTCTGTTTGCATTTCACTAAAATCCATCGATGGATTTAATAAAAAATTCAGTCCTTTTTAATGAAATAACAGTCAATTATTGCTTTTTTGTACAATCGCAAATTCATATCCTTTTAATAACAATTTGTGGTTATGCAATTCCTTCCCCCGATAGGATGAATAATTTCCAGGCAATGAAAGCTTCCGTTCGTGGGTGCTGAAGTTCATGACAAAAAGATACTTATTATCTTCACTTTCCCTTTCCCGGATCATCACATCCTGACAATGCACAATGTCCACGATCCTTTGGATTTTGTTATGCTTAACTAATTCCTGATAAAAATCAAATAAAAACTCTCCATCACTATGAAAAGCTATGTAATACGCATTTCCTTCCCCATACGCGTTTTCTGTTAAAGCAGGTAGTCCCTTGTAAAAATCACTTCCATACTTCGCCAATACCTTTGCTTGATTGGCCTTAATTAAGTCACAGTAATCAATGGCCCGATACTGTTTTTCATTCCAATTTACAATGTTATCTTCGTCATCACAAAGGGAATCCACCTCTTCTGATTCCACCCCAAAGACATCCTGAAGTCCTGCTGGCGGGTTCTCTAAGTAAACCAAATCATTTTCATTCACAAGCCCGCTATAGTATGTCATCACGACCGTTCCGCCTTTTTTCACAAACTCTCTTATTTTATTGGCGGTCTGTTCTTTAAATAAATATAAAACCGGGGCAATGACCACCTTGTAGGAGGAATAATCCCAATCCTGACTGATGATATCCACGGATACATAGTTTTTCATAAGGGCTTCATAATGTTGAAGGGCGATCTCATCAAAATTCTTGTTTTTGTTCTTGAGGCTCTTTTGTTCCAATAAAGCCATTCGGCTGTCATAATCAAAAATAAGGGCCACTTCACTTTTCGTCACCGTGTTTTTTAAATGCGATGACTGGTTTAAAAAATGGCCCACGTCACAAACATCACGGAATACTCTCGTTTCCGCACTGCCATTATGGCTAACCACAGCGCCATGGAATTTTTCATAAGCGCCTCTGCTTTTCCGCCATTGAAAATACTGAACACTGTCTGAACCACACGCCACGGCCTGAACGGCTGACAACAGATGCATCCGAGGCCGTTTTAATTTGCATACATCAGAAGCATTCACCGTGCTGGGGGTGCTTTCCATCAGCAAAAATGGCTGGCTTTTCAAACTTCTGCAAAAGTCAAATTGAAAGGCAGCCGAGATTGCTTGGCTCCAATCCGTTGATTTGTCCTTCCCACAATGCCATTTAGGGTAACTATCCCAAGAAGCGATATCGATGATTTTGTGTAACTTGTGATAGTCAATTCCACAATTTAAATGAAACATATTGGACGTGACTGGTATTTCGGGATTAAAACTTTTGACTACCTCTATCTCTTGCTTTAAAAAATCGATGCTTAAATCCGAATAAAATCGTTTATAATCCAATGCTAGTCCATGTACAGCTGTTTCTCCATGTGGCGCGGGAGATTCAATTTCATCCCAATCTGAGTAGGTGTGGCTCCAAAAGTTACTCCAATATTGCTCATTCAATGTTTCAATTGAACTGTATTTTTGCTTTAGCCATTGTCTAAAATTTTGTTGACACAATTCACAATGGCATTCCCCGTACATTTCATTGGAAATATGCCACATCACCAACCCTGGGTGATGTGCATAACGTTTAGCTAATTCTTGGTCAATTTCTTTCACTTTGCGGCGGAAGGTTAGGTTGCTATTGCACTGGTTTTCTCTTTCCCCATATAGGTGCCGCACCCGATTTCTTCTTGTTCGCATAATATCCGGATATTTCTTCACCATCCATGGCGGCTTTCCCCCACTTGGTGTCGATAATATCGTATAAATTTCATTTTCATAAAGCCAATCCATGATATCATCCAGCCATTGAAAGGTAAAAACGCCTTCTTTGGGTTCGAGACTAGACCAAGAAAACACCCCTAGTGTGACCACATTAACGTTTGCCAGTCTCATTAAACGGATATCTTCCTTCAGTATGTCTGGCCTGTCAAGCCACTGCTCAGGATTATAATCGCCCCCGTGTAACAGGTTATTTACTTTAGAATACTCCACCGCTCCAGCTCCCTTTTAAATTATCAATATATTTAAATGATACGGTTGACGAAAACCGCTTTCAATCTAATAATATTAAGTATCATATAAGGAAATTAAGGTGCAGTGATGAATAGTAGAGCGTTACCTATACTTACAGAATCGGATAAAAAGCTCCCCTACTATTGTTTAGGTGCAGGCAGTGATTGGGAGCAGGAACCTGTTAATTGCCCGAATGGTTACTTTTATCAGTTCATTTATAGTGTGAAAGGCGAAGGGGAGTTACGAACAAATGAACAAACGTTTCGGGTGGGAGAAGGAAATGCGATGCTGCTTTTTAAAGGAGTCGGGCATGAGTATTTTGCCAGAAGTTCAGCGTGGATTACCCATTGGGTGGTCTTCGATGGCCAGCTGGTGGAACATTTCTTAAAACAAACGATTGGAATTGATACCTCCTGTGTTATCCATGTGGCCAAGCCCCATGTGTTTCTATCCAACATCCATGCCCTTATAGAGATGGAAAAATCAGTTGTACCATTAAAGAGTCTCAAAAACTCTAGTCTAACGTACTCGCTGCTTTTGGATATTCTTCAATACACTTCCAGGAATCCTAATAGCAGTGTAGCAAGCCAATATTCCAGGCTGGCTTCATTGTTTTCTTATATTGAGCAGAATTATCATAAGCCGCTTGTTTTGGACGATCTCGCTGCAGTTGTGGGGATTACGCCGCAACATCTATGTTCGGTTTTCAAGAAAACGACGGATAGTAGAATTTTTCAATATATTCATTCTGTAAGAATCCAAAAAAGCAAAGAACTCTTATTGCAGAGTCCACTTTTGCCTATAAAAGAAATTGCTCAGTTGGTTGGCTTTGAGCATGTGAACTACTATTGCTCTATATTTAAGAAGCTTGAACACATCAGTCCGACCGAATATAGGAGAATGTATACAGGATGAGGACAAAAACTCAAAAATTCTATGTATCTACAAATTTCAAGGGAATATCTACAAATTCCTAGGAGATATCTACAAAATTTCAGTAACGATGTAAATCCATGCAGTTTATTACCACATGGTGGATTCACTGGAAATTCAGGGAAAGGGCTTAACAGAAGTTCGATAAGCCCCTTATATATTAGCCAAAGAATAAATCCAGGATATTGGATGTTTTAGAAGTTTGCTTATTATAAAACTCGGAATAACCACATTTTTTGCAATACACGACAACAAACGTATTATGTTGAATATCAAATATTTTTGTTATTCCGGTACCGGTCATAGCCACTTCCTTTGTTCCTGCATCCTTGCTTCCACATTTGATACAACCTTTTTCAGACATACCGTTCTCCTCCCCAATCGTAATTATTGTTTAATACGGGGATCTCCTGAAAAGGTTTCAAAGCCCATCAATGACGAAACATGAATAAAGATAAGCTCTTTTCTGGTTAGCTCTTCATATCATGATGGCAAAAAGCAGGTGAAATAATATGTTCCCACCTTATGGCTTTATGCCGGTGCCCGCTCCCAATTATGGTTCGTATTTGGGACACGGGTACCCATTATCATGGTATCATCATCATGCCCATCATTACCATCTTCCTCATCTTGCACATCATTTTCAGCCTCATAATCAACTTTTTGCCGTGCCCTTGGCGGCTCCAGTCAGGTAATTTCAGTTTCAGAAGGTTTTAGAACAGCCAAATGTTAATAAAAAGAATCGAGAACGCCATGCTGTTATCATGCAGCATGGTGGGCGTAACATAAATAAGATAGCTGCGTCGAGGATAATCATGGGATTACGTTTCTTTAGATCGCCTTTCTACAAAACTAAAGGGGAATTCTGCAAAGTCACGGACTATTCTACAAAATCATGAGTTATTCTACAAAAATACAAATTATTCTACAAATTTTGGATATTATTTCCACAAAAGTATGTAAAAAGCTTACTCCAAGAGTAAGCTTAACCGCTATAAACACTATCACATGTTCCAGCCTTTGGTTCATAAAAACAATGTTCCTTAAATTGACCTGATTGAGGTTGACCGTACCATGTTGGAGGGCATGGAGCATGTGGATTAAAATACCAAAGAGCATATTTCCCTGGGTGGTCTCTCCAATAATCCAAATTCATTTTAGCTAATCTTCTTTCGGCAGTTCTTGCTCTTTGATAAAATACATTTCCTTTTTGAACGGCTTCAAAGGAAAAATTTCCGCCTTGTACTTGAAAAATAACTTGGTTAACTGTTCTTAAGCCTTTAAAGTCTAAGCAATTGGCTACAATTCGATTTACAATCACATTTCCAACATATAGCATTCCCTGTTTTCCTTCACCCTCGGCTTCTGCTCTCATCATCCTTGCCATTAAGTCAACATCTGAAGTTCGGTAATTTACCCTTGGCATTTTTCCACCCCCAAAATATAGTATGAAATATAGCCTACATTGTGTCATTTATAATATGATGGCATAGCTAAGAAAGCTTCCAGTTTTTAAAGGAAAAAGAAATCTTTTTTTCTAGCACATGCCTCGTACAATTAAAACAAATGCATAAAGGCGAACAGTGCCTTTCGCTGTTCGCCTTTTTACTTTTACTGATTGATAGCCTCAAAAAATACATCAAACTTTGATTTCTTCCGCCTTTCTCTTTTTCATTACAGCATAGATCTCATCATCCGTCGGGTAATTCCGTACATTTGTCAGTAGCATAATTCTTCGTTCTTCCTCCGTATAAAACAGTTCTCTTTGCCAATTAAAAAATCTTGGCCCGTCACCTATTACACGTATGTAGCTCATAAGATTTTTTAATACGTACGCTGTAAACTTGCAGTTACTAAAACAATCATTTTCATGAAAGCCGTCCCAATTTTCGTATTCACTATGCCTCATTTCCGTATTAGCTGCCATGAATTTTTCAGATGCCTGGCCTGCCTTGAAAAAGGCACTCCTATAATTTTCACCTGCAAAAGCCTCATACGCCTCACAAAATGCCAATACTCCCTGTATGCAATATAGATGGATTTTTGTCTGCAAAAAGATAGTAGAATCAAACAATAACTTTTGTTTACCATCCAAGGTATTGCTTACCCGGCTGCACTTATCGTACAAATTAGTAAATGTCTTTCCTGTCACGCATGTGTTCTTGAAATATTGAACTTGCCTGTCAAACGAGACATTTCCCGCTGCCCAGGTAAATTGAGGAGAATGATTTTTATGGTCTTTCATCCATTGACTAGCTAATACTCGAACTCCGAAATTATAAAACTGCTCCCCCGCATGGTCATCCTCATGCTTACCGTATTTCACCGCACATTTGGCATATTCCGAGAAACATTCCGCAACGCCTTCTGCTTCACCGAAATACTCTGCTGCAAATTGGACAGCATGACTTTTACTCGCAATAGCATTGCCTTCCCAAATCTTTCTTACAGCATCCAAATAATAGACATGCGGACGTATATTAGAGCAATTGACAATCAAAAAGTCCCTCACACCTTTTGAAAACGCATGGTGCAGTTCATCATTGACCATATCCACAGAATTTGGAAGCATCGTCATATGGTTTGCTGCCTGTAAGTCATAAAACGAGACATGATAATAGATTCCATGACGTCCTTCGCTGTCTGGCAGTGCCGGCACTCGTAAATTGGTGTTTCCCTGTCTTCTTGAAACCATTTTTCCATAACCATTATCTGCCCAAATTTTTATGATTTCCGGATTCAAGTGAATATGGCCCTCATTGTACAACTCCATAATTTCACCATATAAATTGGTACAGCAGACGGGATCCTTTACATGTGTTTTTACCATTTCATATTGAATATTGATTAAATCGCTGATAAGGGCCCCTCTTTTTTGCGGCGTGTCATATTCGGGATCATCGGACCAAAAAGGGTAATCCCCTTGGCCGCGAAACCCCAAATTATAGATGGTGTTATGCTCTTTTTGTTCCACTATCCCCTCTTCCCATAATTGATGGAAAAGGTCAGGATATTTTTTGAAGAATGGTTCTAATTTGGGGTATGCCCTTGTAAACATTTCGGCACCCAATGGTTCTGCATGGTGATGGGTAATCCAAAGTCCCGTATCCGCTGCTTTTTGACGATATTTCCTTGAATTACGGTCGGTCCCCGGAATCACCATATTGCCCCCGCAGCGAAGCAAGGCCTCAAACGCCATATCCCAAAGTTCATCCGATTGATATTTCTCACACATATAATCGATTAAAACTTCATCATTAATGAACCAGCCTCTGTATTTGACTGCTTTTTGGGGCGATATGTATGTCTTTATTGGGATTTCCGCTATATCCATCGGTTCTATTTCTTGGTCCATCCAGAACCAAAACGGTTTTATTTTTAAAAATTTATGGCTAATAAACAGTAAGGCATAGACAAAACCCAAATCATTCGATGCTTTTATTTCCATAACGTCATGGGATAAAACATCAATTTGATATTGTTCTTGGTCAAGATTATGAACCTTAATCAGCTTTATACGATTTTCAATAGTTTCCGCATCAGTCATTCTTTTTTCGAGATCACGGGTAAAGATTCTAATCGCATGACCAATTGGTTGAGAATTTACCTCTGATAGTATTTTAGTTCCCTTATTTAAAAGAAAACCATTCATTCGTGTATCCTCCTTTTCCTTTCACACTCAATATGGTTGATTCTTTTCTAGTCTTATATTTCATTGTCTAATTTCAGTTTCCTTGCACCTATTTAGATTCGATTCGACAAGTTCCACATCCTGCTTTGATTCATAATTTAGCAGTCTTTAAGTTTGTATTTATGTATTTGAAGGTAAGCACATCCTCAGGCGCTAGGGCTGCTTCTATTTACCCTAGGCCTTATTTTTGTCTTGGTCGGGGCGTTTGGGGACGCTTTTATTTACCCCAAGCCTTGTTTTTGCACTGGTTGGGGCATTAGGTGTTAATGTTCTTAAGAATAAAAAAATGCCCCGTTATGTTAGTTGGTTTCTAACATTTACGAGACTGAGTTAACATAATATTGTTATTTAAAACAAAGAGTTAATTAATAGATATAATAGAAGATCTTTTGATACCCAAAGGGTAATACGGAAGCGACGATAACACCTATGACAATTGAAGAAGTTGAAAAAATAATGAATTTTCGAAATGATATCTCATTCCTCTTATAACCGATAAGGAACACCTTGATCATAAAAAAGATGGTAATAAATATAATAATCGCTGAAAAAACACTTGTTAAAATTACTTCCATTGAGCACCTCTTCGTAAAAAAGTTTTTCAACTAAATTTTACCATTCAACTTAGATCTTAGAAACAAGATTAATCGTTGTTAACGGGGAATTTTACAAATCAGTTCTTCCCTATTCAAATACGAAAAAAAAGACAGGGGTAGGCAATTACTAAGTTGCTTGCCCTGTCCGACACGAACCTTATTTTAAAATCCCTTTACGAAAAAAGCTCTTTTTATTGTCATACCATTCTAAGGCGACTAAAAATAACCTTCTTTCGAATAATTCTTTTTCAAAGAATTTTAAACTGTCTTCATATTTTTCTAGTACGGCTGTAACATATAATTCTACTAGATTCTCATTACTTAGTTCTTTCACATCAATGTATGTCTCTTGTTCGTAAGCTAAAGCAGTCACCCATGCACACCCCTAAAATATGTTCTATTTTAGGCAACTCAGCCGTCATAGTTTATCACCTTAGACCTGAAGCTTTGCGTCCCAATCTTTCGAATGGTTTGCCTTTTTCTATTTTTAGAAATTTATATATTTAAATTATATTACATTTTATTAAAATAATTGTAACAAAAAATACACTTTTAGCAACAAAAAATTTCACTTCATTTAAAAAGTGTAAATCACTTTTCTTACCAATATATTGCAAGTGAGTTGACAATAAAATTAATTATTTTGCTTACTTCGCGTTCACCTTTTCTCTCCAATAATTTCAACTATCCTTCCTTAGGATTGCTACTGGATTCGATCCTATTAAATTTACAGTCTCACATCCTTGTGATTCCATAAACGGGGTGGTTTCTTCAATATTAAAAATCATAAGCCCCAGCTGAACCATGCCTCAGATCTTAAGTTTTCTATTGCCGATTTTAGTTTTGATTGTGGATTGGGTTTCATTAAGATTGCATCTGCAATAAACTCAAAACAATCATCCATCATTCCCACCATCCTTTTACTTCCAGTTTATCTACTAGCAAGCAATAAAATGCAAATTATCATGTAAACTTTATTAACACTGTTCATAAGTAAATCCAAATTTTTAATTGCACTGAATTCATCTCTTGTCCACTTAGCCAAGCAGAAAGTTCGGGCAGTTTTCCAGCAAAATAGAAAAGATAGCTGATTGTGCTTCTAGCTATCTTTTCAAGTGATTATATATTATTCTTTCAGATCTTCAATTGAATCAATATCCATGTATGCTGGTACGACTAATCCCTGGTGAGTACCAGTAAGATTTGGGCCCAGGTCTTCAAACTTCCCTTTGTATTTGTTGTAATAGTCAGCGTGAGTTGTAGGCAGCGCTGCACCTACCATTGCATCAGCGCTTCCGTCTGCTATCCCAGTCCACATAGGACCTGCATCAACCTGAATTAATTTTACCTTATATCCTACACTTTCAAGCACATTCGCTACAACATTTGAGCTGGCAATCATATCATCCCATGACACATAGAGCATTTTTAGTTCTTCACCGTCAACCTTGTTGATCCCTTCAGTCCAAGTACTTACTAACTCTTTATTTTCCTTTACCCACTCCGTTGCTGCAACAGCTGGTTCCTTTCCACTTTCCATTAAATCCATCACTTTTTCCATATCTTTTGGCTTCCAGTGAAATTGATCAAGCAACTTATAAGCATCGGGATGTTTTTCCTTTAAACCCAGGCGAACAACCGTGTTAATCTCTTCATCTCCACCATAAATCCCTTTTGGGTCTTCTAGGTATTTTAGATCAAATTTAGAAAACATCCAGTGCGGGTTCCAGCCTGTTACAATGATTGGCTCTTTCTTGTCATATGCTCTTTTCAGAGTGGCTGTCATGGCAGCGGTTGAACCTTCCACTACTTCCCAGTCATCGAGTCCGTATTGAGGCAGGACCTTATTGATTGTTAACTTCATTTCTCCTGCACCAGGATCGATCCCGATGATCTTGTGGTCTACCTGTTCACCTATACTGCCAGATGAACTTCCTGTTCTCTCTCCTCCACAGGCTGTCAATCCAAACGTTAGTGCTACCGCTGAAGTGATTCCAACCAATCTTTTTAACATTTACATAATTCCCCCTTGTTTTTTCTTTTTGATCCATTGCGTTTCTCGCAACAGATGCCGTAAACTCCCGAACAGGACTTCTTTTCATCAACGACATAAGTACTCGAGATTCCTAGTTCTCTCATGATTTGAAGTGCTACTCTCGGCCATTTTCCATACAAAATGTTTACCTGTTTTTATGCGATGGCCTGCAGTTAGAACTTTGGAAAAAGCAACATCCTCTACGAATCTCTCAACATTGTCGTTTTACGGTTCATTTTCCATTTCCCTTTGTCACATCCGTACTCAATTTACTTGACCTATTCACCTCCTTTGTCGGTATCGCAATTGTTAGACTGTAGTGTTCCACTTACTCTGCACATTTTAAAACGTGACCTTCACATTGTATCTATATATGGTTAACAATGGCAAAATTGGAAACTAGGGAAATTCATCCATAAAGTACGTACAGAAAAAACTTATAGCAATAAATTTACCGTATCCTTACAATTCCTATGGAATCCTTCCGTATCCTCCCGATTTGCAACTTTTTTACTAATAGAGATTTAGATAGTCTAATCAAGGACACGAATTGAAAATCGGGGTGTTGCGACTGCATGATCAGATGAACATTTTAAGGTAAGTTGTGAATAGATAATGATGATAGAAAGTGAATTAGGGATTAAAAAGGAGAGGAGGCTGTATTAAATGTTATAATTTGAATAAATTTATATTTTACAGGGAGTAAGTATGGAATTAGACCTAATTAAAGCCGATTTACAGCATACATATAAAGAACTGCGAGAACAGGGATTTGATTCTAAAGAATCATTTAATAAAATCTTAATCAAAATAGAACACCAGATTAATCATCTGACCCTTTCCATCATCAATAAGAAAACATCTTCTATGACACTTGAAGATCTAAAAAAACTTACATCCATAGTTTATAAGAATGTTGGTGAATGGGTACAAGCACCAAAAGTGATATTTAGCGATTTGTTACCCTCAGTGCTTTATGATTATCCTAGGGAAAATGGAAATAATCCGTTTAACATTGAATGCAATGATAAATATTTTATTAGTGCAAATGGCCTTTCTTACTCCTATTCAAAATATCTATCAGAATCTGAAATTTTTCATGATTGTGAGATCTATAGAAAGATACCAATGGGATATAAAGTATTATGTTCTTATGAGAAAATGGTGTTCATAAAGAATGGAGAAATGATAAAGAGCCTTGAGGAGATCCCAGAACAAGTCGAAGGAGATCATTATACAATTCTAACAACATCAGAGTACCTTGGTATCCGTGGTTATCAAAACGCCCCGGATTTAAGTTTAGTGGATATATCTGATTACTCAGGAGTTAAACATTGGGCCATTTGCTTGTCAAAACAAGATAATAAGGGTATTTATCTTGTTTGCAAAAATAATGCCAACATTAATTGGCATTAAAATTTTTCATATTCTGCTGACGCGGGCAAGAGTTCAACAAGGAGTTGCGAAGGCAACTCTTTTTTTATTGAACAAAACCACCATTATCCCCAAGGTATCTCATTTAAGGATACCATGAAAGTTTGCTATCACTGTCTAATGGTTGGGATTTAATTTCAGCACTCAAGGTATCGAACCATTTGCTTAAAATGACTTCCTTTGCTAGATTGGCATTATCATCGTCTTCCCAAATGACATGTGAAAACCAAGCTCCTGTGGCCCATTCAAATTGCAGCTCAGCAAATACTATCTTTGGGTGTGTAGCTTGCGAAAAGCTGCCATTTACAGCAGAAGCGACATTAGATGCTTGCGGTAATAATTGAGTTTCAATCTTTTCTTTTATCAAGGTATCTTCAAGTTGATTCCACATTAGTAAACGGTCATCTAGTTGATAAAAAATATCAAAAGAAGGTTGTTCCCGCATATTTACCAAAATAAAGGCACGGTCTACTGAGTTGTTAGCCGCCTTAACCACATTTACAATAATATTCTGTGCGGTTTCCACCCAGAAATTCATTGCTTCCTCTTCTGGCGACTCTATATAAAATTCAGATTCCAGTTCAGAAACAGCTGCTTCTCCCTTATTAACATCTTCCACTTTCTTAAAAAAACGCTTAAAGAACCCCATTACATGCACTTCCTCCAATTCTATTAATTAAGCCATTTTCTTTAAATATTCATTAACCACACACATCCATATAGATACATATTCTACAAATTTCGCCAAAAAACCTTTTTGACTATTACTTTGTCGCTGAAATTGTTCTATGCACATCTTTTTTAGCCGTCACCATGTCGGATATTTAGGAGGTCACCATGAAACGAATACATGGTGACCTTTTCTACTCGGCCCTAAACAACCTGGACCATAACATATGTTTAATATGTTCCTCAACCTCACGAGCGGAAGCTGGCTCAATAAAGACTTGGTCCTCCCCATCGACGAGTCCTGGAGTGATGACCCAAACACCGTTTTCCCCTTCAACAAAATGAAAGTCTTCGTGGTTCCAAGTTAGCTTCGCATCGTCCCATACCACTAGTTCCAGTTGCCCCGCTTTTTTGAGAGTCTTCATCGACGTTAAGAACTCAACAGAACTCAAGCTTTCTTGGTTCCTCCCGACAAGTAGAGCATCAAAGGCCGCTCGCGGCAGAGCAAAACTTTCACCTTCCACGTTTGCAGTGGAAATCGAAAATTGGCCGATGATCTCGGTTAGTATCTCTTTCGGAGTACCTGCCAGCTCTACTCGGTAGACATCTTGATTAGGAATTTGAGTGCTTTTTACAACCATTTGCGGGGTAAAATAAAAATGGCAAGCTTTCTGATGACCATCCTCAATAAGACTGAACCAGCAGCAAACCGATTCTGGCCGCATCGCATTAATCAGGATGGCGCATTTCCGTTCGATTTCATAAGTATCCCGTTCAAAAAGAATCTCCTTTTGAATTAAACCTTCTTTTACCTGCAGCCAATCTTCTCTAATTTGATGTTCTCTGCAGCCATCATAAGGATCTTTTAGGCCGACAATAAACTCAACCTTTAACAATTCGCACAAAAAGTAAATTTCTTTGGATGATAATATAACCTCAATAGTTTTCATCGCTTACCTCTGAACCTGATACGTACGAGATCTAGTTTTAAAATCATAAGTTAAATCCTTGGTAATCGTTTCTCCATCTTTTACAACACTAACAGTGATTACAACCGTGACTTCACTTTTTTTCGTTAGTTTCATATCTTGGTCATTTATATCATCAAAAAGGATCATGTCACTTTTTTGAATCGAGTCTGATGAAAATTCTATTGGAAGAGAGATGTCTTGATTCAATTTCGCAAAGTCCGCCTCTTTGGTTCCTACGACTTTAACATGTTTAACCGTGACCGAGTCAATATCTTCACCTAATTTATAAGCCCCTAAATATAAGGAGTACTTGTAAAAGGTTTCATCACCGGTTCCTGCTGGATTTTGCACCATATACGGGGTAAATAATACACCTTCCGCCCTAAATGGTTCATAAGCTGGGTTAGAGAAAACATCTTCGGCTATTTTCAGTTTTTCCGTATCAGGATGGTATAAATCGATAATGGTCGCCTCTTTACCACAGCTAACACTGCCGATAATGAGTAAAGCCAAACCCATAATCTTAATTAACTTCTTCAACATGTTTACACCTCTACTTGTCTATAAATCTTGGTTGGTCCCGTTCATTCTTTTGCCCTACTAGATAATATGGCACCACATCTGTGACAACATGACCTAATCCCGTTGAGGCAAACTCTCCCCATTCCTCTAAGTCTTGCAGACTGGTCGGGAAGCCTTCTGGTTTTAAGGATGGATTAATATAATTATAGGTTCCTTTATAGCGAGCATCCGTTACCGGCTTCAGCGTATCCCCATTGAAAACGGCTTCTCTGCCATCGGGGTTGATATACTTTAATTCAGGTTTTCCTTTTCCATCGTCATGGTAAATGGACATTTCCACTGGAAGCAAAACCCAGCCGCTTTTAGGGTCCTTCACCTCATCATAGGTGGGGAGAGGTCCATTCATTTGGTCACGGCGTTCATACTGGTAATATTCCATCTTCTCTCTAAAAGCTCTTCCTGTTGGAGTAGCGTCTAAGCCTTCCCTTACCCCTTCTTCCACGAGCAAATTAAAGAGGTCTTTTTTATTGTCTTTTACAAATTTGTATGTATTTTTCATTTGTTCTCGCTTTTTGTCAAAACGATCCCGAGCTTCATTCCAGCGGCTTGAAACAAAGGCTGCAGCATCACCCAAAGCTGCTTCTGCCCCCTCCTTGATATCATGAAGGCGATTGCCAGCTTCAATCCAACCGGTTTCCATTTTTTCAAGTACCTCGGCACTCGTGTTTTCAATATAATTCCAAGCTGCTCCGCCAAATTTTTGGGCATTTGCGGTTGTAGCTGTAAAAAACCCAGCCATGTTCATACCTTGATTATCATAAGCATCCCACGAGTCGTCTAGCCACTGACTTTTATAGGATAATTGCATACCCATTAAGTGAGCGGATAACGCACGGTCCATTTTCATTGAGATGACCCTTTTTTCGATGGATTCCTCTGCTTTGCTGTACTTTTCCATCGAATGCATCAAAAAATTCTCGAGCTGTGTTAATTCTCGTTCCAATTCAATCGCTGTATCAGCCGCCTGATGAAGTCTCGCCGCAATGCCCCTGCGATTTTGAACTCTATAATCGACACTCGACTGTAATCCTCTTACATCATTTTTAATGCTAGAGAGTTTATTTACATTTATTTGTAATTGGGGAATAGTTGATTGAACAGCAGTTATGTTCACTTTAATCGATGTCAATATAAGCACCTCCTTACTTGTCGCATGTAAAAATTATGTACATATAGCACTTAAAGCTATATTTTACCAAATAAGGTGAGGTGATAATAGGTATAAACGGACCGATTATCATAGGTCCTTTGGCATATAATTCCTAAGTGCCTTTTCCGTTTTATCCCAATTTGAACCCTGTTTTGGAATCAGACATAAAAAAAAAGGCCTGCTTTTAGCGGCCAAATCTTTAAGGAAATCAATCCGTTAATTGTTCAAGAGAAGAGTTTAAAGCATCCGTCACTACTGCCGATTATTTAAATAGTTGGACCGATATCGATTGTCATCTCTTGATGAATAAACATAACCTGCCCCCCAAGCAACAGAACCAAAAATGGATCCAATGACATAACCAATTGTATAATTTCCAAACACAAAACTAATCACAGCTCCGGCCAATAAGATTAGCAGCATATAGAACATAACTATCCCCACCCAAACCCTCCAACTTCATTTGACTGAACAAACCATTTTGATAATAAATAGGAAAAGAATGAGATAAGGTTTCAAAATAATGAAATGATAAATTAATGACCAATTTTAAATTCTTACCCCTGGAACAGTGCTAGTAGTTTTATCTAAACCGAATTGCCCATTACAATCTTTCGACATACCCCTCTGTTCCATGAACGCGAATTCGTTGCCCATCTTTTATGATTTTGGTGGCATTTTCCACCCCAACAACTGCCGGCAAGCCATATTCACGTGCAATCACCGCTCCATGAGTCATTAGTCCACCAGCCTCGGTGACAAGACCTTTTATGGATACAAACAATGGGGTCCAGCTTGGGTCAGTAAACGTGGTAACTAATATATCGCCATCTTCTAAATGGGCGTTTTCCATGTTTAAAATGACACGTGCTCTTCCCTCTATTACTCCGGAAGACACAGGTAAACCTACAATCGCTCCAGCGGGGAGATGTTCTCTTTTGTATTGACCTGCAACGATTTCACCATCAGACGTGATAACACGTGGAGGGGTTATTTTTTCAAATAATCTGTACTCTCCTTTCCGTTTGCTGATGATGTTGTAATCTAGTTGAATTGTACGGACGGCTTCGTGAAGTTCTTCAAAAGTGAGATAGTATATATCATCTTTTTCAAAAATAACGTTATCCTTCACGAGTTGTTCGGCTTCTTTCAATAACGCCTGCTTATAAACGTAGTAGCGATGAATCATGCCGTATTTTGGATATTCACGATATCCGATGAAATTCCGGACTAGGTCAATACTTTGTTTTGTTTCTTTGGCCTTTTGTTCGCCATCCGGAAATTGTTTCAATCGGCTCAATAACTCTTGTTCTTTTTTCAAAGCAACACGCCGCCCTTGCTCGAATTTACGTTCGCCAGCATTGGGTTCAAAGTTTCTGACGTTACCAAGAATCATGGGAACAAGTACAATGGGTTTTTCGCTCCAACGGGTTCTAGTCAAATCAATTTCTCCAGCACATCTCATTCCATATTTGTTGAGAAAAGCATGAAAAGCGTCTCTAATTTCCTTTCCACCGTCAAACCTAGCCAATTCATCCAAAAAATTATCATCTTTTACGTTTTGTAGATATTCAATTACTTCTGGATAAGGACGAATTACATCTGCAACATCCAATAGTGCAAGACCCATTTCCGAAGTAATATTGTTAGGTACCGATTGAGAAAGTATATCTGCTGCGTTTTTTTCACCTAACCACTCATTCATTTTTTCATTAATCCATGTTGAAGCGTTGATAGCAGCCATAAATACGGCCGAACTTTGTGAGTCAAATAAAATTTTCTTTAATTCCTGAATATCTTCTAGAATAAAATCAAATAAATCGGATCCTGATTTCGTCTGGATTTCTTGTTTTAACGCTTCTATGGATTTTTGACTGCGCCCAATCAAATCGGAAACGATTGAGGGATTATTTTCAATTTGTGCCGGCATTTCGATATTGCCTCTTCTGGGACTTGGTACTTTATTATCATTTGGCAACAGTTTTATAAAATCTCCTCTCTCCATGAGGTTCATAAGTGCGTCTTTCATGAGCGGATCATGTTGTCCCATCGTATTTAATAAAATATTTCTGCTGACAGGAGAAGCTAGCTGGTGTGTGATATCAACAAACAACCTTCCACCTGCTTTACGCATAGGGGCAGGTGTCGTTAATAGGAAAAAAGACAATCCTAATGGTTTGATGGGGTCTGTCATCATTTGCTGATGGCCAACAGATATATAGACGTGGTTTTCTTGATCATTCACTTCAGGGATAGGAAAAAGAGTCGTGATTGGACGACTCTGGACAATATAGAAGCTATCATCAACCAAACACCATTCTATATCTTGCGGACAACCAAAATAAGCCTCGACCTGTCTACCAATTCGTGCTAATTGTAAAATTTGTTGGTCAGTAAGTGTTTGGGTGGTTTGCTGATTAGGGTTGAGTGGCTTTCTCTCTGTTCCACCACCTTTCCTTCCATAGATAGCCATTTTTTTGGTTGCAATCCTCTTATCCACGATTTCCCCATCCAGTACCTTATAACAATCGGCAGAAACCAAGCCAGAGACCAGTGCTTCTCCAAGTCCAAAACTAGCATCGATGGAGAGTACCTTTCGACTGGAAGTAATCGGATCAGCAGTAAATAATATCCCTGATGCCGGTGGGAAAACCATCCTTTGGACGATAACGGATAAATACACTTTTCTGTGGTCAAAACCAGTTTGCAGTCGGTAGATTACTGCTCGATCTGTAAATAGAGAAGCCCAACATTTCTTGATATGCTGTAAGATTGCTTCTTTTCCGATGATATTCAAATAGGTATCTTGTTGACCGGCGAAAGAGGCATATGGCAAATCTTCAGCCGTGGCACTGGATCGTACAGCATACGCATGCTCATCGCCAAGCTGGGATAGGTAGTGAGTCACTGCATTCTCAACTTCGGAAGGAATTTCCACTTCTAATAGACTTTGGCGAATCTCGCCGCTGATTTTCCGAATTTGATCTTGGTCTTCTACTTTCAGCATGGTTAGTCGATTCAACAAAGCATGATACGTTTCGTTTTGTTCAATGGCTTTTTGAAATCCTACAGTGGTAATACAAAATCCTTCAGGGACATATATTCCTTCCATATTGGATAGTTGGCCTAGATTTAGCCCTTTTCCGCCCACGAGAACAAGCTGCGTTTTTTCAATTTCCTGAAAACCGAGAACCAAAGACCTCATCCTGCATCTCTCCCAACCATTAATTGTTCTAATGATTTTAGCAGTTGTACATCAGAATAAAAAGTCTATATTTACCAGTTTTTGTATGATACAATTAAATTAGGGAGAGATAAAAAACAGTTAGTCTCTCCATAAAGAGGCTGTTACTGTATACAAATCTGGCTTTTCTATCTAGTACTACAATAAGACTTTAAGCAAAAAAGGAGGCACCAAGTTGCTTATGACTTGTACCTCCTTTTTACATACTGTTTTTCTATTCAACTGACGCCATGCTAATACAAAAACTCTGTCCTATTAAATCCACTTGGCAAACCAAGCAACATAATAGGCAGCAGGGATAAACAGCAGTTGCGCCACAATTGTACCCAGAAATTTTGAACTAATCATCGTCAGAGAGTAACTTTTCAAATAGATATAATCCGTTTGTTTTTTCATTACTCTATCAGCCAATACCGAAGCTTTAGGGTCAATAAACAATGTCAATAAAATAGTGGCTATACCATTGATAATCCCGGATGACATTAGTGCAGCTTGTGAATATTTCGGAACCAATATGGATGCATACATAGAAGAAAGAACCCCAACTGTGAATACAGCCGAAATGATTATATTGATCACAAACAGTCGTTTTGGAATAGTTTTTAAAGTAATCCCCTTCAGATAGGAAAATTTCGGCAGCCTAAAGCACATAAAAGTTTTTTTAATCCCTTCTCGGTTCAATTGTTTGCTGAAAAGGGCGATTACTGAGCCCCGTTGATTAGAAAGCTGGATAATGGCTCTTGAAAAGATATTGATAAACGTCGGAAATAGAAGAATGCCCAATAAGACCCCAATAGAGGTCACGCCAATTAAAATCCGATATTGTTCTTCTATAAAGTGCAATTTGTTTAAATCAGGCGCTTCTGAAATAAGTTTTGCTGTAAGAGGTTGTTGGATCATAGTAGAAAACCTTGAAACCAATACCATCGTACTAAACAAAGATAAAGCAGTGGCAATCAATTTGACTCTCGCTCCAGAAATCCTTGTTGAATACGCCAATGTTTCAATCATAGTAATGATCAGTAAAAATAGGGATATGACAACGACTTTTCCTGTAATTAGTTCCATAAATAGCCCCTTAAAAATAATCTATCCGTATTATAATCCATTGGATGTAATGAGAAAAGAAAAAGGGGACCATTTATCGGAGAACTTCATGCAATCTCTCGGCAAACTCTTTATGAAGCTCAGAATTGTATCCCCCATGATGCCCAGGAAACTCCACAAATTCTGTTCCAAGTTGTTCGGCTAATGCTTCCGCACATCCATAAGCAAAAAATTCTCGTGAAGCACTTCCGCCTGCTGGAAGCACCTGAATAGATCGAACTTTTAATGCATTCTTCAACGCTTCTATATCTAATGAATAGTTGATAATCCCTGGAATTTCATGTGTAACAAAATAGGTTGAATTCCTTAAAAGACGGTTGGTAGAAACATCCTGTGATTGCATAGAATTACTACTAATCTGTTCGGATGTTGACAATAATTTTTCCACTTCAGTTTGATGATTTTTCTGAAGAGTTTCTAATAGTTGCTTTGCCTGTTCGTGCTCATTTCCGGTTAATAGTTGCAAAAGCACGGGTTCATGAGGTATCAAAAGTCGGATTTGCTCTGGGTAACGTACAAATAGATCGAGTCCGATGACAGCACCCGAACTGCTGCCAAATACGAATGCCGGCTCATTGGTCAATTCAGAAAGCAGGAGGTGCGCATCTTCACTGTGAATGGTTACGCTGTAATCCTCTGTTGATTGATCAAGAGTACTCCGAGAATGCCCACGACGGTCATAGGTTATAACTGTATATTTGTCAGCTAAGTGATCTGCCACCTTATCAAATTTTTCGGCTTCTCCGCCTCCACCATGAATCATCAGAAGTAAAGGACCTGAACCACGTACTTCGTAGTAGAGATTAGCGCCAGGCACAGACAAAATACCGTTCTTCGCCTTCATTTATTACCCTCCCCCATCTTACAAAGTTCTTGTTCTCACCTCGTAGTTCTAATTTGTCGGTAACAATTATAATTCTTTTTCATTCAGTCTGCATTGGTCCAATAAGAAATCCGCCATGGCAGCCAAGTACTAACTAAAGCACCCCTATTATACAATGGGGTTTTGGTAGATTAATTAAGTAGTAAACAATGTTCCATTTAATGCTTGAATATACCTTTCTGCAGACTTCTGTACTGCCAAATTAGCATTTTCTTTTACTACTCGATGAAAAGCATTATAAATTCGGTCAAATTTTAACTCTTTTACAGTTTCTGCGATATCGTGGACTTTGGATGCGGGCAGTGGAATGAGGTTAGGATAACTATACATGAAACTTACCCATTGACGGTCAGCCACAACCTGGATAATGTCGCCCGTCAGTAAGACCCCTTTTTGATTGTTGCCCTCTTGCCATTCCAAAACAGCACCACCTTTAAAGTGTCCTCCTAAACGATGAAGAACAATTCCTTTATGCAATTCAAGGGATTCACCTGACCAAAAGATGATTTTTTCGCTTGGCCTCATGACCCATTCTTTGTCATCCTCATGAATAAATATAGGTACGTCAAATATTTCCGCCCATTCTACTTGAGTTGAATAGTAGTGTGGATGCGATAATGCAATGGCCTGAATACCACCTAGTTCAGTGATTTGCTGAATAGTTTGTGGGTCTAAATAGGTGATGCAGTCCCACAATACATTGAATCCCTCTGTTTGAATGAAATAAGCTGTCTGTCCAATAGCAAACTCGGGTTTGTGGTAATACTATATAACCCACTTTCTTCTAAAAGAATATCATTTTTATATTTTTTCAATTTCTGCATATTGGCTAAAGTGGTCCAGGACTGCCCGGCAGGATTGGTATATTGTCTTTCCTCTGCACAAATCGCACATTGTTCTGGTACTTCAACTGAACTTTCATATTGCACACCGCACGTTTCACAAATATATCTATTCAAGACCTCCCACCCTTTCTAGTAACCATCTAAACGCATTACTTCACTTCAAGAACCAAAATCGTAGGATTGATAGATGTCACCAATGATCCCTTCTAATTGATGAACACCTAAATCCGTATTGGTCATGATCACAAATCCAGTTCCTCTATAGGGATAGGCAACCATCATACATTGAAAACCCATTCCCCAGCCAAGCGACGAAATCTCAAGTTCCTCTTTTGAATGATCTAAAAATACGCTTAATCCAGTCCACTCTTTACAGCCTTGTGAAGAAATCAGTTCTTTAGCTTTACCTTCAGAGAGAATATTTCCATTACCATGTAACGCATTTATTAATTCCAACACCAACTTGGCTAAATCAGAAGGTGTGGTCCAAAGCCCTGACGCTGCTGGATATGGATAAATAGTATATTTTCCATCAACTAATTCTCCATTTTTATCATGACCACAAGAAAAATGATAGTTATCCTTTGCTGGAATCGTCATGGTCAATGTACTGTTGAGCATTTCTAATGGTTGAAAAATCAGTTCTTCTGCTAAATCTTGAAAAGTTTTTCCGGTCAAATCTTCTACCAATAGTTGTACGATACAATAACCCGCATCTGAGTATTGGAAATCGCTCTCTGGCTCATATTTCAATTGAATCGGTTTTTTGCAATAGGGTGTCTTCCCGTTTAATAAGTCAACCATTGAAGGAAAACCATCATCCGTCCTTAGTTCCATAAAACTATCTTCAGGGTCGATTATGCCAGATTGATGGCAAAGCAAGTTTCTTAATGTGACATACTTGCTTTCACCGTATTTATGATTAGGCACCTTCCACGATATTAGCTTTTGATTGATATCTTCATCTAAATCAAAAAGACCTAGTTCGCATAGCGGCATAACGAGCATCCCTGTTAAAAACTTACTGATTGAACAAGCATTAAAAAGAGTATCCTTATTTACGATTTTAGTCGTTCCTGCTTCAAGCGCACCATAGTGATTGGCAAAACTAATTTGAGCATTTTCAATTCCTGTTATGCTCAAACCGGTTACATGGTGATACGCCATACATTCTTTAATGTTTACAGTAGTAATCCCCATATTATGCCTCCATTTTTGTATCATATTTTACCCTTATTGAGGTTATGCGGTTTATTTGATCGCCTATGTTTACTTCACTAATCGCCATCTTCTTTTAGTAGAAAAAGAACCTTTTAAGCTTGATGCCTTTTCCTAATTATCTTTAGAAGAAACTTAGAATTGGAGGTAACAAGATCAATATAATGGATATGGAAATAAGAGCTTTTGATACTTTTTCAGAGAGCTTTTCTCGTCCTTTACCTGCATACCATCCACTAAACTGATATTTATTTCTATATCGTACAAAAAGTATAATAAGAACCGCCAAAGGGCCCATCCAGCCATAGGCATCTATATTGGTTCCTATTTCTGAGTACAGATAATTTAACATGGCACTTATCGTTCCACCCAATAATCACAAACAAAAACACGATTCGTATTAACTCCAGCAATACCTTCATTCAAGTACTCTCCACTTTAAAATTTTCCAAATAACGAATATAAAAGAATTGCAACAGCCGCACTATTAATCCTCTTGGCCCCTCTACTTAAAAATGGCAATAACCTTACACAACTGCCTGGGTAGTTAGAGAAGAGTACGAAAATTAGTCAGATTGAGATAACATTTTAATAAAGTATTTTGGAGATTCAATAAACCCTTGACGCATATAAAACCTATGGGCATTTTCCCTCCTTGAATGGCAATGGACTTCCATTCGATCGCAATTTCTATTTAAAGCTAAATCCGTACAATGTTCTTCAATCTGACGTCCTATCCCCTTACTTCTAATAGTTTTATCAACTGCAAAATAACTGATTCTTGCAAAATCCCCTTTAACAGCTAACTGAGGTATATAATGTACGGAAATGAAAGCAATAACACTATGCTCTTCTTCAAATACTAATAACTCCTCATTCGGGTCCATAAGAAGCTTTTCCACTTTTTCTTTTAGAAATAGTTCCGTATCATGATAGTCCAACTGGTTTAATAACAAAAAAATCTGCTGGCAATCTTCCACACGCGCTTTTCTAATCCCCATTGACATCACTCCCCCCATTAAGATGCTTTTCTTTTTTATTTAACTTGACCGCCTGTTTATTCCAACAAGAAAAACGTTGCTGAAGCAACGCCCTATCGCGGTGTGTTATTTGATTTTCTTGCTCTATATGAAGCAATCGCTACACCAATTAAACCTCCCCATACAGGAAGTGTATCATCCCATTCCAGCCACCTAAAATCACCTCGAAATAACCCCATAATAAAATAGGTGACTATTGCACTTAGACAATACCATACTACATTTTTCACAGAGACCCTCCGGGAAATTATTTTTATGACTTCTCATTCCGCATAGTCTATTTTTCCTCTTGCTTAATTTGGAACTCTTGTACTTGTTTGTTTAGCAAGGAAAAGGAAGTACCAGTTCATTTGATTTAAAAATAACTTCTGTAATGAAATAACATGATTAAAAAAGTAATGATGGTATAAGCCAAAGAGGTAAAAAATGCAATATTCGGGGAAAACTCAAACTTTTCTTGGTCAACTTTGATACCTGTTGTTCCCTGCACCTGCATATCTACATTTCTTGAGGTTATTCCCCCCTTTGATGTAAAAAACCAAATAACAACAGTAATTATGAGTCCAACAAGAAAAGAATAATCAACCAACTTTGTATGGGTAAAATGGCTCAAAGCAAAACTTAATCCGATTAAAACAACTAACGTTATTACAACCGTTATTAATCGTTTCATTTATATCCATCCCTAATAACATCATATACTTCACTTACGAAATTCCTACCAAAAAGGTTTCAAGTTTCCATTTTCAACCTCTAGAGATGAATATGAACAGAGCTTTTTAAAGGTGAAATCTTAATGCAGATACCTGATCGTTCCAGGATGAATTGGATGATTCCCATCGAAATTAAAAGTTACCTATATCAAGTAGGTGGGCACTCTTTATCGTTTAATGAGATGTATCAAATTTTATATTAGAATTTTAAACTCATCTGTCTGCTGACATTTTCCAATCCAAAGCTTTCATAAAAAGCAATTGCCTTCGTATTAAATTCCCATACATTTAAATCTAATGAAGATGCCCCTTTTTGTTTAGACCAATCAACGCAAGATTGAAATAAAATGCTTCCTACTCCTTTTCTTTGAGTACTCCTCTTGACTCCAAAATCATTCATATAGGCAAAAATTCTTGGTGTCATCGACTCGAATGGCGGTGACTCAGATAGTTCCATTACAGCGAAACCAACTACCTCTTCGTTTAATTTGGCTACTAGAATATCAGTGTTTGGGCCTTCTATTAAGTCAATGAAAGAACTTTCCGGCATTACTTGCTCCACCTTACAAAAAATATGTGGTAATGCTTCGGAATGTTCATCCTGTCCTTCTTTTACAATTGAATTAACGGCATTGAAATCTTTTCTATTGGCGGATTCTATTTTGACCTGCATTTTAACCCCTCAATTCTCTATACTTCCTGAGTTATAGGTACATTCGAGATTGGCATTTTATTTTCCTCCTTAAGTTAATTGCCCTTTTTTGCACAAAAAGAAAAGCCGCCAAAATAACAGCTTCGGTATTAAGATCAAAGTTCAAGATTCAAGTCCTTCCTTGTGAACCATAAAAAGGTGACTCTCATCTTGGACTTTTAAACGGTTTTCCATATACTACTAAAACGTGCCACAATAGTTTTAATTCTTGTTACATCTTTATCATTTCCAGGCATCCTCCGCTAAGTAAACAAATATAACGTTGTAGACTTCATCACCGTTTGGATATTTAAAATAAAGTTCCTTTCCTGAAAAGATATCTCTTTGCTTTTAGGAGCGTTTCTTCAAAGAGCTCACGTTCAGCCGTTTGCTCAAACTTTCACCAATTTCCATTGCTCCGCCAGGCAAACCTCATCCCTTAGTATCCAAACGGAGTTGAAATAAAATCTCTTTTCTATCATTTAAAACAAGAATAGTAGAACCAACCAAAATTAACGGTCTCGTTCTGATTAGTTCTCTTATTTCTTTCGTATATCCAGCCAATTTCCACACTTCTGTTCTCTAATACTCAAAGAATAATTCTGTTTTTATATACGAAAATCCTTTATTTATAACTTTCCCCATATATCCTATTAAGTAATTCATACCTGCAAATTTCAATACCATTGTAAATTTTAATCTTGAAATCATCTTTAAAGTCTGTATAATTTTATATAATTGTATATTAAATGTTTTCTAGGGTTCCGTAACGTTAAGTTAGTCTGGTCCGAGAGAAGACTCACGCTAGACGTGACACGGAAGGATAAAAGCCTGGGAGAGACTGTATAACAGTTTTCTCTCAGGCTTTATTGTTTTTGTGAAGAAATTGGGAGGTTTGATTAATATGAACACAAATTGGATGAAAGTTTTTGTTGCTGCACTATTTGAAGTATTTTGGGTGATTGGATTGAAGCACGCTGATTCTTTTTTGACTTGGGGTGGTACGATTATTTCCATCATCATTAGCTTTTATGTATTAATTATGGCGGGTCGAAGCCTTCCTGTAGGTACTGTATATGCCGTTTTTGTTGGCCTAGGTACAGCAGGCACTGTTATTTCTGAAATACTGTTCTTTGGGGAACCATTCAAAATAATGAAAGTACTCTTCATTTTACTTTTATTAGCAGGTGTGATCGGATTGAAAATAGTGACTAAGGATCCCGCAGCGGAAGGAGCTGGTTCTTAATGGCATGGTTTTCTTTAGTTTTGGCAGGCTTATTTGAAATGTCTGGTGTAGCCCTGATAAATAAACTTCATAAGGACAGGAATTGGAAATCTTTCGTTTTATTAGTAATTGGATTTGGAGCTAGTTTCTTATCTTTATCTTATGCAATGGAGAGCATCCCGATGGGGACAGCTTATGCAATATGGACGGGAATTGGAGCGTCTGGCGGAGCTATTTTAGGAATGATCCTGTATGGGGAATCCAAAGATTGGAAGCGGCTTGTTTTTATTGCTATGGTTTTATGTGCAGCAGTAGGGCTAAAACTTGTTTCTTAATAAATATATAGGGATAAACCTATTTTTCACCAGCAGCACAAGGCCTAGGAAAACTCAGTGGCCTTGTGCAAGGAATATCTGTCAGGAATGGTAACACAAGCATCATGCCGGCAATCCTTACTTTCTACTAAATCAGGATTATCTAGTGAAATACCGATAAATGATTGCTGGGGAGGATATACCCAGTTGTAATAGCCCACTGAATTAGACGTTAATAAAAGCTACCTCTGTTTCATGTAATTCCTTTATTAAAATGTTTATCTAATGTCACCCAATTTGGTAATTCATTGGTTATATCAAATTTTGCATTGTTGGTAAATAAAACTTTTTCTGCTTAATCGATGTGTTCTCAAGTCAAATGATTGAAAATAGTTCTAGGAAGTTATTTATTGTATAATCCGCATATTGATTTTCTTCATTTCCTTCTGTGAAATAGCATGCACTAATCCCTGCGTTTTTTCCCGATAATAAATCCAAATCCCGATCGCCAATCATGATCGATTCTGAGTGAATCATATGATATTTGTTAATTAGGTAATGAATGGCATCCGGACTTGGTTTTCTTTCAAATCCTTGCTTCGATGTAATGAAATCAAAAAAATGTTTATATAAATCAAATTTTTTTAGCAATGTGATGGATGATTCACCCCGATGCGTAAGTAAATAATTATATCTATTTGTTGAATGTATGTAGTTACAAATCTCCTTAATTCCTGCAAATGGTTTGGATAACTCTAATTCAGCTTCTTTTTTCCGTTTTTGATAGACTGTTATAAAATCTTCGTCAATATGATACTTTTTTTCATAGTATCGCAACGCTGATGATGCAGATACCTTCATTTGCTTTACAATTTCCTCTAATGGCTCTTCTATTCCTTGTTCTTTAAGTCCTTCCTTAAATACCTTCGCCATCACGGGGTAGGTATCAAAAAGAGTTCCATCAAAATCCCAAATTATGTGCTTGTACAATTAAACTCCCCCTCTTAACTTAATCGCTTCCCTAAAACAATCTTCCTTTTTCTACACCCTTGTTCAATCATTTGACAAACTGAGAGCCACATTAATTTCCTATTACGTATTTAACATTTATTTTTTATTTCCTTTGATACCATAAAAAAATTGTTATGTTTCGAAAATTATATGGAAGGTAATTTTTAATCTATTATACATTCTAATTTCCAACAAATCTGTTTAAATGGTGGGGTGAATATGAAAAAAGACGAACTTGATCTACCCAAAGAATGGATTGAATTAGTAAAAGAAGCAATGAAATCTGGTATAACTAAAGATATTTTAAGATTTTTTTAGAGAAAGAAAAAGAGAAAAGGGAAAAGCATAATTACTAGCCGAGTTAATAGCAAACTAACTTATTGCTTAGTGCTTTAGCAATCGGTATATAGTTTTGGCATTATATTTTCAGAATAGAAAATGAGCCATTACATACAAGATTTATTGTAATGGCTTATTAATTAACTTGCTTATTCATTTTTGTGTATTATTAGGATAAGTTAAATTGCAAATAAACCTGCTCATTTCGAAAAAAATGCTGCCTCAATGGCAGCCCGATGTATAATCTTTTTATTACTGATTATTTTCCTGCAAGGACAATAATTGAATGATCGTTTTCATAACAGCATCTTCTTCATTGGAACGGGTAACAAAATTTGCTCCATCTTTTAATTCTTGTACGGCATTTCGGACAGCAAAACTGTAGTCCGCACGAGTCATGAGCTCCAAATCATTATAACCATCCCCAAATGCCATGGTTTCTGCAGGAGTTACCTTCAATATCCGCTGCAATTGTTCAACGGTCGTACCTTTATGAACATTGGCATTCGCTATATCAATCCAAGCTGCTTCAGAGGCAACAATGTAAGCTGACTCAAAAAAACGTGATAATTTATCCCTTGTTTCGAGACACCCAAGAGCTGAATCGTGAATGGTAATCTTCACGAAATCCTCTGTTATTTCATTAAAATCAGATACTTGTCTAACTTGAGCATAGGACCTTCTGACAATCGCTGCTTCCTCAGCGGATAAGGTGTCCTTAATAACCGCACCACTTCTTGTGCACGCGATTATGGTATAACCCAGACTGATTTCCTCAAGCAACTCGATAATTTCCAGACCTAATTGATTGCTTAATAGAGATTCATAAACAAACTCTCCGTTATGCTTGATTCGCGTGGCGCTATCGCCTAAAATCCATAAATCTTTTGCATCCTCACCAAATAACTCTTCTACACGTTCACACTGCTTTCCAGTAACAAGAGCAAGAATAACCCCTTTTTCATTCATGAGCTTTTTTACATCTTTGTATAATTCCCTGTTAAAGTCACCGCTATTATTCAAGAACGTTCCGTCCATATCAGTTAACACTAATTTAATCATACAATTTCCTCCGATAAACATTCATTGTTTGTATCGCTTAAATCCTACAAAGATAGTAAATGTAAAAAAGCAATTAGATTATAATTACACCTTTAGTTAGTTGTTACAAAAAAGTAACACTACGTTTCACGTAGATACCTTCTTGATCTAAGATTCCTTTCAATTAAGTACATTGGTTAAATTACGAGAAAAACTAACAGCATGGCACTGTCACAGCAGGAAAAAGCATGGAAGAAAACTGTTCCCAGGTTTTTAGATTAATTGAGTTCACTTAGATGAATGCAATAAATAACTTTTAGCCCACGACATTACACAAACAAATATAGACCAAAGGGATACGAAAAAACCTATTATTACAAAACTATATATGTAAATAAAAGCAAAATTCTTATTAAACTTTTTTACTTTTATTATCTGATGGGCAAATTTCGGGATAACCAAGTATAGGACAACAGTAATTATCGTAAAGGTGGTTAAGTAATATAGGGGATTTGTATTACTATTTATTGTTCACTCACATAATAAGCTAAAGACTGTCCGTATATGCCTAATGCAATTGTAATTGTCAATAACATCAATATAAGTAAATGAACCACTTTCACTATCCAATCCCCTTTAACACTAATAATAACAGTGTAATTTCCACTAATCATAACAAATTACTCTCCATGTTAGGGAATACTTTTATTTTAAAATCAAAAAAAGGCTACCAAAATGGCAACCTTATTTCAATAGAACGAATCGTTAGCTGAATAAAAAGTTTATGTTTCTCCATAAAATTCAGCAAAATATAAAAATCCAACTTTCCGAATAATATAATGGCTTAACTCACTTTCAGTAGCTTTTTCAAACGGAGGTTCTGTTAAAGTGTAAACTCTTGCATTAGGATTTGACCTAAGAAAGTGGTTTCTATCAGTGTCACTATGAAATTTAAATTCGTATATCGTTGAACTAAAAGCTTGTTTAGGATAACCCATAAACAACAAATGAGTTCTTATAGCGATTTTTGGAGTCAAATGTAATATTAGAAAAAGTACTGCTACTATAAATGCTGTTGTTAAAATTCTTCCTATTTTTCTCATAATCTCCCCCCCATCTATTACCCCTAAACAATCACCTTTGTTCGTTCAAAAAACAACCAGAAGGGTGCAGCTATAACATTACATTGCCATTTTTACCATTTCCTTTGCCCAATCATGTTTTTCTTATATACCAAGTTTTTGACAATTGCTTTTATGAATTTTTCCATATTAGTTATAGCTCAGTTTTAAAAACTAGTTTTTTAATTACATTCGATATTTGAGTTAATTTTCCTTCCTAAGCTGAACTGCGCTTATCAATAAATGGTAGACTCCTTCGCCATACAATCGAAATATTCACCAAATGTCCTTATATGAGAGGATGGTTTAAGATAAATCAATATTATGATTGATATGGAGCTAACATAGTACCGACTCCCTGGCCAAGGAGAGTATTACGGTGAGCTCTTTTTTTGCGTTGTACTCCAATATTTATGCTTCTCCCTATATTTGGAGCCTTCCTTGTTTAAGGGTTATCCTGAGCAACCCCCAATTATCCCTTCAACTAAAGTGGAAAAATCATTACACATTTGTCCGAAAGGAATTACTGTCTAGATATAGATAAGTTACAAATGGTATCTGAGAGTTATTTATCTACTCAATCATACAGAGCTATTTTCCACAGTTTTACCCAGTTTCCCTGTATTCGGCTGGGCAGCTCCTATCGGCAGTACCGTGGCTTATTTGGATGATCATTCTGGGATTTATACTCATTAGAAATACAAGATATTCACATATATCAACGCAATTTTAATCGATGATTGGTTAAATTAAGAAAATAGGAGGCGAAACTAATGAGCAATCAAGAATTTTTGAAGAAAGCGGTAAGAAATATGGATAGAGACGTGGAGTATGAAAATCCGAATTTGAGTGTTAAACAGGAAGCTAATCATTCTGATGAAATTCAAAAACTCGGGCTAGTCATTTCAGCGATGACGATAACGAAGGAAGGTTTAATTAACAAAATACCTCCTTTAAGAGATACGTTTTGTTTCGATAATAAAAAACCTGTTGAAATCAGCCAAAAAAGATTGTGAACACATTTGTATTAAACCATAGTAGTAAGACCCTTGATTTTTAAAATCAAAGGGTCTTTTTTTTGAATCTATCGCACTTCATTCCTGGAATGAAATAACTCTTTTTCTACAGAAATCTGTAAACTGGATACCATGTTGTTAACAGCACTGAAAAGAGCTTTTACTGAGGATGTCATAATATCGGTGTCCATTCCACAACCCCAATATACATCACCATTCTTTGCGGTAATTCCTACATAGGATACAGCGTTTGATCCTGAGCCTATTTCTAACGCGTGCTGCTTATAGACCAAATCTGTATAGTCGATCCCCAGTTTGGTTTGAAGGGCATTGCTAATCGCATCAAGCCTTCCATTCCCCACCCCGGAAAATTCATGTTCATCGTTATTCAACCGTATTGAAACAATGGTTTCATAATGACCGTTTTGCGTATATTTATAACGGATAAACTCTACTGGGGTGTTAATATTCACATATTGGTTCATGAAAATGTCATAGATTTCATTCGGCATTAATTCCTTGTGCTGATGATCTGAAACACTTTTCACACTATATCCAAAGCTCTCGCGCATTTCGGAAGGTAAATCAATTCCATAGCTTTGCTGAAGGATATAACCGATTCCTCCTTTACCGGATTGACTGTTAATCCGAATAATATCACCTTCATATTCTCTGCCAATATCCATTGGATCAATTAATAGATATGGTACAGTCCAATACTGACGTTCTTCTTCCTCGCGCCATTTCATCCCTTTGGCAATGGCATCCTGATGGGAACCTGAAAATGCCGTAAAGACAAGTTCCCCGGCATATGGATGTCTTTCGTGAACCTTCATTCTTGTTAATTTTTCATACTTAGAAATAATCCCAGGGATCTTTTCAAAATTCAGATTTGGGTCTACCCCGTGTGAAAACATGTTTAATGCAAGCGTTACAATGTCGACGTTCCCAGTTCTTTCTCCGTTACCAAACAATGTTCCTTCGACTCTTTGCGCTCCGGCAAGCATTCCAAGCTCCGCATCTGCTACCCCAGTACCTCTGTCATTGTGTGGATGAAGCGAAAGGATAACATGGTCCCGATAGTTTAAATTGTCACTCATATACTCGATTTGACTTGCGTAGACGTGAGGCATCGACATGGATACTGTAGCTGGCAGGTTGATAATGACCTTGTGATCAGCTGTTGGCTGCCAAATATCAAGAACCTTGTTGCAAATTTCAAGCGCAAATTCCACTTCTGTACCTGTGAAGCTTTCCGGAGAATACTGAAATTGGAAATTTCCTTCCGTTTCAGCAGCATATTTCTTTAGCATTTTTGCACCAGATACAGCAATATCGATAATTTCTTCCTTAGGTTTTCTAAATACTTGCTCGCGCTGTGCCACAGAGGTTGAATTGTACAAGTGCACCACCGCTTTATTCGCGCCCTGTAATGCTTCAAATGTTTTTTGAATAATATGTTCCCTTGACTGCGTCAAAACTTGAATGGTCACGTCTTCTGGAATCAAATTTTCCTCAATTAATGTTCTTAAAAAAGCGAATTCCGTTTCTGAAGCAGCTGGAAATCCGACTTCAATTTCCTTGAAGCCTACTTGTAAAAGCAACTGGAAATACTCTAGCTTTTCCTCTAAACTCATTGGGACAACCAAAGCTTGATTTCCATCACGAAGGTCCACACTACACCAGGCAGGAGGTTCTGTAATATACTCCTTCTCTGTCCATTTCAAGCTTTGCACCGGGGGCATGAAGTAACCTCTAGAATATTTATCCGTATTTTTCATCCTGACTCCCACCTTCTCTTAAATTTGAGTTATCAAAAATAAAAAAGCCCCGTCTCTATAAAAAATAGAGACGAGGCATTGCTCGCGGTACCACTCTAATTGGTTAATAAATATTAACCCACTCATGTTCGGTGGCTATTACCACCTATCTAGATAACGGTAGAAAACCGACCTCCCCTACTGATGATGTTCAGGGAGTAGCTCATGGATGAGTTCAAAGGGTATAACCGCCGATTTCCACCAACCATCGGCTCTCTGACAAGATTATCAATCCTTTTACTATTTCCAATCTTTGCTTCTTATTATGTAATTACATACGATAATATATGGTTAAACTAGGGATGTCAATACTTAATTTACTGAAAATAGCGATTACTTAAAATACAATTCTCAATCAACTAAATACTCTCTTGCTCTGTAATGACTTGGGGCGGTTCTAGATTTCATGTGAAAAACCTTTCCAACACTTGATTTTTAAACTACATGCGAAAATCACTTTAGACCTGATTTATATTTCTTTTATCACTTTTGCTGGCAACTCCCGCAGCAACGGTATTTCTCGTGACATTCTGAACCCTTTATTGGCAGTAAATACATCCAAGGCAAGGTCTAGATATCTCCAATCCTTTATTTCCTAGTTTTGTATATTCCAGTTGATTCCCCTCACATTTCCTATTGAAATGGGTTTATGGACTAGGAACGTATTAATGTTACCAATCGATTTTTTTCCATCCATGAAGAATTCTCCGTTAGGTCCTTCAGCCGCCGGAATTGGCGGGATTGCCGTAAAAAGCACATCGTTGCAGGCTGTCAGTTGGATTGGAGCTGTATCAGTCGCCTTTGCTGCAATAATGGCCATTTTATCGTTTAGTCTTAAAAATAAAACTCTGAAGTACAAAAAGGCCATTTAAAGGATATAATTTTTATCCGGGCTCTGGTTTTTGATGCACTGATTAGTTTAGAGAAAGTTTATACTAACGGGGTCACTTGAAAGGTGCCAAATGATTTTCCTACCGTCATTCAAAAGATATTTCACGATTTCGCTGTATAACTTAAAAAGAAGCTTAGAGAAATGAAATATATTCTCTAAGCTCTACTTTTTTATATTTACTTATTTCACTAAGATGACTTAGTAAGTTTATAATTTTTATGATTGACTATGGTTGAAATGGGTTCGTCTTTTTCTTTATTGTATCCGTACTCAACAATAACAGACTTTTCTCATACAACCGTAACTTTTCCTTCGTAGGTATTCCCATCACGCTTAAATGAAATATTGTCATCGATTTTAGCAGTTGCCATTTTATCACCCTGAACTTATTATTTTAAGCTAAGATAAAAAAATGCAGAAATAATTAAAATCAATCCATAATTATTTGCAAAAAAAGAAAGCACCCAAAGCCCTTCGCTCAATGTAAAATTCACCACTTAAAGTCTGGTTCCTTTATGGCACCTTTAAGTAAAATTCGGGGGGTGTTTTTTATCTAACTCAGTGAAGAATTGTGTATAAACTGAATTTAGATGGCCATCCATTATTTTTTTACTTTTATTTTCTCTGGGATAGTCTTCCAGTACTTTGGGTCTTCTAATCCAAGCCGCCAAATCCCGATTCCCCGTAAGTTATATTTTTCAACCAGGTTTAGCTTATACCCAAGACTCTTGCTATTCTCATACCAAGCTTGATGGCTGTGATGTTCTTCATCTACATAACTGAAATGAGGTGTTTGTGAACCGGCGTCCCATTTTACTTTAGCTTTATATTTTGTTTTCTGACCCATTAACTCTTCATAGGAGCTATACTTCGTTTCGCCTGCTGTTGTATCCCAGTCCCAACCATAACCAGCAATTCCTAGAATAATTTTTGACCGTGGTACTCCATGTTTCAAGGCATAACGAATCGTTGCTTCAGTCCAATCAACTGATGCTGTTGATCCGGGTTTTGTTCTTGGATTGTGTTCATCGTATGTCATTATCATTAAACCATCCGAATATTGACCAAGTCTTTCGTAATCAAACCATGGTGACCAAGGATTAGCACGGGAATCACCTGTGTTTGCCGGGACGGAAACCGTCACTGATTTACCATCACGGTTTAGTGCATCAGATAATTCTTTAATCATCAGACTAAAGGAATCTCGATCAGTCAAATACAAATTTTCCATATCGATATTGATACCGTCATAGTTAAACTGATTGATTTCATTGCGTAAGTTCTGAATGAAAACATGGCGGTTATCCCCGTTACTGAGTACATTACTGGCAACCTGCTTCCCTTTCTCCACGGTTTCATAAAACAGATTATGTACAACCATATGTACCTTTAGGTTCTTTTCATGAGCGCTCTGAATTACTTTTCTTTTGTGATCTGCTGTAACAGAATCTATAATACTGCCTGGATTTTTATCATCAAGCTTGTACCAAAAGGGAGCAATAATGCTTAGACTCTTAAATTGCGAGTCTACAGTAGGCTGAGACCCTGGATACGTTCCTTCCTGTTCAGTATAAAAGCCTAAAATTTCACGAGGCGTTTTATCCTTATTGTCTTCCTCTTTCTTTTGTATCTGACTGCAGGCTGACATCAGCAATAATCCTATGCTTAAAGAAATGATGATGAATGCTCGAAAACCATTTTTCGCCATACTACACCTTCTTCTAATTCAATTCGTCTATTTCTTAAGTTGATGAGAAATGGTGTAACTTATTCACATTTTGACCTTTCCGTTAAAAGGATAAATAAGGAGCCGCTGTTAGCAACTCCAGGTTTAGATCAGGCCCCATTCACTTTTAGACAGTCCTTTTCAAACTTAACCTATCAGTTCTTAATTGCAGTAACTGCCCGTTTTGCAACTGCCATTTTTATTAGCTGCCTATTTAAAAAATGGGACTTAAGGTTTTTCCGTTTTGATCATTATTGACATATGATAATGTACCGATGATTGAAAATGGAAAGGAGGAGTTTAACCTTGAGTGAAGAAAAAAAGCGAAAGTCAAGTAAGTCCTTGTGGCGGCCGCTTTTGGCAGCACCTGCATTATTCTTTCTTGCCCCTCTTGGTATCGGACTTTTTCTCACCCATCCCATCCCTGCTAAAACCACAAAAAGCCCAAAGGATTACGGTCTTGATTTTGAAGAAATTGAATTTTTCAGTCAAAAAGATCAGGTTAAGCTGTCTGGCTGGTGGATCCCCTCTGCATCAAAGCAAAGCAGAAAAACAGTCATCACCGCGCACGGCTATATGAATGAACGCTCCATGGAAAAGATTGAAGGCCTGCAGCTTGCCAAAGTTCTTTCTAGACAAGGATATAATGTGCTGATGTTTGATTTCCGCAATGCAGGCAAATCGAAAGGAAGAACCACTGGGTTGGGCTACTTTGAAAAGCACGACTTATATTCAGCGATTGAATATGCCATCCAGAAAAAAAAGCAGAAAAAAATTGCACTTCTGGGCTGGAGTATGGGTGCTTCCACTGCGCTGATTGCCGGATGTGAACATCCTGCTGTATCGGTCATTATTGCCGACAGCCCCTTTAGTGATCTAGAACCTTTTTTAAAAGAAAACCTATCTTACTGGTCGAAGTTACCTAAGCGGCCTTTTACGCCGATTATTTATCATGCCATGCGAAAGCTCCACAACATAGCCCCTAATGAAGTTTCACCGATTAATAAAGTAACCAGTACGAGGGGTAAATCAATTTTATTCATTCACAGTAAATCAGATGAAGCGATTCCTTTTACCGAGAGTGAGAAACTATTTCAATCGATCCCAGCAGGTAACCATAAAGAATTGTGGCTGACGGAACAAGCTAAACATATTCATTCGTATTTTTTGTATAAGAGAGATTATGAGCACCGTGTACTCCGGTTTCTTAATAAACACTTAAGGTTTGACTAATCCGGAGGTATGCCCTGGTTTTTAAATTTAGTAAAACGGAAACATTTTTCGTTCCATAAAAAAACCTCGTCATATGGGACGAGGCTCTAGCTATTTTTTATCTAAGTCCCACCTTCCCTTGTTCAATCACTCTTCTTAAGTATTCATATTCGGTGGGATCCAAGATATCGACTTCGTTGTTCGTGGCGGAGAGAATCTGTTCTCGGCACTTGGCAATGCGCTGAATCATGGGGTGAATGGTCAGGCTGGATAGATTCACAAAATCATATAAATCGTTTAAGCAGACTGGTAATTTGTAGCCTTTATTGCTGCTAGCAATAATGATTCCACTGTCCCGCAATTTCGAGACGAGATTAGAACGAAAATAGTGCTGATTCATTTTGACATCTCTTAGTGCATTCAAGTTATCCAAAATTTCTTGGGTATACACATATTCATCAGGATTTTCTTTTAGATTAAATAATAGAAACTTTAAAAAATCCATCCGAAGCTTTTCCTCTTCTTCTTCACTTTTTCGATGTTTTTCAAGATATTGATAGGTCAGGTTTACTGCCTGCTTGATGATCATTTCATTGTATTGGGCATCATGGCTGTTGGATTTGTAATCAAAGATGAAGTTCTTGTAGTCTAGAGGCAAAAGATGTATCGCGGATATTTTGTTTTTGATGAACTCGTAAAAAGAACGGTACTGAATAGAGTGATGAGTACGGTCGTACCCCTTTGCCAGAATCCCGGATATTAGGTGTGCTAACCTGAGCAGAGCATCCGACTCTGTTTGATTAAAGCCAAATATAGAATAGTTGAACAAATCCGGAATGGTTTTTGTTTCAACATAATTTCTAAATTGCTTTAAAAATTCAGCTTGTTCATTTACGACTAGATCAAGCTGTTCGAAACTTCGGTTCAAATCTTGATAAACCATTCTATTGACATATCGAAAAAACGGCTTTTGATACATGATGCCGCTGTCTTCTCTGATTTTCCGCTTATCCACTACATAAGCATAGATGCTGAAAGGAAGCTCCCTCAACTCATTTACGATTTGTATCATTGTGCTATCGTCAAGAACATCTATTTCTTGAAGAAATTCCAGTTCCTCTTCCAGTCTTTCTTTATTGGAGCCTTTTACCAGGATGGCCGTGAAGATCAAATGGGTCGACACACCCTGCTTATCAAAATCAAAAAGATAATCGCCAAATTCATTAATAAATGCGTATTGGACCTCTTCCATATTCCCACCACCCGAGTTAAAGAGTTTTCTCCTATACCATTTCAACATCATTTTCGATAACCCTTTAAATATCAGGATTTTTATAACTGATAAGCAATGGTGGATATTTTGAAACGCAGTTGGATTCTTTTTCAAAAAAATAGTTGCATTATACAAATAATTAATATATAACATACATAGAGGTGTAAAAAATGGAAAATGTACGTGAATTGTTTCAAGTTATGACAAGACGATTTGGTCTACTAAATAAGAATTGTTGCCAGGTTGGCGGCAGTGAAGTATCCATGGTACAAAGTCATATTCTGTACGAACTTCTTCGCAAAGATAATCCGTCCATGCAGCAGGTCGCGGAAAACCTTGGGATGGATATTACTACGTTCAGCCGGCAAATTCAAAACCTTGTCAAGCAGGGACTGGTTTCAAAATCACCGCTTTCCAATGACAGACGCGTCTATCAACTGAGTCTGACACCGCAAGGAAATTATATAGCTGCATCAATTGATGCGCAAATGAATCAATATTTGGCTGAAGTGTTCTCAAATATGAGTGAGTTTGAAAAGGAAATGGTGATTAAATCTGTTAAATTATTAAACAATGCTATGTCAAAGTCGACTGTATGCTGCAAACCATTAATTTGAACAAGTTCGCTTGCTCTTTTAAAATAGAAAATACTTGCATATTGCAACTTTTTTTACAACGAAGGAGTGGTGCATATGTAGCGGGATGCGCTTTATATTTCACTTTCCATCGTACTGACGCTTCAATGAAATAAATATTTTAGGAGGAGAAAGTAAAATGAATTATGCCCATATCGGTTTAAATGTAACCAACCTGGAAAAATCACTGGATTTTTATACTAAACTATTCGGAACCGAGCCTGTTAAGGTAAAGCCTGATTATGCCAAGTTTTTGCTAGAAAAACCAGGTCTAAACTTTACTCTTAATCTTAAAAATGAGGTTAGCGGCAATCAAGTCGGACATTTTGGTATCCAAGTCGATCATTCTGAAGACGTCATCGCCCACAAAAATAGACTTGAGCAAAGCGGTATTCTCTCCCAATACGATGAAATGAATACGACATGTTGTTATGCCCTTCAAGACAAATTCTGGGTACAGGATCCGGATGGAAACGAGTGGGAATTCTTTTATACAAAGGGGGATGTAGAACAGAGTCATCACAATGAACCTTCCTGCTGTACAACTGAGCCTAAAACTGATGTGGTTGAGTGCTGTTCTTAATTACTATTTTAGCTGGAGGGTCTCATCTCCAATTGAGACCCTATGGTTCCTCATTAACAGCATCTTCCAGAATTGCCAATCATCGAAATTCCTTTACCATTCCCGCTTCGTTCAAGAATAACTTCTTCAATGTTAGGCTCAATAATTGGGTCGATTGCTACTTTAATTTCATTGATTATAACGATAATGTCATCCTCTTCCGGCTCATCCAGAGCCAGTCCAATTCGTGGCTGTCCTCAGCCAAAGCCATCGAAAAAGATTCGAATGTTGTTGGCATTCTCTTCTAGGAACATGCGCTTGAATTCATCCCGAGCATCATCGGTGATTTTCATATTCTTTTCCTCCCTTGTCTTATTCTCCTGTTTTCGCAAAATGTTTAATGCGAGCTCCGATTTCATCGCGGACACGCTGGAAAAATGCCCATTTTTCTTCTTCTGTTCCTTGTGCCTTTGCAGGGTCATCAAATCCCCAATGGACCCGTTTTACACTAGGGGGCGTGACCGGACATTTATCAGCAGCGTCACCACATAATGTTACCACCAGTTCCGCATTGTTTAAATAAACAGGATCGATCAAATCAGAAGTATGGCTTGAAATATCAATTCCCGCTTCTTTCATTGCTTTGACGGCATTTGGGTTAAGTCCGTGTGTTTCAATGCCGGCACTTCTCACTTCCCACTTGTCAGCTAAATATTTTTTGGCCCAGCCTTCCGCCATTTGGCTTCTGCAAGAGTTACCTGTGCATAAAAAATAGATCTTTTTCTTGTTCTCCATAATGTTTACACTCCAGTTTGCTGATTAAAGTATTTTCGTTTAAACCATAATGCTACATTAACAAGCGCAATCATGACCGGTACTTCCACAAGTGGTCCAATAACTGCGGCAAAGGCCGCACCAGAATGGATTCCAAATACACCGACTGCAACGGCAATCGCTAACTCAAAATTATTGCTTCCGGCTGTAAACGAAAGCGTGGTCGTCACGGCGTAGTTTGCCCCAATTTTTTTACCTAGGAAAAAAGAAACAAAGAACATCAGCACAAAGTAAATTAACAATGGAATGGCTACACGAATGACATCAAGTGGCAAGCTGACAATCATGTCCCCTTTTAACGAAAACATTAGGATAATAGTAAATAAAAGAGCAATTAACGTGATCGGGCTAATTTTCGGAATAAACACTTGTTCATACCACGTTCTGCCTTTTGCTTTGACTAAAGAAAAGCGAGTTATCATTCCAGCAATGAAAGGGATCCCTAGATAAATAAATACGGATTTTGCCACTTCTATCATGGTTATGTTAACGACTGCACCTTGTATACCGAACCATTCGGGAATGATGGTGACAAACACATAGGCATATACTGAGAAAAATAGCAGCTGGAAAATGGAGTTAAATGCCACAAGTCCTGCCGCATATTCGGTATCGCCTTTAGCCAAGTCATTCCATACGATTACCATGGCAATGCAACGAGCCAAACCAATCATGATGAGACCAACCATGTATTCTGGTTTATCAGGAAGAAAAATAATGGCCAAGAAAAACATGAGAATCGGTCCAATGATCCAGTTTTGTACAAGTGACAAGGCCAAAACTTTTACATCCTTAAATACACGTCCAATTTCCTCATACCGAACTTTTGCCAATGGCGGATACATCATTAAAATTAATCCGACCGCAAGGGGAACCGATGTGGTCCCTACCTGCAAACGATTCATCCTGTCTACAACCCCTGGTGAAACGAACCCTAAGAGGATTCCAATTGCCATCGCAAGAAAAATCCAAAGCGTTAGGTATCGGTCCAAAAAAGACAGACGTTTCTTTTCTATGTTACTCATCTTTCCCACTCCAATTTAGAACTAGCATCCGCATTTAAGCGTAACATTGCTTTGTTCAATTTGTTGAATCTTCTCTTCTGGAACTAGCATGCGTTCCAAGATTCCCTTTATAAACCCATACAGTTCGCATTGATGATTAAGGGAATAATAAATCCACTGTCCTCTGCGTTCTTCTTTCACCATTCCCGCATCCTTTAATTTTCGCAGATGCTGGCTAATAGAAGGCTGACTCATGTCGAAGACTTCGAGCAATTCACATACACAGCATTCTCTCTGGTTTAAGATAGATACAATCGTTAATCTTGTTTTGTCTCCTAATAATTTTAAAATGGATGCTGCTTGTTCTACTTCAATTGGCAATTTTTCCATAGCTGCACCTCCTATATCTATAATTAAATTATGATATAACTATATACTTATATAATATTCCAACGAAATAATCGTGTAAAGTGAATGTTTACCTTATAAGTTCAACCACAGTTTCTTGTGCTAATGCTAATGGATGGTATTTGCAAGCAAGATCATTAATTTGATTATATTTGATTAGACTCAAAAAACGGGCACAGAGCTGGAAGAAACTTTTCCAACATTCTATCCCCGTTTTGTAGATCTTTTCATTTAGGATGATACAACATCTCTGTTTACTGCATTTTGAAACACGAGAACCGTCCCCGTGTATCATTAATGGTTCGATACTTTCTCAAGGCCACCTGGCTTGTTATGCATTGCGATTTGGTCGAGCAATTTCTTGCTATCCGTATTTAATCCTTTTAGGTTTACTTTGACACCGTTTTGATGGTACTTGATAACGACCTTATCGACGGCACCAACCGCAGAATCGTCCCAAATGTTGGTATTCGATAAATCTAGATCAATTTCATTTAAGTCTGCTTTATAATCAAAACTGTTTACAAAATCGGTGACGGATGCAAAGAAAAGTTGGCCTGAAACATGATAAACCTTCTTATGAGCCCCCTTTATAGAAAGACTGGTGACTTTTACTTTTGAAATCTTTGAGGCAAAGAAAACCGCACTTAAAATGACGCCAATTAAAACGCCCAGTGATAAGTTATTTGTTATCACCACCGTAATCACAGTCACGACCATAACAATCGTATCCGTAATGGGCACTTTTCTTAGTGTTTTAAAGATCGACCAATCAAACGTACCGATTGAGACCATAAACATGACCCCCACAAGTGCTGCCATTGGAATTTTTACTAGAAATCCTTGTAACGCTACGATGAGTGTTAATAAAAAAGCACCAGCAACAAAAGTAGACAATCGGCCTCTACCGCCTGACTTCACATTAATGACAGTTTGTCCAATCATGGCACATCCAGCCATACCACCAAACAATCCAGATACAATATTGGCAATCCCTTGTCCGCGGGCTTCTGTGCTTTTATCACTGTCGGTATCCGTCATATCATCGACAATAGAAGCGGTTAAAAAGGTTTCCACTAATCCTACAACCGCGATGGACAGGGAATACGGAAAAATAATTTGTAACGTCTCAAAGTTAAACGGAATGTCAGGAATTAAAAACACAGGCAGTTTTGCTGTTAAAGTCCCCATATCTCCTACTGTACGGACATCACTGCCAGTAAATATAGAAATCGCTGTAATCACAATAATCGCCACTAATGGTGATGGTACGGCTTTCGTAAAACGTGGAAGAATATAAATAATTGCTAATGCCCCTGCAACCATTGCATACATTGCCCAAGTTGAACCTTTGAACTGAACTAATTGAGCCATAAAAATTAAAATCGCTAGCGCATTCACGAATCCAGTCATAACCGAACGAGGAACAAATTTCATTAAGCGCCCTAACTTCAAAGCGCCCATAATGATTTGGAAAACACCCGTTAAGATAGTAGCCGCAAGTAAATATTGCAAACCGTGGTCTTTCACTAGTGTCGTCATTAATAAAGCCGTTGAACCCGTAGCTGCCGAAATCATCCCAGGTCTTCCGCCAACAAATGCAATCGTAACGGCAATACAAAACGAGGCGTATAAGCCTACCATTGGGTCTACACCAGCAATGATGGAAAAGGCAATGGCTTCCGGTATTAAAGCCATTGCGACAACAATTCCTGAAAGAATATCACCCTTGATATTTCCAAACCACGAGTATTTAATTGTACCTAAGTTCAAACGAAGCACCTCTCCATTTATATTGTTATTTTTTATTGACTTTCAACTCTCATGAAAGTCGGGGCCGCTTATAACAGAACAAAGTATAATCGAATGTGACAATTTTGTGAAATCGCATGTAAACGGCTACAAATGATCCATTCTTCTTAATCCTCGTGTTTTCTTCGATATTCATCCCGAACGCTACTGTTGTTCAAAATTCACTAGCACATTCAGGTCGAATATCGAGTAGGAGGGGTTATT
>NZ_HG942050.1 GCF_000612665.1 Neobacillus dielmonensis
CACCCCCTCCTACTCGATTATCTATGAAGATTTGAAAGTTTTGAAAACGATGACCAATCTACTTGAAATCTTAGGTAAACCATGAGATGTTCAATAAGAAAAAATCTCCAAAAAATGAGGCAGATGACTATGATTAAGAAAAGAATTCGTCATTTAGGAAGATCAAGGGATATTGTCTATGCCTTTACACGCCATGGTTTTGGCTATGTAATGAAGGAATTGGGTCTACTTGATCTGCTAGCAGTTCCTAAAAGGATATTCTTAGAAGGCAATAAAACAATTAGCAGTAAATCGACTGGTGAACGGATTCGATTGTTTTTAGAGGACCTTGGACCGACATTTATTAAAATTGGCCAAATAGCCAGCACCCGCCCCGACATTATTCCTAAAGAAATTATTGAGGAATTGGTGAAACTTCAGGACCAGGTTTCTGCCTTTCCGTTTGCGGAGGTAAAAAAAATTGTTGAGACGGAATTTGCAGATTCCCTGGAAAATTGTTTTGCATCATTTAATGAAATCCCTATTGCGGCTGCCTCAATTGGACAAGTCCATGATGCAGTTTTGCTGACAGGCGAACGTGTAGCTGTTAAAATACAACGTCCTAATATTGATCTAGTAATTGGGACAGACTTAGAAATTCTCCAGGATTTAGCAAGATTAGCGGAAAATCGCCTAGAGTGGGCAAGAAGGTATCAGATGCGTGATATTGTTAATCAACTAGCCCAATCACTGAAACAAGAACTTGATTATGAAAATGAAGCGCAAAATTCCGAAAAAATTGCTGCTCAATGTAAAAATGACGCTAAAGTATTAATTCCAAAAGTTTATTGGGAATACACTACTTCAAAGGTTTTGACGATGGAGTTTATTGAGGGAATTAAATTGACTCATGAAGAAATGCTTCAGCAAGCGGGTTATAATCCAAAGAACCTAGCTGAAACTGTGGTAAACTCTATCCTTCAGCAAATATTAATCGAAGGCTTTTTCCATGGAGATCCCCATCCAGGGAATATTCTTGCCCTGCCAGGAGAAAAAATTGCTTTTATGGACTTTGGAATTGTCGGGCGGATCAGCCCGGAAATGCGGGACCATGTAGCTTCATTTGTTATTGCCATGATGAATCAAAATACAAATGATGTCATAAGGGCGATTACCAAAATGGGCTTGGTACCAGAAAGTGTGAACCTCTCCCAATTAAGAATAGATGTCGACCACCTAAGAGAGAAATATAGCAATGTTCCTTTTAGTGATATGAGTGTAGGTGGGGCTGTAAATGAATTATTCTCGGTGGCTTTTCGGCATCAAATCAAACTGCCAACAGACTTAACATTGATGGGAAAAACGCTGTTAACGATTGAAGGGGTAGTGGAGAAACTCGACCCTGAACTTAGTATCATTAAGATTGCGGAGCCTTTTGGGAAGCAATTAATCCTTGAGCGGTTAAGTCCTAAAAATGTTGCAGAAAGAGTCTGGACTCAAGTAAATGAATATGGGGAGTTTATAAACGATTTTCCCCAAACCTTAAAAGATATCACTACCATTATGAAAAATGGAAAAATGAAAATAGATCTTACCACCCCCGAACTTGAATCATTTGTAAAAAAATTAAACCGAATTAGTAATCGAATATCATTTAGTATCGTTTTGCTTTCTTTTTGCATCCTCATGGTAGGGGTTATCATCGGAACGTCATTATCGGGTCAGTCCAACGAACTGTTTAGGGATTTCCCGGTTGTTGAAATAGGTTTAGTCATTGTAACTGATTTGTTTCTATGGCTGCTGCTCGCCATTATTCGATCGGGCAGATTTTAAACAAATCCAAATTTAAACTTTTGTAAAAAGTAGCAATAATTGTCCAGTCAGTGTCGACTGGATTTTTTATAGGAAAATATTAATTTATTCATCTAAAATTGAAAGCGTTTACATTAAATGCTGTTTCTTAGACCCACAATGAATAGATGTTGAAAAGTTTCCGACAATTTTCGTGCTTTTTTAAAATAATTTCTGAAGGCGTTTTCATTTGAAAGGGCGTTGTTATGCAATAAAGTTTATTTGATTATTAAACGATTTCTAAAATGAACGGAATTTGAAGAATTTTGTCGATAATGATAGGTTTACAAATCAAGTTTTTACTACAATAATTAAAATTATATTAATATTCTAATTATTTTGTCGAACCCCCAAGAATATGCACCGTTAACTGGAATGTTAATAGCAAATTCCAAAGGAGGCTCCAGTGACTAATGGTTTATCAACAAAAGCCGTGGCTGAAAGTGTATGACCCAAGGATTGATGAAAATGTTTCAATCGAACACGAATCCCTATATGAATTTTTAGAGAGTGCAGCAGAACGTTATAACCAAAAACCTGCATTTACATTCTATGGGAAAGTCTGGAGTTTCAATGACAGTAAAGTATTAACAGACCAAATGGCCGCTGCCCTGCATCATGCAGGAATGGCTAAGGGTGGCAGGTTGGCAGTCATGCTCCCCAATTCCCCACATTATATATTCACACTGTTTGGGGTTTTTCGACTGGGGGGAATCGCAGTCCAAGTTAACCCGATGTATGTCGAAAGGGAAATTGAACATGTATTGAATGACTCAGGAGCCGAATACATGGTAGTCCTTGATTCGCTCTACCCAAAGGTGAAGAAAATTCAAGCAGCCACTTCCTTAAAAAAGATTATTGTTGTACATATGGGGGGAGAAAGGCTGCAGCTTGATGACCAGGATGTTTATTATGAAGAGTTCCTACAAACAGGCGAAGGAATCCCTGAAATATCCATTGATCCGGAAGAAGATGTTGCCATTCTGCAATATACCGGGGGTACAACCGGACTGTCAAAAGGGGTTATGCTCACCCATAAGAATTTGCTGGCTAACTTTAACCAGGTGTGCGACTTTGCCTATAAAGCATGTGACAACAAGCCGGATGACTTTAAGATGATTACCGTTCTTCCATTTTTTCATGTATACGGACTATCTAGTACGGCGCTGTGTGGAATACGGGAAGGGGCAAATCAGATTATTCTGCCTCGCTTTGATCCGAAGGAGATTATGGAGATAGTCAAACGGGAGAAGCCATTCCAATTTTCAGGTGTCCCAACGATGTTCTTTGCATTAAACAGCATGCCGGGACTTGAAGAATGCGGGTTTGACCAATTTTATTACATAAGCTGCGGCGGTGCACCACTCCCAGTTGAAGCAGCAAAAGTATTTGAAAAAAGGACAGGTGCCAAGCTTTTGGATGGCTACGGTCTTTCCGAAGCATCTCCAACAGTCATCTTCAATCCTCCTTTTGTACCTAGAAAGTACGGCAGCATTGGCATCCCAGTCCAAAGTACCGAGGTAAGGATTGTCCATCAGACAAATGATGGCTATGTAGATGCTCCATTGGGGGAAGCTGGAGAATTAGTTGTAAGAGGCCCTCAAGTGATGAAAGGGTATTGGAACCGTCCAGAGGAGACCGCTGAGGTGATAAAGGATGGATGGCTGTTTACAGGTGATATAGCCCGAATGGACGAAGAAGGCTACTTTTACATAGTCGATCGCCAGAAAGATATGATTATTGCGAGCGGTTATAATGTGTATCCAAGCGAAATAGAGGAAGTCCTTTACCAGCTTGAAGCGGTGGAGGAAGCCTTGGTAGTTGGAGTTCCTGATCCATACCGCGGCGAAACTGTAAAAGCATACGTAAAGTTAAAACCGGGTTATTCGATTTCAGAAGAGGAAATTAAGCAATTTGGTAAGGCAAACCTGGCACCCTATAAAGCACCAAAAGAAGTTGAGATACTTCCTGAACTCCCTAAGTCGTCTGTGGGGAAACTTCTAAGAAGAGTGTTGCGCGATCAAGAAAAATTAAAAGTAAAAGTTTGATAGATTGGAGGAATGACAGGTGAGCGTTGAAGGTTTATTCAGTTTAAAAGGAAAAACAGCGATTGTCACGGGCGGCGGCCGTGGTTTAGGTCAGCAAATTGCTGAAATATATGCAGATGCAGGCGCTAATGTCGTCGTTTGTTCAAGGAACGTAGAGGCCTGCCAGGAAATAAGTGAAACCCTAAAACAAAAAGGTGCAAAATCATTGGCTCTAAAATGTGACGTTTCCAACCAAGAGGACATCCAGTATGTGGTCGATGCAACAATGAAGGAATTTGGCCAGATTGATATTTTAGTAAACAACAGCGGTACTAGCTGGGGAGCGCCAGCACTTGAAATGCCCGAAGATAAATGGGACAAAGTTATGGACATTAATCTAAAAGGAGTATTCCTGTTTTCACAAGCTGTTGGAAAAATAATGAAGGAACAACGATCAGGAAAAATCATCAACATTGCTTCCATTGCCGGTATTGGCGGCCAAGATCCACTGGTAATGGACGCAATTGGATATTCAGTCAGCAAAGGGGCCGTTATTACCCTGACAAAAGATTTGGCTGTTAAACTGGCTCCATATAATGTTCATGTTAATGCCATTGCACCAGGTTTCTTCCCAACCAAGATGACCAAAGTAATTTTGGGATTTTCCGGACAAAAAATTCTTGAAAGGACGCCCGCAGGTAGATTTGGTTCTGACAGTGATATGAAAGGACCTGCACTATTTTTGGCATCTGCTGCGTCAGATTATGTTTTCGGACAGGTACTGGCAGTGGATGGCGGAACTACCGCAGGAGTTCAATAATTGTTGGAGGTAAAATCACCGACATTGATTGTTATAGACTGGTACACGAAGTCAGTCTGAGAGAAAGGTTTGAATGGAAGCCATGCAACATGATGTTAATACACCTTACGAGGAATTACAGGCGGAAATCAATAAAAAAATATATGAATTTACAAATTGCCGGGCATTTACCATTGCCTTCGGAAGGGCCATGGAACAGCATCTTATCCAATTAGGAATATACAAAAAATTGACCACGAAATGGTTGAATTGTCTTGATATTCCCACTAAAGATGAATTGGCCGCAATTTCTAACCGAATGGTCAGGATGGTTGAACAGATAGATTCCCTTGATGATGTCATGTATTCAACGAATACACAACATAACCAGGCAATGAACCAGCTAAAATTGGTGCGGCACTCTTTCGAAGAGTTAAGGTCTGTCCTGAAAACGGAGATTCAAGAACTGAAGCAAAACAACATCCCGTCATTAGAGGCAGATTTAAAAAACTTAAAGCGGTTATTCCAAATTGATTATAAAGGAGAATGAACCATGTCAGAGAAAAATGAACAAGAAGTGGTAGAAACTGTCCCTGAAGAGACCCAGCTTTCCAGTCTTGACCTTATTTGGAAATTAGGTTTTGACGAATTGGACGCATGGGCGTCCCGCTTTAATAAGCGTGATGAACTGTTTTTGAAATCGGTTAGAAGCTTTGTGGAGAAGGCCAAACAAAACCGGGAAAATGTCAACACTCTCACCGAGCAATTCAGTAAAGAATTGAAGGAGTGGGAAAAAGCAGCCCGTGAAGAACTGCTTGTTACAACTACAACATTGCAGCACTTTTTTCCAGTAAGGTCATATGAGCAAATCAACAAAGCAGCCGATGAAATTCAGGAGAAAACAACCTCAATTTTATTGGCCCCAGTTAAATCTCTTGATTGCGGGCAAGCCTTGGACACTTATTTGCAAACAGTGGAGAAATATCTAGAGTTCAGAAAAAACGCACGCGAAAAATATATCGAAAGCGTGAAGAAAACGACCAATATCTTATATGAAAATCAAAAGCTATTTGTTGATTTGGTATCGAAACAAGTAAAAGCAGCGATCTTTCCTTTTCAGAAATACATGAAGAACCCGACGGAGCCGTCAAAATCATAACGAGGTGAAAAAAATGCCGGATAATAACAAAACCTATGATCCGTTTGAAGCATTCCATAAATATAGTTTATTGTGGGAAAAGCAAATTAATGATTTTATTTATCTTTGGACCAATAACAATGAATTTGTCAAAATGGCCAATGTAGGAACGGAAATCCACTCCCGCTATTTGGAAACGATGAAAAAGAATCAAGAGGCACTTGCGGGTGTTCTCAACTTGCCAACAAAAAGTGATGTAACCAATGTAGCAAACCTGACCATTCAGGCAGAGGAGAAAATTGAGGCACTCGAGGAACAAGTTTGGGACCTGCAGGATTCTGTGAAAGCCCAAGCCAAAGAAATTGAAAGTGTAGTAGAAGTGTCTAAGGAAATTATTAAACTCACCAAACAGCTTAAGACTGAGCTGGTAAAAACCAAGAAAGAACTGACTGATTCAAGAAATGTGTACGAAGAACTTCAGGAAATGAAATTCGAAATAATGAAGCTGGCCGGAGTTAAAGAGGAACTAGAATCATTAAGAAGCCTTATGGAAAAGGATATGAAAGCTCCCGAACTGTCCGGGGCAGGTTCATCCAAGTAAGCATAAACAGGAGGGCAGGAAATGGCTGTTGAGATACCAAAAAAAAATTTAATACCGAATTTTGATTATCAAAAAGAAGCATCTCGCTGGAGAAATGTGTTTAAAATTCTTACGGAGCCCGAACCCAAAATGGGGCATACGCCAAGAGTGGAAGTGTGGCGGAAAAATAAGTCAGTTCTTTGGCACTATCCTGCTAAACAAAGAAAATATGAAATACCATTATTCTTTGTCTATTCCTTGTTTAACAAACCCTACATACTAGACGTTGCCCCTAAGGCAAGTGTGATTGAGGGGTTGACAAATATGGGGTATGAAGTCTACTTGTTAGATTGGGGTTCTCCAGGTTATGAGGACAAAAACATCGGTCTCGATACGTATATTGAAAAATACTTGAGAACCGCTGTTAAGCGCGCCATACGTCATTCCGGGGCAAAGGAGATTACATTGGTTGGCTATTGCTTGGGAGGAACGATTGCGTCCATTTACGCCTCTATAGCAGAAGAACCTATCAAGAATTTAATTGTAGCTACCGTACCAATCGACTTTACGGCCTTTACCGGTCCCGACAAATGGGCAGAAGGCCTGCGGAATGGTGACTTCAACATTGATCATTTTATTGATGTATATGGAAACATTCCGCCGCAATATGTGGAAGGAATGTTTAGGGCCATTGGGGCACCGATTTATTTCACCAACTATACGATGCTGTTAAATCGTGCCCATGATTCAAAGTACGTGGATAAATGGCGTCGAATGAACAAATGGACATTAGACCAGGCTCCCTTTGCAGGAGAAGCCTACAGGCAACTGGCAGCCGACTTGTTTAAAGAGAACAAGCTCGCCAAAGGGGAGCTTGTTATTGGAAATAAGCGGGCAGACTTAAGGAATATTAAAGCCAATTTATACGTTATTTCGGGGTCGAGAGATAACTTGATTTTAGAAGAGCAAAGCAAGCCAATCATGGACTTGGTCTCAAGTGAAGATAAAACTTATATTGTTGTGGAAACCGGACACGTCGGATTAGCTTTATCCGGATTATTTGCCAAAATAGTGGACCAATGGGCTCAAAGTCGGTCTAACCAAATAAGTTAGGTTTGTGTCATAAATTTGTGTACAAAGTTATATATATTTCTTGAGGGGAAGGGAGAGGAAAGGCCTACCCCTTCCTCCGTTAACTTGCAGATCGATGTTTATTTAAAAAGCTGCGCAATACATCATTAAAAGCTTCAGCAGCTTCCAATTTGGCAACGTGGCCAGTTTTTCTGAAAATGACAAACTCCGAGTGGCGAATTTGTTTATGCATCATCAATTGCACCCACACTGGAATGACGGAATCATATTGGCCGCCAATGATAAGTGTAGGGACTTTTATTTTTGATAACAGACGTAGGTTATTGACCTTTAAACAAGCTTCCATTGCCTTGAAAAAGTATTGTTGATTTGGCTGATAGTATTGATAAAAGCTTTCAATATTTTCAGGTGACCATGAATAGAGGCATACCTTTGCAGCAGTTTCTTTAATAATCTCTGCAGGTTTATTTTCTGCACGGGCTCTGCGGTATCGGACAAATAATTTTCCAAGATTTTTGGGGGCATAGTGGAAGGTGCTGACGAGCATAAGGGACCTGCACTTCTCAGGGGCATGCCTGTAAATTTCTTGTGCAACCATGCCACCCATAGATAATCCACAAATATGAGCGCTTTCAATTCCAAGCTCATTTAGAAGACCAATGACATCGTGAGCAAAGTTCTTAATCGATATTTCCCCCGGCTGATCATACTCTCCATGTCCCCTTAAATCAGGGATAATTAAGTCATACTCATCGGCTAATTCAAATTGTTTGACCCAGCCTTCCTTTACTTCTCCTAGTCCATGAATAAACACCAGAGGCTCTCCTGAACCAAGTCGGATATAAGGAATTTCAGCACAGTTTATTGATACTTTATTCAACTTCATTCCTCCCAATGTATTTTTATCTAACTTTTTTCCCTAAAATTCTCCAGTGCAAACGTTTAAACGTACGATTAATTTATTATATAATTCATGGTGATAAAATATTACGTATAGATGTACTTTACATATACGGTCCTACATGGGTACTTCTTGGACATGACATCTATCATGTTTTGAACATGACATGTATGACTGCCGCTTGTAATTCTTTTTCATTATAATTTGGATATCTAATAATGAAGGAGAATCAAAAATGAGCAAAGAAACTGTTAAATCGTTGCGAAAACAGGTGGCTCCATATGAAAAGTCAAATACAAGAGAGAGCATTTGGCAAATCATCAATACCCTCCTGCCTTTTTTTCTGTTATGGGCACTAAGTTACATGAGTTTGCCATTTTCTTATGCTCTGACATTAGTATTCGCAGTCGCAGCAGCTGGTTTTTTAGTACGGACATTTATCATTTTTCATGACTGCTGTCATCACTCATTTTTTAAAAATCGCACGGCCAATAAAATTCTTGGGACCATCACGGGCATCTTAACCTTGTTTCCTTACAGTCAGTGGCAACATGATCATTCTGTTCACCATGCGACAAGCAGTAATCTGGATAAACGGGGGACCGGGGATATATGGATGCTGACAGTCGAGGAATATATATCTGCACCAATTTGGAAAAAAATACAGTATCGTCTCTATAGAAACCCATTTGTTATGTTTGTGTTAGGACCGATCTATGTTTTTGTCATAAAAAACCGCTTTAACCGTAAGGGTGCACGGATGAAAGAGCGTTTTAATACGTATCTTACAAATGTTGGGATTGTTGGAATGGCAGGCATTCTTTGTTGGTTGATCGGATGGGAATCCTTCCTTTTGGTAGAGTTTCCAATCTTCTTAATTGCTGGTTCAGCAGGAATTTGGTTGTTTTACATCCAGCATACATTTGAAGATTCCTATTTTGAGGGAGATCCTCAGTGGGAATATGTACGTGCAGCTGTAGAAGGAAGCTCGTATTATAAGCTGCCAAAATTGCTTCAATGGATGACCGGGAATATTGGTTACCATCATGTTCATCATTTAAGTCCAAGAGTGCCGAATTATAAGCTTGAAGAAGTTCATAACCAGACTCCAGACTTACAAAATGTCCCAACGATTACATTGACAACAAGTTTGTCCTCGATAAAGTTTCATCTTTGGGACGAGCATAACAAACGGTTTATTGGGTTTAAGGAAGCAAAATTTTTAGGTAAAATAAAGAGTGTTTAAAGGGAAATTTACTTATCTTTTTGATAAGGTAGAGAAAAAGGAATAGATGATCCAAAAGGAGCCGTTCATGATTAAAAAGTATATGACATTTCAGAAAAGCAATGGGATAGCGCCTTATATTTGGACGATTCTTTGTATACTGCCTTTTTACTTTATTTTTCAAGCTCCTACAACGACCCAAATTGTTGTGGGACTCTTATTAACTTTATCATTCTTTATCCTTTATCGAATCGCGTTTATTTCAAAAGGATGGCTAGTATACGTTTGGACGTTAATCCTGATTGCAATATCGATTACGGCAACCAGTTTATTCAGTTACGTGTATTTTGCTTTTTTCCTTGCTTACTTTCTTGGGAATATTAAAGACAGGATTCCTTTTTTAACCTTATATTTTATTCACTTGCTCAGTACCTCAGTTTCAATTAATTATAGTATTGTGATGCAGGAAAAGTTGTTTTTGCAGCAGTTGCCATTTGTTATTATTGTTTGGATTAGCGTCATCTTACTTCCATTTTCCATCCATAATAGGAAGGAAAGAGACCAACTAGAGGAAAAGCTGGAGGATGCCAATAAGCGCATAGCTGAATTGGTAAAGTTAGAAGAGAGACAGCGAATTGCCCGCGACCTACATGATACACTCGGCCAGAAACTTTCTATGATTGGTTTAAAATCTGATTTAGCTAGAAAGTTAATCACAAAGGATCCTGAACAGGCAAAAAATGAATTAAAAGAGGTTCAACAAACTGCCCGGTCAGCATTAAGTGAGGTCAGAAAAATGGTATCTTCCATGCGCGGAATCCGGGTTAAAGAAGAGATTCACCGCATAAAGGAACTTTTAAACGCAGCCCAAATTAATTTGGAAATAAAAGGAGACTTGACTTTGTCGAATGTTTCATTGTTTGCCGAAAATATCTTAAGCATGTGTTTAAAAGAGGCAGTTAATAATGTGGTAAAGCACAGCGGAGCAAGTAGTTGTTTGATTTCCATTGAACAGTCCGAGGAGAGGATAGAGCTTATCATCCGGGATAATGGCCGTTTTAAGGGGTCTGAAAAGCAGTTGGCAGAGGGGCATGGATTGATTGGAATGAAGGAACGGCTGGAATTTATTAATGGCAGTTTAGATGTGAACACATCTAAAGGAACTGCTCTTATTATCAAAGTTCCGAAAGTTTTAAAGCCCCTCCATAATCAGGAGGTTACAGGATGATTAGAATCGTAATTGCGGAGGATCAGAAAATGCTGTTAGGAGCTTTCGGGTCATTGCTTAATTTGGAAGATGATATGGAAGTTGTCGGGAAGGCGGAAAACGGGGAACAAGCTGTTGCTTTAGTGAAAAAATATCATCCAGATGTATGCATTATGGATATTGAGATGCCTGGCAAAAGCGGACTTGAGGCTGCGGAAGAACTGAAGGAAGATGGCTGTAAAGTGATTATTTTAACAACATTTGCTAGGTCTGGTTATTTTCAGCGGGCGGTAAAGGCCGGCGTAAGTGGCTATTTGCTAAAGGACAGTCCAAGTGAAGAGTTGGCTTCCGCGATCAGGAGCGTTATGGCGGGGAGGAGAATGTATGCGCCTGAATTAATGGATGATGTTTATGCAGAGGAAAATCCCCTTACCGATCGTGAAAAAGAAGTTTTAGAACTTGTAGCTGATGGAAAAAACACCAAGGAAATTGCTGACGAGCTAAAAATAAAAGCTGGTACTGTTCGTAATTATATATCCATTATCCTTGATAAATTAGAAGTAAAGAATAGAATTGAAGCAATAACACATTCAAAAGAAAAAGGCTGGTTTAAGTAGTGGTTGAACCGAGACGGAGCAGACAAAAACCTGGATATGCTGCTCCGTCTTTCTTTTGAATTTAACAAAGTTTTACTGGGCTAATAAAACTTTTTATATATTGATAAACCTCCATGGGACGTTCTTCGGGTAATGCATGTCCAGTTTCTTTTATCACAATGAGTTCGGAATTAACCAAGTCTTTGTTCAGTTTCTCTCCCACCTCAAGCGGCATAGATTTATCATGGTCCCCCCAAATTAGCAGGCAAGGGGTTTTTATTTGTTTAAGAACTTCTGGAGGTAAATCCCCTTCACGATCACGAATCATCCTGGTTAGAGCCACAAAAATTTCATCCTGAAGGAAAGGTTGGAGATAGCCATTTATCATTTCTTCGTCGATAAGGGAGTGGTTATAAAGGGCTCCTTGCAGATTCTTTTTCACTCCCGTCCTGGCGAACCAGTACTTTACAAACCGATGAAAGAATGGCAGATAGCTTGTTAGAACAAGAGGCAGCTTGGCCCGTTTTAAGTACGCCGAGCTGCAAAGCAGGATTGCTTTATCAGCCAGTTCTTGACGCAAATGCAGGATATTAAGGACGATTTGTCCTCCCATTGAATGACCAATAAATGTAATTTTTTTCAATCCAAACGATTCAATTAGCTGAATCACTGTGTTAGCTAAATTTTTGTATGAATACACATACCGGTTACACTTCGCACTTTTTCCAAAAGGGGGAAGGTCAACTGACAATACCTGATACTCCCTTCTTAATAATGAGATTAAGTGTCGGTACGTAAATGTGGAAGAAAGAAAACCATGCAATAAAACGAAGGTTTGGTCAGTGGCCGAATTTGGGTAGAATTCATAATAAACCTCGATATTATTAATAGTCTTATGACCAGATAATACGTCGTCTTCCATCAATCCTTCCTCCTAAAAATGAAATAATTAGCAGATGTTTTTAATGTTCCCCGAAAATCTCAGCATACGCACGTAAATTTATATGAGTAAAACGGAAATATAAACAATTTTTAAGATTATCTTTTAATATTCTCTTTTTTTGAAATAAAGTGTTTGAATTTTTAGAAAATAAACTGTATAATGGTAAAAAGCTCAAGGAGTTGATTTCCATGGATAAGAAATTACTTAATTCACCACAACATTCGGATGAAGGCACTGATTCATTTGTAGCCGAGATGTTTCTTAAAAATGTCCTGCTTGAATTCAAAAGAGAGAAAATCCGCAAGGAAATCGACCAAACGTTACAAGAGGGAAATAAAGAATTATTTCTCAAACTAACAGAAGAATTAAAGAAAATTTGTTAACTCACTTCCATAATGAATGAAACTACAAAGAAGCCCTGTCCGGAAAGGACAGGGCTTCTTGGCCTGTAAGGGAAAAGGAAGATTTTCATCATTACTGGACATGCTATCGAATAGGAGAGATGATGCATGCGTGATGTGATTATAAAGGAATTATACAAACTAGAGGAACAGTATGATGTAAAAATATGCTATGCGGTTGAATCCGGGAGCAGAGCATGGGGTTATCCTTCAAGGGATAGTGATTACGATGTAAGGTTTATTTATGTGCATCAGCCGGATTGGTATTTATCAATAGAGGAGAAAAAAAGAGGGGTAATCGAACAAAAAATTCATGATTCTCTTGACCTCAGTGGTTGGGAATTGCGTAAGGCATTAAGATTGTTTAATAAATCCAATCCCTCTATTATGGAATGGCTGAACTCTACAAATGTATACCTGGAATCATATTTAGTAGTTAAAATGAAGGACTTGCAGCCGAAGCTGTTTTCACCTTGTACCTCCATACACCACTATCTAAGTATGGCCATAAGCAATTTTCAAAAGGTGGGCCAATCGGAACTGGTGAAACTCAAAACCTACTTAAATGTTCTTCGTCCCATTATGGCAGGGAAATGGGCAGCCACTTACCAATCTGCTCCTCCACAAAGCTTTCAGAAGTTAGTGGAACATCTCATTGAACATGAGCAGGTGAAGAAGGAAATCCAATTATTGCTTAAAAAGAAAAGTGATGGGTACAAAACAATGAATAAGCTCGAAATACCCACTATATCTGAATTTATTCCTACCGCTATTAGCGAATTAGAGAAAAACATCGAAACTATGGACAAGGCGACAAGACCATATGACTATACCCCGGAACTCAATAAATTGTTTAGGAATGTACTTCAAGAAATATGGTCGTAGTTTCTATTTGGGATGAAACACTTTTACGGTTGGAGTTACACTCCTATAATTTCACAGATGAATATCTTCTATAATGGCATGCTTTAACATATACCTGTAAGGAAGAGGCTGACCCCTTATTAGAGTCATCCTTTTTTACATCTAGAGGGAGAGAGGGAAGCTATGCCAAGCGGGATACATCAAGTTGAGATTAACGTACCTATAAATGTCATTTGGGAATTCGTCAAGGATATGGATAATTGGGCCCCACTGGTACCAAATTATGTATCACACGAAAAATTAACAGAACGAACATCAACATGGGAATTTAAAAGCGATATTGGAATTATAAAAAAGAAAATAAGTTTATTGATTGATATAATAGAGTGGCTGGAACCTACCAAAGTTTGTTTTACGTTAAAGGGCCAAAAAGATAAATATTCCGGAGAAGGCTATTTTGAGGCTAAAGCTATAAATCACAAAAAAACAAAACTAACTGGATATTTAGAAGTTAATGTTAATGGAAAGTTAAGCTCAGCTGTAAATTCCAAACTAGAGTCGGTTTTGCCGGAAGCAGTGGAAGAAATGGCAAATGCCATTTCTTCCAAACTGGTTGAATTAATTAGTAAATAACGTTTGACTAAACGAGGATGGCTCAACAGGTGTCGAATCTGACTCCTGATGAACCATCTTCGTTTTATTGTTTTGGCTCGGTTAAATTTGGCTGTTGATTTCCGAACCAGTCGCGTTTAACAGAGCCTTTGTCTTAATATACTCCCCAAAAAATTAAGAAAAAGTTAAGCTTTGGCTGATAGGGTATAGTAAAATCACTATCCATAAATAGTAAGCGGGAGGCAAGGATCATGATTGCTAATATAGATAAAAAAGGAGTGAAAATTCTTCTAACGGTGACACTGCTCGGCATGGGACCTCTTTCAACCATCACGCCGGTACATGCAGAAAGTGTCACAGTACCCGAAGAGAGCCAATCAGCTAATGCTCTGTCAAAGCTCCAAATAGTAGGAATTGAGCTGGATAAGCCATTCTCTCCAAGTGAGACTAAATATTCTGCTATCGTTGAAAATCAAGTTAGTTCAATCCAGCTGCTTGTTGAAAGCACAAGCCCGAATGCCACAATCACGATTAATGGAAAACCTGTTATTACCGGAACAAATTTAGATTACCAGCTGGAAACGGGGGAAAATCTTTTTACCATAACAATTAGTGACAGCATTCATCCGGTTGTTACCTATCAGCTCATTGTAACACGGGAAAAAAGCAGCAACAATCAGCTTCAAAATATTGCTCTTTCTAGCGGCAAACTGTCACCCAATCTAACATCTTCTACAACGGAATATTCTGTCCAAGTCGCAAATGACCAATCTACTATAACGATTAAGCCGACAGCGGTTGATTCTAGAGCGACAGTGAAGGTAAATGGGAAATCAGTCCAGGAAGGCGGGGAGTTAGTCGACCTGCCAGTAGGTGATAGTATTATTGTTATTAATGTTGTAGCAGAAAATGGCGCACAAAAAAACTATACGATAACGGTAACAAGGGCTGCAGCCAGTTTGGGGAAATCATCTGCTGATAATGCTGCGCCAAGCACTAGCATGGTAATGGCTTCGAGTAACGCTGCAAGAAATAGTTTCGTTCCAGCGGACAGCACTTTAGTAAAGTCTAGTACACAAGTAACTGACACAGAAAAGGTAAGTTATGCTAAATTGTCAAGTTTATCTGTTTCTGTAGGCACGTGGGACAGTGAGTTTTCTGCTGACGAATATACCTATCATATCAGTGTTTCCCATGAAATAAATACTGTTACCATCAACCCGATTGCTGCCCATAACAGTTCATCCATCGTGATCGAAGGCGGTACAAGCCAGACCATTCAGCTTAACGAAAATAAAAAGACTGTGATTTCGATTGTTGTAAATTACAGTGATGATGACCGGAAAACCTATGTACTTGTATTTGATAAAAATTAACAGGCTGAATTTTCAAAAAACCCGTATCTACGGGTTTTTTTGGTTGTCAATATCAAAAGGATAAAACTTTTTTCAGAATAATAAGCAATTTTTTTTAACATTGCCCTTTAATTATGATATATTAATATTTAAAAATTTATAGAATTTTTTGGACAAAGGGGAAGGTGAAAGAATGGCAGCAATAGCGGCAACAAATGACAGCAGTCTTCCATTGCGTAAAGATGTGAAGTTATTAGGAAAAATGCTAGGGGAAATATTGATTAATCATGGCGGTACTGAGTTATTTGAAAAGGTGGAAAAAATCAGGCTAATGTGCAAGTCACTTAGAACCCACTTTGATAAAGAAATATACTCTGCCTTAAGAGAAGAAATTATAACACTCACTCCACCATTACGGGAGCAAGTCATTCGGGCGTTCTCCATGTATTTTCATTTAATTAATGCTGCCGAACAAAATCATCGAATAAGAAGGCGCAGACAATATCACCTTCAAGCTGATACCATCGTTCAGCCAGGTTCAATTGAGAGCGCTATTCTATCCTTGAAGGAAAACCATCTCTCTAAAGAAACAATCCAAAATGTACTGAATACCTTATCGCTTGAATTAGTGATCACAGCGCATCCTACAGAAGCAACAAAACGGTCAATTCTGGAAATACAAAAACGTATTGCAGATATTTTGAAAAATCTTGATCATCCATTGCTTTCAAGTAGAGAAAGGAAAAAACAAGAGGATGCGTTGTTTAATGAAGTTGCTATTTTATGGCAAACAGATGAGCTGCGCCAGAATAAACCTACGGTTTTGGATGAAGTAAGAAATGGGTTGTATTATTTTGACGAAACCCTGTTTGACGTCCTCCCGGAAATTCATCAGGAGGTAGCTGAATGTCTAGAGAAAAGTTATCCAGATTCTTCTTGGTCTGTGCCTAACTTTCTCCGGTTTGGTTCTTGGATTGGCGGGGATCGTGATGGAAATCCGAATGTCACTCATGAAGTTACGTGGGAGACTCTAGAACGGCAGCGGAGGCTTGTTCTTAAAAAATATAAACAAGTATTAGTTGAATTAATGAAAAGATACAGTCATTCGACCACCAGAGTCGGGGTTAGTGAAGAACTAATAACATATCTTTCGGAAAAGGAAGACCTATATGTAACTCCTGACAGGAAATGGCCAAATCAAGCTGAAGTGTACCGACGGGCGTTTGCCGTTATTATTGAACGGATTCGGCAAGTGGGGAAAAACGATAGAGGCTATCAATCATCAGAGGAATTATTAGAAGACCTTTATATGATCAAACGAAGCTTGAAAAACCATCATCCGTCTGCGCATGAATTGAAAATTATCCAGAAATTAATCAGGCAGGTTCAATTGTTTGGCTTCCATTTAGCAACACTCGATATTCGAAACCACAGTGGTGAACATGAGGCAGCCATAACTGAAATCCTCAAAAAAGTTGGTGTGACTGACCATTATGCTTCTCTGAAGGAAAACAAAAAGTGTGAAACTCTGGTAAATATTCTGTCAGACCCGAGACCATTGCTTTTATTGCATGAAGACTATTCCCGTGAAACACAGGAAATGATTAAAGTCTTTCAAACTATCAAAAAAGCCCATGAGGAATTTGGAAAACGTTCGATTTCTGTCTATCTGGTAAGCATGACGAAATCACCTAGCGATTTGCTTGAGGTTCTGGTTTTGGCGAAGGAGGCTGGGTTATATCGGCTTCATGCTGATGGAAGTTTAGAAAGTCACTTAAATGTTGCTCCACTTTTAGAAACCATCGATGATTTGACTTCTGGACCAAAAATCATGGAAACCTTGTTTAACATGCCTGTCTATCGCCAGCATTTAAGCATGATGGGAGACCAGCAGGAAATAATGCTAGGTTATTCAGATGGAAGCAAGGACGGAGGAACATTAACCGCCAACTGGAAGCTGTATAAGGCACAAATTGAAATTCATGATATGGCTAAGAAATATGGAATTGGTTTGAAATTTTTCCATGGACGGGGCGGTTCTTTCGGACGCGGCGGCGGACCATTGAATAAAAGCATCTTATCCCAGCCGGTTGAAACGATTGGTGATGGAGTAAAAATCACTGAACAAGGTGAGGTTTTATCTGCCCGGTATTTACTCGAGGATATTGCCTACCGCAGTTTAGAACAAGCTACCTCCACGCTGATTTTATCTGCAGCCCATGTTTCCAATGAAGGTGAATCTAAGCAGTTAAGAGAACATGAATGGGAAGAGGCTGTGGAGCAAATATCAGGGGCAGCATTGGCAAAATATCAATCGCTTGTTTTCCATGATCCAGATTTCCTTACCTATTTTAATCAGGCAACACCACTAAAGGAACTAGGGGAATTAAATATCGGTTCCAGACCGATGAGTCGAAAAAATCGGGATCGTTTTGAGGATTTGCGAGCCATTCCATGGGTTTTTGCCTGGACACAAAGCCGTCAACTTCTGCCAGGCTGGTATGCGGCGGGAACTGGATTAGAAAGCTTTGCAATCAAAAGTGGGCAAAATCTTAAATTGCTCCAGCAAATGTATGAAAAGTGGCCATTTTTCCAGGCCACGATCGATAATCTGCAAATGGCTCTTATGAAGGCGGATATTAACACCGCTAAGGAATATGTAACCCTTGTGGAGGACAAAGAGATTGCCGACCGGATTTTTACAAATATTTTTGAAGAGTATAATCGGACAAAAGCCATTTTGTTAAAAATAACGGGTGATACAGAATTATTGGACCATACCCCTAATATCAAGGATTCTGTTTATAGAAGAAATCCATATGTTGACCCGTTGAACTTTTTACAGGTTGAGTTAATTAAACAACTTAGAGACCAAGAAGAGTTGGATGAGGCTATTCTAACCGAAGTATTGTTAACCATTAGCGGCATTTCCGCAGGATTACGAAATACGGGCTGATACAAAACGCCATAAACTCATAAAAGTGAGTTTATGGCGTTTTCATTTTCCTGTCATTAGAGGTAGTGAATCATAATTATGAAAGTTTTATGAACTATCGTATAATGAATGGCTATTCATTCATTTTTCCGCGTGATTCGACAAAATACCCATAAAGGTCGTGTTATAGTTCTATACAGAAACGATTAGAAATTTGTTTGTGCATTTCTGAACAAGGAAAACGAGGAGGAATGAAAAGTGGCTGTAAAGGTAAAAACAGTTTTTGATAACCAGCATTTATCGGAAATGATTGATGTTCTTGCCACTAATAGTTCAAAGGCATTAGAGGAGTTTCGCTGTTATAACCAGCAAATGGTAGATGAAATTGTAAGGCAGGTAGCCCTAAAAGCATTGGAGAATCATAAGGATTTGGCAAAGCTGGCAGTCGAGGAAACTAAAAGAGGAGTATATGAAGATAAGGTCTTTAAAAATATGTTTGCAACAGAATGTATTTATAACAATCTTAGAAAAATGAAAACGGTCGGAGTGATTAATGAAAATGAAAATGAGGGTTATATTGAAATGGCAGAACCTGTTGGAGTAATTGCTGGTGTTATTCCTATAACCAACCCAACATCGACAGTTATTTTTAAATCTCTCATATCATTAAAAACACGCAACCCGATTATCTTTGCGTTTCCACGTTATGCACAAAAATGCTGTACTGCGGCTGCAGAGCTGCTTCGGGAGGCGGCAATGAAAGCTGGTGCCCCCGAGTATTGCATCCAATGGATTGAAGAACCGTCTCATGAAGCATTTCAACTATTAATGAAGCATCCCAAGGTATCCCTAATTTTAGCAACTGGGGGGCCAAATTTGGTGAAGGCTGCTTACAGTTCAGGTAAGCCTGCCCTTGGTGTGGGAGCAGGCAATGTGCCTTGTTACATCGAAAAAACAGCCAAAATCAAACGTGCTGTTAATGATTTGATACTATCTAAAACATTCGATAATGGAATGATCTGCGCCTCAGAGCAAGCACTAATTATTGATGAGGATATTTATTATGATGTAAGGCAGGAGCTAATCGATAATCATTGTTATTTTCTTAACGAACAAGAAAAACAACTGGTCGAAAGGATTGCTATTGATCCTAAGCATCATGCACTTAATCCGATGATTGTCGGTCTATCTGCTTACCAAATTGCGAAAATGGCGGGATTCAATGTACCTGTTCATACCAAAATTTTGATTGCGGAGTTAGCTGGCGTTGGTCCATCCTATCCGTTATCTTGCGAAAAATTAAGTCCAATATTAGCTTGTTACAAGGTTGATAGTTTTGCTAACGGGCTTATGATAGCCGAGCAAACACTTGAGTATGGTGGGCTAGGTCACTCGGCTGCCATCCATACGTCCGATCAAGAGAAAATTGATGCATTTTCCATTCGTATGAAGGCTGGACGTATTATCGTCAATACTCCATCCACCCATGGCGCAATCGGTGATATTTATAATACATCTCTGCCATCCTTAACGATAGGATGTGGAACATATGGAGGTAACTCTGTGTCACAAAACGTAGGAGCTGCAAATTTGATTAATATAAAAAAAGTAGCAAAAAGAAGAACGATGACACAATGGTTTAAGGTTCCATCACAAATTTTCTTTGAAAAAGACTCCGTTCAGACTCTTGCAGCGATCCCGGGAGTTTCCAGTGCTTTTATTGTTACGAGTGAAAGCAGCTTAAAATACGGTTTTGTTGACAAAGTCTTATATTATTTAAAAAAGAACTCAGCAGAAATCAGAATTGAAATCTTTTCAGAGGTAGAACCAGAGCCTTGTAAAGAAACTGTAATGGCAGGAGCCAAGAAAATGAATAAGTTTCAGCCCGACTTGATTATAGCGCTGGGTGGAGGATCTGTTATCGATGCAGCAAAAGCGATGTGGCTGTTTTATGAGCATCCTGAGACTGAATTTCAAAATTTAACACAAAAATTCTTTGACCCAGCAAAGCGAGTAGCGTTATTTCCATCTCTGAGAAATAGGGCCAGATTGCTAGCCATTCCTACCACTTCAGGTACAGGCTCTGAAGTCACATCATTTTCGGTTATTTCAGATGAACATAACAAGCATCCACTTGCTGACAGCCAACTTACACCAGATATAGCGATTATTGACCCGCAATTTGTAATGACTGTTCCAAAAACGGTTACGGCAGATACTGGAATGGATGTGTTAACTCATGCGATTGAAGCATATGTCTCGGTACTTGCTAATGATTATACAGACGGTCTTGCTTTAAAAGCAATTCAATTAGTTTTTAACTATTTGCCACGTGCATTTCACGACGGTACGGATGAATTGGCACGCGAAAAGATGCATAATGCCTCAGCCATAGCCGGAATGGCCTTCGCCAATTCCTTCCTTGGAATTAATCATAGCTTAGCCCACGTTCTAGGTGCCGAATTTCATATACCACATGGACGCGCAAATGCGATTATGCTGCCGCATGTCATACGGTATAATGCGAAAAAGCCGAACAAGTTTATGACATTCCCTAAATATGAATCTTTTATTGCCAATGAACGGTATGCGGATATTGCCAGGATGCTGGGTCTACCTGCTCAGACAGTTGAAGAGGGTGTAGATAGTTTAATTGATGCTGTATCTAAACTGGCAAAAGAGTTAGATATGCCTGCAAGTATTCGCCAAGCCGGTGTATTTCAACAGGAGTTTGAAACCAAAGTAAGAGAACTTGCAGAACGGGCTTTTCATGATCAGGATACCATTGCCAACCCAAAAATGCCGTTAGTAAGTGAATTAGAGGACCTCATCCGTCAGGCTTTTGAATAGAACTAAACAGCTGGAGGATAGAATTTGATTTCTACCATAAAGAATATATAAATATAATTATTAGTGCGATTTTAATAGACACAGGATATCGAATATTTTGTGAACAACAAGGATAGACCTTTGTGAAAAACATCTAACGGTGTTGATTTTTGTTGCGATTTGTCGATTCTTCGCTTTTAAAAGTTGGGAAAAGATGAAAAATGACTGGAGTTGTCGAAATCCGCTCGTTTACAAATTCTTCTTTTGAAACAATAATTTAAGTTGTTACAGCATCTTCCAAGTTTAATATAGAAGGTATCTGTTTTCTCGAGGCTGTAGAAAATTTAGGAGGGGAAGAGTATGGTGTACCAGCAAAAACCATGGCTTAAGTTTTACGATCCTAGAATTAGCGAGCATGTATCGATTGAATACGAATCATTATTCGACCTTTTAAGGCAAGCGGCAAATATACACGGAGATTACCCCGCGCTTACCTTTTTTGGAAGGTCCTGGAGCTATAAAGAAACGAAAATGATATCTGAAATGCTCGCTGCCTCTTTTTATCGAGTTGGATTTCAAAAGGGAGATCGCCTGGCCATTATGCTGCCAAACTGCCCTCATTATATTTTCAGCCTATTTGCTGCCTTCCGTTTAGGGGGTATTGCGGTACAAGTCAATCCGATGTATGTGGAGCGGGAAATAGAATATGTGCTCAATGATTCTGAAGCAGAGTACATGGTCGTTTTTGAGGCCCTTTATCCAAGAGTCAAACAGGTACAGCCAAAAACTAGGTTAAAAAGAATCATTGTCGTTGGGTTCGGCGAAAGAAAACTCCCACTAAGTGACGGTGACTTGTACTTCGAGGATTTTTTAACACATGATAACGTGTTACCTGAAACGGATATCAATTTTGCTGAAGATGTGGCACTCCTACAATATACAGGCGGGACAACAGGAGTATCTAAAGGAGTGATGCTGACGCATTATAATCTCCTAGCTAATATTATTCAGGTATGCGATTTTACTTATAATGCCGTCGATCAAAAGCCGGAAAACTTTAAAATAATCAGTGTGCTGCCGATGTTTCATGTTTATGGTCTTTCCTGCAACGCACTATCAGCCATACGAATTGGCTGTAACCAGCTCATTCTTCCGCGTTTTGAAGTAAATGAACTATTGGAGCTAATAAAACGGGAGAAACCTTTTCAGTTGACTGCTGTTCCAACAATGATTTTTGCTCTTAACAGTCATCCCCAATTAGAGGATAGCCAGATTAGCGAGATATTCTTTTTAAACAGTGGTGGCGCTCCGCTCCCGGTTGAGCAGGTGAAACTATTTGAAAGAAGAGCGGGAGTTCGGTTGTCCGATGGTTATGGACTTTCTGAAACAGCACCCTCGGCCATTTCTACACCACCGTTCCTTCCGAGAAAATTGGGGAGTGTGGGGATACCTTTGCCAGGTACCGAAGCAAGAATTGTCAAAGAAACCCCAGATGGTTATGAAGACGTGCCAGTGGGGGAAGCAGGTGAGCTGATCCTCAGGGGACCGCAAGTCATGAAAGGTTATTGGAAGCGTCCAGGAGATACAGAATCAGTGCTAAAGGATGGATGGCTGTTTACAGGAGATATCGCAAAAATGGACGAAGATGGCTACTTTTATATCTTAGACCGTAAGAAAGATATTATTATCGCGAGTGGTTACAATGTGTACCCTCGTGAAGTCGAGGAGGTACTGTACCAGCATGAAGCTGTGGAGGAAGCGATTGTTATTGGAGTTCCAGACTCCTATCGGGGCGAGACTGTTAAGGCGTTCATTAAATTGAGACCAGGTATGACCGTTACACAGGATGAGCTAATTGAATTTGCCAAAACCAATCTCGCAGCCTATAAGGTTCCAAAGGAAATAGAAATACTGGATGAACTTCCTAAATCCTCAGTAGGAAAACTTCTAAGAAGGATGATGAGAAAAGAAGAAGAAAAGGTCCATTGATTGGTAACAGAATTGCCATAGTTTATGTATAAATTTAGGATGACAAATCAGATAGCAAGGGGAGATTATTTTGACAGATGAAAAACACTACGATCCGTTCGAAGGCTATAAACGATTGGCCGGAATATGGGAAAAGCAAATGAATGGATTACTTTATATGATGACAGATAACCGTGAAACTGTACGGTTAATGAAGACAGGTTTGGATGCTCATTCGCGGTATATGGAGTTATTGAGAAAGAATCAAGAACTTATGGCTAGCTTCCTCAATATTCCAACGAAGAAGGATGTAGCGAATGCGGCAAAACTATCGATTCAAACAGAAGAAAAAATAGATCTTCTAGAGGAGCAAATTTGGAATATTCAGGATAGCCTAGGTCGCTTAAATCAAGAAAACGTGGAAATGTTGAGAGAAGTAGTAAGTATTATCCAACAAATGAAAACCGAGTTTCAACAGGCAGCCAGCCAAATGGCTGAAACGGAAAAAGTGAAAAAAGAACTTCAGGAACTTAAAGCTGGGCTTGTAGATATCAAAATTGTTCAAGTTCATCTTCAAGAATTACGGAAGGAAATTGACAGTCTAAAGGGAATCAAAACTGATTTGAAAAACTTGAAAAACAACAAGGAACTTTCCCAGATACAAAGTGACCTAAGGGAGTTGAAAGAGGAGACTGCCCAACTTTCTCATATAAGATTGGAACTAGGCACCCTAAAAGAATCGATTAATGGTGAGCAAGAACAAGGTATCAAAATGGACGAAGAGCTGGTTTTAGCAGCTGCCAGCCCTTCCAAAGGTTAATAGAAAGAGGGATGAATAAGAATGACTGTTAAAGCAAATGGGGCACCATTTATTCCAGGACTTGATTTAGAGAAGGAAGCAACGAGGTGGAATCAAGTTTTTAAAATTATGACCGGGCCTAAACCGGATATTATATCAACTCCCAGACAGAGCATCTGGAAAAAAAATAAATCAACCTTATGGTATCATCCTGCTAAGGACAAGAAATATGCAATTCCTGTTTTTATGGTTTACTCCCTTTTAAATAAATCCTATATATTAGATGTTGGACCAGGCAGCAGTGTGGTAGGGGGATTGACTGAGCAAGGCTATGATGTCTACCTTTTTGATTGGGGCTCCCCTGGATTAGAAGATAGTGATTTGACTCTGGATAGGTATATCCTAGATTATTTAGAAGCTGCTATAAAAAGGGCAATTCGTCATTCAGGGCAGGAGGGCATCTCTTTACTGGGCTATTGCCTTGGTGGTACTATTTCTGCTATTCTGGCATCTATTACTGACCTTCCAATCAAAAACTTAATTTTGGCAGCGGTACCGATTGATTTCAGTATCGGAATCGTCCCTGATAAGTGGTTAGAAGGTCTTCAAAGCGGAGAAGTAGACTTTAACCGTTTTTCAGATGCCTATGGAACCTTACCATCTGAGTTTATGTACTTAATGTTCCGCATGCTGTCCCCGGTATATAGTAGTCCTATGATAAACTTGGTTACTCGTTCGCATGATCAGGAGTATGTTGAAAAGTGGCGGCGGATGGATAAGTGGACGAAGGATACGGCATCTTTTGCCGGTGCGGCATTCAAGCAAATGTTTCATGATTTGTATAAAGAAAATAAGCTATTAAAGGGCGAATTAGTCATTGGTGGTAGACAGGTTAATCTTTCGAAAATTCAATGTCCACTGTTTGTTTTCTCTTGCTCGCGCGATACACTTGTTTTGGAGCAACAAAGTTTGCCTGTGTTGGACATGGTTGGCAGTTCGGATAAAACCTATGAAGTATTTGACGGAGGCCATGTTTCATTGGCTCTAACAGGTAAATTTGCTCAATTTGCCGATCAATGGCTTTGTACTCGTTCCCAATCTTAGCACTAATTGATCAATCAGTTGAAAAGCACCGGAAGCTAGCCCGCTTTTCCGGTGCTTCCCGATTATCCTACAGATGCCTGCTGATCCAAAAATGACCGTAATAAATGATTGAAATGTTCCTTTGCCTCCAGTTTGGCAAGATGACCGGTATTCCGAATAATGACAAATTTAGAATTTGGGATTTGTTTATGCATGCATGCCTGTATCCACACGGGTAGAACAGAATCATATTGACCACCAATAATTAAGGTGGGGATTTGTATTTTTCTTAGCAAAGTTAAATTGTTAACTTCAAGGCACGATTCTAGTGAGTCCAGAAAAATCTGGTGTTTTGGCTTAAACAATTGTTTGAAATTTGCGAGTGTATCACAATTCCAAGAGAAAAGGGCCATTTTTGCTAAATACTCCGTCTGATTGCCTGAAGCGGTTACAGCCTCAAATTTGGCTTTCCTATTTTCAAACAGAAACTTTTTGAATTTTTTGGGGAAGTAATGAAATGTGCTAACTAATATTAGAGAACTGCAAATAGAGGGTGACTGGCGGTAAATTTCTTGTGCAACGGCTCCACCCATTGACAAGCCTAGAATGTGGGCGCTTTCAATATTAAGTTCCTTCAATAATTGGATAATGTCAGTAGCAAAGTTATTAATAGTGATTCCTTGTGTTTTGTTACAATCTCCGTGTCCACGTAAATCTGGAATAATAAGTTCATAGCCTTCAGCTAATTCAAATTGATGCATCCAGCCCTCTTTTACTTCACCCAAACCATGGATTAACACTAATGGTACTCCTTTTCCAAAATGCAAATAAGGAATCCTCGTACTACTAATTTTCGCTTCTATCATTTTACACCACCTTTTCATTTTAATTAGTTTATAACCAAAGTAAAAAATTGTAAATATTTAACTTCAATTGTAATATTTATTAAAATAATTGACAATAAATTACTCATAGGTGTAAACTACATATAGGTGAGGTGATAAGAATATGGTAAACGAAGATAATCAAATTGTTACTCCTTCAAAAAATATTGTCCTACCATTTATTTTATTACTTCTTAGCAGAGTTTCTCTTCATGGTTATGAACTTAGCCAAAAACTAGAGACATTTGGCTTTAAAACCCTTGATCAGGGAAACTTGTACAGAATGTTAAGAAAGTTAGAAAAAGACGAGCTGGTTTCATCGGAATGGGATACTACTGGCACTGGGCCGGCAAAAAGAAAGTACGTTATTACAAAAGCTGGAATGAAATACTTAAAAGGGTATGCAAATCAACTAGAATCCTACCAATCGTTGTTAAATCAATTTTTTAACATGTATACCAGTTTCATTGAGCTCTATATCCCTTCATTTCAAAAGAAGGATTCAATAGAGAAAGTAAATAAAAGTAAGGGGAGGATTGACCATGGCACAGAAGAAAACTGATACGGCCACAGCTGCTGAGGAAAGAACAAATCCTGCAGTGGAAGAGGCTATAACCACAAGTAGGTTTGTAAACACATTCTGGGATCAATACGAGCTTTCTCGCGATCGTGCTGAGAAAATTCGTGAAAACAGGGAAGAGGCCTATCTTAATGTAATTAGGGAAGTTGCCAAATTCAACAAGCAATACAGAAAGACCATCGCAGGTCTGTATCAACAGACTAGAAAAACCAACAAAGAAGTAGTCGATGAAGTTTTGCAGCGTATCAATCGAGGCAAAGAAGATAGCCTAGGTGAGGCAACGCAAGCAAACAGCCGAGAAGCACTCAAAAAACAGATTACCGAGGTTTCTGGCCAATTAGAAAAAATTGCTCTCACACCAATTAAATCTGTATTTCAGATTGCGGACCAGGTGGAAGAAACCTTTGAGAAAACGGTTGCATCTAATCTTGAATTTTCCCGTCAGCGCAGGAACGCATGGAAACAAGTGAGGAAAGAATACGTCAAGGTTGCCAGAGATTTGCATATTAGTATGGTGGAACGTGGCAGAAACGGTGTTAAGGAACTTGTAAAAACAAAATAAACTTATTATGCATCTTAGGAGTATGAACATCATTGTATAATGTAATGGATTGTAATAAACGATAAAAACCACAACTCTTTCCAGGAAGAGGATGTGGTTTTTTTATTGCTGTTAATTTTTAATTTTATAAACCCCATTTATCATTAGATTGGGCTTAGTCACTATAAGAAAAGCATTGAATAGGGATATATGTCTATTGCACATTAGCATATAGGTGAATAGGATATAGTGAATTCGGAAAAGGAGGTATGGTAAATGTCTGGAGCAGCAGGCGGATATGGCGCAGGATTTGCCCTAATTGTAGTTCTGTTTATTTTACTGATTATCGTTGGGGCAGCTTGGGTTTATTAATATTTTAAAAATATAAAAGGAGGTAATGATATGTTTGGATATGGCGGATTTGGTGGATACGGCTTTGGCGGCGGCTGCGGCTTTGGTTATGGATATGGCGGCTTTGTACTAATTGTCGTCCTATTTATCCTCTTAATCATTGTAGGAGCAGCATGCTACTATTAATTAATAAATGATGCTTAATAAAAATTCCTATATGGGGCCTGACCTTCAAAAATACCTGGAACACTGAATAAGTAGTCCTAAGTAGTTAATTTGGGGGTCCGGCCCCTTTGCACATATTTATCTTTTTTTAGTTTGTAAGCGGTATAATTTCTGTACCGCGGACAATTTTTTCCACTTCGGAGCCTTCAATCGTTTCTTTTTTTAACAAAATGTCAACCAACTTCTGATAGGCCTGCTGATGGGTGCTGATTAAATTTTCAGCTCGGTATAGTGCTTTTTGAAATAGTTCCTGCATTTTTTCTTCTCTATCAAGCTTCTTAAAAGTTAATGAAAATCCATCTTCAAGCATCCCTATTTCAACCATGTGTTCAATAATTTGTTTTGCCTGTTGTACATCACCGCTGACACCAATGCTATGTTCGCCGAGAACAAATCGTTCCGCTGCCCCACCAGCCAAAATCATGGCTACCCGGTCCAATAAATCACTGGTTGTTGATAATTGCAGCTCCTTTTGGTTTGGAGCCACATAGCCAAGGGCTTCACCACGTGGGATAATGGTTGCTTTTCGAACTGAGTCTTGTTTTGTCAATGATGCAACAAGGGCATGCCCAGCTTCATGGATGGCTACCCGACGCCTAGTCTCTTGATCTGTTAGAGAACGGGATGAACTACCTAGTATGGTGCGATCGAGTGCAAAATCCAAGTCTTCCTTTTGTAACGCATCATGTCTATTTAAAACTGCACGTCTGCTGGCTGTTTCAAATAAAGAATAAAGGTCTGCTCCGGAAAGGCCAGAAGTGCTTTCAGCTAGTTGATCTAGTGCTGCAAGTGCATCTGGAGCCATAGATTTGCCTTTTGCATGGATATCGATAATTTCCTGTCTTCCTTTTGTGTCTGGGAGTGGTACATGAAAGGTAAAATCAATGCGTCCTGGACGCAAAAAGGCATCGTCGAGCATGTCTTTTCTGTTGGTGGCAGCAATAAATAGGATTCCTTCATTTGAAGTTCCACCATCAAGCTGTACAAGAAGTTCTGTTAAGGTCTTTTCGGCTTCTTCACCACCATGTGGCTTTCGTTTTCCAGCTAAGGCATCTACTTCGTCAATAAATATGACAGCGGGGCGCTCTTTTCTAGCTGCTTTAAATAATGAGCGGACACGACTTGCACCTACGCCGATAAATAATTCATTAAAAGCGGAACCACTGGCTGTAAAAAAGGTTGCATTCAATTCCTTGGCCATCGCTTGGGCAAGTAAAGTTTTTCCGGTTCCTGGAGGACCATATAGTAAGATGCCTTTTGGGGGGGTAATACCCAATTTTCGTGCCCGTTCCGGCTCTTTGATGATGGTTAATGTTTGCAAAATTTCTTGCTTCATTTCTTCCCCCAGTCCGCCTACATCCTTTAGATTAATCAATGGGAGCGGACGAGCCTGACTGACACTATTTTTCATGGTACGAAGACCAAAACCACCTTTGGATTTTTGTAGAAAGTATCCTACAATCGCGAGCAATAAAATAAAGCCGCCCATAACCCATTTACCGTAACGAGTGCTTGTAGAATAAGTGTAATCAATGTTGTACTTTTCTATTAATTTATCAATCACTTGACTGTTAGGAGGCACTTGGGAACGATATTGTGTATCACCTGCTTTTAGATACACTCGGCCATCCTGTTGTTCAGTTATCGAAACTGTTTTGCCTTCCTGCTGTTTAATAATTTTTTCAACGCTGGAGAAAGGGATCATTTTTATACTATTTATTGTTGTGTTTATATACCACGTTAAACCTGAAATTAAAAATATAAACACTGTAATCAGTGGAATTAATTTAATAACAGTTTTTTTACTTTTATTCATCTATGGAGCCTCCTTAAAACAGAGTACTATTCTATTATAAAGGCACTTCCAATAAAATGGATATGGTAATCAGTGGCAGTCTTTAAGGACACTTTCATTCTTTAACACAAAAAAACACTTACCTGGTAAGCGTTTTTAAGACAGTAATCGAAGATGCGGAAGAATGGGTGTTATTACACTTTGAGCCAGTGTACCAATGTTTACTCCAATACTGGATGCTTTACTCCATTTAAATACATGAACCTTATGATCTTTTCCTTCATACAAAAATAACAGCTGATTTTCTTCTTCTGCAACACCAATATTTCTGTAAGGAATATGATTTTGCTCGAGGACAATTTGAATTGCCTTTTGCAATAATTCGATGGTGGGTTTGTCAATTTGTGTAATGACCATATTGCCTCCTAAATTGTTATTACAATGCATAGATCCTACTGTTATTATAGTCTTTATCATTCTTAGTTAAAAGAAATAATCGCTTTGGGACAAGAGAAATATTGCAAAGTTATGGATTGAGAGATATGATTGATTTTATGGATAAAAAGATAACAAGTGATTAGAAAGGAAGACAAGATGGGTACCGATTTTAAACAAGAAGTATTATCCCGTCGAACTTTTGCGATTATATCCCACCCGGATGCAGGGAAGACAACCTTAACCGAAAAGCTATTATTGTTTGGTGGTGCCATTCGGGATGCTGGAACAGTAAAAGCAAAAAAAACAGGGAAATTTGCAACAAGTGACTGGATGGAAATTGAAAAGCAACGGGGTATTTCTGTTACTTCCAGCGTGATGCAATTTGATTATGATGGATTCCGTGTCAATATTTTAGATACTCCTGGACACCAGGATTTTAGTGAAGATACGTATCGGACTTTAATGGCCGTAGATAGCGCCGTTATGATTATCGATTCGGCCAAGGGGATTGAGGAACAAACTCTAAAATTGTTCAAAGTATGCCGTATGAGAGGAATTCCAATCTTTACCTTTATGAATAAGCTTGATCGGCAGGGGAAAACCCCGCTTGAACTCTTGGCTGAATTGGAGGAAGTTCTAGGTATTGAATCGTACCCAATGAATTGGCCGATTGGAATGGGTAAAGAGTTTCTGGGAATTTATGACCGATATTACCACCGTGTTGAACAATTCAGGGTGGAGGAAGATGAGCGCTTTATTCCATTAAACGAGGACGGGGAAATAGAGGGGGACCATCCGATAAAATCCTCAGGGCTCTATGACCAAACACTTGATGAAATTATGCTGCTTAATGAAGCAGGAAATGAGTTTTCTGCAGAAAAGGTAGCTGATGGTTCCTTGACACCTGTTTTCTTTGGGAGCGCGTTGACAAACTTTGGAGTACAAACATTCCTTGAGACATATTTACAATTTGCTCCACCGCCTAAACCAAGGAACTCATCAATCGGCGAAATTGATCCGCTTTCTGATCAATTTTCAGGGTTTGTATTTAAAATTCAAGCCAATATGAACCCAGCTCACCGTGACCGAATTGCGTTTGTGCGGGTTTGTTCAGGTAAATTTGAACGGGGAATGAGTGTTAATCTACCACGGTTAGGTAAACAATTAAAATTATCTCAATCCACTTCTTTTATGGCAGAAGAACGGAATACGGTAGAAGAGGCGGTCAGCGGTGATATCATTGGTCTGTACGATACTGGAACTTACCAAATTGGAGACACCCTGACAGTTGGTAAAAACGAATTTCAATTTGAAAGGCTGCCCCAATTTACTCCAGAGCTATATGTCCGAGTCTCAGCAAAAAATGTCATGAAACAAAAGTCATTTTATAAAGGACTTCACCAGCTTGTTCAGGAGGGAGCGATCCAACTGTTCAAAACGGTAAAAACGGATGAATATTTATTAGGGGCCGTTGGGCAGCTTCAATTTGAAGTGTTTGAACACCGGATGAAAACTGAATATAATGCAGAGGTCTTAATGGAGCGATTAGGTTCCAAAATTGCTCGATGGATTGAAAATAACCAAGTGGACGAAAATTTATCAAGCTCACGGAGCTTATTGGTAAAAGATCGTTATGAGAATTACGTATTTTTGTTTGAAAATGACTTTGCTCTCCGTTGGTTCCAAGAGAAAAATCCCAATGTGAAACTTTATAATCCTATGGATCAGCATGAGTAACCTATAAGAGTGGCGGGAGATTGCCGCCACCCTTTATATGGGGGTGGGAATTTCCCGCCACTCTTTGTTACCTGATTTGTATTGCGCTAATCAATATTTTAATATGATTAGCGCTTTTTTATTTGAAATATTTTTTTAACCCCCATAACCAAAATGCAAACTTCGTAACCTTTTAGTGAAAATGTCAATTACTTATATCCGGGGGAGAAGACTAATAAAGAGGAAAAACTACAAGGAGAACCTTCTCAAGCAGGCAAGGAAATATAAAAGTTAATAATTGAACAATAAGCGGAAAGATTGGCTAATATTGGATATCCTTTCAGCTTCACCTCTGTAAAGACCAAAGCAACTAACGTATGGTATAATTGGTCGAATAGAGGTGAGCAAATGCTAGGTTTATTGTTTTTGACCAAGAAGAAAAAGAATCTAGAGGAAACCGTCTCCTTAATTCAACAGGGCGACCAGTCCTTACTGAATGAATTAATTGAATCCTACAAACCTTTTATAGCAAAAACAGTTTCTTCTGTATGTAGACGATACATCTATGAAACGGATGATGAATTTAGCATAGGCTTGATTGCGTTTAATGAAGCAATTGAAAAATATTCTCCGGAACGCGGGAAATCGCTATTAAGTTTTTCAGAGGTCATCATTAAACGGAGAGTTATCGATTATATACGAAAACAATCAAAAAATCAGCATATTAGTATTGATATAACTAGTCCTTCATCAGAGGAAGAATCACCTGGAAGTGTTATTGTCAATGAGCTTTCCTTGGATGATTATAATAAAAAGAATGATGAACGGTTAAGGAAAGAGGAGATTCTCCGCTTTCAGTTACTCCTCGCTTCTTTCGATGTAAACTTTAGCGATTTGGTGGAGAATGCGCCGAAGCATGCGGATGCAAGGAAAAATGCTATAGAGACAGCGAAATTATTAGTGGAAAACCAAGAGTTAAAAAGGATACTGCTGGAAAAAAAACGACTCCCGATTAAACAATTAGAAAAATTAGTGGATGTTAGCAGAAAAACGATAGAACGGAACCGGAAGTATATTATTGCTATTGCCCTTATATTATCGGGGGATTTTGTCTATATGAAGGAGTATATTAAAGGGGTGCTGGAACCATGAAAAAAGGCATTGTGATGCAAATTGATGACGCATTTCTTACGCTGTTAACCCCGGAAGGTGAATTTTTGAGGGCAAGGAAACAGAATCAGCCTTATGAAATAGGGGAGGAAATTGCCTTTTTTCCCTCTGAAACAAAAACGACCAAGTTATCTTTATTAACAAGGACCAAATTTACGAGACCTATACTAATAACAGCTGCTGCTCTATTTATATTCATCGGTTCAGCCTTGCCTGTGTACCAGAATAACAAGGCTTATGCCTATATGTCGATTGACGTGAATCCTAGTATTGAACTAGGAGTTAATAAAAAAATGCAAGTTGTCGAAATAACTGGTTATAACAAAGAAGGCAAAAAGGTTGTTTCACATCTGGAACACTGGAAAAAGAAAGATGTTTCAGCAGTAACTAAGCAAATTATAGAAGAGATAAAAGCCGAAGGTTACTTAGACAATAAAAAACAAATTGTAATCTCCACTGTGCTTCCTGACCAATCGGAACAGAATTTAGAACATAAGCTAGAAGACAATTTGCAAGAGATTGAGTCGACAGTAAATAAACAACAGTTAGATTTAACAGTAGTATCAGGTACGGAAGAGGATCTTGCAAAAGCCCATGAACTCGGACTGACTACAGGAAAATACCAATTATCGCATAACAGTAAAGGGAAGAAAATAAAACAAGGCAATACCCAAATGAACATTCAGCAAAGCACAAATTCTACTCCTAATCAGGCAAAAAAAGAGTCAAAGGCACCTGGACAGGTGAAAAAACAAGCAGAAACAAACCTTTCTCAAGAACCAAGTGCTGCACTTAACGGAAACCAAAGTGATATAAAAAGAGACAAGGGCCAAACTGGAAGTGGCAAGGTCCCACCAGGGCAGGTAAAAAAACAACCAGAAACAAGCAGGTCTCAAGAACCAAGTGCTGCAGTTAATGGGAAAAAAAATGACAGTGGTAACGGACATCAAGTTCCAGCCGGTCAGGCAAAAAAACAAGCAGAAGCATACAGTTCCCACGAACCAAATACGGCAGTTAATGAAAAAAAAAATGACAACCGCGGTGGACATCAGGTTCAAACTGGGAGCGGCAAGATTCCTCCAGGACAACTCAAAAAGCAGAATTCTGGCAATAGTGCAAAGAATCATTAATACGAGTTCTAAATAAAATGAAAAAGTCCGGCTTTGCCGGACTTTTTTATGCCATCTATATTATTGTTGTGAAAACTGTCCAGAAAGATCTGCTTGGGCCTGTTGAACAAGTCTTTTGGTGATCTCTCCGCCTACTGAACCATTTGCACGTGAAACGGTATCGGATCCAAGTTGTACGCCAAATTCCTGCGCAATTTCATACTTCACTTGTTCCAAATACTGTTCTACACCAGGTACTAATAGTTTGTTCCTATTTGGCATGTCTATCACTCCTTATTGTATGAGAGGTTTTTCACTGTTAGATACTAAAATATTTCCTCGTAATTCATAAGTGGCAGAGATTCTTTCATAAGAGTTCCTAATCGCTGCCTCTACTAACATCAATGGTCGGATGCATAAATGGATAAGCCTTCGGTTTCCTTTTGCTTTCAAGGAGATCATGATTCTCCGAAGTATTCCAACCGATATCATTAGTCGGATGCACCCATTCATCACCAGACATTATGGCTGGGTCAGTCTCCTTTGACCAATTTTCCAAAGGTGAATTTTCAGATGAGTACTTGCTGTCACCAATTATGACGCCATATTTATTAACAAAGGGCTGTTCCATTTTTATACCTGTCCCTTTGAAACTGGGGGCATTGATTTGGTGAGGCATCGTTTCGTCCATACTGAGCTTCTCGGTTGTAGACTCTTTTTGTTCTTTTTTCAACCATTCTCACCTCTGTTAATATATTTTACGAAACATTGGATATTTATTTTAGTAAAATCAGCCAGCGAATGATAAACAACATTTTGTTTCACACTATACTTGTATCAAACATTCTTACAGGGAGGTTTCAAGATGGCAAAAAGAAAGGCTGAATATGACGCCGTGGACAAATACTCAAAAACTCCAAAGAAAAATATTCAGGAGAGTGAATTTTCAGCGGAGTTCACGAATGATGATAATGCCATCCGATTTCAAAACCGCAATTCCAAGTTAGGGAAAAAGGGAAGAAGTTAGATGAAAGGCCGCCGGAAAACCCCGCCAAGGATACCTGTTGAAGAAATTAGTATTGAATATGGCGATGTAAATGGTGTACCTCTCCGAGAAACTAAAGTAGGGAACAAACTCAGGAAAACAAAAAGAGGGTGACTAAAGTCACCCTCTTGAAAGCCGTTGATTTCCATTGTTCTTGGCTCTGTTAAACGAAAATGTTGATTTTTAACTCTTTGGGTAGAGCGGAAATCAACAGCCAAATTTAACAAATCTTACTTCTTTAAAAAAGAGAAAATTTTCGTGTTGGTATTAGCTGGGTCAAAGTAGGCCAATAGACAGGAAGGATGTTTAACAATCTGCCCTGTCAATAAATACGTTTGTAAATCAAAAGAAATCTCTTCAACCATGGTATGTTTGTATAATTCTTTTTCCTCTAGTCCAAGACGGACGAATTCATCCCCCAATATTGCCGGCCGTTCCACAATTTCCTTGTAAATGCTGTTTCGGCTTGTTTTATCATATGAGGCATTCCACCATGGTTTACGTGGTTTGTATTTATGGCTTTTAAAATAATCATATTTCATTAGTCCCAAAATAACCTCAAGTTCTGGGTGGTTTTTCTCCTCAAGAAATGACCAAAGGCGGCGGAATAAATCCTCCAGTTGGTGGCCAATTCTCGCCCATCCCTGCTCATCCCAATAAGAACCAAATTCTTGGAAAAAATCGAACGGTGATGTAAAACCCTTAGTCACCAGGTATTCGATAGCTGTATCCATGCGATGGTCATTCCAATATTTCTCTAATACATCTTCGACTTGTTTAATCCTGATGATGTCATCAAAAGAAAGCACATTATTACTTAATACCTCATACGGGGAATGGTCCATAAACACATATTGATGTTCATGCGCCCTCAGACGAACACCCGTACCGCGCAGCATCTTTAAGAAACCTAATTGCAATTCTTCCGGTCTTAATTCAAAAACATCATTAAAGGTTTTCCGGAAAGACGCATAATCCTCTTCTGGAAGCCCGGCAATCAAATCAAGGTGCTGGTCAATTTTCCGCCCTTCTTTTACCATGGTCACGGTTCTGGTTAATTTGGCAAAGTTCTGTTTCCTCATGACCAGTTCATTTGTATCATCATTCGTTGACTGTACGCCTATTTCAAAACGAAACAGTCCCTTTGGCGCTTCCTGATTGAGAAACTCAATAACCTCTGGCCGCATAATATCTGCTGTAATTTCAAATTGAAATACGGTACCGGGAAGATGTTCATCTATGAGAAAACGAAACATCTCCAATGCATAACTTCGGCTAATGTTGAACGTCCGGTCAACAAATTTAATCGTTTTTGCGCCATTTGCCATTAAATATCGGATATCTTCTTTAATTTTCTCACGGTCAAAATAACGGACACCGACTTCAATGGAAGATAAGCAGAATTGGCAGTTGAATGGACAGCCGCGGCTCGTTTCAATGTAGGTAACCCGTTTGTTTAAATGGGGAATATCCTCTAAAAACCGATAGGGGGACGGTAGTGTTTTCAGGTCTAGTTTATTCCTTTGTGGAGTTATTACAATTTCGTCATTCTCGCGAAATGCTGCCCCATAGACATTTCGATAGTTTTTTGATGACGATAATTCAGTAAGTAATTGCTTAAACGTTTGTTCCCCTTCACCGATGATGATAAAATCGATATTCAGATTTTTTTCCATCCATTCCATTGTGTCATAAGAAACCTCTGGCCCGCCAAGGACAATCGTAATAGAAGGATCAACCTTTTTTAGCAGGTCAATAACCTTTAATGTCTCCTCAATATTCCATATGTAACAACTAAATCCAATGACGGATGGCTTTTGCCGATAAAGGTCTGAAACAATATTCAGAATTGGATCTTTAATGGTGTACTCTTTTATCTTAATATCAAATTCAGGAGCGGCATATGCCTTTAGATATCGAATTGCAAGGTTGGTGTGGATGTATTTAGCATTTAATGTGGTACAAATAACATTCATGTTTAAGCCCCTTTTCCATTCTAAAACAATGAATAATTATAGCTGATATCTTCTAAAAAAGATAGCACTTGCGAATGCACCCAATGGTTTTTAAATAAAGAGGTTTATACATATTTCTGTTATACAACAATCTGTTGCTCTGTTATATTAATTTTTGCACTGTTGAACTCATGTCAAATAATTAGTTTTAGCAAAAAAAATAAAGTGTTATAAGATTTTTCTGCCGTTGTTTGACTTTTGTCACAGATAACGGCATGGATATACCTTACAATTGATTTTGGATAGTCAATTATATAATTCTTTTTCGTATATTGGGTTACGAATAGGGGGAGGGACACCATGTCAATTTTGCCGAAGAAAAATGAGTTGGGATTTTTTGAAATCCGTTTGGAATCGATTGGTGGTTTAGGTGCAAATCTAGCTGGAAAAATGCTAGCTGAAGCTGGCGTATTGGGTCTTGGATTAAATGGGGCGAATTTCTCTTCATATGGTTCTGAAAAAAAGGGGACACCAGTGAAAAGTTTTATCCGATTCTGTGAACCGGATATTGAGATACGCGACCATAGTCCAATTGAACAGCCTCATGTTGTGGGAGTATTCCATGAAGCTTTATATAAGACAGTGAATGTTGTCAGCGGTCTTGACGCTGAGGGAATTGTGTTAGTGAACAGTACAAGAGATTTTGATGATGTTAAAGGCGACTTGCAGCTTAAATATGGGAAATTGGCGATAGTAGATGCGTTAGGCATTGCAGTGGAAGAAAAAACAAAAGTAAACACAGCCATGCTAGGTGCCTTATTCCGGATTTGCGATTTCCTTGACCCAGAAACCATGAAACAGGTCATTACTAAGACATTCGAAAAAAAATACCCTCATTTAGTTGAACCAAACCTGAGGACCTTTGAACGCGGCTATAATGAGGTTCAGTTTAAAGCCTATGTTGTTCCGGATGATGCAGAAGGTAAAGCCTTTAAACGTCCGCTCCCAATGTTAGGATATATGACTCAAGAGCTTGGAGGGAGCATTCCTGCGCAGGCAAATAGTGTTTTAAAAGATTTAAGTGGATCACGTCAAGGGTTCCTGCCAGAGCTGAAATTAGAAACATGCATCAACTGTGCTGCCTGTGATAATGTTTGTCCAGATTTCTGTTTTGTTTGGGAAGAGGGAGAAGATAAACGCGGCAGGAAACAAATGTTTTTAAAAGGGATTGATTATCAATATTGTAAGGGCTGTTTAAAATGTGTAGAGGCCTGTCCGACAGATGCACTTGGTGACTTGCGTGAAATGATCGGTTATGCTGACGCTCATCGTGTGAAACAAAACTTTCCTTATGTAACAGGGGGGACTTTATAATGGCAATTTTAGAGAAAGACTTAACATCACCAGCTGTTGCGGAACAAATTTCCACATTCGAATCAGGGAATGAAATGGCTGCTATGGCCGCTGCACAAATTAACTATCACATTATGGGGTATTTCCCAATAACTCCATCCACAGAAGTTGCTCAATATTTGGACCAAATGAAGTCACGCGGGGAACACGATATTAAGTTGATCCCTGCTGATGGCGAACATGGATCTGCCGGGATCTGCTATGGGGCAGCTGCGACTGGTGCTCGAGTATTTAATGCGACGAGTGCCAATGGATTTCTATATATGATTGAACAGCTGCCGGTTCAAGCAGGGACGCGTTTCCCAATGGTGATGAACTTAGTAACCAGAGCAGTTAGCGGACCTCTTGATATTAGAGGTGACCATTCTGACTTGTACTATGGGCTAAATACAGGTTGGGTGATATTAACTGCAAGAACGCCTCAGGCAGTTTATGATATGAATATAATGGCGTTAAAGATTGCCGAACACGCAAAGGTACGCCTGCCGGTTATCGTGGCGTATGATGGGTTTTGGACTTCCCACCAAAAACGAAGAGTAAATTATTTTGCTGATCGGAAAGTCGTTCAACAATTCGTAGGCGAATGTCCAACCGATTACAACTTTATTAGAGACCCGCAAAAACCAGTGACAATTGGGGCTCATATGAATGGGGAAGACTTGATTAATAACCATTTCCAACAATCCGAAGCGATATACCAAGCTGGTGAAGTATTTAAAGAAGTGGCAGCTGAATATACTGCCTTATCCGGAAGAAATTATTCAGTACTGGATTTATACAAGATGGAAGATGCAGAAGTTGCCTTGTTCTTGCTAAACTCTGCGGCCGAATCCGCCAAAGATGTGGTCGATAAGCTTCGCAACGCAGGAATAAAGGCAGGGGTGATTAGCCCGAACATCATCCGCCCGTTTCCCGCTGCCGAAATTCGAAAGGCATTAAAAAATGTAAAAGCATTACTAGTAGGGGAACGTGCTGATTCTTACGGTGCTCATGGTCCGAACTTAACACATGAAATTAAGTCCGCCCTTCAAGATGATAAGGATAATAAGACGATTGTATTAAGTCGTGTATTCGGACTTGGCGGAAAGGACTTTTACCAAAGTGATGCCGAGGAATTCTTCAAAATGGCCATTGATGCGATGGAAAAGGGATATGCCGATCAACCATTTGATTATTTCGGTCACGTTCCTGGTAACCCGGAAAAAATACTAAAGCCGGTCATTGCACCTCAGCATGGGGAAGTGTATAAGTCTGGTTTAATTGAAGTGAAAATGAACGAAGAAACGAATAAGTTGCATGTGAAAATTCCACCGCTTAGAATGTTAACAACAAAACCAAAACGGCTTGCATCTGGACATGGAGCCTGCCCAGGGTGCGGGATTTTTGCAGGCCTTGAATTGTTCTTTAAGGGAATTGAAGGGGATATCGTTACCTTGTTCCAAACTGGCTGTGCGTATGTGACAACAACCGCTTATCCATACAGCTCACATAAACAGACGATGATGCATAATTTGTTCCAAAATGGAGCTGCTACATTATCCGGTACGGTTGAGGCGTTTATGGAATTAAAACGCCGCGGGGAAATTCAAGTTTCCGATGATGCGACCTTTGTTATGATTACTGGTGACGGTGGAATGGATATCGGTATGGGATCAGCAATTGGAACAGCCCTGCGCGGTCACAAGCTGATCATGCTGGAATATGATAATGAGGGTTACATGAATACAGGTTCCCAAATGTCGTATTCCACTCCTCTTGGACATATGACCAGTACATCTGGAGTTGGAAAAGCACAAAAAGGGAAAGCGTTCCACCATAAGGATACCGTGCAAATCATGGCAGCCACTAATATTCCTTATGTATTTACCGGTTCAGAGGCGTTTCCTCAGGACTTGGTGAAAAAGGGAGCAAAAGCCCAGTGGTATGCGCAGCATGTGGGACCCGTATATGGAAAGCTTCTGATTACTTGTCCGTTAAACTGGAAGTCCGATGACCGCTATGGGACCAAAATACTGGAACAAGCTGTTAACTCCTGTTTCTTCCCGTTATACGAGGTGGAGCAAGGAATCACGACAATTACTTATAATCCTGAAGAGAAAAATAAGCGTGTTCCGGTAACCGAGTGGTTCAAATATATGGGCAAAACAAAGCACCTGCTGAAAGAGGAAAACAGGCCATTACTGACTGAATTTGAAGCAGAAGTAGAAAAAAGGTGGCAGCGACTGAAAGCTAAACATGAAAACCTTTATTTGTAAACAGAATCAGTGAAATGAGAAAATGCAAAACTGCTAACAGTTTTGCATTCAGACTGTCGACAAAACCGAAGAAATTCGGTTTTGCCGACAGTCTTTTTTTTGCTCTTTTAATGGGGGCTGTTGATTTGCGCTCCAG
>NZ_HG942051.1 GCF_000612665.1 Neobacillus dielmonensis
CTATTGTTAATGATATTATATCATATTAACGCGGTGAACTGTTAAAGTAATTAGATGTAATAAGAGGCTGCCGAAGGGTTTTTCGACAGCCTGAGGCTGACATAAGCGTCAGCCTTTTTCTTCTAGGGGTCTACAAAATACTCCTTATAAAAACCGCCCACTTTACCGGAATTATCAATAATATAATAGAACTCTTCTGTTTCGTTTTTCACATCATAAACATGTCCTTCTGTTAATACATTATTCACAATGTATTTCTTTGCATTGGTATGAACACACTTGACCTTTTTAATTGTTTCCCGCTCACGCCATGTTAAATGAATCATTATGACCACCGTTCCTTTATTTATAATCCAGTATCTAGTATAAACAATTGAATCCGACGGAGCAACTATTCATTCCTTTTTCAAGAGTAATGTTCCCAATGAAACATTTTGACAATATCATGAAAAACTTGCAAAAAAGGTTCTCAAAACAGTGAAATTCCATTACAATATTAAAAACTGAATATTCAATCCATTTTCCAAGGAGGCATTCTCAAGTTGAAAATTATGAGTAACGAGCAGTTGATTGTTTCGTATCGAGATGCATTGAAATCTGGTAAGGAAAAGGAATGGATAAAAATATTAAAAGAAGAAATTGAACGTCGGGGTTTAAAACCTTTTAAGAATCGATAGCTATGACAAATAACGTAAACAAACCGCTATTCAATTAGCGGTTTGTTTACGTTCATCTCTAGGACTGAGGTACTCCGATTACTGGTTTAAACCCCAATTCCTCTAATTTCACCACAATTTTTTTAGTGGCATCTTCCGGATCTTGTGCGAAAACATCATAGAACTCGCCTTGATAATCCTGTCTTGCATAATCGTACCGCGGGTCATAATAGTACTCAAGTAGGAGTGGGATTAAGGCCTGATAATCGTGCGCGTTCACTAATTCTGCCATCCTGCTTCTCATTTCCACATTTTTAACTCTCTTTAACACTCTTTCCATACTAACAGCAATCTTTTCATGATACCAAGACTCATGCTGATAGGGTAGTACATATTCATCCACCAGCAACCTCACCCTTTGCTCAAGTGGAGTGTGGATATATATGTTAACCCCTTTAAACTTAATATCCATTAATTTCTCGGGCTGTACTGCTTTTCCAATCCTTTTGCTCTCCGCTTCAACAAGAAAATAATTTGAGCCTGCGATGTCTTGTAGTCCTTTAAACAGCAAGGAATCGAAAGTTTTTTGGTTATGGCCTTCCCCTAAACCGATCGTTCCAAATATCGAGCCGCGATGTCCCGCCATTGCTTCTAGATCAAGGATTGGATAACCCTTTTGTTTCAAAAGCTTCAATACTTCGGTCTTGCCAACCCCTGTCATACCGTGTAAAACAACAGCTTTGTCGGGAATTTGATCTTCCATTATTTCTAGAATATAATGTCGATAGGCTTTATATCCCCCAATCAATTTCCACGCGTAAATACCGGCAAATTCCAAGAAGGTAACAACCGCTTTGCTGCGCATCCCCCCACGCCAGCAATGGATGACTAACTCGCCTTTATCCGAGTAGGATTTTATGGTCTCCATCATTTTGGGGATTTTAGGAGAGACAATTTCCATAGCTCTCCATTTCGCTTCACTTTGTCCTCTTTGTTTATAAATAGTCCCTATTTCCTCCCGTTCAGAATCAGTGAACAGTGGAACATTAATTGCACCAGGTATGGCACCATCCTTGTACTCAACAGGAGAACGGATATCAATGATAATTGGGTTATCTATTTCAAATAAGTTTTCAACAGGTAGTTCTTTCATTTTGATTTCTCTCCTAAGAATTAATCCAACACAACTAAAATATCGATTAAAACGAACAAAACTTCCACACAAGGGAAGTTTTGTCAAAAAAACTGTTTATCAATCAGTGTACGTAAAATTATTATGTTCTTATTATATAGGAGTTAATCAACTGTTTCAAGAGCTTGATACCTCTTAACGAATTTAGACCTGCTCAAGACCAAAAGGAGCCCCGATTAATTTTTCAATCGACTTGCACAGCAGAACCCAATTGCTTGGGAAACACTCTATACCATTACTTTGATAGACCTTTACCTTTGTTTCAAGCTCTACACTCCAATACTTTCCATCTAATATTATTCCATCCTCCTTATAATAAACCGAGTCCCAACTCCAAATATCAAAATTGTATAATTCTCTTTTAAACGTTTCAACACTGCCTGGCAGTCCTAGTGGAAGATTCTCGGAGGAGGGCTTTGAATCGCCAGGGGATCTCCAGACAACAAAAACAAAACGCTTTTTTAAAAAGTCAATCCGAACTTGTTGGGATTCTCCCCCAAACCGCTCAACTTTTACAGTTAAACTCTGAAGAACTCTGGATGGCGGGATGGAAGTTCTCCGGCCGTTTTTGTCAAATAGTCCGTTCATATTACACCCTCCAAACTTTACAGATTCGATACCTTGTTAGTCAAAATTATAGTTAAGATTGCTCGAAACGGCTGTAACAAAAAGCACGTTTGGTGAAGTTGTAAGAAAAAGGTCTACTCCTATACCAGAGTAGACCTTTGCTTAAATATTGGCAGAAGACTTTTTATAAGCCGACATAAAATCTTCCAATTCTTCCAGTCTGTTTTTTGATAATAAGTCAACAATTTTACTTCCGACTACCACACCATCACAGTATTTAGTCATCTCGGCAATTTGTTCGTTATTAGAAATGCCAAACCCTGCAACAACTGGGATTGGGCTCACTTGTTTTACTGAGGATAAAAATGTACTTAATCCACCGTCAAACTCACCTCTAGCACCTGTTATCCCTTTGACGGTTACAGTATACAAGAAGCCATTTCCTCTATTGGAAATTTCCTCGACCCTTTTGATTGGCGTTGTTGGGGTCACAAGCCTAATCAATTCAATTCCAGCTTCTGCAAGCTGCGGTGCAATGATTTCTTCCTCTTCAATCGGCAAATCTGGAATAATGCATCCGTCTATCCCTGCAGTTTGAGCAGCTTCAACAAAGCGATTTATTCCATAAGAATAAATAGGGTTTAAATAAGTCATGAGAATAATAGGGATATGAAGGTTTGCTTTTGCCTTTGTTAACTCGACAAGAATGTCATTAAGACTCGTTCCATCTTTTAATGCTCTGATACCAGCTTGTTGAATGGTGGGTCCATCCGCTACAGGGTCAGAAAACGGCACTCCCACTTCTACAGCGGTTGCATCTAACCTTTCCAATAATTGAAGACGTTCAACAAGGCAAGACAAGCCGCCATCCCCGGCCATGATATATGGAATAAATGCTTTGCCGTTTGTTTCTGTTAACCTTCTGAAGGCTTGTGTAATCCTATTCATTTGTTACTCCCCCTTGCAATCTTGTTTTTACCGCATCAACATCTTTATCTCCTCGTCCCGATAAGCAAACCACCAAATTCTGGCCTGGCTCCATTTCTGCTGCAAGCTTAATCGCAAACGCAACGGCATGCGCACTCTCTAGTGCCGGGATGATCCCCTCAAGTTTCGATAAGAGCTGAAATGCATCTAGAGCTTCCTGATCGGTAATCGAATGGTACTGGGCACGGCCGCTATCCTTTAAATAACTGTGTTCAGGTCCGACACCAGGATAATCTAATCCTGCCGAAATTGAATGGGCTTCCTGGATTTGGCCGTCTTCATCCTGCAACAAATACATTAACGCTCCGTGTAGCACCCCCGGCTTACCCTTTGTTAAGGAAGCCGCGTGGAATGGAGTTTGAATCCCTTGACCAGCAGCTTCCACTCCGTATAAACGAACCTGCTCATCTTTAATGAATGGATAAAACATTCCCATTGCGTTGCTTCCCCCGCCAATGCAGGCTACTACAGCATCTGGAAGCTTTTCATTTCTTCCTAAGAACTGTTCCCTTGTTTCCTTACCAATCACGCTCTGAAAGTCCCGGACAATCATCGGGAATGGATGAGGGCCCATGACTGAACCTAGTAAATAGTGTGTATCATCAACATTTGCCACCCAGTAACGAAGAGCCTCATTTACTGCATCCTTCAAGGTTGCACTGCCGGAAGTGACACTGACTACCTTCGCTCCCAACAGCTCCATCCGAAACACATTAAGTGCCTGGCGTTTGATATCTTCTTCACCCATAAAAACGATACATTCTAAGTTGAGCAAAGCACAAACAGTAGCGGTAGCTACCCCATGCTGTCCAGCGCCTGTCTCAGCTACGACCTTTCGTTTACCCATCCGGACTGCCAGCAGCGCCTGGCCAATTGCATTGTTAATTTTATGAGCCCCCGTATGATTTAGATCCTCACGCTTTAAATAGATATGGGCTCCCCCCGCATATTTCGTTAGATTTTCAGCATAGTACAATGGGGTTTCCCGGCCGACATATTCCTTTAGCAGATCCTGAAACTGTTTTTGGAATTCTGGGTCCGCTTTTGCTTCTCGATAGGCGCTTTCTAACTCCATTACCGCCTTCATCAATGTTTCCGGGACAAATCTCCCTCCAAAAATGCCAAAATGCCCTGTTTCGTCTGGTAATGTATAAGTGCTCTTCATCTTACTTCCTCCTGTCTTGAACTTTTAGCTTGACTAATAAATTTTTTTATTTTGTTCAAATCTTTGATTCCATCCGTTTCGACCCCGGAACTTACATCTACCATATACGGGTTGATCATCTTTATTGCCGACTCTACATTATCTGGGTTAAGCCCGCCGGCAAGAATCAATTTCTTTTCCTTTAACACATTGGTATCAACCTGTTTCCAATCAAATGAGGTGCCATTGCCTCCCCTGTACTTCCCCTTAGGACCGTCCAACAAAAGAAACTCACTAGGGTAGGTATTCAATTCAGCCAGTCGTTCATTGTTTTGAAAATTTATAGCTTTTATAACCGGCAAGGTCAGCGACTCACACATTTCCGCTGTTTCCTCCCCGTGCAGCTGGATATGGGTCAGTCCAACAAACGCGGCAATTCTTTCAATTTCCTCTCCAGATTCATTCACAAAAACGCCAACTTTGAACACTTCTTGGGGCAATCTGTCAATAATCGCTTTTGCTGTTGTTTCTGCCACTTTCCGCTTACTTTCTGCAAAGACAAAGCCGATGGCATCTGCCCCGTATTCAGCTGCTTTAACCCCGGTTTCTACATCTGTGATCCCACATATTTTTATTTTCATTGTTTCGCTCCTTCAGTTAATGACAGGCGAAAATCTGAAAAGGTCTGTTTAACATCAGCACTCTTCATAAAGGCCTCACCGACTAAAATGCCATTTGCCCCTGCCTCTTGGACCCTTTTTACATCAGCTTGTCTGTGAATACCGCTTTCGCTGATTAAAAAAGCGCCAGAACCTTTCACTTGTGCTGCCAGGTTTTCGGTTACATCAAGGGAAACATTAAAGGTTTTTAAATCACGATTATTGACTCCTATTAACTCAGCCCGGGTTTTCAGGGCAATATCTAGTTCCTTTTGATTGTGTACTTCCATCAATACCTCTAAATCTAACTTTTTAGCATAAAGGTAGAGTTCCTGTAAGGTCTCTTCATGTAAGGCTGCCACTATTAACAGAATAATGTCGGCACCATGTGATGCGGCCATATCAATTTGTAATGGGTCGATGATAAAATCCTTACAGAGAATCGGCAAATCAACCGATTCTCGAACAGCCGCCAAATCAGAGTAGGATCCTTTAAAAAAAGTTTCATCAGTTAAAACGGAAATAGCTGAAGCACCATAGCTTTCATACTTAGCAGCCTGTACTTTCGGTTCAACAGCATTATTGATAATCCCTTTTGATGGCGATGCCCGTTTATATTCTGCAATAATCGAAATTTCCTCTGCCTTTTGTAACTTTTCTATGAAAGAATGCTTAACACGTGGCTTTCCTGTGAATGGTAATCCTTGTTCGCGTAGCCGTTTGAGTTCTAATTTCTTTTGTTCAATAATTCGATCTAGAATGGTTTCCATCTATATAGCCTCCCTTTGTACTGCCTGGGATTTTTTTATCAAAACAGCTAGTTTTTCATAGGCTGCTCCCGAGTCTATGACTTCCGCTGCTGCTTTTATTCCGTCCGTTATCGTTAAGGCTTTTCCCGCTGTATATATGCCAAGGCCAGCATTAAGTAATACCGTATCGCGGTAGGCGCCCTTTTCCCCTTTTAAAACATTTACCAGGATATCTGCATTCTCCATGGCATCCCCGCCTTTAATGAATTTGTTATCGTATACCGGCAATCCAACTTCCTCCGGTTGAAAGGAACGACTGGTAATCACACCATCTTCTAAAATCGTTAAATGGTTTTCTCCTTGCAGGGAAGCTTCATCCATATAGCCTGCTCCGTTTAAGACAACAGCTCTTTTACGTCCCAATTGCTTTAATACTTCGGCGAATACGTTCAACAGGTCCCTCCGATAAACACCTAGTAATTGATAATCTAATGAAATAGGGTTGGTCAGTGGACCAATAAAATTAAAAACTGTAGGGATTTTTAATTGACGTCTAACCATAGAAACCTTCTTTAGCTTTGGATGCACATTGGGAGCAAATAGGAAGGCAATACCAATTTCCTCCAGTAATTCTTCAATGCTTTCCGCGGTTAAATTTAAATTAACGCCTAAGTGTTCAAGAACATCGGCACTGCCTGTTTTGCTTGAAATACTTCTGTTGCCGTGTTTTGCCACTGGAATACCGGCACCAGCTATGACAAAGGCTGAGGTTGTGCTTACATTAAAACTTGAAGAGCCATCTCCACCTGTGCCGCAATTATCGATCGCTTCCGGTAATTTCTTTGTAAAGGAAAGTGTCTTTCCCATTAATGCTTTAACGATTCCTACGATTTCATCCACTGTTTCTCCTTTAGATTTAAGTCCCATCAAAAAGGCAGCGATTTCCGATTCCGATACTTCTTCACCTAAAATAAAGTCCATTGCCTCACGCATTTCACTTTCTGAAAACGATTTTTGTTCAGCTAATTGGAGTAAGTAATTTTTCATGTTTCTTCTCTCCCTCGATTTCAAATAAAAAGTTTTTTATGATTTGTTTTCCATCAGGAGTCCCAATCGACTCGGGATGGAACTGCAGGCCATACACAGGATATTGGACATGTTTGACTGCCATTATTTCTTGGTCGTCCAGCGAATAGGCGATTGCTGTCAATTGCTTTGGCAGAGTACTGCTTTCAATAATTAAAGAATGATAACGCATAACCTCAAGCGGTGAGGTTAAATGGTTAAAAACTCCAGTACCATTATGATGAATCAGGGAAGTTTTCCCATGCTTAACTTGAGATGCCCGCTTGATTTCCCCGCCAAATGCTGCTCCAATCGCCTGATGGCCTAGACAAATTCCCAAAATTGGAATTTCTTTAAAAAAGGTTTGGATTAATTCAATACAGATACCGGCATCCTCCGGTCTTCCTGGTCCAGGGGACAGGATAATGGCTGTCGGATGCAAATTTCTTATACTATCTATAGTCAGTTGATTGTTTCGATAAACAGCGGCGGTTTCCCCTAACTCTCCTAAATACTGATAAAGATTAAATGTAAATGAATCAAAATTATCTATGAGCAGAATCACTTCGGCACCTCCAAAAACGATCTCAATTTACTCAAGGTTTCTTGATACTCCGATTCAGGAACAGAATCGTAAACGATCCCGGCACCTGCCTGGATATAAGCATGATGATCTTTTAAAATCATAGTTCGGATGGCTAAGGCAAAATCCATGTTTCCATTTGCTGATAGATAGCCAATGGCACCTGAGTAAAGTCCACGTTTGGATTTTTCAAGGGAATTAATAATCTCCATTGCCCTGACTTTCGGAGCACCAGAAACGGTTCCTGCCGGCAAACAGGCTGCTAGGGCGTCAAGAGAGGTTTTATCGGACTTCAGCCTGCTGCTAACTTCTGATACAATGTGCATCACATATCGGTATTTTTCTATTGCCATATATTTTTCTACCTGAACGGATCCGAACTCACTGACCTTTCCAAGATCATTTCTTCCTAGATCCACCAGCATCTTATGTTCTGCCAGTTCCTTTTCATCCTGTAACAATTCCTGTTCGATCGCCTGATCTTCTGCACTCGTTGTTCCTCTTCGTTTTGTCCCGGCTATGGGGTTGGCAATTACCGTTGTTCCTCTCGTTTTAATGAGGCTTTCTGGTGATGAACCAATCACGGTATAAGCTTCAAATTCGATATAAAACATATAGGGGGTTGGATTATTTGACCTATGACTTCGATATAAAGCTAATGGAGATCCGGTGAAGCCCGCCTTCATCCTTTGCGATAATACCACCTGAAAAATATCACCTGCCAAAATATGTTCTTTTGCAATTTTGACATTATCTATAAACGTTTCCTTGGTCATTTCTGATTGGAACTCCGAAAATTCGTATGATTGCTCCTCTTGATCCTCAAAGGGCTGCTTAAGTTCAAACAAAAGCTGGTTTAGCCTATTTTGAATGCTTGCATCACTACTGTCTGGTAAAAGCGGGATACCAAACAGGAACACCTTTTCCTCCAAATGGTCAAATACGACCATTTCTTCATAGAACATGAGATGAACGTCAGGCATCGATAATCCATTCGGAAATTCCTCTCCAATCTGTTCATATTGCCGAATAATGTCATAACCCACATATCCAATTGCCCCACCTGTGAATGGAAATGGAATTTCATCGGTTTTCAAATCGGGTATTAGACTCTTCACTATTTCAAGCGGATTGCCAGTTAAACTCTGTTTCTGTCCATTTCTAAAAATGAGCTGATTTCTGTCTCCCTGGGCAATTAATTCAAACGCTGGATCTGCGCCTATAAAGGAATACCTCCCCGAGTCATTATATTTATGGGAACTTTCTAATAAAAACTTTTTCTTGCCGCTGACTTTTTGCAAAATGGAAATCGGCGTTAATACATCACCGCTAATCTCTTTAAAAAAATACCCTGTCTTTGTCTTCATACAGCCACTCCTTTCGAAATAAAAAAATCGTCCTCTACATGCCCAGATATTTCTAGGCATATAGAGGACGATTTTAAACGTGGTGCCACCTCTGTTCGAAGCAGTTATTCCTGCTTCCTTTTTCAGATACTGAACAAATACGATCAATATCCTATCCTTTTAACGGCGGAACTCCGTGTATCCCTACTAACGTTCAGGATACCTCTCACAAGCCCATTCCACAATTCCGTTCATATCGGGCTCTCACCTGTCCCCGATTCTCTGTGAAGAACTAAAAATGTGTACTCTTCTTGTTCAACGATTTTTCATGATTATTTATGGAAAAATAAAAAAGGGTCCTCCATCCTCAAAAAGGACGGAAGACCCGTGGTGCCACCTTCATTAGCTAAATCAATAGCTCACTTTACCGATATCGAGCAAATGCTTAATATCTGTCTCATGTAACGATGAGAATTCGCCAAAGCCTACTAATCCCGATTGGATGGTTCGGTTTGGAAGCTCAGAAGTCCATTCACTATTTCATCAACACTGATTTGCACCAACCATCAGCTCTCTGAAGAATCTAAAATAGTTACTACTCTTCATCATTGCCATACTTTAATTACGTTTTATTGGTTTCAATATTATTAAAGTTTTTCTTCAATGTCAAGTGTCTTGTTTAAATTTTCTAAATTAACATAATCTTTCAATGCCATTAAAAGGATACTCTGCTTTCCGTTTTTTTTTCTTTAAAAAAGTCCATATTAAAGGTACAACAACAATGAAAGCGGGATAGATAGAAAAATGGAGCATATCGAACGTTTATCGAATAACCCACCAGCCGCTAAAAGCAAAAACTCTGAGAAAGAGAAAGGCCATAAAAAGTCGAGTGAAATCTCAAAGCAGAAGTGGGCCATTCTTTCAATATCATCTATTCCATTGGTGATGACTTTAGGAAATTCAATGTTAATTCCCGTTCTGCCTGCTTTGGAGGAAGAGTTGGGAGTTACATCTTTTCAATCAAGTTTAGTTATTACAGTGTATTCAATAATTGCGATTTTGCTGATTCCTGTAGCAGGGTATTTATCTGACCATATCGGCAGAAAAAAAGTCATTATCCCCAGTCTTATTATTGCGGCTGCAGGGGGCCTTATTTCTGGTTGGGCTGCCTGGAAATTAGAGAGCGCCTATTGGATTATATTAGCCGGTCGTGCCCTTCAAGGGGTAGGGGCAGCTGGTGCGTTTCCTATTGTGCTTCCACTGGTAGGAGATATGTTTAAAAAAGAGGATGACGTTAGTACATGCTTAGGTTTGATTGAAACATCAAATACATTTGGAAAAGTATTAAGTCCCATTTTTGGAGCTTTTTTAGCTGGATTTGTTTGGTTTTTGCCTTTTTTAGCTTTTCCTGTATTTTGTGCTATTTCGGTTATTATGTTAGTTTTTCTTGTAAAGTCTCCTAAGAAAAAAGAAAAACCGATACCTTTTAAAGATTTCATTGTAAATGTCAAAAAAACATTTACGGAAAACGGCCGCTGGCTGTATGCAATTTTCTTCATTGGCGGAATTCTGATGCTGGTACTGTTTGGAATACTTTTTTACCTCTCTGAAATCTTTGAAAAAGAGTATGAAATAAAAGATATAAAAAAAGGATTTTTCTTAGCTTTGCCCCTTGGGGCTCTTTGTTTGTCATCCTTTATCAGCGGGAAGTTAATTAAAAAGAATAAAATTCTAATGAAATGGCTGACATTTTCCGGGATTTTAGCTGCTGCCTTGTCAATCGCTGCCTTGTGGTTTTCGATCAAGTTATGGTATATGCTTTCGATGTTTTTAATTGCAGGTGTAGGAATAGGTATTAGCTTGCCAAGTTTGGATGCCCTGATCACTGATGGTGTTGAAAAAAAGGAACGGGGGACCATTACTTCTATTTATAGTTCGATGCGTTTTATCGGAGTGGCAGCGGGGCCACCAATTATTGCATTATTAATGAAATATTCCACCCATTGGATTTTTATTTTGTTAAGCGGCTTATCAATCCTTGCTGCCATTGCTACATTATTGGCAGTCAAACCACCACCGAAAGAAGAAGCGTCATGAAGAGCTGAAGTTTCAGCTCTTTTTTCTAATACGTGAATTTTTTTCTTTACATCTCGACTTATTATGTTATAATAATAATCGTCCTTGATGATGCGGGTGTGGTTTAATGGTAGAATTTCAGCTTCCCAAGCTGACGGCGGGGGTTCGATTCCCCTCACCCGCTCCATAAATTTGTGGAGGAGTACCCAAGTGGTTATAAGGGGGCGCACTCGAAATGCGTTAGGGCGGGCAACCGTCGCGTGAGTTCGAATCTCACCTTCTCCGCCATCCATACATAGATTTTGTAAAGCACCAGTCATACTGGTGCTTTTTTTATTATCCTATTGGGCTTAACCACTCAGGATTCCTCTCTTTACAAATATGACAAGCATGCTCACCGTTATGGAATGATGGGAATACTGTCCCGCATTTCTGGCATGTGTGGTAAATCACCGCTATTGAGCTGATTGCCTTTTTCTTTATCTCAGGAATGATCCGTAATGCAGATTGTGGACAGAGATCGGTACAATCCGTACAATTAACACACTTTCCATGGTCAATTTGCAGTGCTGAATCCTCGAGGAGAAACACATTTTGTGTGCAAAAATGAAAACAAGCTTGACATAAGCTACATTTCTCTACGTCCACTTGCACGGTATAAAATTGGTAATCGGAAAAATAATTTGTTAAAATCCACTCACCCGATTGGATTTTCCAAGCAGCAGGCGATAAGTCCTTACCTAATTGCCTGCCTTGCTTTTTAATGAATGAAAAGAGCTCACGTTTCGATAAGTTTCCCCCGTCAGGACCGGTAACCGTAAATGGCCTTTCTTCTAATAAAACCAGTTTTTGATTTGCCTCTTCAATGGCTGAAGTCCATTGTTCGTTTAATCGGGAAACAGTCATAATTGTTTGTATTCCTTTTTCTTTGTATATGAGGAGTTCTTTATCCGAAATCTTATATTGATCACTATATTGTAAGCTCCTGTTATCAAATATCCTTAATACTGAAATGCCTTCAATAGCAGACAGCGGACAGGAAACCATACAGTCGCCACAGCTATTGCATAAATCCAAATCAATGTGGATTTCTTGACCTTCAATAGAGATGGCTCCAGTTTTGCAAGCATCTAAACAAAACTGGCAGCTGGACCTGTGGTTTCTCTTCCGGGAGCATCTTTTTGTAATTTCCATATCAACGTGCATGCTTTCCAGCCATTTTGTTAATATAGACATGTTTACACCTCGTTAAAAAAGGGCTGCAGGCTCCAATTTCATCCTGCAGCACCCATCATTCTTCTTATACTCATGAACTTGACAGTCTTGCATCTTTATGAGGGGTAATTACCAGATTGGGATTTGTGATAGTGTCACTTGGCATCCCTTTAATTTGACTCACATTTCCATATTTTTTCCTCAGCTCGTCGATCGGGCCGAACTCAATCGCCCGCATCGGACAGGTTGCCACGCATACCGGATCCTCGCCTTTTTCTTGAAGATCGATACAAAGATTGCACTTATTAGATTTAAAAACCTTTTTATTATATTGGGGGGCACCATAGGGACAGGCTTTGACGCATAACTGGGTTCCTTGGCATATCTCTTGGTCAATCGTCACCACACCATTGTCTTTATCCTTAAAGATTGCTCCAACCGGACAGCTTGGAAGGCATTTTGGATTGGTGCAATGGTTACAAGAAATACTATAATAAAACGCCTTGATGTTGTGAACAATACCACCGCCGGGCTGTTCCATAAAACTTCCATTTTCATAGGTATAGACTCGCCTAAAGTTAATCCCCACATCGAGATTATTTTTATCTTTACATGAAACACTGCACGCTTTACAGCCGGTGCAAAGGCTCTGATTTATATAAAATCCTAGTTGCCCCAATCTCCTCACTCCCTATGCCTTTGTTACTTCCACCAAATTGGTTAGTTGCGGATTAGCTTTTGCCAGAGGTGTTGGCCGTTGGGAGGTTAACACGTTTACTGCCCCCCGTTGGTCAATGCCATTTTTATCAGGGGAATACCACCCGCCTTGAGGTATGGCACAAACCCCTGGTGTAATTCTAGGCGTTACCTTGACATCAATAACGAGTAACCCCCGATCATTAAATACTTGGACACGATCACCATTTTTAATACCGCGCTGTTCCGCATCCTTCGGGTTCATCCACATTTCTTGTTTGGCCGCTTCATCAAGCCATTCCTGGTTATCATAAGTGGAGTGACATCTCCGCTTGTAATGCCAGCTGGTTAATTGTAATGGATATTTATTGGTTAGCGGATCCTCCGGGCCTTCCCAGGAAGAAATATATCGACCAATTGCTGGAATTTCATCATGCTGATTCATATCCCATAATGCTTTTGAAAATAATTCAATTTTTCCGGATGGTGTTTGGAATGGATGTTTAACGATATCCTCAATCTGTTCTTTGAATGCCACCAGCGGCTCATCAAATTTAAAATGGTGTACACCCATCTTTTTGAACTCTTCATATTCAGGGAATTTAGGATCTATTTCCTTTCTTGTCCGCTCAACACTTTCCTTTACAATATCAAGAGTTGTTTTCCCTTCCGTAAATTGCTCTTTCATCCCAAGTTTTTCAGCTACTGCGGCAAATACATCATATTCATCACGGCACTCATATAACGGTTCGATGACTTTATTCCCCAAAATGACATAGTCGCCTCCTCCCCATGGAAAGCCAATATCATGCCGTTCAAAAAACGTAGTTCCTGGCAATAAGATATCGGCAAATTTAGCACTAGGGGTCATAAAAATATCACTTGCCAGAATGAATTCTACTTTAGATTCATCCTCGAGAAGCTTGGTTGTTTTATTGATATCAGCATGCTGGTTAATCAATGCGTTTCCTGCCAAGTTTACGATAAGCTTTATATTAGAGTTTAATCGGTCCACACCTTGCAAACCGTCAGCTGCTGTCATTTCCGTCCCTTTTTCTACAGCCATCGTCCACAAGAAGCATGGAATTGAAGCCTTCACAGGATTTTGGTATGTTAATGGTTGGATCATTTTGGTGCGGCTCCAGCTGCCTGTGCCGCCTGCCCAGGTACCGAGTTTGCCGACATTTCCAGTCAAACATGCAAGCTGTGCTCCGCCGCGCGTAAATTGCTCACCATACGCCTGGCGCTGTGCCGCCCATCCTTGAATCAAAGCTCCGGGCTTCGTGGTTGCATATTCTCTAGCCAACTGTTTAATTTTATCCGCTGGAACCCGGCAGATTCTCTCAGCCCATTCCGGTGTTTTCGGAACTCCATCTTGTTCCCCTAGCAAATAACTTTTCACAGACTCGATCCCCGGAACCCCTTCTGGCATGTGATCCCTATCAAACCCAATGCAGTACTTGTCCAAAAATGCTTGGTCATGTAACTGTTCTGTGACAATTACATAGGCCATTGCATCCATAAGCGCTGTATCGGTAGTCGGAAGGATTGGAATCCACTCATCAGCAAATGCAATGGCTGTATCAGAGTAGCGAGGGTCAATTACAACTATTTTTGCTCCATTCTTCTTTGCCTGCATTAAATACTCCCGATAAGGTGTGGAATAAATCATCTCGGAAGGATTTTGGCCCCATAAAATAATGTATTTCGAATGCAGTAAAGAATCAAAACTGCTTCCTGTCATGTTGGTACCATATGTATAAGGTGTTGCAGCCTCGGCAGCTCCTGCGCTGTAGTCGAGTCTGTAGTTAAGAAATCCTCCTGTAAGCGATAATAATTTTCTGGCTGAATTTCGACCGCCATGGAGACCGCTGCTTTGGCCAGTTGCATAGTTTACATACCTGGATTCCGGACCATAGGTATCGCCGATTCGCTTAATTTCCTTAGCGATCGTTTCAATAGCTTCGTCCCAAGAGATTCGCTCAAATTTTCCTTCTCCCCGTTTTCCCACCCGCTTCATTGGGTATTTTAACCTGTCTGAATCGTAAAGCATTTTCCGGTAATTCCTGCCTCTTACGCAAGCCCGCAGCGGCGGTGTTGACGGGTCTCCGCCTATTTGGGTATCCGTACTAATCCTCACTACTTTTCCATCTTTTACATGGGCTTTAATGATACATCTGCCACCGCAGTTTGTTATGCTGCAGGTAGAGACGATTTGTTCGGTCTCTTTTGCACTGACAGGTTTCGTTTCGCCCTTCTTCTCAACTAGCATTTTAGTCCCTATCCCACCAGCAATAGCGGGTATGCCAATAGCCCCAGACCACTTTATAAACGACCTTCGCTTCATTTTATTGGTTAATAGATTTTTAAATGGATTCTGTTCAGACATATTATAATGCCTCCCTTGCCTGAGTAAGTGTCTCCAAATCGAACCAGCAAAAGTCTCTCAGAAGCATGGCCGCTCCCGAATAGAAAGGGCTGGTTGTATTTTGAATAATTCTTTCACAAAATTGTGGGATCCAACTCAATAGGTGTTCCTGAAGGAAGTCAATCTGTGTTGTTAACAAGTTTTTTAGATATTCCAAATCTTTCTTTAGCAAACTTTGTTCTGATAGAAAGACCATAAATTCTAATTCCAATGACAAATGGTCATCTGGTTCCTTGTTCTCCATTTTATTCTGTAGACCAAATTGATAAAATAGCTCTCTAATTTGAATCATGCAGTCCTCAAACAGCAGATGATCTTGACTACGGTAGTAAGATTCCCAAGGTGGGGCGCTCATTCCCGGACCGATAAATAGCCGATGAAACTCTTCGATTTGTTCATGGATTAGCTGTTTAGATAAATGATGAAAAAATTGCCTTAGTTTTCTTCCACCATTTTTATGAACTTCCTCCAATCCATTCATATCAATTTCTCTATTTAAATCCCCAAAAAGTGGATTTGCTTTGGGTTCTGTAAACAATAAAGCAAGAAACTGATAAAAATTTCTCCTTGATAATAAAAAGGGCTCAAAGTCCCTTATTTCTCCAATGATGGTCATATATCTCCCTCATGTATTATTGTCATTTGTTCCTCTTCATCTTATCGTAACGCTTAAATTAGGTGTAATAGAATGTGCAATATTTCACATATTTTTCAAATCTTTTGTTACAAAATTGCAATAATTTCATTTTCGATACCATTCTGTTTTTTTTATCGTAAAAAGATGTGTATAATAAAAACGATAAAAAAGCAAAGGATGATTTAATTGAATATATCTGGGCATTCAGTTGAAAAACTGGTAGATCCATTCGGGCTTCTTTCTGGTGACCGCTATGAATTTTTCCTAGACCTTGAGGTTGACGAAGAAGATGAGCTTTACTCAGATAAAGGAGTTGGCTTACGGGTTTTGTTTGTTGTGGACAACGATGTGATGAAAATTTCTAATTATCATTTTTATGAAAAAGAGACAGAAGAAGTTCTCGATTTTGAACTTGAGGAAGATGAGGAACAGCTCGTTTTTGATTATTGTAAGGATCATTATCTGGAAGATTAAAGATTAAAAAAAAAAGCAGGTGTTACCCTGCTTTTTTGCTAGTATGTTTTTTGGCTGTGGTTGTTTATCACCTGGAGTTCCTTGGTGGTTAATATCATTTTACTATTACATATAGGACATAGGGGTTCTGCACTGCTTTTAAAGTTATCTCGAATCCAGCACTTACACACAGTTGAACTGCAAACCCAAACCTTCGTTTCTTCCAATTTGATTTCCTCTGTATTTCTCCTGCCAAAAGTCAAAATTCTCTCCCCCTTTAGGATCAATCTCACACAGTCACTAAAAAAGCGATGCCAAATCAAAAGCATCACTTTCACTAGATCAATTAAGCAATTTTCACGTTGGAAGCTTGAGGGCCACGAGCACCTTCAACAATTTCAAATGTTACTGTCTGTCCTTCGTCTAATGTTCTGAAGCCATCAGATTGTATGGCAGAGAAGTGAACAAATACATCTTGACCTCCATCTGCTTCAATGAAGCCAAATCCTTTTTCTGCGTTAAACCATTTTACCTTACCGTTTTTCATAAAATAAAACCTCCAAAATTTGTTTCACTTTAAGTTGATCTACATTTAATAATAAAAGCCGCACTACACGGGTGGTCATTAGACATCCCCCACAAATCGTGCAGTACGGCGACTAATCCTATAAAATATTTAACGAACTAAAAGCGTAATTTAATCCTAACACACTTTTTACCAATTGTCAATGAGAACCCTAGGCCTCTTTCTTAACCTTTGCAGGTGCTTTTTTTCTCGGGGCCGCTTTTGCAGGTTTTGCTGCGGCTTTGGGAACGTCTGTACCTGTTGCAACCTTGCGTCCTTCTGTAGATGCTGCTTTACCCGGCTTGGTTCGATCTATGGAAGCCTGAAGAGCTGCCATTAAATCAGTCACATTGGAAGGTGTATCTTTTGCTGCAGCTGTAACGAATTCTTTCCCTTGTCGTTTTGATTCAATCAATTCTAGTAATGCAGTGCGGTACTCATCTGTATACTTTTCAGGTTCAAACTCTGAAGTTAACTGGTCAATGAGCATGATGGCAGTGTCCAGTTCCTTCTCGGTCACTTTATCCTCTGCAGGAACATTCGGTACGTCACTTGCTTTTCTCACCTCATCAGGATAATGGATGGTTTCCATGACTAATGTGTTTTCATAAACCCGAATGACCGCAAGCTGCTCTTTAGAACGAATCACGATTTTGGCCAGACCTACTTTTTGAGACTCCTGAAGAGCTTTCCGCAAGAGGGAGTAAGCCTTTCCTCCCCCCTCATTTGGCGACATATAATAACTTCTCTCATAATATATGGGGTCAATTTCTTCCATTTTGACAAAATCAATAATTTCTACCGCTTTGTCTTCATTTTCCTTGCGCAGTTTTTCTAAATCTTCCTCATCTAAAACCACGAATTTCCCTTTTGTATACTCATACGCTTTCACAATATCTTCTGGTTTTACTTCTTCTTCACAAACGGTACAAACCTTTTCATATTTAATCGGGGCATGACATTTATTGTGCAAAGTTCGTAGCTTAATGTCTTTGTCTTCTGTGGCAGTGTGAAGCTTGATTGGAATATTCACCAATCCAAAACTGATACTGCCTTTCCACATTGTATGCATGTTTAAGGTCTCCCATCTTTTTATTTTATTTTGTGCCGCTCACTCGATGGCATTCCTACAATCAGCTGGAAATGGATGATTGTCAAGTTATGAGCCAAAATAAAAATAAAACAAAGGGGAAATGTCTAATGAAACCAATGCTGCCAACGCTTACGTTTGAGCGCCCCATCAAGAAGGGATGGGTATATGAGGTTAAATATGATGGATTTCGAGCTATATTGGAGTGGAATTACCAGGGAATTGATTTAATCAGCCGAAACGAAAAGTCCTTGCTTGAGCAATTTCCAGAAATAAAGAGCTTTATACTATCCTTGGAGGACAAAATTAAGCCGTTTCTTCCTTTGCGGCTCGATGGCGAGTTGGTTTCACTCGAAAACCCATGCAAAGCAAACTTTTCTGCTATTCAAACTCGCGGTCGCTTAAAAGCCAAGAAAAAAATTAAGGAGCTTTCGGAACTTTCTCCTTGCCGGCTAATGGTCTTTGATGTCCTCATTTTAAAAGGGAAACCCTTGCATACTTTTTCTTTTCAACAACGCAAAGAAATGTTGATTGATTTCTTCGAATCACTTGGTCTTGAAACAACGGCTGAACCGGCCAGCCATCAGTTGTTGCAGCCTGTGATCCCCCATAACGATTTTAACGAGTTATGGGAGAAAGTAGTCCTTTATGATGGCGAAGGTATTGTGGCTAAAAACAAAACCAGCGTATGGGAGGAAGGTAAACGTTCATCGAATTGGCTAAAATACAAAAATTGGAAATATGTAAGCTGCTTTGTCACCTCATTTGATAAAACCAACGGTTATTTTTATGTAGGAGTCTATAAAAACGAACAGGTGACTACTATTGGGCAGGTGCTGTTTGGTTTTAAGCCCGATGAAAAGCATGCACTTGGACAGATTGTCAAACAAAACAAAATTAGTGAAGATCAGCAATACATTTATGTAGAACCTGCCATTTGTCTGGAGGTCAAATACCTGGAATTGTACGAAAACCAGCTGCGAGAACCTCATTTCCATCAGTTTCGTTTTGATTTACAGCCATCAGATTGCACGTATGATCATTTTATTTTCCAACAGAAAAATTTGCCTGAAGAACTTGAAATCACTCATCCGGAAAAACCGCTTTGGGAACAGCACGCCATTCGTAAGGCAGACTATATATTATATTTAAGGGAAGTATCACCCTATATGCTGCCTTTTTTAAAAGATCGACCATTGACCGTGATCCGCTTTCCACATGGAATGTTTGGGGAAGCCTTTTATCAGAAAAACTGTCCGGACTATGCTCCAGATTTTGTCCATACTTATGCAACAGAGGACATCAACTATATTTTATGCAATAACCTGAAAACGCTGATTTGGCTTGGAAATCAGTTGGCGATTGAATTTCACGTTCCGTTTCACACCATTTATAGTCAAGGTGCCAGCGAAATCGTTTTTGACCTGGATCCTCCATCGATTGACGACTTTTCTTTGGCTGTGAAAGCTGCCCTGCTGATTAAGGAGGTGCTTGACCAGCTAAAGTTAATTGGTTTTGTCAAGACATCCGGAAATAAAGGGTTGCAAATTTATCTGCCACTACCAGAAGGAAAATTTACTTATGATGATACAAGACTTTTTACCAGCTTTATGGCAGAATATTTAATCTCGAAGGACCCTGATTCGTTTACTATTGAGAGAATGAAAAGAAACAGAGGAAACAGGCTGTATGTTGATTATGTACAGCACGGGGAAGGAAAAACGATCGTTGCCCCCTATTCTATGCGGGGAAATGACCATGCCGGTGTGGCCACACCGCTTTATTGGGACGAGGTGAATGAAAAATTAGAGCCAAGAAATTTCACCCTAAAAACAGCCTTACAGCGGATTAAGCACCAAGGGGACCCATTTAAAAATTACTTTCAAACAAAGGAAATCCAGCCATTTGCACCCGTTTTGGAAATTTTAAAAAAACAAGGATAAGGAACAGGTCCTTATCCTTCTAGGTTTGCCATTAAATACTCCTGTACCTCTGATTGCAATCTATTATAGGAACTTTGTTCTGCGAGGTCTTTTTTGCTAAGAACCGCAAAAGCCCCCTTATCAAAATCGACATCTACACTTGCATTAAATAAATAGGTGGCATTTCCGATTAAATCAATCCGATAATTCTTACCTTGTTGATGAACAATGCACTTCACTTTGCCACCATTGTTATAAACGTCGATTGCTGTCTCAAACTGATTTAGCTGCTGAAGACAAGTGACAAGCGACGAAGCCGACATGGCTGTACCACAAGCATTCGTAAATCCGACACCCCGTTCAAAAGTTCTGACATAAATTTCACCAGTCTGAAGTACCTTTACGAAGCTAACATTCACCCCATCAGGAAATAGCTGATTGGGGCCATTCACTTTTTCACTTAGTAGTTTCTGCGTATCGCTTTTTAAGGTAACCGTATCGACCAGTGTAATCAAATGTGGATTGGGTACAGCTACAGCTGTAAACTCCAATTCCTCTGACAGTTGAGGAATACGTTCATTCATCAATACCGGCTGTGGCAGATTTAGCGGCAAAGCCTTTAAATCAAATAATACCGGAGAAATTTCCACCTGATATGTTTGAATATCCGGATAAAGTTCTTTATACTTGCTGACTTTTAAGTCTGCTTTCATAGTCTCCACTACTGCATGATCAAGACCTTTCGATTCACATAGATAACGTGCTGCCAATCGTAATCCATTTCCGCACATCGAGGCTTCGGACCCGTCTGCATTAAACACTCGCATTTTTCCGTCAGCCCGTTCACTGTTCATGATATATAAAACTCCATCTGCTCCTAGAGATGTTTCCCGATTACATAATAATTTTGCTAGTTCGGACCTTTCCGTTTCTGTAAATGAATACCCAGTAGTGAATTCATCTACTAAGAAAAAGTCATTGCCTGAACCATGTCCCTTAATGATGTCTAGTTTCACTGAATTAACCCCCGTAGCCTGTTTTGAATGTATAGTCTATGATACCAAACAATTAGAATTTGGAAAACCTAAAGACTCCTATCTTTCCACAAAATATTCCTGTATTAAAAACGCCATTCCAAGCAGCTTTTCCGAATCAGGCAAATCTTTTTGGATCGACAAGACTGGTGTATTTGCATCAGGAAATATCGCACTCCACTCCAACGGCATCCACCCGCGTCTAAGCCTCACCACCTCATGATGATTCTGATTTAAAATTTGTTCATCCATAAACATGGAGGAGCCTTCCACTGAACCAATCACTTTACGCTCCTTATCTAGGATTTCTCCTTTAACTTTTTTGCGCACTTTCCGTTTCTCGAAGGAGCCAATATGTCTCAGATTCTGGTCGTAAACGTTAATACGTTTTCCTAGATGTTGGTACAATCCAATTAATTCTTCCTGTTGATTATAAAGGGCAAATGCTTTAGGAACTCTCCATTTCATGAATCCTTTTTGTGGGTATTTTTTTATCACACCAGCTAACATCCCGTCTGGGAAATATAACTGCAACTTTGGCAGCTGGCTGTTTTGGTATAATACCAAAAGCTGGCTCGAATCAAATACAGTACTGTTGCCATTTTCCTGCTTTGCTTCTTTCTTGATATTCTTGCCAATCCTAATCGACTGTTTCATGCGGTAAAGATAGATTTGAAAACAAATAATGCTATAAAGGAGAAACGGAATAGTAAGCTTCATTATATCCGGGTCGTTAAAAATAGCCAGATTGCCAGCTGCTATTAATAGAGAAGGAATCAATGATGCGATACTATCATTCAGACTAATTTTGGCTACTTCTTGATAATAATGATTTATTTTCATCTAGAATACTCCTTATCATTCCTCTTATACTACTCTATTAACTTATGTAACAAAAAATGATAGGAGTTTTCCAAGGAGCAAAAAAAAGAAGAGTCACCTCTCTTCTTAGGATTGAATATAGTTCACGATCTTATCTTTCATGGCTTGTGCATCCTTATAGCCTTGAGTATATAAATCCTCCAATTTTGCAGGATTCCTTTCCATTCTTCCGACCGACAAGGGTTCAGTTGGACGGATAATTAAGACATGCCCTTGTTTTTCTTCTTTCTCAAGATAGGCAAGTGTCTGATTATAAGCCAGATACCGCTCTTTCAAGGCCATTTGCAACCCTTCATAACGAGGATATTTACGCTTTACAAGGAAGTGAAATTTGGATGGCTTCTTTCGATAATCGGCATTTCTGGTGAGAATAACAATATTTTTCGCATAGCCATCTCTCTGCGCTTTTTTAATGGGAATTGGATCACTAATACCGCCATCAAGCAAAGTTTTATTTTGAAATTGAACCTCTGGAGCAATGAATGGAAGCGAACTAGAAGCCCGCAATACTGTTAATAAGTCGGTTTTGTAATCTTGCTTTTTAAAATAAACCGGCTCTCCTGTTATACAGTCAGTCGTTCCCACCACAAACTCAGTAGGACTACTGTAAAAAGTATCATAGTCGTAAGGAACGTGCTGGTTTGGGATTTCATCAAAAATAAAGTCCATGCCAAAAAACTGCCTGTGTTTAAAATAGTTCTTCCAGGATATATATCTGGGATCAGATGCATATTTTATATTAACCGTTTTATTTCTCCCTTTTTGCTTGGATAAATACGATGCAGCATTGCATGCCCCTGCAGAAACACCAATCACATAAGGGAAAAACAGATTTTCTTCTAAGAAGAATTCCAGAATCCCAGCAGTATAAACTCCGCGCATTCCTCCACCTTCCAAAACTAAACCGACTTGTTCTGCCATTTTTTTCGTCCTTCCTTTTGGTTGGTAATAATAGACCATTATAGTCGATTCATCCTGTCTTTGAAAACTAAATTGATTGTAAGCAGAAAAATAGACTGACCCATAGGAGTCAGCCGAACAAGTAAAGATTTATTTAATTAACCGAAAAATCAAAGGGAACCGATATTCCTTTCCTTCAAAAGCTTTAACTGCTGCAATGATATTAAAAACGAATGCTGCAATCCCTACCACCCATAGTAAGAATATACCGATAAGGAGTATTACTAAAATACCACTTACGACAGAATAAATAAAATAAGAGATCGTGAAATTAAAGTATTCCTTCCCATGGAAATCTATAAAGGCGGACTCATCTTTCTTTAACAGCCAGACAATCAACGGACCAATCACCGGGACAAAAAAATTTAGAACATACATGACTGCAGCAAGAATCTTTTCTTCTTTGGTAACCATTCTTAGGCTCCCCCCTTGGGATTTTTAACTTCTTTCTTTTAATGTACGTAAAGAACTGCTAATAGTTTCATAAATTCCTTTATATTCTTATGCTTAGTTTTTTTATACTCCAATAATTTCTCCCCCAATAATATTCATTAAAAACTATGTAGAATTATGAAGAAAAATGGAAAAATTTTTAACAAAAACTACACAAAAAAACTATTTTCTTTTTCAATTTTTTCTTGTATGATACTTTAGGTGACTATTAATTTACGTAATACTTTGGAGGTTTACAACTCTGTAATGTAATGCCGCTAAATCCAAAATAAAATAGGGAAGGCAAATGGTGCGCCACCAGTAAATCTGGTTCTAGTGGGTTCGATTCCCACCCCGAAATTTTTTTTAACTTTAAAAAATTTCGTGGGTGGGCCGTTTCTCTTTATGTGGGATGGTATGCCCCAAATCGGAGGGATATTCATGCTCAAGAAACGTGATCTATATGATAGCCGCGAATTGTACGAACTAATGACGCATCCAGATGTCTTCCCTTTTGTACGTCAAAAAGCTTATTCTTATGAGGAATTTATCTTTATCACTAAGCAGACGATCGAAGCAGAAGAACAAGGACAGTTAATTTCTCGGACCATTCTTGATGAGTGGGGTACACCAATTGGCACTATCAGTTTATTTGATATTATCGATAATGCAGGATTCTTAGGAACCTGGCTCGGAAAGTCATATCATGGAAAAGGGTATAATCAAGCAGCAAAAGCGGCATTTTTCCAAGAACTTTTTTACGAAATTGGTATCGAAACGGTGTTTATGAGGATTCGTAAAGAAAATATCCGTTCAATAAAAGCGGCAGAAAAATTGCCATATGTCATTAAGGCCAATGAAACTAGAAAAACCCTTTACGAGCAACTAAATGCAAATGGAGACATTTACGATTTATATGAAATCCCTAAAGACCTGTATACCTTCCATCTGCAGTGGAGCACTCCTGAAAGTGATACAGAGTCACATCGTTTAGAAGCATAGATTTATATATACCTGCAAAAAAGCAATCGGTTATGAAAACCCGATTGCTTTTTAGTCGTTATATTAATTGTTATTCGACTAAATTTTGGTCAACTACATCGCTGACCTCACTTATTCCCATTTGGAGCAAAAAATCACTTAGTTCCTCATTTGTCAATGTTTCAAAACGTCCATCATGGAAAAAAATTTGGGTTTGATTGGGATTAATGCGGTTGAGGTTAAAACTCATTTTCTTTGCTCCCTTCCATTGATATTTACTTCCTATTATCAACGGTAAAAAGCTCTTTCATACAACATTAACTAATAGCGCAAAAAGTTGACATTACATTTTGAAAACTTTTCCTAATACATCGGTCCCTCCTGTTACAGGAATCACACTGCCAGTAATTAAATCGGACCGCTCATCTATTAAAAACGCAATCACCCGAGCAATGTCTTCACCAGTCCCTTGTCTTTGCATTTCATTGCCAGCATGCAAATTGTCAAGGGCTTCTTTGATGTTTTTCTCTTTCCAATCATGTGTGATATCTCCAGGACAAACCATGTTGGCTGTAATCCCATATTGCGCTTCTTCAATCGCAATCGTCCTTGTCAGGGAAACCAAGCCAGTTTTTGCCGCAGCAAACGCCGAACGGTACACCCATCCTGGGGCAGTTTCTACTCGGTCATAACCCATGGTGATAATCCGGCCCCATTTGTTCCTCCGCATTACAGGAATGACTAGCTTTGACAAATAAAATACAGCACTCAAGTTCCCTTGTATTAGATAATCCCATTCCCCAAATGAGTAATCGGCCATCGTTTTTCGTTCATGTATGTATGGTCCTGCATTATGAATGAGTACATCCACTGATTCATAAGTAGAAAGAGTCTCGTTTACAAGGCGGATACAATCCTCCTTGTTGACCACATCGCCTTGTACAGCTATGTTTTTGGTGCCATAGTGGTTAGATAAATCCTTAGCTAAAGAATTTGCCTCTGATTCGCTTTGACGATAATTAATCACAAGTTGATAGCCCTTATCAGCAAGCAACATGGCTGTTTTTTTTCCAAGTCCAGAGGCTCCCCCAGTTACCAACGCCGTTTTCATCTTCATTAGCCATCACCCCTCTTTTATCAAATTTTAGCCTTGTTATTATGTTAGAAAGTTTCCATGTCAGATGCAAACATTAATCATTTTTCCCTCACCTTGTCTCACACTGCTTAATAATTAATTAACCTATGGGCATTTATTTGCATAGTATAGGTTAACAAATTAAAAGGATGTGACAGGATGCAGACTGTAATAAACATTTTCAGCTTGAAAATTAACAGCGTATCTAACAATGGGTCTGTCAACATCGGAGAAGCACTTCATAATGCTCATACCGCTAACTCGAAATCTCAGGGACAAAATACATCTTATGGAGACTTTGCCCCGCCAACTGCAGCCATGGAAAATGCCTTTATAGATCCGGATCTCAATGATATGGGAGATATCGCCAATCCGTCCAATGTTTTTTCTAATCCGATATAAAAGGACTGAAATAAAAATATGCCTTTTCAAATAAATATTTTTAACTTTAAAAATAATGCCATCAATAATAACGGAAATATTGATTTCGGCCCGATTGTGCACAACTCCCATACTTCTAACTCTAAATTAGTTGGAACCAATGCAGCATTTGGTGATTTATCACCAGCAACCTCTTATCATGCAAATGGCTATGTAGACTTCGATGTAACAGACCAAGATCAAATTGCCAACCCATCTGCACCAGTATCAAATCAATTTTAACTGCTGAAAGGATGAAAAGCTATGTTCCCGTGGAACATTTTCCCCTTCAATAAAGACATGAAAGATGCATTACAAAAAATGAAGCCGGAAGAAATTGATAAATATGTACAGGACATTATTTCTAAAGTGCTTCCAGCCAACATGGGAGGGATGATGAACCCACAAGAAGTTTTTAGGGGGTTCACTAATCAACCTAGCCAAGGTTCAACAAATCCTGGAAAAATAAATTCGGCAGCTTTTGAAACGCATGATTACGTTTTTGTACGAATTTCTATTAAAGATGAAGCATGGATTAAAAAACTGAAAATTTACCATACATCTAATCAGTTGATTGTCGAACATGTCCCAGAGGATGGTGACAAGAACACTATCACCCTCCCGGCCATTGTGAAAAAGAAAGGTGCGACAGCCAATTATAAAGATGGCATCCTTGAAGTAAAAATCCCCAAAAATGTAGATATGCAATTTTCGCAAATTGACGTGACAGAAATTTTATAGACGTCATTTTTTTTGCATGTTTTCACTAACTGCTAATATGATGAACTAACGGGCTAATAACGAGAGGTGAGCAAGATGGAGCTCGAAAAATACAAAAAGTGGATGGAAGCTGCCCAACAGTTTCAATCAGAAAGTTTTTGGAATAAGATATTTGACAGTCCCAATTTAAAAAATCCACCTTTAACTCCAATAAAAATGTCTGAATTGATTCCAAAATGCGATTTATATGAAAGCGAGGAATACCTGATTGCCGAGATCGAACTTCCAGGTGTACCAAAGGAATCTCTTCATATTTCTGTTCAACGCCAGCTCCTTGTTATTACCGGTGAATTTAAAACACTTAAGGTAAACCATAAGTATCATTTAAAGGAGCGGCCTAACCATCAATTCAAGAAAGAATTAACTCTCCCCTACCCGATCGATGTCAAGGATGTTAAATCAGAACTTCGTAATGGTGTTTTATTCATTGTCATGCCATTTACAATGGATGATATGGAAACCATTCCAATTGAGTTGAATGATTCAGCAGCAGAATAGAGGGGTATTATGCGTGTTTGGTTTCGTTTTTTCACCAAGAACAACGCCCTCGAAACGAAGATTTGTGAACTAGAAAAAAAACTGGCTGTTCTAGAAACAAAGGTAAACATAGTTAAGGAAAAAGAAGCTAAGCTTCCAGACAAAGAACCAGAACCTGATCCCATCCCCTCCATCCACGTTGAAAATTTAACAGTCGAAAAAATCATTATTGAACATTTGGATTACGCAAATAATTTTGGCCAATTAGGAATTAAAGAATTAACCGGTAAATTAAATATCGGAACTAGCTATGAAGGTGACTTCTCCAAGGAATTTGATAAAAAAGTGAATGAATTAGTTCAAAATAAGCTAGGCAATGAGCCTAGGGTGAATTTAAAACCAAAGAAAGAGTAAGAGGCCGGCTCTTATGATTGAAGCATTCACTTAGAAGCCAGCCTCTTTATTTTTGTCTATAAGTGTCCCGGGTTAATTTCCGTGACCCTCCATGTCCATCCCTTCCATAGAATCCGACGATTTACCATCCTCAGGTTCACTAGGTTCCCCTATAATAAACTCTTTTTTAGGCATATTGTGCATATCCCTTGCTGTGACGTGAGAAATAATATAATACGTTCCATCCTGTGGAAAACTCTTTTCCAGTCGATAAATACCATTTTCAGCATGCTCTATTTTTATTTTTTCATGATGTTCATCTTTCGCACGCCAAATTTCGAATTTTACTTCATCCGCATCGGTAACCGCCTCGCCTCCCTGCGTTACTTTTGCTTCGAACGTAACAGGCTGATTAGCAGTTGCTTTTTCAGGGGTAATCGATAGTTTCACCTCTAGCAATTCGGGAACATCATTTTTCCCTTGGTCGTCCTTATTGCAGGCAGCCATTAATCCTAGCAAAAATAAAACCATTATGCCCAAAAGTAGTTTTTTCATTTTTCTCAATCCTTTGCCTTTGCTATATTTTCCACATAGTGTCTGATCATGATTACGTTATCAGCTGTTCCTCATATGCATTGTTACATATTTATCATCATTATTGCAAAAAATAGATTTTACTACTATATGAAAGGAGATTACCATGTCTACTCCGTATAGATGTCCCAATTGTAAAACCAATCGTAGCCGTTTTAATATGATTCAACAAGTATCTCAGTCAGTGAGGCTTGATCCCCGATCCGGTGAAATCATTCGGGAGTATGCTGAAAATGAATTAGAGCCCTTTCATCTGAGATATAATGGTCCTGCCTATCGGATACAATGTGGTTCCTGCGGTTTAATTGAAGATGAGCGGACATTTATTAAATTTGGCGAACAGCCAATTTAGTTTATCTTATTATTTCATAAAAACACCTTTACTCAGGAGTGAAACTCGACTAGGTAAAGGTGTTTTTCATTGCTTATAGCAGATTATTTTCTTTTAAAAAGGCAATTGAATCTATCTTCCACGAACCCACTGGTGAAAACCTGACCATATGAATGGTTCCCTTATAGGACACGGCTCCCATGTTTTTGACAAACCAATCCACTTCAATCGGTACTTCCAGATAGAGTTCTGATGTCAGGTCTTCGGGGGGAAGATACTCCATTCTTGTGATTCTTGCATTCTCCACTTTCTTTAAAATCAGTTTCCAGTTTACGTCTTGTAATGATGCTTGTGAAGTTATAAAGGAATCCTGCTGTTTGTAACCGGCAATGTAAGCCTCAACGACTTCATATGGGTTTGCCTTGTCTAAGTAATCATCCAATTTCCCCGAAGCTTTGTAAATCATCAACATATGTGACAAATCCATTCTATTCGTTCGATGAGTAGTACTGCCATAAAAGTGAATACAAAAGTGGCCGGGAAAGTTATTATCAAGAGTACCAGCTCCATGTGGCATTCCGTGCATGGAAGCGGCTATCCTCTGTTTCTTGTGGATGACAACGATCGCTCTGCGCTTCCAGCTCCATTTCCCTCCGTATATTTGTTTCATCACTTTGGTATCCTTTGCAGTTAAAGGTTGAACATCTGCATGGTGACTGCCTGCTCGCCGCTGTACATTGAATTTTTTTCCTGTTTCAAGATCATACACCATAAATTTAGTGTATTTAGGCAAAATTTGATTAACCTCATCCCACTCAAGCATTTCATTTTTGTTAACTAATGCTGCATTTACTTTCGAGAACTGGCCATAAAAGAGGGAATAGAAAAGAAATAGTAGAATAAACGTTTTTTTCATCAACATTCCCCCTCTCTTAAAAATACCTCATTAATAATTAAAGATTTACCTTTATATAGGAAATTCATGCATCAAATGACCAATTCAACCTAAAAAGGCTCAATTCCTACTGGAATCGAGCCTAATTTCTGGAAATCCAAACGATTATTTCATTTCCTCTTTTAGTACTTCAACTGCTTTTTGCAGCTGGGTATCATTGGTCTGGATTTTTGTCCTTAATAGTTCCATTAACTTCATGGTACTATCTCCCTTTAGAACACCATCTGCCGGCAGGCCGTTATCATTTTGAAAGGCAACAACGGCAGCTTTTGTTTTGTCATCAAAGAAGCCGTCTTCACGACCAGGGTCATACCCTAACGCTGTTAGCATTTTTTGGGCAGTCTGTACCTCTGTAGAGGAACTGGAAATTGACAGTTCTTTATCCGGATTTATGATTGAAAGTGAAGCGTAATCAGGTAACGCTACTTCTACATCTGGTTTAATCCCTTTCTTGTGAATCCAATTACCATTCGGAGTTAACCACTTGGCAATGGTAAATTTTAAATTGGAACCGTCTGTGAAATTAGACGCCGTTTGAACAGTACCTTTTCCGAATGACTTTTCGCCAACAAGCTTAACTCCTGCTGACTCTCTAACTGCCGCCGCAAAAATTTCTGAAGCACTTGCACTTCCTTTGTCAATCAATACAACTAACGGCAGGTTAGGATTTCCTTTATTTTCCGAAGCAATCTCTTTTATTTTCCCATTTCGGTCTTGTTCTTTTACGATGATTTTTCCTTCAGGAACAAACATACTCGAGATACTTACGGCTTGATCCAATAATCCACCAGGATTTTGCCTTAAATCTAGAACAAGCCCTTTCATCCCTTTGCCTTGGAGGTCGTTTAAAGTTTTTACTAACTCTTTTGATGTATTTGTCGAAAAGCTAGTGATTTGAACCTTTGCAATTCCATCTTCCACCATTTCACCATAAACTGTCTCAATAGGAATTTCATCCCGAACAATAGGTACCGTTAATGGCGTGCCGGAGCCTGACCGTTGAACGGATAACTCAACCTTTGTCCCCTTTTTACCGCGAATGATGGTTACAGCCTCTGATGAATTCATTCCCTGCAAGCTCTTACCGTCCACTGAAAGAATGATGTCATTTGGCTTTAGTCCTGCCTTTTCTGCTGGTGAACCTTTGATTGGAGATACAATCACGATATGTCCGTCTTTTTCCTGGATTTCAGCCCCAATTCCTTCGAAAGATGAGGAAATGCTGCTATTAAAGCTTTTTGCTTCTTCTTGGCTCATGTAATCGGAATAAGGGTCATCTAAGGATTCTACCATGCCATTTATTGCCCCGTTAATCAGTTTTTGCTCGTTCACTTTTTTGTAATAATCCTTATTAATCGTATCGAATGCTTCATATAATTTTTTAAACTCACTGCGTTCACCACTGACAGTTACAACCTTCTCGTCCCCAAACGAAAGTGCTACTGCCGTAATCCCCGCTGATAAAAATACAATAAGAAACAGAAGCATGATAAAGTGGAATTTTTTCAATCGAATAAAATTAGACTTAACCTCTGTTATTTGTTCTTGAGCTGGTTTTTCCTGTTCCATTTTCTCTTCTTCCAACGCCTTCACCACTTTCATTCACAAAAAAATTAAGATTAGAGCCTGCTGCTAATGTGTGGGTAAAGTCAACACGAATCTTGGGACATTCTATTTTAATTACCCTTAGTGTTTAGAATAACATCTTTTTAATAAAATTAACAAAGAAAAGTTAACGATAGACAAAAATCAAAAAACCACTTCCAAACGGAAGAGGTTTTCGTTTTTAGGATTCACTAACAGCGGCTTCCAACGCGACTTCAATCATATCATTGAAAGTAGATTGTCGTTCCTCAGCGGTTGTTTCTTCGCCTGTGATGATATGGTCACTGACGGTTAAAACGGTTAATGCTTTACGCCCGAATTTGGCGGCTAGGGTATATAAAGCTGCTGTCTCCATTTCGACTGCAAGAATTTGATATTTAGCCCACTTTTCGAGCTCAGCATTATCATTATAAAAAGAATCTGCTGTAAACACATTACCTACCTTTAAATTTAGCCCCTTTTTGACACCGGCATCATACGCCTTTTTTAGCAGTTCAAAATCAGCGGATGGAGCAAAATCGACATGACCAAACGTCAATCGATTTATATTAGAATCCGTCGAACTTGTCATAGCCAAAATAACATCACGAACTTTGACATCCTTTTGAATAGCACCACATGTTCCCACACGAATAAGGGTTTGAGCATTATAGCTGTTGATTAGTTCATTCGTATAAATAGAGATAGAAGGGACACCCATTCCTGTCCCCTGTACGGAAATTCTTTTTCCCTTGTATGTACCGGTAAATCCGTACATGTTACGGATTTCATTATAACAGAAAGCTCCTTCTAAAAAGTTTTCGGCAATATATTTAGCACGAAGCGGGTCACCAGGAAGAAGTACAGTTTCCGCTATTTCATTATCTTTTGCACCAATATGTACACTCATTTTAAAAATCCCCCCATATATTTAGTACTTTTACTATTTTGTACCATAGACACTATACCATAAACATTTTTTCGGGAAAACCATTAAGCCAAAATGACATGATTTTTTAAGATTATGGAACACTATCCTTAAACTCAATATGTTCTTGAGTTACATTTGATATGAGTGATCATTAGGACAGGTAGATAAAAGGATAAATTATTATTACTAGCGTATTGGAGGATGAAACATGGGAAAAAAACATCGCAGCCGAATCAACGCACCTAAGAAGAATAATCATGTACCGCCTGAAGCGATTATTGCAGAACATGAAGCCCATGCAAAAGAATATTCAGCTAGTGGGGGGCGCAAGCGCTAGAAAGTAATTAAAACCATTTAAAAAGGAGTCGGCATCGTCATGACGGCCCAGACTCCTTTTTTCAGTATATTTATTATTTGTGGTTGGGAAATAAGATAATTCGATTGATGGGAACCCATCCTCCAGGCTGCAGCTGGTAATAATATTGCCCGCTACGTCCTTCATCTATTAATACAATATCTCCCGTTGAGAGGAAACGTCCCTTATAATTAACAGGGATTCTATCTGTAACGTTAAATCGGCTGAATGTTTCCCGTAAGCAGTGTTCACGGCTTACCGCTGGGACGAACGTCCGATATACTTGTTTATGCCCCTTTTTTTCGCGTTGCTTTGGAGTTTGAAAGATCGTCACATCATATTGAATAGTACTTTTTCTAGTCAACGCTTTGATCATATAAACCCTCCAATTATTAGAATTAATCATCTATTCTATTAATTAGAGATACCAATTGTCGAATCCTTCATAGAAAATTCACTATTTTTGTCGAAACTCAAAAAAAATGAAAGTTTTAGGAATATTGTTGAATGAAACTGTGCAGTTTATGCTGCATGGAGGGAATATCTGAAGCTGTCACGGTCATTCGTATATTTGTCTCATCTGCCCCGAGAGCCTCGGAGAATAGCCCCGCAAGTCCCCTTGCTCTGCGGTCCACCTGTACCATTAAATCAAGCGACCCATTTCTTGAAGGAAAAAAGATGATTTCCAATTCGTCAAGTCTGCCACGAAAAGGACCGGAGACCGGTACAAATTCAAATTCTTGAACAAAGGGTAACCTTCCGCGTAAACGTCTAGGAGCCTCCTCGCAATCTGCCTCACGAATTCGGAACCCAAGGCTGTCTACAGCTTGAAACACAGACGACATTAACGGATTGGGGACCACTTTTAAATAATCTTTGTCACTCGGATCCGCACCGCCTTTTATATCAAGACCTGTGGTAATCCAGACCTTCGACCGTCCTATCGATAAAGGAGTATCGTATGGTAGCTGAAAGGTAAATGGAAGGTCTTTTGTTTCATTTATCCGAATTAAAAATGGTGTTGTCAGTCTAAATCTGTCAATAATCGCATTTACTGAATACTTTCGATCATCCGATTCTCGCAAATAGGTAGTATTTAGGTTTAAATAGATTTCATCCACTTGCTGATCCACTTTACCGCCTCTAATAGCAACAACTCCTTTTACGGTCTCGCCCGGCATATACGTATCCTTTTCGAGTTTCGTATCCACTGTGGCAGCACCAATTCCCACACTTGCAAAAACTTTGTTAAAGAACGACATTATTTTTCCTCCTTAATAAATGGATAACCTTTTGGAGATCCGTTTTAATTTGAGCGCAATTTTGATAGGCATGGTCAATTTGCAATAGTCTCCTAATTAGTTGCTTAGTTTCTGAACAGATGTCCAGCTCTTCTTCCCAGCTTTTTTCCTTCTTATCATCAGGAACTTCAAAATTGGAATATAGCAAAAATAGTAGGAAATGTCCTAGTCCATAGAAGTCTGCCTGGACATTTACTTGTTTCCGAATATCCTTTTCCCGGTTTAAGCCTGTATACAAATACCTAGCCAGCCCTAAATCAATCAGGCGGATTCGATGATCACTGTATAAGACATTCGGAATTCGAATATCTCTGTGTATTATGTTCTGTTGATGAAGATACTCAATTTTCTCCAACAAATCTTCAGCAATCAACAATACGTCCAGTTCCGATACTTTCCATCCATCAAAAAAAATAAGCTGCTCAAAGTTTTTTCCATTAATAAATTCCATCGTATAATATGGGGTGTTTTTATATGTACCTCCCTCAAAATACTTTGGGAAACCGGGATGACCGATTGATTTTAACAGATTCTGCTCTGTTTCAAATCCTTTTCTGCCTGCTTTCGTTGTTCTCTTATGAAGACGCAGAGCCTTTAGAACCTTAGTTTGGCAATTCACAGTGTCCGTGACTAAATAACTATAGCCATAGCCGCCTGCGCCTAGCAGATTGACTACTTGGTAGCGGTCGTTAATTATTTCCCCCTTTTTGAAGGGGCGTTCAAGAAAATGACAAAAAAATAAAAGCAGTTTTTTGATCATAAGCCATTAACTGCTAAAAAAGCTTGACATAAAGCTTGAGCCTTTATATTTCTTTTTATAATGGTGATGTCCCAGATGATTGTACTTATGGGATTTATGTTTCTTCCACGAATCACTTGAAGACCCATAATGATTGTGATTATGGTGAAGCTTGCTCTTGATGATAGATTTAAGAATTTTTTTAAACATAAATATCCCCTCTCTTCTTTGTTCATATATACGAAAGGGTGAACAAAAGGTTTCTGTTTTTATAAAGAATTTTTTATACCATATAAAAAACGAGCTGATTTGCTCGTTTTTTCACTCATCTATAGATAGGAAGTTGACTTCCAGTTAGCAGAGGTGGTCAATCTTCCCCAATTTCCTCATCAATGATGCACTTTTCAATTAAGTATTCAAACGTGATGTCTGCCAGTTCTTCCAATTCTTCCTCGCTAGGAACGTATCCCCTTTTCACAAGCTCATGAAAGAAAAATTCCGCTATTTCTTCGGTATCAATAAATACTTCAATTTCTCTCAAGTAATCGCCCCCTTTATACAGAATGTATGAACGGCATTCATTTTTCATGCTAGTTTCTTTGACATGCCGCTCATAATGTAAACTTTCTCTACTCTCCTGAAACATATGGGTATTTTTGTTTGCAGACAGGCATAGGATGGATTAAAAGAATTTTCCTGAGGTGAGATTATGTCCAATTTTTATTTAAAACTTGAGGCTTGGGTCGAAGATGTTAATAAGGAGGATGGAGTGACCCTCCAATTCTTTGAAAAAATAATTAATAAAATGTTTCTTGTCATTAAATGGGCTTTTGTTCCATACCTTTTTTATTTGTTCGTTACTCTCCTCAGTTGAATGCTATACATGACTTTTGCCATCGTTACTGGTTAATCTTTCCAGCTTCTTAAGTATGACCCGCATAACCTGGTAATATTCCTGGTCATGAAATAATTCATATAGAATACGATAATCATTGAAAATATCTAATAGATGGTCGATTAATTGCTTTTTTTCTTTCACTCGGATTATTTCTTCCATTTCCGATTTTCTTAGCTTGTTATTATGCTTTGGACTCGGTTTATTTTTGTCTTGTTTATTCACTAAGTACAGCAGACCGAGCTTTTGGATAAATGTGTCAGCACTTTCTGCATCAGCAACTAGCGTCAATTCTTCCTCACCCACTTCAAGCCATTCGCCATCACTAATTCTTGAAAGTTCATAAATAACATCTTCCCATGCATCCTCTTTATATCGCCAAATCTCCGTCCGAAAACCTATGACCTTAAATAAATCGGCCCCGTAGCCACTTACTTGAACAAGGTCACCGATAAAGAACTTATATTCTATATCAATTTGCTCTTGCTCCATTGCCTTTCCTTCATATTCAGATAGCAGCTGCAATGCTGACTCATTGAATAATCCCTGCCCCTTATTCACCTCATAAACATAATCGCTTTCAAGCCATTTTACATCCGTTACCTTACCCACTGTTCCATAGACGGTAATGACCACCGTATCACCAATTTTATATTTTGGTTTTTTTCTGCCTGCCATTTCCTCCCCTCCCTTAAGGTTAGTCGAGTTAATTGATTACAATAGTATATGCGGAGGGATCATTTAAGCGCACGGCCATTTTATCAATAAAAAAACCGCCTCCTATGGAGACGATTCTACAATTGTCTACTCTTCCGACTGGATATATAGCTGCCATGCTTCATCAAAAATGGACATCGACTCTAAATAGTCACCGCTGAGTTCTAGGTATGAACTTAATTCATGATAGTCACTTGAATGTTTCGGAAAGCTGTGGTCTGAATAGGCATAGTTGGCAAACACACTAATATTATCCTTTGGTTCAGGATGTCGATATTTCATTAAAAAGTGGTAAAATGATTTTCTCATTGTAAGCGCCTCTCAATATACAATTACTGTTAATGTATCACTATAGACGATATAGATGCAATCGTCCAATTTGTTGCTTGTGGATAAATTACCAGTGAGCTACTCCGATAAGAAATCAAAATAATTTTTCTTCAGTAATCTTGGAAGTGCCATTAGTTCTTGATAGCTTACGACCTTCCCGATTTTTTTACAATCGATAAGAAACAATTGGTCCTCGATTTCTTTAACTGTTCTCTCACTTTGATACACCATCGAGCAGTCAGGACAGGATAGCGTTGGAGTTTCTTTGATTTCAATGGCACTGGTTCCATCTGGAAGTTCCCAAAAAACCGAACTCGTTATGGCCGTTATTTTTTTACTATTACACCATTCACAGGTATGATTCAATACTTCTCCTCTCCTTTAATCCGATTTCGTTTCTTTTTTTGTGAGTGCTTGATATTTTTTTTCCTTTAACTCATCTCGCTTGCCTCGCTTATCCTTTAACGTTTGATGGTCTGGATTTTGATTGTATTCCCTACGCCGGTTTAACCGTGATAATCCTTCCGGAACAAGATTAAACTGCTGATCATTCATTACTCCGGCAATGCCGTTGACCGATTTGTAATTGTCCATTTCAGGGTAGATTTCCTTAAAATAGCCATCTGCCCTTCCTGGAACATAATTTTCAGGTTCAGGGTAAGAGGTAATGACTCCCTCGAAATTTCGTAAGATCACCTTTTCGGGGCTTTGCGAGATTAAATAGTTCGGCTGCAAAGCGATTTTCCCGCCACCGCCTGGGGCATCGACTACAAAAGTAGGTACCGCATAACCGCTCGTATGCCCACGAAGCCCTTCAATGATTTCGAGTCCCTTCGAAACTGGTGCGCGGAAGTGACCAATACCTTCAGACAGATCGCACTGGTAGATATAATAGGGGCGAACACGGATTTTGACTAGGTCATGCATCAGCCGTTTCATAATTGGGACACTATCATTGATTCCAGCAAGAATAACAGATTGATTTCCTACCGGTACACCGGCATTGGCTAACATCTCACATGCCCGTTTCGAATCTTCTGTTATCTCAATGGAAGTATTGAAATGAGTATTTAGCCATATGGGATGATATTTCTTCAGGATATTACAAAGGTCCTCGGTAATTCTCTGGGGAAACACAACAGGTGCCCTCGTGCCAATCCGGATGATTTCCACATGGTCAATGTCCCTGAGATTTTTTAAAATATATTCTAATATATTATCATTAATTAATAGCCCATCCCCTCCAGAAATTAGTACGTCCCTTACCTGTGGTGTCTGACGTATATAAGAAATGGCTGCATCAAGCTGTTTTTTGGGGACTCCCATTCCGATTTGCCCGGAAAAGCGTCTTCTTGTGCAGTAGCGGCAATACATGGAACATTGGTTGGTCACTAGAAATAGGACGCGGTCCGGATACCGGTGGGTAAGCCCCGGAACCGGGGAATCTTCGTCTTCATGCAGTGGGTCTTCTAAATCATATTTCGTTTTATAGATTTCTTTGGAAACAGGAACTGACTGCATGCGAATTGGACAGCGCGGATCATCCGGATTCATTAATGAAGCATAATAGGGAGTGATATTTAATGGGATCGTTTTGGTGGAGATACGGACACCTTCTTCCTCATCCGGTGTGAGATTTATAACTTTCTTTAAATCCTCAAGCGTACGGATGGTATTGGTCAACTGCCATAACCAATCATTCCATTGCTCCTCGGTAACATCCTTCCATAACTCTATGTCTTTCCAATGCCTTGTTGGCTTATATAAGAACTGCTTCATGCTAACTCCTCCTAATTTGCCTTTACTAAATAATATGCAAGAATCGTGCCAAGGTGGAAATAAACAAAAAGTGTTGGGATCGAGATGTCAGCGAGTTATATATAAAAAATAAGTGCCGAATATTCGGCACTTCATATCATTTTTTTGAGTTTATATTGTAAGGTTTGCCTGGGGATTTCTAGAATTCTAGCAGCTTGGTTAATATTGCCTCTACACAACTTCATTGCCTCCATAATCAATTTTCGTTCCAAATTCATTACATTTTTTCTTAATGATAATCCTTCCGAATCGACAGTATCTCTGTTTGAATTTATCTGGTGCTTTAACATCACGGGCAAGTGTTCAATTAACAATCTTTCTCCCTCACAGACATTTACCATATACTCAATTGTGTGTTTTAATTCACGTACATTTCCCGGCCAAGAATACTCTTCGAAAAATTTCTTAAGCTTTTTCTCCATGTCTTTAACTGATTTCTGTAACTTTTGACCAAATTCTCTTATGAAAAGGTCGGATAGAAATAAAATATCTGATTTTCTCTCCCTTAATGGTTGAAGGGAGAAACTGAACACATTTAATCGATAATATAAATCAGACCGAAGCAGTTTATCTTGTAGAGCCTGTAGAGGAGGGACGTTGATAGCAGCAATCACCCGTACATTCACGATTGAACTTTCCAAGCTTCCTACCCGTCTAATCAGTCCATCCTCCAACACCCTTAGAAGTTTCGCCTGCAATTCAATGGGCATCGCATGCAGTTCATCGAGGAATAAAGTGCCGCCATCCGCCAATTCAAATAGCCCTTTTCGATCAACGGCTCCTGTATAACTGCCTTTTACAGTGCCAAAAAGTATGCTTTCAAGCAATGTTTCAGGTATTGCAGCACAATTTTGGGCAATAAATGGCCCGTTGCTTCTACTTGATTCATGATGAATTCCTTGCACCAACAACTCTTTTCCCGTGCCAGACTCTCCATAGACCAGAATTGAAGACTCCGACTTTGCCAGTTTTTTGGCTTCCTGCTTCATTTTTTCAAAATTCGGGTCGTTGGTCTTTAAATCCTCAAGTGTATAATTGACATGCTTTGGTGTTTTTTTTCTTTTTCCCTTATTTACTTCCTTTTGCAGGTCGAGCAATCTCTCTGCGAGAAGTTTCATCCTGGAGTAATCTTTTGCAATCTCAACAGCGCCGACAATTTTCTTTCCAATAAATATGGGCAAGGTCGTATTAATGGTATCAATCCTGGCTCCATGTAAATTAACATAAACCTGTGCCTGATTGTAAATGGGCTGTCTGGTGGCCATTACTTTTAATAAAGTGCTTGACTGCTCTGATAAAGAAGGAAATGCTTCAAATAAATGTTTTCCAAGTACCTCCTCCACTTCCATACCATCATGCCTGGCAGCAACCGCATTATAAAAAACTGTTTTTCCTTCGGTGTTGACCACATGGATTCCCTCATCAATACTATTTAATATGGCTGTCAAAACTTCTTTGGTTAAAGCATTTTGCTGCTCCATATTTTAACCGCCTTTTCGGAATAGCTTTAAGTGCCGAAAAACTGTGATAAGGCGCCGAAATTTCAGCAGGTTGATAAATCTTTTACCCACATATTCATATCTTCTAGCTTGTCATAAATATAACAATTGTTCATTAACCTTCCGCGATAAGAATATTCTAACTGGAAAAGGGCTGCATTCATGCCAAAAGATAACGCTCTTGCAATTGAATAAGCACAAAAAATCCCCTTCCTTTGCAATTCCTTCTCAAGTGCATTTAATAAAAATTTCATTAAGCCAAACTTTCTGTGCTCCGGAAGTGTGGCACAATCTGTCAGTTCAGCATTCTTATAAAATAAATTCACCTCCGCTGAAGCAGCACTGACTATCTTTTCTTGATGGAAATATGCATAATAAATCGTCCCATCCTTCATGGTTTTACTAATATATTTCGGGTCATGTAAAGGAGTTGGATATATTTGGAAAACCTTGCTGTAAAGCAAAGCAAGTTCAGCTGCTGAGCTTTCCTCAACCCTTTTTAACACATATTCTTGCGGAACCAAGGGCCTTTGATTAGTAGAGCCTAACTGACAAACACTATGAATAATTTGATCTTCTGTAATCCAATAATCACTTTTCTTACGATCTGCCGTATAGAATTTAGAGAAAAAATAAGCATGGGAACCGAGAAAATATCGATCGATCATGCCCTCTGGTTGAAGTCCAAGCTCATAGAAAGTGCTGACATCTTCGTTCCGCCCTTTAACAATTAGTTTATCAGCACGATGTTTTATCACCATGTCTTCTACCATTTGTAACAATGCCTTGGTATTCCCTCGGTAATCATCGATTCGTATTCGTTTATTAAATGGATCGAGGAAGATATCTGCAGTAAAATCACGTTCCTTGACACAAACTGTTTTTGCTAAATGCGTCATTGTTACCCCCCTTTATAAAATGTGCCTATAACAAATAAGCCTGGCCATGCGTGAGCCAGGCACATACCGCTAGTCTTCACATCCACACCAAGCTATGATTGTCAGGGCAATGATTTCGCTGGCGGTAAACATATCTTCCAAAATAATATGCTCATTTGCATCATGAGCAACCTCAGTGATGCCCGGTCCAAATACGACAACCGGTGTGTTACCGACCGATGAAAGTATTCCTCCATCTGTTCCCCATGGGCTAGCTTCTATCATTGGGGCTTTCCCCATTACTTGCTTAAAGCCTTTAGACAACTCTTGCATCAAGGGGTGACTTGTTTCTAATTTACCAGGCTGCCATCGACCTCCAAACCATTCCAGGGTCAGTGGATGAAGAACGAACCATTCATCCTGTTCATTAAGCTCCTGCAAACAATTTTCCATCTCTTGTTGAGCGGCAGCAATGGTTTCATCTGGGGCTACTCCCATTCGCCCCTCGATAATCGCCTTATCCGGAACGGAGGAAGGCCAGTCGCCGCTTTGAATTTTCCCAATATTAATCGGAATGGGGATCGATATATTCTCGTACAAAGGATCGTTGATGTTGGCATTTCTGTCCTTCTCCAACTGCAGGAGTCGCTCTATGACCCTCTGAGCCTTTTCAATCGCATTAACTCCTTCGTATCTGGTACCCCCATGGGCTGCCTTTCCGGACACCGTAATTCTAAACCACATCGAACCTTGCTGTTTGGGGAATAGCTTCATATTGGTCGGTTCAGGAATCAATGCACCATCCGCCTGATATCCTCTTAACACTGCCGCAAGAGTACCGGCACCGCCGCTTTCTTCCTCAATGACACTTTGAAATATGACGTCTCCTTTTAACTTTACTCCGGTTGCGACAATTGATTCCAATGCCATTAATAACGCAACGGTTCCCCCTTTCATATCTGTGGTTCCTCTCCCATAAAGCTTGCCTGACTCAATCCAACCGCTAAAGGGATCACGGTCCCAATTGTTGAGGTCACCAACCGGCACGACGTCAATATGCCCATTTAGGATGAGCGACCTGCCTCCCCCAGTCCCTTTTAACACTGCGACAAGATTAGGATTTCCTGCAAAACTGGAACGGTCACAGCAATAGGCTGGATGTTTAGTCAGTTCATCCCCGCCAATTTCCCAAATGTCTAATGTTAAACCAAGTTGCCGGCATTTTTCAATAAGTATTGCCTGTGCGCTGCTTTCATTTCCCCGAGTACTGTTTTCACGGACCAGTAATTGTAATAATCTTGCCCCTCTTGCACGATTTTCCTTCAGCCAGTTTCTTATTCGCCCTTCATCCTTCATCAAGCAGTCCACTCCTTTAGACATTAGTAAGCAATTCTCCTGATATTTTTACTCACTTGAAACACGGCTTCTGTTTTTGACCTAACCGTCTCCAATTCAAATGGAGGAAAAATTTCTGTCAGGATGAGACCGGCTTCGGTTACTTGAAAAACGGCTAATTCTGTTACAATCATGTTTACCGTGCCCGAAGATGTTAATGGCAGCGTGCATTTTTCCACTATTTTTGGACTTCCATTTTTATCACAGTGATTCATGAGGACAATGACCTTTTTCGCCTTTTGGGCAAGCTCCATCGCCCCGCCCATTCCTGGCACTTTTTTCCCCGGCACAATCCAATTGGCTAAATCTCCTGATTGACTAACCTGAAGGGAACCTAAAATGGTTAGATCTATTCTGCCGCTGCGGATTATCCCAAACGCAATAGAACTGTCACAATATGATCCCCCACTGTTTAAAGTCACCGGAAATCCGCCTGCATTACATAAATTCTCATCTTCGTCCCCACTATTAGGGCTTGGGCCCATTCCAACAATCCCATTTTCAGCGTGGAACATGACCTTGATATCCTCTGGCAAGTGATTGGGAACGAGAGAAGGAATGCCAATTCCGAGATTGACAACCATGCCTGTTTTAATTTCTTCAGCAGCTCTTTTTGCTAAGCGATGGCGAGTTTCTATTCCCAAGCCCATTTCCAATTGACCCCCTTTGATGGAATAACATAATCGACAAATACCCCAGGAGTAATAATCTCTTCTGGACTTAAACTCCCAAGAGAAACAATTTCTTCAACCTCTGCGATGGTGATTTTGCCGGCCATTGCCACCAGGGGGTTGGTGTTACGGGCACTTTTGTCATAGATTAAATTCCCGTACTCATCAGCCTTTTTAGCATAAACAATGGAAACCTCTGCAGTTAGCGCTGTTTCCACCAGATACTTTTTCCCGTTTAGTTCAACTAACGGTTTATCTTTGGCCACTATTTCATTATCGGTTCCGATATCCGATAAAATTCCGGGAAGGCCTACGCCACCGGCCCTTATTCGCTCTACAAGGATTCCTTGTGGAGAAAATTCAACATCTAGCTTCCCTTCGTGCATCAGACGGCCGGCAATAGGATTGGATCCGATATGGGATGCGATGACATTGTCGACCCTGCCATTGCTGACTAGTTTGCCGATTCCGATGTCTGGAAAGCCAGTATCATTTCCAATTAACTTCAGATGTTTTACCTTCTTTTCTAATATTCCGCCAATAAGTCCCGGTGGTGAACCAACACCACCGAATCCACCAAACATCAAAGTCATCCCATCATGAAAAAAATCCAGCACCTGGTCTAGTGTAGTAACTTTATTAAAAGGATTTTCCATTTACCCTTCACCAGCCATTTCCTGTTCCTTGAGTAGATTGGCAAAGACTTTAAAGGCTTTCGATAATAAATCAACTAATTCGTCAATTTCTGTCTCTGAAATTGTTAATGGCGGTGATATGATAATGGCATCACCGTTTACTCCGTCAAGACCTGCACCTGCCGGGTAAACAAGCAGACCTTGTTCCTTGGCCAAGTTTATGATTTTCTGGGTTACCGATACATTTCTTGCGAACGGCCGCTTTGTTTTGCGGTCCGAAACAAATTCAATCCCGAGAAGCAGCCCTTTGCCACGAATATCACCTACAAAGGAAAACTGGTTCTTTAACTGTTCGAGGGCATTCATCAGATAAACAGATTTAGATTTTACTTGACTCATAAGATCATTTTTTTGCAGATATTCCAAAACAGCTAAGGAAACTGCACATGATAAGGGGTTCGCGCTTAATGTATGTCCGCTCATCACTGATTTTGATCCATTTAGAATTGGCTTCATCACTTTATCACTGGCAATTGCGGCAGCAATCGGCGTGTACCCTGCACCCAGCCCTTTTCCAACTGCAACGATATCAGGAAGTACACCCCAGTGTTCACAAGCAAGCATCGATCCGGTTCGTCCAGACCCTGTCATTACTTCATCGGCGATAAAAAGTATTTCATATTGATCACAAATTTTTCGGATGGTTTGAAAGTAGTCTTTTGGGGGAGCGATGGCACCGCCAGCCGCACCGATAACCGGTTCAGCGATAAATGCAGCGACTTGTTCGGCACCTATTCTTTGAATGGCTGTTTCCAATTCTCTTGCACATAGATAATCACAGGAAGGTGCTTGAAGGTGGTAGGGACAGCGGTAACAATAAGGAGGATGGATAGTGGGAAAGTCCTCAAGCAGCGGGACAAATCTTGCTCTTCTGCCGGTATGGCCCGACATAGAAAGTGCACCTAGTGTAATGCCGTGATAGCTTACCCATCTGGATAATATTTTTGTTTTAGTGGTAATTCCCTGTTCTTGCCAATATTGAATCGCCATTTTCATGGCTGTCTCAGTAGCTTCGGAACCACTGTTGACAAAAAAACTCCAGTTCAAATCTCCGGGTGTCAGGCAAGCAAGCTTCTCTGCTAAACGTTCTGCTGCCTTACTGGTAAATTGCGAGCGGTAAACAAACGAAATCTTTTCTGCCTGTTCCTTGATTGCCTCCAATATTTCCGCCACTCCATGACCGATATTGGCGGTTACAGCACCAGATGATCCGTCCAAGTATCTTTTTCCATTTTCGTCATATAAATAAACTCCTTTTCCATAGGCAATGACAGGGTAAACCTCATCAAGCATCGGCTTTATTAAAAAAGAATGTGCCACAAAGAACACCGCTTTCTTTTATAAATAATGAGTTGTCATAGAAATTGTATGATGGAGACTATTGTTTCTTTCATGTAATTGACAGTAAACAAAAGAAAAAGTACCCACGAGGCTTGCCAGCCTATTGTCCTTACCAAACTTTTACTTTTTGCTGCAATTATTATAGAATTACAGGGAGATTCGTTTAAGGAAGGGAAGAAATGAAAACAGGAAGATCATTGCAGACAAAATCAAAGGAATTATCAGCTATCCAATTAATTGTCATCTTTTACATGTCCGCGTTAATTGTATCCACTTTATTATTATTATTACCATGGGGGCATCGGCCTAATGCTAGTATAAGTTTTATTGATGCATTATTTACCTCTGCGAGTGCCATCAGTGTCACTGGTTTAAGTGTGATTTCAATAAACGATACCTTTAACAATTTTGGCATCTTTTTATTATGTGTCATTCTGCAGCTTGGCGGATTAGGTGTCATGTCTTTAAGTACCTTCTTGTGGATTGTAGTGGGGAAAAAAGTGGGTCTTAGAGAGAGGCAATTAATCATGATTGACCAAAACCAATCAAACCTATCGGGGTTGGTTCATTTAGCAAAGAGAATATTAATCATGATGTTTTCAATTGAAATTCTTGGTGGCATTATCCTAACCATCGCTTATATGGACTATTATGATACTTTTGCCGCTGCATTAAAACATGGGCTTTTTTCTTCCATAAGTGCGACAACAAATGCAGGTTTCGATATTACAAATGCCTCTCTTATTCCTTTTGAGAATGATTATTTTATCCAGTCCATCATTATGTTTTTAATTATTTTTGGGGCCATTGGGTTTCCTGTTATTATTGAATTTTATGAGTTCTTATTAAACTTACGAGTTAAGAAAAAATTTCATTTTACACTTTTCACCAAACTAACAACCACTACTTTTATAATTGTGACAATACTTGGTGCTATTATCATCTACCTATTGGACATGGACCATTTCTTCAAGGACAAAGATTGGCATGAATCATTCTTTTACTCTTTATTTCATTCCGTAACTACCAAAAGTGCCGGGCTAGCAACGACGGATATCAATCAATTTACGGCAACGAATCAGCTGTTTTTGGCAATCTTAATGTTTATCGGAGGGTCGCCAAGCAGTGCCAGTGGCGGTATTCGGACGACTACATTTGCCATAGCCCTGTTAGCGGTGTTTTTTTACGCACGAGGAAAAGGGTCAATTAAAGTATTTAAACGTGAACTTAACACCGATGATGTGTTTAAATCTTTTATTGTGATCACCACAGGAGCTTTGCTGTGTTTGTCATCCATTATCATTCTTTCAATTTCTGAAAAAGGCACGATGATGATGATTATCTTTGAGGTGGCCTCTGCTTTTGGAACCAACGGTTTATCGATGGGACTAACCCCTAGTTTAACAACCTTCGGAAAACTGGTCATTATTCTGTTAATGTTTATTGGACGAGTGGGGATTATTACTTGCTTGTTGCTGTTAAGGGGTAAAGGTAGTAAAGAAACCTTCCACTACCCGAAAGAAAAAGTAATTATTGGATAAAAAAAGCTGTCTCCGATACATGGAGACAGCTTTTTTTATATTAATAAGCCCAGCTTGCGCCAATGATAATTAATAAGATAAATAGAACAACAATTAACGCAAACCCGCCAAATCCTGCACCAAATCCAAAGCCTCCATAACCAAAACCGCCTGCTGGATAGCCAAATCCGCACCCACAGCCATCATGGCCAAATCCGTAACCATATCCATACATTTGCATTCACTCCTCTAATATTTGTTTCATTTCCCTGTTAGATTATGTAATAGGTGCTTGACCTGTATGTGCAAACGCCTATATTATTTTAGAGACAAAGTGAAAGACAGGTGAAATCATGAAGACAATCATAAGAAACTTTCTCAATGGAATCCTGACCATTGTTCCAATCATTCTCGTCATTTATGTAATATATAAAACGTTTTTATTTTTGGATGGCTTGCTTGGAAACACACTGAAACCTTATTTCAGAGATGACTATATTCCAGGGATTGGGCTGCTAACCACGCTCATTTTAATTACTGTGTTAGGCTGGATGTCCACGAAGTACATAACAGGAAAAGTAATCAAATTGATTGATTACCTACTTGACCGGATACCTGTAGTAAAAACAATCTATTCGGTCATCAAAGATACAATTCAATCGTTCCTTGGCGATAAAAAGTCTTTTTCGAAGGTGGCACTTGTCATGATTCCTGGTACTGAGATGCGCAGCCTTGGTTTTATTACATCGGATCAATTGGAGGATTTTTATAGCCCCTTAAAAGATTATGTTGCGGTTTACGTGCCGCAAACCTTTCAAGTAGCCGGCTTCACGTTTCTGATTCCAAAAGATCAGGTAGAAATTATTGATGTGAAACCGGAGGATGCAATGAAATTTATCCTCTCGGGTGGAATGACGTCCACTTCCCTCCATAAAAGTGAAAAAATAAAGAGCCGCTGATGTGCGGCTCTTATTTTCCTTCAAATAATTTGAGATACTCCCCATACCCTTCTTCTTCTAGCTTATCCTTTGGAATAAACTTTAGTGCAGCAGAATTTATGCAATATCTTAATCCTGTGGGGTGAGGCCCATCATTAAACAAATGCCCGAGATGGGAATCTGCAGACTTGCTCCGGACCTCTGTCCGAACCATAAAATGGCTGAAATCATCTTTTTCTAAAATTTCTTCCTCTTCAATTGGTTTCGTAAAACTAGGCCAGCCACAGCCGGCATCATATTTGTCTAAGGAACTGAACAAAGGTTTCCCAGAAACAATGTCAACATAAATTCCGTCTCTTGTTTCATTCCAATATTCATTGCGGAATGGCGGCTCAGTTGCGCTATTCTGAGTCACTTCATATTGAAGTTCAGTCAAACTTTTTTTTAGTTCCGCAGTATCCTTATTTGCCATGATTCTGATTCCCCCAATTTGCTTGAATAAACCCCGCCCGGCCAGATCCTATCTGATATCGCTGGTAATGCAATGGATTCTTTTTATAGTAGTGCTGATGATACTCCTCAGCAGGATAAAACGGTTCAGCTGGCAGGATTGGAGTCACAATTGGTTTATTAAACTTTTTACTATCGGCTAATTTCTGTTTGGATTCCTCTGCAAGTTTCTTTTGGGCATCGTTATGATAAAAAATTGCTGTTTGGTAAGATTGGCCCCTGTCATAAAATTGGCCGCCTGGATCAGTAGGATCAATCTGCTGCCAGTATAACTCAAGTAATTTTTCGTATGGAAAAACATCCGGATTGAACGTAATTTGTACTGCTTCATAATGCCCCGTTGTGCCAGAACATACCTGTTCATAAGTGGGGTTCTCAACAGTGCCGCCTGTATAACCCGAAATGACGCTGAAGATGCCTGGCTGTTCATCAAAAGGCTTGACCATACACCAAAAACAGCCGCCGGCAAATGTGGCTAAATGCCTCTCGTTATCCATATTACCACCCCTTTTGTAAAGATAACCTATCTAGTTTGAGTATACAGAATCGATAAGAAAAAATAAAATCTGCAGACCTTTTATGGATGCTGAGAATCGGAAAAGCCAAACCAGTTTCTTGGTTTGGCTTCTGAAGTGCATAACTATTTAACTGGAACTAATATAGTAAACGCAATATCATCCTTTTTCAGGTCGAATTTATCTGCCTTTATTTTCATATCACTTTTGAGTTTTAATTGCTGCATATGAACATAAATCATTTGGTCATCCGATTTAATCTCTACTCCATTCGGCAACTTGTAATTCTCACTAATAAACCTAAGTACATACGATATGGGAATCGGCAGTCTGCCAATTGACATTGATTTTTGCCTTAACCTTAAATCACCATTGTTGAGCGCATCCGGTTCAAAGGTTAATTTCATATTCACTTTATCATTAAATACTGGAAGAGTACCGTATAACTCTACTTCATCTCCGAGCACCACGCGATAATCGACGGCTGACCCAGACGCTTCTTCCTGTAAATAGTGATTGATTAATTTGTTTAAGTCATATTTGTTTGAGTTCACATGAAAAGAAACGTATTCACCTGACTGTGTCGCCGATTTATTGTTTTTTGTTTCTTTTGGCGGACTGAGAGCTAATGAGAATACAATAATTGCTACTAAAAGATTAATTCCCAGTAAGGCAAGGAAGCCGATTTTCCATTTGTTCTTCATACAATCTAATTCCCCTCTGTAGTAACCATATAAGGCTTATTCTCAATCGCAGGTAAGACTTGTTCTTCCATTGTTTTATTGAGTCGGCCTGCTATAAGCTCATAGCCTTTATCATTTGGATGAAAGTTATCAGTGTATAAAAGATTTTCGTTTGTTTTTTCGAACAAATCTTCAATATCAACAAAATACGCATTAGGATAGTTTGCAATCACCGACTGCCCTGTTTTATTCCATTCAGCGACGATTTCATCCAATTCTTTTATATCTGAGAACCACTTAGAAAAAGGATTATAAAGGCCTAGCAACACGATCGAGGCATTGGGGTTTTCCTGGACAACTGTATCGATAATTTGCGTTAAATGATCACGGTAATTTTCTTTTTCCTCCATAAAGTCAGCTATTTGAAGATCTGAAAAATGATCCTTCACAACCTTCATAATATCATTTCCGCCTATCGTTAGTATAACCAAATCCGCCTTTTGAATGGCCATTGTCATTTCTGTTGAATTCAGCCGCTTAAGCAGCTGGGTGGTTCGGTTCCCCTTCACACCATAGTTTAAAAAATCCACCTCATTAATTCCCTTAGAATTTTCAAGCATAGATTTCAAATATGGCAAGTAACCCCCTTGACCCGTGCTATCTCCAATCCCTTCAGTCAATGAATCACCCGCTGAAACAATTGTTAATTGCCTTGGAAAAAAATCAGCAGGTATAGGGGCAAATGTTTTGCGTACTGTCTGCTTCTCTTTGTGAAGTGCAACTGGCTCAGACTCACTGCAGGAGCTTAATACAAAGATAGAGAGAATTAGAAGGGTGATTAATTTTTTCATTTGATTCACCTTCCTTCTAAACTATTTTTATTATAACATGTCTGGAAAACATACAAAGTTATTCTGTACTTTATCCTATTCTTGGCAAAAAAAATAGACCCAATAAACGGTCTATTGTAATGCCTTGATATCATGAATGATTTCATCATAAGGAACATTTTTATATAGATCATAACTTTTCTTGATTTTCCCATCCTGACTGACAAGATAAACAAAAGTTTGATGAATGACCTGATTGCCTTCTTCCGGTTTTTTCACTATTGTTTTAAAAGTTTCTCTAGCATAGGACTCAATAAATTCCTGTGAGTAGCCTGTTAAAAAGGTCCAATGGTTTAAATCTGCTTGGAATTGCCCAGCGTAACGTGTCAGGACCTCTGGCGTATCTACCGAGGGATCAACACTAAAGGAAACGAATTCTACGTTATCTAAGCCTTCATCCTTTACCTTTTTTTGCAGATTGGCCATATTGGCCGTCATTGGAGGGCAGACATCGGCACAACTGGTAAAAATAAAATCAGCAATCCAGATCTTCCCCTTTAAATCTTTTAAACCAAGAGACTTATTTTCATGAGTAGTGGCTGTAAAATCTTTAACCGGCCAATCGACAGCATTTTCAATCTTGTTCCCCCCACAGGAAACCAACAATACGGAGGAAATAATTAATATGAGCATGGAAATTCGGACTTTCATATCTTCACCTACAGCTTGTTCTATTTACCAAACTCAGTTTACCAAAGTTTCTCTAATGATGAAAGGAAAACAGGTCAAAAGAGTGTTTTCGGAAAAAAATTGTTATGGTATAATGAATGAGCATTCAGTCATATTTAAATATATTTCAAGAAAGAGGTGATGATAATGCATCGAATAGGTCCACTTTTCATAATTGAAGGACCAAACCAAAGTAAGGTCCCCTATTCACGCAGCTTATATGTGAATTGTTCAGAAAAGGTACTGATAGATACGGGTGCAGACCCACAGGAGCTTTTGGATCTTGACCATGAACATGGAGTCGAGTTAATTATTAATACTCATTATCATCCCGATCATACCCTTCACAACCACCTATTTAAAGACACTGTCAAATTAATAAACCCCAAAGAGTATGATTCATCCCGTACCATAGAAGGTGTGGCCCGATTGAATGGGGTTTATCAGGAATGGGGGGAAAAAGGGGTTAAGCTGTGGATGAAGACCCTCCCGGAAGAGTGGTCCAAAAATCTGGGCGAGATTTCCGGCGCGTACCAGTATGATACTGAATATGTTTTTGGGGATATTAAAGTTCATTTCTTACATACTCCCGGACATACCAGCGGTTTTTCTTGCCCCTATTTTCCGGACTTGGGTGTAACTTTTGTCGGTGATTATGATATGACTACGTTTGGTCCGTGGTATAACGGCAGTGATGGCAGTATTGAGGATTTCATTATTTCTGGAAAAAGGCTGCTGGAACTTGATTGTGAAACTTATATTACAGGACATCAAAAAGGAATCTTTACCAAGCAGGAGTTTAAACAGGCCATGAATAAATTTTTGGCTGTTATCGAACGTCGGGATCAGATTATTGAACGATATGTTCTTCAAGGGATGAATTTTAATGAGCTTACTAGTATTGGTATCTTCTATCCAGCACATATGCTAGATGGCCAAATTTTAAAAACATGGGAACGAAGCGGGATTCGCAAGCATCTAAAACGTCTAGGATATACTGTATCTGAAACCACACAAGAATTAATGAAAACAAAATAGGATGGAGGTTTCCTTCTCCTGTTTTATTTATTTAATAACGTTCTTTATTTTCTAGCAAATTCTTGGAAACCTGGTTCCTGTTAATCAAGGGGCGTTTCTAATAATAGTCGCCCTTTTTCTTTTCCTATGATGGATCCGATAACACACGCCTGTGTTCCTTCAGGGTATTTCTGCAATATTTCTAACACTAACTGTTTCTCACATTCTGAGCAGATAATGATGGCTTTCCCTTCATTGGCTAAGTATAGTGGATCAAACCCTCAGCAGGTCACAAACGCTCATTTGCGTATTATACCCAGGCTTAAGTTGGCCATTTTTCATATGATCTTCTTTCATTCACATAAAGGTTGAGTCTTTGTCCGTTTTGGAATTGCTGTTCCGGTCGGAAGAAGTGTCATTTGGATGTTATAATTTTCTGTAGTAGTCATTTGATTACACATAAAAATCGTCCTTTCTGAAATGTTGGTGTAGTAACTTTCATTTTACAAGAAAAGACTTTTTTGTGTTTTTTTAAAATTTGGCTATTTGGAGCCCAAAACTTATAGATTGCACCCTGTTGATTGGAACGGAAGGCGCGAAGACTCCTGCGGGATGTAGAGATCTTGGGAGACCCCGCAGGCGCAAGCGCCGAGGAGGCTCCCGGAACCTCCCCGCGGAAAGCGAAGCGCCTGGAGCGCAAATCAACAGGCCAAATCGAACCAGCCAAAAAATATAAAAAAGGGGGCTATCTAAAGTCAGTTACCTAACTATTTGGACAGCCCCTTCTTTTTTTATGCTTCTATTAACTCTTCTTCTTGTTGTTTCTTCAGCTTTTTACGATACACAAATTTAGACAATGTAATACTAATCTCATAAAGAAGCAGCAGCGGAACCGTTACTATAAAATCAGACATAAATTCTGGCGGCGTAATAACAACCGCAATAATCACTAAAACGAAATAGGCGTACTTGCGAATTTTCGCTAAAACAAAGGGGTTAATAATTCCAAGCGACGTTAAGAACATTACAACTGCCGGCAATTCAAATAAAACGCCAAATGGCAGACTCATGTTCAATATAAAGCGAAAATAGCGGTCAGCCGTGAAATTAGTCACAAACATGTCTCCGCCCATGTTCACCAAGAACTTTAAGACCATCGGGAAAATAATAAAATAACCAAATGAAAGTCCGATGATAAATAATATGAATAAAGCTGGTATATAAGAAAGAGTGATCCTTCTTTCATTCGGTTTTAATGCTGGCTTTACAAACAACCATATTTCAATTGCAAGAACTGGAATGGTTCCAGCAATTGCGACTACAGTGGCAAGCATAAAATAAATCCAAATAATATCACTTGGTCCCAAGACCATTAATTTAACGTCCAAATCTCTTACAAACCACTTGTAGATATCATCAACATAAATAAATCCGACGATAAAAAAGATAACAAAGGCAATAGCAGTTATAATAATCCGTTTGCGCAATTCCTCAAGATGATCAACTAATTGTAATTCTTTATCTTCCATGTACTTCCCCTGCCAATTTCAGTGGTAAAAATTATATCAGTCTTAATCAGTTTTCACACTTAGTAATAGTTTTAAATCCGAGAAGAAAAGGTGCAAGACTCGGAATCTTACACCTTATTTAGTCAATTTTTTCTTTTCTTCTTCGATGTCTCCCATAACATCATCTGTCAGTTCACGGGTTGATTTTTTAAATTCCTTTAAGGTTTGTCCAAACGCCCGCCCAATTTCCGGCAATTTCTTTGGTCCAAAAATAATGAGAGCAAGAGTTAAAATCAATATTAAACCTGGTATTCCAATGTTAGAAAACATAATTAACATCCCCTTAATAATGGTTAATAAGCCTACTCCAATTATAGTATTGAAATAGTAATTTGGGATAAGATTTCAAAATAATTCATAGTAAATTCACAATATCAAATTAAATAGGAGCAATTCGGTAATTTACTCTTTTATACAAGTTAGTAATCTCTATAACAATTTAACAATAACTACTAGGTAAGTCAATGTCCATTTAGATAAATGAATTTTTAAAGTATTTTGACAACTGTTTTTTCCATGCATATAATTAATTCTAAAGTAACATATACTAAATTGGAACCTTACATGGATAGGAAGTGATTGGATGGAATTTTCACTCTTCAGTTTTGACGGTGCTCTACCAGTAGAAGTAACAGTTGATGAGGACAATGGCAGGTATACGATTCGTAAAAGCGACACCAGTGGAGAATTCTTTAATACTCCAAAAGAATTAATAGCCTGGATTAAGGCACATTTTCATGAAGAAGAATTTTGCCATCCAGACGAATTCCGAATCATGCTGAAACAATTAGCAGAATATGAATGATTAACAAAGGATCATCAGCAGGTGTTTATTTCCTGCTGATGGATATTAAGTCAGCATCAATGCTCGTTAATAAATTTTGCGCTCGTAAATTTTAAACTCATAGTCATATGGGTTTTTTTCATTTTTTATACCTTTTTGAGAGGAGATAAGTTCCCATTCACTTAATGTAAATAGGGGGAAGAAGGTATCCCCATCAAACGCTTCGTTAATGTATGTTATATAGAGACGGTCCACATAAGGAAATGTTTCCTTGAATATTTCCGCCCCGCCAATCACAAAAACTTCCTCGCTGATTTTGCTACTATACTGAACGAATTCTTCTATAGAGGAGAAAACGGTGCATCCTTGACATTGAAAGTCCTGCTGTCGGGTAATAACGATATTTTCCCTGCCTGGAAGTACACGTCCAATAGATTGGTGGGTTTTCCTCCCCATCGCTATCGGGTGCCCCATCGTAACCCGCTTAAAGAACTTTAAATCTTCCGGAAGATGCCAAGGAAGCTGATTATCTTTGCCAATTACATTATTCTTGTCCATAGCTAAGATAAACGAAATCATACACTAACTACTCCCTTAATAGGTGGGTAAGGATTATAGTCTTCTAATGTAAAATCATCATAGGAAAAGGCAAATAAATCGGTAACCTGAGGATTTAGTTTCATTTTTGGCAATGGCCTTGGCTCTCGTTCTAACTGCAGTTTCACATTATCTAAATGATTTTTATAAATATGAACATCCCCAAAAGTATGGATAAATTCTCCAGGTTCCAGGTTGCATACTTGGGCAACCATCATCGTTAACAGTGCATATGATGCAATATTAAACGGAACTCCTAAAAACAAGTCCGCTGACCTCTGATATAATTGGCAGGACAGTTTTCCATCAGCCACATAGAATTGGAACATACAATGGCATGGAGGAAGGGCCATTTTATCTATGTCAGCAACATTCCAAGCGTTGATCAATAATCTTCTTGAATTTGGGTTGTTTTTTATTTGGTCGACTAATTGACTTATCTGATCAACTGTTGTTCCATCTGCACCTGTCCATGACCGCCATTGGTGACCATAAACCGGTCCAAGCTCACCATTCTCATCGGCCCATTCATTCCAAATTCGAACTCCATTTTCCTGTAAGTACCGAACATTGGTATCCCCATTTAAAAACCATAGCAATTCATAAATAATTGATTTTAAATGCAGTTTTTTGGTTGTCAGGAGTGGAAAACCCTCTTGCAGGTCAAATCTCATCTGATACCCAAAAGTGCTGATTGTACCAGTACCCGTACGGTCATCTTTTATCACGCCATTTTCTAACACGTGCTTGCATAAATCTAAATATTGCTTCAAGATACGACACTCCCTACACTATTCATATCTTCATATTTTAACACAGATTACGGTTTAAAAAGTATGATAAAATTACACTAATAAAAAAGAGACTGAATTTCAGGTCAGTCTCTTTTTGTAAAAAATACCTCTAAATCATCACATTAAACTTGCAATCCAAAATTACGGCACAGTGCAGCCAGACCGCCAGAAAAGCCACTGCCAACAGCATTAAATTTCCAATCTCCGTTATGACGGTATAGTTCACACACAACGACAGCTGTTTCAACAGAGAAATCTTCTCCTAAGTCAAATCTTAATATTTCTCGATTAGTCTCTTCGTCAACAACCCGAACAAAAGCATTGCTCACTTGACCAAAGTTTTGACTTCGTTGCTCAGCCTCATGAATGGTAACTGCAATTGCAATTCGATGGACATGTGATGGAACCTTACTAAAATCAATTTTAATTTGCTCATCATCACCGTCCCCTTCCCCAGTACGGTTGTCACCTGTATGCTCTACTGCACCCGACGGATCGGTTAAATTATTGTAAAACACAAAATCAGAATCATTGATGACCCGACTATTGTCATCGGTTAAAAATGCGGATGCATCTAAATCAAAATCATGGCCGCCTTGATAACGGTTGGTATCCCAGCCAAGTCCAACAATTACTTTCGTTAATCCTGGATTGGTTTTAGTCAGATCAATTCTTTGTCCTTTAGATAAATTGATGCCCAATAGAATCACCTCATTGCTTATAATTTACATAGGAAAGGTACATTTCTAGTTTTTAGCTATAGGAACGAACGACTTCACTTAGACCGGCTGCATTGGTCCCACTACCAATTGCTGCAAACTTCCATTCATTACCGTGGCGATAAATTTCTCCAGTCACAAGACAGGTAAGCCCACTGTAATTATCCGTTAAATTATAATGAATTAATTCTTGGTTTGTTGATGGATTCACTACTCTGATAAACGCGTTGCGAATCATTCCAAAATGCTGTTTACGCTTAACGCAGTCATAAATATTGACCACGAAAACAAGTTTTTGAATATGTGACGGCACCCTGCTTAAGTCAATCATGATTTGCTCGTCATCGCCGTCTCCGTCCCCTGTTAAATTATCTCCAGAGTGCTGGACACTTCCGTCATTACTTCTTAAATTACCGAAATAGATGACATCTTTGTTATTCCTCAGTTTATCATTTTCTCCCAGCATGATAACAGATGCGTCACAGTCAATGTTTGGTGCTCCGCCGCCGCCAAACAGTGAACCGAACAGCCCGCCGCCTCCGCCGCTTTGAACAGGATCCCAGCCTAGACCCACCATAATTTTTGTAAGACCCGGGTTACTTTTGGTCAAATCTACTCGCTGGCCTTTTTGTAAATTAATTGCCACTTCTATCACTCCATCCAAAAGTTTGTCTATTTTTATTGCTGCTTCAATTTTTTAAAATTGTCTTGAAGCTGTTCTAACCGTTTTGTTCCCTCTTCGCGCAAGCGCCTGTTTTCATCTTCAATTGCCTTCGTTTCCTGCATTCCCTTGATGATGATGTTCCAGGATTCCTCAATGGTTTCAATTTTGATGCTCGGCCCGCCGGCGAGTCTAGCAATATCTGCACTTTGCTGTGAAATATTTTGAGCATTCCGCAGCAGCATTTCATTGGTTCTGCGGTCCAATTCACTCATGGAATCTGCCACCAGCTTTTGCCGTTTAGCTGCTACCGCTTGGATTAAACCATTTTTAAAAATCGGAATCGTAGTGACAAAAGCCGAATTGATTTTTCCAATCAATTTTGTATTTCCACGTTGAAGCATCCGAATTTGCGGAGCAGTTTGCAGTGCAACCATTTTAGCCATTTCCAAATCATAGATACGCTGTTCTAATAGCTCTATTGCATTTTTTAACGAATCAAGCTGCATCGAGGCAAGCTGGTCACCGGAAGCCGCTTTTGCTTCCAACTGTGGAAGCTGATTGTTTTTTAAGTCTTCTACTTTTAATTCACCCGCAACAATATACTTTTCGAGGGCCATATAAAACTGATAGTTCTGCTCATACATTCCTTCAAGCATACTAGTTGCATCAACCATTTCCTGACGGTACTTTGAAATTTCTACATAGACTTTGTCAATTTCGGAACCCATGGTTTGATATTTGCCAAATATTTTTTCAATCATTTTTTCGCCTTTTTTGAAAAGCTTGCCAAATAAACCACCTGAGGACTTTTGGAAATCTTTTGGATCGAATTTATCCATAATTCGGCCAAGCTGTTTTAACAGTTCACCGGAATCCTCTACCTTTGTGGTTCTCATGTTAGCTAAAATTTGGTCAGAGAATCGTGAAACTTGTACAGCTGGCTCTTTGCCAAACTCTAAAACTTGAATTTGGTCACGTTCATCAATGGAGCGTGCCAGATTTTGAATTTCAGGTTCTTTGCGGAGAGCAAGCTTGATGTCAGAAACTTTGGCCTCATTCAACAGGTCCTCTGTTGGCGCTGGTGTAAAATTACTGGATGGATTAGGTGATAAATTCACTGGTTAATCTCCCCTTAAATTTTTTAAAATACCTTGGAAAAGCCCCTTTTTAAAAATGGAATGGGACGGCTCTTTATAAGCTAGATCAAAAACTACATCCTCAAGCCAATGGATATCGAAAATTCCAGGAGCTATATATGTTTCAATGTCATTGTGACCCGTTGGATTGTAAAGAATGATATCAATACCAAATTGATTGAGCAAAAGCATCATAGCGGCATCGGACCTTGACAGCCTTCCGGTCAATTCATTATTGAATACGATTAGTTTGGGTACTTGCTGTGAATAATCAAAGCGTTCCAACATTTGAATGATGCTTTTTGGCAAAAACATGGACTGAGTAAACAGGAAGATTTTCACTTCCTCTAAGCTTTCCATTGGCAATGGGTTGATCTCCGGCTTATCACAGATGTTTCTAACCGCATTGGCGATACCTTTTTGTAAACCTGCTGGCAAAAATGAATAAGGCCAATAATGCGATTTCATGATAGTAGCGGGATCGATCACCCCATCTTTAGCCAAAGCGTTTCGATAATGAAAACGAAAATCACTTGAACTTGGAACAGTGAAAGGAAGCTGGCGTATTAGCAAGCTGTTTTCTAACTCGACCAGGGAATGAAGACGTTCCCAGTACTCTTTTCTATTTTTACTGACACCTTGAATTTTAGCGAAAATTGATGGTATTTTCACCTCACCGTTTTTCACCTCAAATTCCGGACGAATCATAGCCATTTCTTTAGTAAGGATAAATAGTTCATCGTATGTTGTCCTCAGTGTAAGTGACGACGGAGTATACTCTCTTAACTGCCAAGGCTTGTATAGTCCAGACCCTTCCTGATTGAGTATTGATTCAATTTCTCTGGAAGCTCTGTACGCTACGGTAGTTTTCCTGCTTCGCCTTTCGGTTGGAAAAGGTTCAGGGGGCTCCTGATTAGGATATTGATGCTTAAAAATGGGGTCTGTGATAAAACCATCCAATATATCCCGGCCTTCAGGATGAAATATAACCATGTCACAGCCAAGCGAAATTAAATAAAATAAAAAGTATTGATGGCTTTTTTTAAAGTCACCGTACCACATAAACCGAGGCATTTCCTTTTGCGGATCAGCTGTTTCGAGCGCTGGCTGCAAATGATTAAACGACCACTTTATGATATCGACCAATATCCGCCTAAGCTCATGATTTTTTAATCCATCCTGTTCAAGCCGAGTAAACAGTTCAAGCGTTTCAATCATCGCTTCTCGTATTTTGCGATGAATAACAGGGACATTGGATTTTATTAGAAGCTGTTCACCATCGAGAAAAGCTGTAAAACGATTAACCGACAGCTTTTGCTCTTGGCTGATGTTCAAAATTTTCTGTACAGCTTGGAAACGGTTGTTATCAATTGTTTTATCAAGAGAATCTTCACTCAATAGGTAGAGACGAAATTCTCTGGAAGTTACATAGTCATACAAATGATTATAATAATCGTCAGTATCAATTGGAATCCCAAGGAATTCCCCTACTACTTGACCAATTTGAATAGTCCCATTTTCGAATAAATAATTTGGCCTTTCTGACAACGGCTTTTTTAATATACTCAGCCAATTTTCATATGAAAGGGATACAGGATGGATGTTTAATTGTTGTATAAGTGGATACATTTAAAATCCCTTCCTCTATAAGCAAAACTCATTCCTATAAGTCAGCAAATCGCAAATTGCAAATTATGTAAGGCTTTTACCTTTCTATCTTAACATAGTTGATAAAATGGTTCATTTGTTTATACGAAAACAGGTTGAAAAAGTTTCTGCTTTTCACCATTTTTCCTGTCCCTACATATATTTGAATACGATACTAAAGTAGGTGACTTCAATGAGATTTCTTTATAAACGTCCCAAGATGGACCTCGTATCTGAGGAACTGATTACCGTGATGCAAGTGATGTCATCGGATGTGTTTATCTATTTAGATTTATTTGTCTTCAGTCTAATTTTCACCCTGCTTCTCTCACCAGCCCTGGCATCTGTCAGTCATATGATCTTATTTCTCGTAGTTTGCTATTGTTTACTTGCCTCTATTTATTACTTTATCGTTAGCCGAATGCTCGAGGGTCATTAGATAGCCAAGGGGATTAACCTTAAAAATTGCTGAATAATTTCTTCCCCTGCCTTGACCCCAGTTTGACTGGTAACAGTCAGGCCTGTGTTTACGGATTCCTTTACAAGCTCCCCATGTTTCGGAACAAAACCGAGCTTACAAAGCGTTAAAAAGTCCAAGTCAAGGCGGGAATCTCCAGCCCCAGCAGCTACTTTTTGTCCTTCCAGCTTACAAATGAATTCAAGTGCTGCCCCTTTACTGATTGCTTTGGGGATGAAATAAAGTTTTCTGCCTTGAAGGGATATCCGCCAACCGCTTGCTTCTGCTGCTAAAGATATTTCTTTAATCAAGGATTCTGGAAGCACATCGTACAAAATGGAATATAAGAATAAATCCTCTGCTTGCTTCCACTCACCATTCCATTCTAACCCACTGCGCTTAATCTCCGAGAGAAATTCAGCCGGGGATAAAGATTGCTCTTCAAGATTTTGAGAAATATAGTTTGTCCATTCTTCCAAAGGTCTTCCGTTCTGTATAATGCGTGCTCCATTTGAGGTAATCGCGTATTTTATAGGAATATCTTGGCCGAAGATGAAAACTCGATTGAATTGTTCCGTAGTTCTTGTTGTAACAGGTATAAATAGACTGTTATGCGCAAGCTCTCTTAATGCCGAAAAGGCGTTCTCAGTCATATAGGCAACCCAACGGCTGCCTTTTTTTTCTACTGGTTTAAGGTTGTCTATTTCACTTGAACCAAGGATATTAATGGCACGATTTGAATAAATCAGGGTACGGTCCAGGTCAGATGCAAATATCATTTCTTAGACCCCTTAACTGTTTTAATGATTCCACAACAGAGATAGCTTAGGTCAGCATACTCCACTACTTCCACATTCTTCTCTTCTGCCAGCAGGAGAATGTGTTTTACATATGGGCTTGTTTTGTCTCGCATTAAAATCTTCCATGGCACCCTTCTTAGTAAAACTCTCGTTGTTTCGCCTACTCCCGGTTTAATAAAGTGAGTACTTTCAACTGAAAATTCCGCTTGGATTTTTTTTACTTCCTCCATGCCTAAAAATACAGCGCCTATTTCATCAACTTGTTTTTCTGCCGCAATCTTTTGTGCCTGATTCGCTATGGTTGGGAATTCGCCTTCAATGATATTAATATATTGATTGGAAACATCTTCGTCAGCAAGTTCTCTATAAAACTTTGCACCGTGAAAATCATCCTTACCAATATAAAGGTCGTTTAAAACAGTACGGCTTACAAGGCCAGAGACAGTTGAATTTAAGCACGCACTAGGTATTAGAAAGTCTTCTCTAGTACCATACAGAGTGGTGCAGTATCCAGGGTCCGCAATAACGGCTACCGTATCGTCCATTCTAACTCCATATTTCCGCTCATAATCCGCACATGCCTTTGTTAACTCTATTGAGATTGCTCCTTTTCCGGTCCATCCATCTATAAATTGAATGTTCCCATTTGGATGAGCCTTCCGTATATAATGAATGGCGTTTTCGTCAATGCCACGATCCCGAATAATCGAGACACTGTAGTGTGGCAAAGAAATGTTAAAGCGGTCCTTTATGTACCTTTTTATTAATATACCTGCCGGTGTGCCTGCACGAGCTAAGGACACAAGAACGGTTTGTTCACCCTTCAGTTGATAAATTTGCTCTGAAACAATGCCAATGCATAAAGCCACCTTCTGTTTATATTCGTGTAATGCTTTCCAAAACAGATCCACATAGTGTTGGGGAGGCTGATACTCGATAGGCAATGACTCACTGTAGTGTCCTCCTGTTTGCATTTTCCATTCCCTGTTATCGGTTGTATCTTCAAGCTGAACATGGCTTAAATCTTTTAACAGAAATAGCACGTCCTCCTCAGAATAAGAACCCATTTTAGCAGGTTTATTCATTAACTCCTGCATATTAATCCCCTTTCTTTTGAACAGCTGACAAGTTTTACTGATTTGATTTTTGTTTTGGCCAGTTCCTGTAGGAATGGTTCAAGTGCCTTTAAGGACGGCTCTCTCTCAAAAAATAAAAATAATTCATCATAATGATCAGGGGGAATATTATAGACGAAATGAGCAACATCATTGTCCTCTGGTGAGGGAAAGGCTAAGCCATATCTAGCTCCGTACCCAACCTCATTTGCAACATAAATGGGACTTCTCGTGGTAGACTGAAAGAATATACCGCTACCCATCTCGGCTGCTAATTTCATAGGCAGATAAATAAATTCTCCTGTTCCAAGGCAAAGAGTCCGTCTCCCATTTCGATAGGATGAAAGATATTGCCCAGCCCGAACAATCGTTTCATGAAGTAATTGGTTTTCAAGACTTGAAAGACCGAACCTACCCGTTTCGTTGATAAATAAAGCCGAATTCTCCTGTTTAATGGACGAAAATTCGGTTGGTATAAAAAATGCTTCTAAATCCAAGGCTTCTACCGTCATATCTTCTTGTTCTGTCGTCGCGATTTCAGAAGCTTGTCTTTCTAGTTCCTTCAATGTTCTTACATGGACATGCCCTGAAAGCAAACTAACTGCATGAATAGTGATTCCCAATTCATGCTCAAGACGGGAAAATTTCTGCCTATCTTGCTCAGAGCGCCAATCCAATATTGAAACAACTGAATATTCCTTTCTTGGAAATCTTTCGTGTAGTGATCTAATAATATTGAGAGCTGTTTTTCCAGTTGTCATCTCATCATCAACGAGAATGATTTCCCGATCATTGTCCAACGTTTCGAGCTTTATATAGCAGCGATGGGAAGTAGCGTGGGAATGCTCTTCCTCAAACGTAATATCCGGTTGTCTTCCTGCTAGCTCCTCTCTCGTCGTATGAAAATAATCAGCCTGTTGAAAACAATCGAAGAACGCTTGGCCAAGTGCAGTAGCCGTTTCGGCAAAACCGATGATGACTGGATTTACGCTTGCAGGTATAAAAGGAATACTTCTATAGTGCTTCTCATTATGAAATAAAGATATCAGCTCTTCCGTTTCACCGTTGCAGTCCCTACCCAATACACTCTCCGAGTACCTGGCTGCTAATAGAGCAGCGGTTACTAGTCCTTTATGCGGATTAATTGGCAAATGCTTACCAAGAACCTTGCTCACAAATAAAAACGAACGTTTTTTATTAATCCGTGCCGCCATTGTAAACAAACGTTTGATTTCCAACTTATAAGGATTCTCCGTTACTTCAATTTCAGTCTCAATGGAATCAAGAATAGGAAAGATATACTTCTTTTTTGATAAGGTCAAGGTTTGTGACTTCTTCATGTAGCACCCCGTAAAGCTTTGATTTCAGTATCGTCTTTTGCGCCCAATAATAATGGGGCTTGATTTCATTCATCTTGTTGGAAAACTTGCTTTTCATTACGCCAACGTCACCCGTTGCAGCATTTACGATATTAATTGCATCAGTATACTCCTCATATGTAACAACATTAAGAGCTTGCACCACTTTTATGTGTGTTGGGTGAATAATTGTTTTTCCGGCTAACCCATTGGCAACGTCCATCATCACTTCTTGTATTAAACCGTCCAAATGCTGGTTAATCAATTGTTTTCTCCATCTCATCCCTTCTTCGCCATAACGTTCGCGGAATGGGGTTTGTCTTAATTGCGGTTTAAGAATCCTGTCACCTGATGTGAAATATTCCCAAACGGGACCGGAAACAACATAGGGGCTGTCAAGTCTTTGAAAAATATTAATAATATCTGAGATTGTATCTCGCAAAACAGCAATATCATAAACTGTGCTCTCAGCGCTCCGCCTGATTCCATACAACCCGCAAAAATCCGTCGCACCAATCCGAATATTTAAAACAATTTCTTTATATTGGTCCACCAACGCCTTAATATCCATTAATTCTCTTATTCTTGTTTCTTTATGTATCACGTTCGCGGTTTCTAGAATGGGCATTGCATAAAAAGGCTGATGCTCGGTGTGAATTTGATATACTTCTCTTAACAGCGCCTCCCCTGTTTCAGGGCAAAACTTTGGCAGCACCACCCCTGTCAATACATGAATAGAATCCTCTACTTGGGCCACAATCCGTTTTAATTGCTCGAGCGACCGTATTCTTACAAACATTAGCGGCAAATCAGCAATAGAAATAAATCCTTTGTGGAGTTCTTCCTTCAGCTTTAGCAATTCCAAGACTAGTGATTGTTCCGCAGTCTCGACCTCTTTATCCCCAACCGCATCTTCTAAATCAATCACCAGAGAGGTTAGCCCTTCGTGTTTTTTTGAGAGGATTTCTTGATGAATATTCGGCCGGGTTGCCGGCATGTATAAGGTTGCACCCAACCCATAAGCAAGAAGGTCTCGATTGGTATATTTATTAAAGTCTTGCGGCATTTGATAGAAGTATTGCTCTAGTTCATTATCGTAAAAATAGGAAAAAAACCTCATCTCTTTTACTCCTCAGTTTTTGGTAAAAAATAAGGGAGACAACTCACGTCTTCTCCCTCTGGTTAATAGTTGTTTAAGATTGATGTCCTTTACCTGCTTCTTTCTTCTTATTCATAAAGTGAATAATAAAGGTAATGCCAAAAGTTAAAACAAGAATGATGAAGAAGGTCACATGGCCCATTTCAATGTGGAACACAGTTAAAAACATTTTTACTGCAATAATTAGAATGAGAATATAAGCAGTTGTCTCAAGTTCAGGTACACGGTCAATCAAAGTTAGGAATACTCCGGCAACCCCCCGCATCATTAATACGCCAAGCATTCCTCCAATCAACAGGATCCATACCTCACTGCTAACTCCAAATGCTGCCAGTACACTGTCTACTGAAAAGGCGATATCCATTAACTCTACTGAAACAACGGTTCCCCAGAATGTTCCGAACAGCCTTATCAATAAACCACTTTTATTAATTCCTTCTGCTTCCTCATTTTCTTCTGACTCTCCTTTTCGCTTATCCATAAAGTATTTAATGGATAACCAGGCTAGGTATCCTGCTCCAATAATTTTTACCCACCAAAATTCAATCAGATATACTCCAATCCCAATGGCAATAAATCGAAATGTATAGGCTCCTAATAAACCGTAAAATAATGCCTTTTTTCGTTTATCAGGTGGCAAATGCTTAACCATAACAGCCAAAACAAGTGCATTGTCGGCTGATAGCAATCCTTCAAGAACAATCAGCGTCCCAATTAGCCCCCAAGCGACGGGATCTGTTAATACCTCTCCCCACATGTGCCAATCAAAAAACTGAGCGTATGTATCCAAAATTCCTTGTAAAACTGACATGAATGTTGTTCCTCCAAACGAAGATAAAAAATTTGTAAAGAGACCCAAGCTTAGCGCTGGGTCTCTAACTTTTTAGATTAACCTACCTGTAAGCCGAAATCAGTTGCAAGCGCTGCTAGGCCGCCCTGATAACCACTGCCAATGGCGCTGAACTTCCATTCCCCATTGTGGCGATACAATTCCCCAACGACAATCGCCGTTTCAATGGAGAAATCTTCTCCTAAGTCATAACGAATCAGTTCTTCGCCAGTAGCTTCGTTAAAAATTCGAGCATAGGCGTTAGATACTTGCCCAAAATTCTGGTTTCTGCTTGTTGCTTCGTGAATTGTAATGGTAAATGCAATCCGCTGAATGGATGCTGGAACTGCCGAAAGGTCAACTTTCACTTGCTCATCATCACCATCACCATCACCAGTTCGGTTATCTCCTGTATGTACAACTGCACCGTTGGCACCTTGAGGGTTGTTATAGAAGACAAAATCGGTTTCAGTCGTCACTTTCCCATTTTCACCTAGCAAAAAAACAGAAGAATCTAAGTCAAAGTCATGACCACCGTCATACTTATTCGTATCCCAACCAAGTCCCACTACTACTTTTGTCAGCCCAGGATTTGTTTTGGTTAAATCAACTTTTTGACCCTTTGATAAACTAATTGCCATGTTCATTCCTCCAAAATAGGTTATAGATTATTTACGTGTGTTACTAGAGAAAAGTTTCATTTATACTATAAATTTTTTATCTCCCATTGGCAAATATTAACTCATCCATTTAGGCGGTGTATTTTTAGCCCAATAGATGGATCCTAGCTGATGGTGAGTTTGATAATCATCCTCATAACTATGATAATGAAAGTTAAACCAATAACCGTCCTGCGGCGGCTGGTCTCTTCGCACATGGAATCGAAGAATATCTTTCCCTGAATCAGCATTTTTTATATGAAAAATTTTTTCTGTATACCCGTTCCCTGGCTGTTCGGAAATAACTAGATTTTTTAGCTGTTCATCCGGTAATCGACTGGCTGTTTCCTCAATTGCGAGTTCAATGTTCGGCAGGATGACATCACGAAATTCATTTTCGATAACCGGCTTAATTTTGTTGCCGAACTTTTGATATGATTGCTGCTCTGCCTGTCTTAATAGAATTTCCATAAAATGATCTCTATTAAACTCTGATTCTGAATTACTATGATTTGTATCATGTACATACGTGCCAATAGAAGGAACTTCAAATGCATCCCGATCATTCGGGCTGTCTGCCTCAGCTGGATTAATTAACTGAGTTGGTGTAATAAGCCCAAACGTTAACACAGACACCATGACAAAAAGCGTTTTCCTAAACCAATTATTCATATTACTCACCCAAAATCAATTCATAGTCTTGTAACATTACGGAAAACAAATATATTTTTATTATACAGCTTTTTTGAATAAATGGAAAATATCTAGTAAAAAAACTGGCAGTTATTTAACCAACTGCCAGTTTTCCCATACCCTTCCTATTAACAATGAGTTTCCAAAGCATTCAATACATTTTGCATTACTGATTCCATGGGCATTCCTTCAATATCATGTCTAGGAATAAAGTGAACCACTTCTTTGCCCTTTAATACGGCCATGGATGGTGAGGAAGGTTCAATTCCTGTAAAATACTCACGCATCTTTGCCGTTGCTTCCTTATCCTGACCGGCAAATACAGTAACAAGATGGTCCGGTTTTTTCTCACTTGCTGCAACTGCTTGTGTTACAGCAGGTCTAGCTAATCCGGCCGCACAGCCGCAGACGGAGTTAACGACTACAAGAGTCGTCCCATTTACATCTTCCATAAATTTCTCTACTTCATCCGCGGTGTTAAGCTCCTCAAACCCGGCTCTCGTAAGTTCTTCCCGCATTGGAATCACCATTTGGCGCATATATTCTTCATAGGCATTAGACATATTGAATCACTCCATTTTCCATTGTAATTAAAAAGTTATACTTACTGGTAATCTGCTCAAGAATCACTCTTTCGGGCTTCGGTCATTTGTTTCCAAACGGACCCTTTGGCTTCTTTGCCGCCCTCAATTCTTTCAATTGCCATTTTAATTTGCATGCTTACTTCAAATTCAGGGTCGTTTTCTGCAGCATTTAAAGCCGGCAGTGCCTCCTTATCACCCTGTTCATATAAAAACATGGCTGCACGCCAGCGCACCAATTTACTTGGGTCTTTTAACGCCTTCTCCATTACAGGAGCAGCCTCTGGAAACCCTAAATCGGACAAGCAATCCCCTGCAGTTCTACGAACAGTAACCGTCCTGTCGCCTAATGCTTTATACAACAGCGGCAGAACTGCCTTATCTTCAATCATCCCCAGATAGACAGCTGCCAATCTTCGAATTGAAGGTTTTTCATCCTCTAAGGCTTTTCCTAAGACTAGCAAATCATTTACATCAGGATCATCCATTTGCTCCAGCAATTGATAACGGACCTGCCAATCAGGGTGCGTCAAGTCCTCAACGGTTAGCTTTTTGCGAGGCGGCTTTATAGGTTTGGCTAGTATTGCCGTTTCACCTACAATAGCTTTAGCAATCAGCTCTTCCAAGCGTTCATGGGGATAGGCCGCAACTAACTCATCAACTACCTCCTGACCTATTTGGTCAAGATCACCATATCTGACCCCATGATTCTTCCATTTTCGAAGCAGAATATAATTGTCATTCGGGAGCTGTGCCCTTTCTCTTGCCTGCAAAAATTGCTCTGGCATCCCGTACCGCTTTTCTGTTGTCCCATCAGTAAGTTTGACCTGAAGTGGTATATCTTTAAACAATTGGACTTCTACTTTTATTTCGCCAAAGTGATCATTGATAATCGCATTAGTCCCAGCAATTTCGGTGGCAGTTTCTCCAAACGCTTGTCGAACCTTAAGCAACAGCTCCTGCCAGTCAAATTTTGCGTTCCTTTCTACAGCCAAGAAGTCTGCAACATGGTAAACACCCTTTATACCTTCAATTTGAAGGATGGATTGAATAATTGGGGGTGCATCTCCCATATTATCCTTTTTATAATTATGGCTTTTTCCCATCGGCAGTTCCTTGTCAAGGATAATTTTCATGGTATTTGGACTGGGCGTTGGTTCAATTGAATTAATTTTCACCACAATCACCTGATTCCTCTAATTTCTTTTACAAGTTTATCATAATGAATACGATTCATTCACATATTATGCACTTGATCTTAGCTATTTTCAGCTAGTTCCGCAAGATAAGACCAGCGCTCTATCAATTGTTCCAGTTTACTATTTAATTCGGCAGCCTGCGTCATTAGCTCCTGCAATTTTGTAAAATCACTGCTATACTTCTCTATTTCCCCCGTAATAGTTTCCAGTTTTGCTTCTGTTTGGGCAATTACCCCGTCAATTTCTTCCCATTCTTTTTGTTCTTTAAAAGTAAGTTTTTTCTTTTTTTCCTTTTCAGGGGCTTTGAATGGAGCAGGTGAAGATTTTCCTTCTTTTTTGGGCTCCACGATGACTTCTCGTTCCAGATATTCACTATAGTTTCCGTAAAATGGTTCAATTTTTGCATCGCCCTTAAAAATTAGCAGTTGGCTCGCCACCTTATCAAGGAAATAACGGTCATGGGAAACCGTTATTACTACTCCTGGGAACTCTTCCAAGTAATCCTCGAGTATAGTTAATGTCTGAGTATCAAGATCATTGGTTGGCTCATCCAGCAGGAGAACGTTAGGAGCCGACATCAAGATTTTTAACAAGTACAGGCGCCGTTTCTCGCCGCCGGAAAGTTTTCGGATAGGTGTTCCGTGTGTATAAGGTGAAAATAAAAACCGTTCGAGCATTTGAGCTGCTGAAATGTTCTTCCCATCCGAAGTCTCTACGACTTCCGCGGTTTCCTTAATATACTCAATCATCCGCTTATTTTCATCCATATCTTCGCTTTCCTGGGTGTAATAGGCGATTTTTACAGTTTGTCCGATATTAAACATACCCGAATCAAGGGGTATCCGCTGGGCTAAAATATTTAAAAACGTTGATTTCCCCGTACCATTATTACCGATAATTCCAATCCGGTCCCCAGGCTTAATAAGCAAATCAAATGAATTAAGAATCATTTTATTCCCATATTGTTTCGATGCATCTTTCAACTCAAACACCTGCTTGCCCAAGCGGCTGCCGTTAAGGGAAATGTCCAATTTTTCGGCCCCAGGTTTCCCATTAGACAATTGATGATCCAACTCTTCAAATCTTCCAATTCGGGCCTTTTGCTTTGTGGACCTTGCCTGTGCCCCGCGTCTAATCCACTCCAATTCCCGTCGGTACAGATTTTTCTTCTTTTCAAATGTGGCTGCTTCGTTCTCTTCACGAATTGCCTTTGCTTCAAGGAAAGCAGCATAATTTCCTTTATAACTGTAAATAGCGCCCCCATCTAATTCAAAAATTCGGTTGGTTACCCTATCTAAGAAATACCGGTCATGGGTCACAACCAAAATGGAACCTCTATACCTGCTTAAATAGTCTTCCAACCATTTAACCGTTTCAAAGTCCAGATGGTTAGTAGGCTCATCCAAGATGAGTAAATCAGGTTCGGCGATTAATACTTGGGCCAAGGCAACCCGTTTTTTTTGCCCGCCGGATAGTTGACCTACCATTTGACCAAAATTAGTGATACCCAACTTGGTTAATATGGATTTGGCATTGCTGCTGGCATCCCATGCGTTAAGGGCATCCATTTGCTTTTGCAGGCGGTAAAGCTCGTCTAACTGCCCCGAATTGTTTGGGTCTTTATTCAAGTCAATCAATGTTTTTTCATACTCGCGCATTAATTTTAAAATGGGCGCATCCCCATCAAATACTTGTTCAAGTACCGTTCGGTCAGTTTCAAAATCCGGACTTTGCTGCAGGAATGAGATGGAATAGTCTTTACCTGTAATTACCTTCCCAGCATCAGGAGTATCCAATCCGGCCACAATCCTTAATAACGAAGACTTACCCGTTCCATTAACCCCAATGAGTCCGATTCGTTCCTTCTCACCAATGGTAAAAGAAATTTGCTCAAATAATTGTTTTTCCCCATAAGTTTTCGTTACATTTTCGACCGTTAACATTTTCATGTTTTAACCATTCCATTCTTGATAAAATTGTTCTAAAAATTTCTCCATGGCGTCGTGGCGGCTTTCTGCCATTTTTCTTGCAGGATCTGTATTTAATAGGTCTTTAAGTTTAAGTAATTTTTCATAAAAATGATGGATACTTGAAGATTTGCCATTTCGATATTCTTCCAAGCTCATATTGTCCCGCACCTTAAAACCTGGATCATAAATCGGCTGGCCTTTTTTGCCCCCATAGGCAAATGCACGGGCAATACCAATAGCACCAATTGCATCCAAACGGTCGGCATCTTGGACAATTTTCGCCTCTATGGATGTGAGGTTGGAAGCTTGTCCACCTTTATATGAGATCGTAGTAATAATTTGTTTGATATGGTTTTTTTCGTAATCATCTATAGGTAGGCTCTGTAAAAAGTCATCTAGTTTCCGCTCTCCGGCTTCTATACTCTCATTTAATTTTTCATCAGGAATATCATGAAGAAGAGCTGCCATTTCAATAATAAACGGGTCACCGGCTTGTTCTTCTCCGAAAATTAGCAATGCATTCCTTCGAACCCGGTCGACATGATACCAATCATGGCCAGTTGCATCGTGTCCTAGTTGATTTTGCACAAATTCCTCAGTCGTTTCTATCGTTTGTTCTTTCATCTCTATACACCTGCCTTCATCCCTGCTATTTTATCATGAACAACCATAAAAAAATAACCCCAAAGACTCTGGGGTTACTATAATCCGTTATACCAACTGATTCCTAATGTATTTTCTCCTGCATGCACTCCAATAACTGCACCAAGTGGGCAACAAACAATGTTTAGGTGAGGATACTGGTTTTCAAGTTCCCTCCGCCATTCCTCCGCTTGCTCCTCATGCAAACCATATAGAATATAAACTTCGTTAACCTGATTTTTTTCATAAGCAAGATGAAAGTAATCAAGGACTTTTTCTTTTGCCTTCTTCTCACTTCTTACTTTTTCTTTAACGATTAAAGAACCCTGGTCAAAAGAAATGATGGGCTTCACATTCAACATACTACCAAGGAAAAATTGAAGTCCTGACATTCTGCCACCTCGGTGCAGCTGTTCTAAACTGCCTACAAGCACATAAGTTTCGCTTGTATCCCTGATTTTCTCAAGCTTTTCTATTACCACGTCAAGCGTTTCTCCTGCTTCCAGCCACTCGATTCCCTTTTTTAATAAAGCTGACATTGGATAAGTAAGGATTTGTGAGTCAAATGTTGTTACTGGTATATCCACCAACTTAGCTGCCTGTTCGCTGGAGGAAACGGTGCCACTTAGTTTTCCTGAAAGTAGAACTGCCACAATTTGGTCGTAATCCTTTGATAACCTCTCATATAATGTTTGAAACGCTCCGACAGATGGCTGAGATGTTTTTGGCGGCGATTTCAAAAATTTAAGCCTATTAAACAATTCGGCTGGGGTCAAATCCACTCCATCAATGAATTCTTCACCATCTAATGAAATGGTTAATGGAACGGTATATATATCAGGATGATTTTTTAATTCTTCATCTAAAAATGCTGTACTATCAGTTACCCAAGCTGTTTTAGCCACGCTCATCTCCCCTTTTATTAGGCTCTATATTAGCATGTGGTCTTAATATCTAGTTATAACTATATTACTTTTAATTTTGAATATTGTAAATATTTATTTTTAATACTTATAAAAGTCGTAAAAAAACGAGATGCTCCTACATAAAAGGGCATCCCATTCGTTTTTAAGCTTAATCAAAAATAAGATTGTCTAATTCTTGCAAGGTTGTACACACCAAAGCAGTCAACTCCACTAAATCATCTAACTGGTCCTCACTGACCAGTCTCTGGAAATCAATCGTTATTACATTTTTTATTTTTTTGGAAAGCATTAACGGGTTATATTGAATGGTTTGGGTTATTTTCCTCGTACTCCCCCAATTTTCCATTAGCAATCTTTCGATTTCCGTAAACTTTTCCAGGTCATTTTTATGCTCGAGAAAGTAATGCAATTTTACAAAGCATCCTGCTAATTGCTCCCGATGGGAGTCCGGAAGCAATTCTGCTGCCAAGTTGTTTAAAGTGGATTCCAGTTCCAATTTAGCTGTTATTTTGGAATGTCCCTCCCCGCGCAATTGAAAACTGATGGTAAATAGCCTGGACAGTTTGGCAAGATTTAACCAATCATTTCGGTCCGTAATAATGATCTCCCCACTTAAATCCAGGTCATACAAGGCCCCTTCAATGACGACCTTCATGTTATCAAAGGCTGTTGGATCAAACATTGGCCATAACAACTCCTTAAAATAATCCTACTGCATTGCCAGCCTCGTCAACATCCATATTTAGGGCCGAAGGTTTTTTAGGTAGACCTGGCATCGTCATAACATCACCTGTTAAAGCAACAATAAAACCGGCTCCTATCGATGGTTTAAATTCCCTTACCGTGACTGTAAAATCACTGGGACTGCCCAATTTAGCTGGGTTATCTGATAAAGAGTACTGTGTTTTCGCCATACATACCGGCAAATTCGACCAGCCTAATGCATCAAAATTGGTTAATTGTTTTTTGGCGGCGGCTGTAAACTCTACATCCTTCCCTCCATAAACTTTTTGTACAACTGTTCTCACCTTCTGTTCGATAGAATCGGACAGTTCATATAAAGGGTGGAAATGGTTTTCTTCACGTCCGATTACATCTAAAAGCTTTTCAGCTAGGTCAATCCCCCCTTCACCGCCTTTTTCCCATACTTCCGTTAACGCAGCAGGTACATCCTCTTGCTTGCATAATTCTAATAATGTTTTAATTTCTGCATCGGTATCAGATACAAATTTATTAATTGCCACAACGATTGGAAGTCCAAAACTTTTAATCGTTTCAATATGTTTTTTCAGATTGGCAAACCCTTTTGTTAGTGCGGCAGTATGTTCACTGGCAAGGTCATGCTTTGGAACGCCGCCATGCATTTTTAAGGCACGGATGGTCGCAACAATAACGACTGCCTCTGGTTTGATGCCCGCACTTCGTGATTTAATATGTAAAAACTTCTCTGCACCTAAATCGGCTCCAAATCCCGCCTCTGTAATCACATAATCTGCCAGCTTGGAAGCTGCATGAGTTGCAATCACACTATTGCAGCCATGAGCAATGTTGGCAAATGGTCCGCCATGAACGAGTGCTGGTGTATGTTCAATGGTTTGAACAAGATTGGGCTTAATTGCATCCTTGAGCAATAAGGTTAATGCGCCTTCGACGCGGAGATCACCTACTGTAACAGGCTGCTTATCATAATTATAGGCAACCACCATTCGGGATAACCGTTCCTTTAAATCCTTGAGATCAGATGCCAAACAAAAGACGGCCATTATTTCCGAAGCTACCGTGATATCGAACCCATCTTCTCTTGGAACACCTTGTGTAGGTCCGCCAAGTCCGATAATTACTTTCCGTAAAGCACGATCATTTAAGTCAACCGCACGTTTCCATACAATTCGTCTAGGGTCTATATTTAATTCATTGCCTTGATGGAGGTGGTTATCAATAAAAGCGGCAAGGGCATTGTTTGCCGTTGTAATAGCATGGAAATCTCCTGTAAAGTGCAAATTGATATCTTCCATAGGGAGCACCTGTGAAAAGCCTCCGCCAGTAGCACCGCCTTTAATCCCCATGGTAGGTCCTAAGGATGGCTCCCTTATAGCAATCATAGCTTTTTTCCCGATTCGATTGAACGCATCGCCTAAACCAACAGTTACAGTTGATTTTCCTTCCCCTGCAGGCGTCGGATTAATAGAGGTTACTAGAATAATTTTTCCCGATTGATTCGTACTAATCTTGGCAAGGGCTTCGTTTGAAATCTTCGCCTTGTACTTACCAAAAAGTTCAAGGTCATCCTCTTTCAAGCCAACTTTTTGAGCAATTTCTTTAATAGGCAGCATGGCTGCATCTTGAGCAATCTCAATATCAGATTTAATTGTTGTTTTTTTTACCAAAGCTAGTCCCTCGCAATCTATATATAGAATGATTCTCATTTCTCATTGTATCAAATACTCCACTTTATTCCGACATGGAAATAGATTATCCAAAATAGCGTCTTTCCTAAACTTCCATTAATGTATATAATTAAAACATTGAATTTTTATAATATTCTTGGACTTACTCGAAAAAGCCCAATTAACAAATCTTTCCAAAAGGGGATGATCGTTTGCCAATTAACATACCAAAACTCTTGCCGGCCCGCGAAGTTTTAGAGCAGGAAAATATCTTTATAATGGATGATGAGCGTGCTGTCAGCCAGGATATCAGGCCATTAAATATTTTAATTTTGAACTTAATGCCTGAAAAAGAAAAGGCTGAAACACAGCTGTTACGACTACTTGGAAACTCACCACTGCAGGTAAACGTACAATTTTTAAAAACTATATCCTATGAATCCACTCATACAAGTAGACAGCATCTTGATCAATTTTATACTGACTTTACCCAAGTCAAACAGCAAAAGTTTGATGGCATGATTATTACTGGTGCACCTGTTGAGCTTATGGACTTTGAACAGGTTAAGTATTGGTCAGAATTAACGGAAATCATGGATTGGGCCAATGAGAACGTAACTTCCACCTTACATATTTGCTGGGGTGCACAGGCTGCCCTTTATCATTATTATGGAATTGATAAGTTTGAATTGACCAGGAAATGCTCCGGTATTTATGCCCACCAGATTATTGAACAAAACGATATTTTATTGCGCGGATTTGATGATCAATTTTACGCTCCGCATTCCCGCTATACGGATGTTTCGATTGAAGCCATTCAAAGCCAAAGTAAGCTGAAGTTACTAGCGGCTTCGAAGGAAGCAGGGGTCCTATTAGTAGCATCTACCGATCGAAAGCATGTTATGATCACTGGTCACCTAGAATATGAATCTGACACCTTAGCACAAGAATACGAGAGAGATTTAAGTCGTGGCTTAGAAATCCATATGCCAGAAAATTATTTTCCTGATAATGACCCTACCCAGCCGCCAATCAACCGCTGGCGGTCACACGGCCATTTATTTTTCTCGAACTGGCTCAATTACTATGTCTATCAAGAGACACCTTTTATATGGAGATAAAACCTGCCGATTGGCAGGTTTTCAGGCTGTCGAAAAACC